>DMEZ01000003.1 GCA_003450735.1 Elusimicrobiota bacterium | reverse complement strand
ATCCGCATCATGCAGGCCATGGGCGCCTACGGCCTGCGCGGCTTCTACGAGCGCAAGACCCACTTCCTGCAGAGCATCCCCTACGCGGTGCGCAACCTGGAATACCTTCTGCGCACGGCGAAGCTCCCCGTGAAGGTCCCGGCCCTTCTGGGGGTGTTCCAAAGCATCGTGGGCTCCTCGGTCCTGCGGCAGTTCGGGAAGGCCGAGCTCCAGCTCACGGTCCGGGTCCAGAGCTTCTCCTACCGCGCCGGCCTGCCCTCCGACCCCCGCGGCCACGGGGGCGGGTTCGTGTTCGACTGCCGGGCCCTGCCCAATCCCGGCCGTCAGGAGCGCTTCGCCCGGCTGACCGGCCAGGACGCCGAGGTCGCGGCGTTCCTCGACGGGGAGCCCGCCGTGCCCGCCTTCCTCGGGCACGTGTTCGCCCTCATCGAGCCGGCTGTGGAGAACTACCGGGGCCGGAACTTCACCGACCTCTTCGTGGCCTTCGGCTGCACGGGAGGCCAGCACCGCTCGGTCTACTGCGCCGAGCGGCTGGCCCGCCGCCTGCGCGAGGCCGGGGTCGACGTCGAGCTCCGGCACTGCGCCATCGAGGCGCGGGAGCAGACGGCGGCCTCGTGAAAGCGATGGTGCTCGCCGCCGGGGTGGGCAGCCGCCTGCGGCCGCTGACCGACCAGACGCCCAAGGCCCTGCTCGAGGTCGGCGGCAAGCCCATGCTCGAGCACGTGCTCCGGCGCCTGGCTGGGGCCGGGGTGGACGCCGCGGTCGTGAACCTGCACCACCTCCCCGAGCAGGTCGAGGCGTTCCTGAAAAGCCGGGACTTCGGCCTGCGCGTGGAGCTCTCGAGGGAAGAGACCCTCCTGGACACGGGCGGCGGGCTCAAGCACGCCGCCCGCTTCTTCGACGACGGGGAGCCCTTCTTCATCCACAACGCGGACATCTACAGCGAGGTGGACCTGCGGGCCCTCTACCGGGCCCACCGGGCTTCCGGGGCGCTGGCCACCCTGGGCGCGCGCAAGCGGCAGGGCAGCCGCTACTTCCTCTTCACCCCGGAAGGGCGGCTGTGCGGGTGGGAGCATCCCGGGCAGGGGCGGGTGGAGTGGGCGGGCCCGGCGCGGCCCGACGCGGAGCGGCTGGGCTTCGACTGCATCCACGTGGCCTCGCCGGCCCTGCTGGAAAAGATGACCGAGACCGGCGTCTTCTCCATCAAGGACGTCTACCTCCGGCTGGCCGCCGCCGGCGAGGACCTCCGCGCCTTCCGCGCGGACGAGTGGTTCTGGATCGACGTGGGGAGCCCGGAGAAGCTCGAGCGGCTCCGGGCCAGGCTCGGTTAAGCTAGGCCTTCGCCCCTTCCTCTTCCCGTCCTTCCTCGTGCACCTGGATGTAGCGCCGCAGGAACAGCAGGCCCAGCGGCGAGATCATGGACATGATCCCGATGATGAGCCACATGGTCTGCGAGTCGCGGGGCCCCGTCGCGGGGCAGTAGTGCATGAGCAGGAAGCCCGAGACGGCGCCCACGAAGAACTTCGCCACGAAATAGGGCAGCAGCGAGAGGGCCATATACGAGGCTTCCTGCCCCTTGGGCGCGATGGCGGCCGGGTACTCGTAGAGGCGCGGCGAGTAGAAGGCCTCGCCGATGGACAGCACCACCACGCTGAAGAAGATGCTGATGTAGAGCGGATTGACGGGCCCCTGGATGCCGAACCACTTGTGCACGAGCAGGTCGCCCAGGAGGCCGTCGGCGAGCGGCGCGAACAGCGCCGGCGGCATCGCCATGAAGAACACGGACGACGCCGCGATGAAGCTGCCGATGATGACCGTCTTGTAGGCCGTCATCTTCTGGGTCAGCGCGCCGATGACCGGCACGAGGAGCACGATGAGGACCGGGTTCAGCACGCCGAAGATGCGGCCGATGGGCGCGCCTTCGCCCAGTTCGCGGATGCCGTACTTCGGGAAGGTGTAGTGCATGTGGTAGAAGATGAGCCGCACGAAGACCACCAGCGAGAGGAAGATGAGGAAGCGGTAGAAGGCCGGCTGCGTCCAAAGGTTCCCGAAGATGCGCATCCAGGACTGCAGGGCGTCGCGGCTGCTGAGATAGAGGGCGCGCAGAGCGCCCTGGTCGGCGTACTTCGGCTTCTCGACGAGGATCTGGACTCCCTCATCGGTGACCACGACTCCCTCGCGCAGGCCGAAGTACATGAGGAGCAGGTTCGGGATGGTGAAGAGGAAGCCGAGAAAGATGAGGGTCTGGTAGGTGCTCAGCGTCGCGCCCAGCACGGGGAGGGTGTAGTGTCCGTACTCGCCGAGGGTGCCGCGCACGCGGTCGAAGAGCGTCCCGGAGATGGCGAAGCCCACGTTCATCATCGCGTAGAACATGGAGAAGGCCATGGAGCGCTGCGCCGTCGTCGCGAAGCGCTTGACCGCCGCGACCATGACCGGCGTCATCAACGCTTCGCCGAGGGCCAGCGGCAGGAGCCCGAGCGGCAGGGCGATGACGCGCATCACGGAGAAGGCCATGACGCCGCGGGCCAGGATGCAGGCGCCGAAGCCGATGAGGAAGGCCTTGCGCAGGCCGATGGCGTCGACGAGAGAGCCCACCATGATGGTGAAGAGCGTCATCATCGTGGACCAGCCCGCGATGAGCACGCCGGCGCTCACGTCGCCGTACTTCAGGTCGGAAGAAAGCCAGAGGACCAGGGTGGAGTTCACCAGCCCGTAGGCCACGATGGCGAGGATCTTGGTCCCGAGGATGAGCCAGAGCTCCCGCACCGCGCCCTTGAGCACCAGGAACTTGTCGATAAAGGTCTCGTCCTTCTTCTCTTCCATCGGGCCTCCGTTGGGCGCGCGTAGTCTAAGATTTTATCCCCCGGCCCGCAACGCCCGCGATTTCATATAATCCCTCGGCTGCGCGCGATCCTGTGCGGGCACCGAGAGGAGAACCCATGGCAGAAGGCATCTGGCTGGTGACGGGCGGAGCGGGCTTCATCGGCTCCCACATCGCCGACACCCTGGTCCGGCGCGGCAAGAGGGTCCGCATACTCGACAATTTCTCGTCGGGCAAGGAGGCGCACATCGCCCCCATCCGCAAGCGCATCGACCTGCTCCGGGGCGACATCCGCGACCTGAAGACCTGCCGCAAGGCCCTTCGGGGGGTCTCCTACGTCATCCACCAGGCCGCCATCCGCTCGGTGCCGAAGTCCGTGGACCGCCCCACCGACTCCCACGAGGCGAACGCGACCGGCACGCTGAACATGCTCATCGCCGCCTCCGAGGCCAAGGCCCGCCGCTTCGTCTACGCCTCGACCAGCTCGGCCTACGGCGAGACGAAGCTCTTCCCCCAGCGGGAGGAGCACCCGGTGATGCCGGTGAGCCCCTACGCCGCCTCCAAACTCTGCGGCGAGCACTACTGCAAGTGCTTCACCAAGAACGCCGGGCTCGAGACGATCGCCCTGCGCTACTTCAACGTGTTCGGCCCGCGGCAGGACCCCGAGTCCCTCTATTCCGCCGTCATCCCGAAGTTCATGGAGCAGGCCTATCAGGGCGAGCCCCTCGAGGTGCACTGGGACGGCAAGCAGTCCCGGGACTTCACCCACATCTCGAACGTGGTGCAGGCGAACCTCCTGGCGGCGGTATCCAAGAAGGGCGTCGGCGAGACCTTCAACATCGCCAACGGGAAGACCTACTCCCTGCTCGACCTCATCTCGGTCATCGAGCGCCTCGTCGGCCGCCGGCTGGAGCGGAACCACTCGCCCATGCGCAAGGGCGACGTGCGCAAGACCTACGCGGACATCTCGAAGGCCAAGCGGCTGCTCGGCTACCGGCCGGTGATGAACTTCGACCAGGGCCTCAAGGACACCTGGGACTACTTCGTGCGGGATTATTTCAAGGGGAAGAAGCGGTGAGGCTGCTCGTCACCGGCGGGCTCGGCTTCATCGGCTCGAACTTCGTCCGGCACCATCTCGGGTCGTACCCGGGCGACTCCATCGTCAACCTCGACCTCTGCACCTACGCGGGCAACCCGGCCAACCTGGCTGATCTGGCCCCCCCTGCGGCGGGCCATAGCGCCGCAGGGGCCGTGCGAAAGGAGAACGGCATCGCACGGCGGTATCGGTGGATCCGGGGCGACATCGCCGACCCGGAGGCGGTCGACAAGGCCATGGCGGGCTGCGACGCGGTCGTCCACTTCGCGGCCGAGAGCCACGTGGACCGCTCCATCCTGGAGCCGGGGGTTTTCCTCCGCACGAACGTGATCGGGACGCAGGTGCTGCTCGATGCCGCCCTGAAGCACAGAGTGCGCCGCTTCGTCCATGTCAGCACGGACGAGGTCTACGGCAGCGTGGAGAAGGGCCTCTCCCGGGAAGGCGACCCGCTCGAGCCCAACAGCCCCTACGCGGCCTCGAAAGCGGCCTCGGACCTTTTAGTGCGCTCCTACGTCGTGACCTTCGGCCTGCCCGCCGTGATCACGCGCGCCTCCAACAACTTCGGGCCCTTCCAGTTCCCCGAGAAGGCCCTGCCCCTGATGATCACGAACTGGATGGAGAGCCGGCCCTTCCCGCTCTACGGCGACGGGCTCAACGTCCGGGACTGGGTGTACGTGCTCGACCACGTGCGGGGCATCGAGCTCGTCCTGCGCAAGGGCCGCGTCGGCGAGGCCTACAACATCGGCGGCACCTGCTCCAGCACCAACCGCGAGCTGGTCGCGCGCGTGCGGGACATCATGGGGATCGGGCCCGAGCTCGTCCGCCCGGTGCCCGACCGCCCCGGGCACGACCGGCGCTACGCTCTGGACTGCTCCAAGCTCAAGAAGCTGGGCTTCCGCCACAAGTACCGCTTCGCGGACGCGCTCGCCAAGACGGTGGAGTGGTACGGGATGCACCCGGAGTGGTGGCGCCCCCTGAAGGGCCGGAAGGGCTATCAGGGGTACTACAAGAAGCAGTACCGCACCCTCGCCAAAAGTTAACGCAGGATTAATTGTCCCCGCTGGGCCTTGAAAGCGTCCAGTCCGGGGTCTATAGTAATATCAGGTATGGTTGTACCCGAAGATAAAGACCCGAAGCCGGGGACCCCGGCCAAGGGCGGTCCTGCTTCGCCCAGCGAGGCTCCTAAGCGCCTGTCCCGCCGCCGGCGCAAGAGAGGGCTCGCCAAGCCGGATGGAGCGCAGGCCAAGCAGAAGCAGGCTGCTCCGGATAAAGCGCCCCAGGGAGTGAAAGGGGCCTTCCAGGGCATCGACAAGAAGGCGCCGCCCGTCAAGAAGGACGAGAAGCCGGGCTCGGGAGTCGCCCTGCCGCAGTGGAGCAAGAAGAAGTTCATCCGCGCTCCCGAGCTCAAGGACGCCCCGGTGGCCGGCACGCAGATGGACCGGCTCGCGGCCTGGTTCCACAAGCACCCCTACCGCTCGTTCTCCGCTCTCGCCCTCATCCTGCTCATCATCGTGCTCGACGTGGCCCTCCTCTTCGGCCGCTTCAGCGCCGTCGAATGGGTGGCGGTCAACTTCGTCCCCCACAGCCCGATGGGGCGCCTCTTCAAGGGCGGCGGGGAGAACGTTTTCCTGACCGCCTCCGACCCGTTGCCCGGCCTCGGCGTGCTCGCGGTCCCCCGCTCGACCGAGGCGCTTTACGGCATCTGGGAGCCGGTCAAGACGTCGCCGCTCGAGGGCGGGGAAGTGAAGGGCATCCTCGATAAGAAAGAGGCCAGGGAGCTCAAGCTGAAAGGCCTCAAGGACGTCACGCCCTCCGGGGTGCAGAGCTTCATGGGGCAGGGCAAGACGCCGGAGAACCTCAGCCGGACCATCCTGCTCGCCAAGTCGCCCGGGGCCGCCTCTCCCTACGGCCCGGCCTACGACGGCGCCCAGTCCAGCGGCGCGGTCAACATCGCCCGGATCGACCCCAAGCTCGCGAAGAAGGGCGAGAGCTTCAACCGGATCATCCCGGAGAGCGAGTTCGCCGGGGTCGCCCCCGAAGAGGAGGAGGAGCAGGCCCCCGAGGGCGAAGTGGGCGAGGACGTGCTGGCCGAGCTTCAGAAGATGAATCCCGAGAAGGTCAGCCGCTTCGCCCAGAAGCACGGCTGGCAGCTCAACAAGCACGACTCGGATCCCGAGATGCCCGAATTGCCCAAGAACGGACTGGGAAAGAGCTGGGCCGCCTGGCAGCTGCTGGAGACCATGAGGCTCAACGACAAAGCCAGCAGCTGCACGACCTGCGCCCCTGAGACCCGCATCAACAAGGGCCGGGCCGAGTTCTTCGGAGAAAAGCGATGAACACCCTCAAGAGAGCCGTCGGACGCAGGAGCCTGGGGCAGATCGCCATCCCCTCCCTGCTCGTCTTCCCGTCCCTGTTTTTGATCATCGTCCTGCTCATCCAGGTCAACCGGCTCTCGCGCGAGAAGATCCGCCAGCAGTTCTCCATCGACTCGGCCTCGACCATCGAGGCGGAGCAGTACACCGACCTCCTCAACCGCATGGCCTACATCAACGGGATCTTCCCCCAGCGCATCTTCCAGGACGCCTACGGCGCGGCCTGGGGCTACTTCTACGCCCTGGGGATGTTCCCGGGCACCCAGCAGGGCGTCTCGCCCGACGCCAAGAACTGGGGCATCCAGTACGGGCCCGGCCGGGCCTCCCAGAACACCCGCGATCCCGCGGTCAACATGGGCTATCTGGTCATGGCCCCTCCCAGCAACGTCCTCCCGACCGCCGACGACATCTCACAGGTCTCGGTGGACTACATCTCCGTCTACCGCTGGCTGGGCAAGGTCGCAAGCGCCCAGAAGGCCGTCTTCGAGCGCATGACCGCCGCCGAGCACCCGCTCGCGCGCAAGGCGCTGTGGGTGAACCTCACCCAGGCCGAGGACAGCGGCTGTCCGAGCGGGAGTCCCACGGACTGCTACGAGGAAACGACCAGCCCGTACCCGTACCTGACCATCCGCCACCACTACATCCAGGGCTACATCGCGGCCTGCCACTGCCCCAACCGGGGCATCTGCCCCGTGCACTTCGGCGGGGATACCTACTCGGGCAACGTGCACGGAGCCTTCACCTACACGGGCCCGGCGCTGTTCCAGCTGCAGACCATCCCTTCCTCGGAGCAGAAGCGCCTGTCCCAGGGCTGGGACGTCAAGCACAGCTGGGTCCCGCCGCGCAACGCCTACGACGTGGACTTCAGCCAGGTCATGGCGGAGCAGCCCTATGTGCGCAGCCACGTCAGCGTGGAAGGCGGGGAGATCTGGCCCAACCCCATGCCGCGCTACCGCACGAAGCTGAACCCCTAAGGCCGGTCCGGCCCCGGGGCGTGAGGCCGGTTCAACTCCAGGTTCCTGAGCAGCTGGAAGGAGAGCGTCTTGACGATGTCCGGCCTCTGGCGGCTGAGGTCGCGCTCCTCGCCGGGGTCGTTCTTCAGGTCGTAGAGCTCGAAGGCATCCTTGTAGAGATACCAGTGCAGCTTCCAGCGCCGGGTGCGCACGGACCGCTGGTCGAGGACGAGGCCGGGGCGGCTTCGCGCGCTCGCGAACACCGCCTCCCGCCAGCGCGCGGAGGGGTTCTTGAGCAGGGGCAGGAGACTGCGTCCCGAGAACTCCATGCCGGCGGCCGGGACGCCGGCGGCTTCCAGCGCCGTCGGGGCGAGATCGGAGAGCCCGACGAGGGCGTCGATGCGTTCGCCGGAGGAGGGCGGGCGGCGGAGGAGGAGCGGGACGCGCAGGGCGGCCTCGTAAAGCCCCTCCCGTCCGGACTTTCCGCAGGCGGCGGTGAGGGCGGCCAGCGTGTCGTCCCAGCGGCCCAGCGCCTTGAGCTGGTCGATCACTCCCTGCTCGGCGGGTCGTTGGACATATAGGAAAAAGCGGCGTCCCGTGCGGCCTTGCAGCCAAGCGGCGACCGCGTGGGTGGAGGCTCCGACCTCGAAGACGTCGAAGCCGCGCTCGAGGCCCCAGGTCGTAGGCCAGGCTCCTGCTTCGACGAAGGCGGCGGTGTCGAAGCCCGCGTCCTTGAGCTTCTCGGCCAGGGTCGGGAGGCTGGCGGGAAGCCGGCCGGAAGGGACGTAGAGGCCGTGGATCTCGGGCGGCTGGCCGGTGAGGAGCGTCGCGCGAGCGGCCGGGCACCAGGGGGAGGGGGACAAGGCCTGCTCGAAGACGGCGGATTCCTTGGCGAAGGCGTCCAGGGCCGGGGCGGCGGAGGCGATGTCGACCACGAAGACGTTGAGCGGCCGCTTGGCCGTCTGCGCCTGCGCTCCCATGGCGAAGGAGGCCGCCAGAAGGTGGAGGATGAACATGGGCTCTCGTATTATTATAGTATTCTAAGATGGCCCTTCCGCCCAAGGGCCGACCATGAGCGCGGGCCCCGACATCCTCATCTTCGACGACGATCCCATCTCGGGCGAGCTGATCGCCGCGGTGGCGCAGGAGGCCGGCTTCTCCTCCGAGAAATTCCTCAACGGCTCCGTCGCGGTCGAGAAGATCCGCACGCTCAAGCCCCGCGCCGTGGTGCTCGACCTGATGATGCCCGGCATGGACGGCCTCAGCATCCTGAGGGCGGTCAAGGCCTTGCCGGAGACGAAGGCCATCCCGATCATCATCGCCTCGGGGAAGCCCTTCATCGAGGACAAGGAGCAGGCCCTGAAGGCCGGGGCGTCCTCCTACTTCCACAAGCCGCTCGACTGCGCGAAGTTCCTCCAGGCTTTGACCGCCATCCTCGGGGCCCGGGCCCCGTGGGCCGCCGCCGCGCCGGCGGCGTCCCTGCGGCCTCCGGCCTTCGAGGCGAAGGTGTGGGGGGCCCGCGGCGTCGGCGGGGTCGAGCCCAGCTGCTGCGTGAGCGTCCAGTTCGGCGAGCGCCTCCTCGTGCTCGACGCCGGCACCGGCCTGGACTTCCTGGCCATGAGCCCGCCGGCCCCCTTGCGCGAGGTCTCGCTTTTGCTCACCCACTACCATCCCGGCCACATCGAGGGCTTCAAGTCCCTCGTTCGGCTCGACGCGCCGGACCGGAAGTTTTTGATCGCCGGCCCCGCCGACCCGCAGTCCACCCTCCAGCGGCTCGCCCGCGAGACGCTGACCCCGGTCGCGGCCCGCACGCGCGTCGTGACTTTGACCGAGGCCCGGTTCCAGCTCTGGCCCGACGTGGCGCTCAGCGCCCTGCTCACGCGCCACCCCGACGCGACCCTGGCCTTCCGCGTCGAGCACAACGGGCACGTCCTCGTCTACTGCCCCGCCAACGAGCCGGAGATCGACGAGGAGACTCCCACCGACTACCCCGAGAAGCTCGGCCGCTTCGTCTGCGGCGCGGACCTGCTCATCCACGACGCGCGCTTCAGCGACGAGGACTACGCCGCCAACAAGGACCGGGGGCACGCCTGCCCGAGGACGGCCATCGAGGCGAGCGCCCCCGAGGGCGTGCGGCGGCTGGCCCTCTTCCACGTCGACGCGCGCTACACGCCGAGCGACCTGCAGAAACTCCAGGAGCAGGCCAAGGCGAAGCTCCAGGCGAGCTTCTCCTCCATGGCCCTCGACCTCGCGGCCGCGGGCATGACGCTCCCGGTCTAGATCAGATCAAGAAGGCTTACGGTCCCCAGTTGGGGGTCGAAGAGTTGCCCGGCACGTCCGCGAGCGGGTGCGGCGCGGAGCCGTCGGCGTCCATGAGGAACACCTGCTTGCGCCCCGCCCGGGTGCTCGTGAAGGATAGGAAGCGGCTGTCGGGCGACCAGGAGGGCTCCTCGTTGGAGCCCTCGCCGTGGGTGAGCTGGATGAGGCGCGTGCCGGTCACGTCCACGAGGAAGATGTCCATCTTGTCCTTGGGGTTGGCGCGGCCCGAGAAGGCGATCCACTCGCCGCTCGGCGCCCAGGAGGGGGAGTCGCACCAGTTGAGGCGGGTCAGGCGCTTGACGCGGCCGGTGGAGAGCTCCTGGACGTGGATCTGCGGGTTCCCGGCGCGGTCGGAGATGAAGGCGATCTGCTCGCCGTCGGGCGAGAAGGTCGGCGAGGAGTCCACGCCGAAGTGCGAGGTGACCTTCTTGACCGAGCCGTCGGAGAGGGTCAGGATGTGGATGTTGGGGTTCTTCTGCGCCGAGATCGTCACCGCGATGCGTCCCCCGTCGGGCGAGAAGCCTCCGGCGATGTTGAGGCCCTGCCGCTCGGAGAGCGTGCGGGCCGAGCCCTTCTCGACGCTGAAGAGGTAGAGGTCGGGGTTCCCGTCCTTGTAGCTCGTGAAGGCGATGTGCTTGCCGTCGGGGCTCCAGCGGGGGAACATCGTGATGGCCTTGTAGCCGGTCACGCGGCGCACGCTCTCGCCGTCGTAGTCGGCCAGGTAGAGCTCCTTGCTGCCGCTCTGGTCGTTGATGAAGGCGAGCTGGGTGTGGGCGATGCCCGGGCGGCCGGTGAGCTGGCGCACGACGTCGTCGGCCACCTTGTGGGCGAGGGTGCGCCAGTACTGGGCGTTCTGGCGGTAGTAGCGCTCGAGCAGGGCTTCTCCGGAGGCCGTGTCGGTGACCTTGACGCTCAGGGTGACGACGTCCTGCACCCGGGCCGACTTGGCGCTCAGCAGGAAGGCCGCCCCCGCCGTCTTCCAGGCCTCGGGGCCCTCGTCAGCGGCCTTCTCGATGACGTCGAAGTAGCGGGAGTAGAGCAGGTCCGAGCGCAGGACTTCGCGCAGCTGCTCGCCCGCCGCGGCGTCCTCGGCCTTCTGCGGGGTCTCGGGGACGAAGAGCGGCAGGCCGATGGCCCGCTTGGCGGCGCCCTTGGCGCCTTCCACGCCGATATAGACATCGGCCGCCGTCGCGGGCGCGGCCAGCAGCAGGAGGGTCAGCAGGGAGGGGATGTTCATCGTTTCGTGGGGGCCTTCTTGGCCGGTGCGGGGATCTTGGGCGCCTTCTCCAGTTCCTTGAGGGTCTGCACGGCGATCTTCGCTTCGGGGCTGGCCGGGAAATCCTCCGGGATGGACTGGAGGTAGCGCTTGGCCTCCTCGAGCCGGGTCTTCATGTCGATGAGGCAGGTCGCGTACTTGAGCCGGGCGGCCGGGGTGAGGTCGCTCTTCGGGAAGCGGTCGAGCACCAGGGCGAACTGCCGCGCGGCTTCCTCGTTCTTCTTCTGGGCGTGCAGGGCCTGGCCGAGGTAGTAGGTCGCGAGGTCCGCCACCTCGCCTTTGGGGAACTTCTGCAGGTAGACCGTGAAGCCCTGGGCCGCGAGGTCGTACTTCTTCTGGTTGAGCTGGACGAACGCCGCATTGTAGAGCTGGCTGGGCGGGGGGCCGGCGGTCTCGGCCGCCTTCTTGGCTTCATCCGCCTTCCGGCGCTCCTCCTCCTTGCGGCGGTTCTCCTCCTGCGCCGTCGCTTCCTGCTCGCGGATCTCGGCGAGCTTTTTCTGCTGGGCGCTCAGGGTCTCGCCGATGTTCGTCACCTTCGCGGCGAGGACGGCCCCCAGGTCGTCGAGCTTGGAGGAAAGCCTGGAGTTGCTCTGCTGGGAATCCTTGAGGGCTTCGTTGAGGACGCTCGTTTCCTTATGGAGCTGGTCGAGCTTGACGGCGAGGTCGGCCTGGTTGGACTGCATGGACGCGAGGGATTTCTTCAGGGAGGAGATCTGCACGGTGAGGGTGTCCGTCTGAGCCGATAGGTCGAGCATGTCCCGCTGGGTGGCGAGGCAGCCGGAGCAGAGGAGCGCCGCCGCGAGGGGCCCGAGGCGGCGCATCAGGGCTTCGAGGAGGCCGTCCGGGCCCGGATCTTGATGTCGGCCCGCCGGTTCTGGCCCCAGCACTCTTCCGTCATGTCCTCGCAGGCCAGGCGCTCCTTGCCGAAGGAGATGGTGCCGACGCTCTTGCCGGGGATGCCGCTGCGGATGAGATAGTCCCGGGTCTCCTTGGCCCGCTTCTGGCCGAGGGCGAGGTTGTACTCGTTGGTGCCCCGCTGGTCGCAATGGCCCTCGATGAGGATCTCCAGGTCAATGTGGGTCTTCAGATAGCCGGCGTCGTCCTTGAGGGTCTCGCGCGCGGCGTCGTTGAGGGCGTAGCTGTCGTAGTCGAAGTAGACCGTCTTGAGCTCCTGGGTCTGGCGGAACTCCTTGCCGCGGATGCGGGCTTCCTCCACGTCCACGCTGGGGATGGAGGAGGAGAGGGAGTCGTCCGCGTCGGAGGCGAGACCGGCCGCGTTGAGGCCCGTCCCCGGCTTCTTGACGGTCTTCTTGGGGGCGCAAGCGCCCGCCACGGCAAGCGCCAGGCCGAGCGGCAACGCCAAGCGTAGGAATCGCGTGCTGGATATCATCATCTGCGAAAACATGATACTGAATGGCCATAGACGAAGTCAATATGGATTCCCGCTGAAAACGCGATATAACCGTTTTCAAGGCTTGACTTTTCAGGTAATAGGGTACATCCTAGTACCATGAAGAAGCTTGCCGAGCGCTTCCTGTACAACCCGAAATTCTTCCTCTGCACGGTTTCCGGCGTGGGCCTGGTCGTGGTCGGCCTCTGGGGCCTGCGCCTCTCCATGCGCCCCGCCGACTCCGGTCAGCGGGAGGCGGCCGCATCGGCGGGAGCTTCCCTGTCCCATACGTCGCCCCCCCTGGCGGCGCCCAAGGCTGGGGTATCCCAAGCGCGTTCCGCAAGCGCTCCGGCGGAGGGCGCGCGCTTCGGGGCCGTGGCTTCCGAGGGGATGTCCTTCGGTTCGGGGAGCAGCGACGGTCTGGCGGACAGCATGCCGAAGTCGCTTGCGACGACGGGGCGGGAAGACCCCAAGCCGGGGGATAAGAAGCCCGCCAAAGCCCTGGAGACCCAGCCGGTCAAGCTGGCATCCTCGAAGCCCACGGCGGCGGCCGCCGAGGAGTCCCGGGAGGCGGTCGCGGACGAGGCAGCGGAGGAAGTCCAGCAGAAGGAACCGCGGAAGCTGCAGTCCCTCGACAAGCTGAACCAAACCGACTACGCGCCCGGCGCCTCCGCCGGAGGCGGCACCGCGGCGGCGGCGCCTGCGCCTGCGCCGAAGGCGGCGGCCCTCAAGCCGGCCGCGGAGAAGCCGAGGCTGCAGCCTCTTTCGACCGCATCCGGTCCCACCAGCGTCACCCCGAGCAAGGGCTTCTTCCGATCCAACTCGTCCAGCGGCGGCCGAACGCTGCGGACCGGCGGCCCCGGCGGCTTCAGGATGCCCGGCGAAAACTCCGGCGCGGCCCAGGCGGCTCTGCCTTCGGGCGAGACCGGCGGCGCGGCGTTCGCGATGGCGCCCCGCGCCGCCATCCCGCCGACGACGGCGGGAGCGGCGATCGCTCAGGCGGCCGGCGGAGGGGACCGAGGCGCGGCGGTCGGCGCCGGGGGCGGGGCGGCCGGCGCCGGCGGAGCCGGAGGCGGAGGGGGGGTGACGCAGGGCGGGGGGCACGAGGGCCAGGCCGAGACCCGCGCCGCCGCGAAGAAGGCCGACATCGCCAAGCAGGCGAAGAAACACCTCGAAGCCGCGAACAAGTTCAAGTCCGGGGTGATGCTGAGCCTCGCGCGCATCGAATGGGGACAGGCATCCCTGCCGGCGCTCAAGCAGAAAGCGGCGGCCGCCCAGGCCCGCATGGAATCCCTGGACGCCGCCGTGCAGGCCTCCATCCTCAAGTTCTCCGGCTATCCGTCGGTCGTCAGCGCGCTGACCGATACGCACTACCTGATCGCCGGGCGGGCGGGGCGAGAGGACGGGAACTTCATCGGCCGCCTGAAGGCGTCCCAGTCGAACGTGGACGTCGGATTGCGGGACGTGGCGCTGCTGCCGGACAACTGCGGCTACCAGATCAGCGTTCCCAAACCTCGGACGCTCGACCCGCGCTACCCGCGCGCGAGCGCGGGGGACCTGTCCCAGATGGGGTTCAGCTTGTCGACGCCCAAGACCCAGCACAAGGGCGACTGCTACTGGATGCGCTCGGCCGAGTGCGAGCCGAGGACCTACGGCACGGAGTACGTCCACGACAGCTCGCTGCAGGCGCATCAGAAACTCGGCTACGCCGTCGACCAGACGATCACCGTCCGCGCCGACGCGCTGCAGGCGGCCGACATCGTGCCCAACGAGCTGACCGCGCTCGAGACGTCGCTGCGCAACCACATGCGGCCCGACCTGCTGGGCGAGATGCGGGCCATCGGACAGCGGATCCGGACGGACCTGCAGGCGGCGGCCGCGCTGCTTCCGGATCCCCAGACCGTCTCGCCCGCGGTCAACATGTCGGCCGCGGCGCAGTCGGCGGAGGCCTCGCGCAAGGAGATCCAGGCGCTGCTCGACG
>DMEZ01000032.1:80573-81334 GCA_003450735.1 Elusimicrobiota bacterium | reverse complement strand
AGGGCCGCCTCGGTGCCCTTGAAGAGGGCGAGGCGCCTCTCAAGCTCCATGTTCAAGTCCATCGTTCCGATGATGGTGCGGACCGCCGCGGTGCCGACTCCGTGGGTGCGCACGGCGTCGCGGGCCGCCTTCTTGAGCTTCGGGTGCACCGTCAGGTTCAGGTAGTTGTTGGAGGTCAGGTTGACGACGCGCTTGCCGTCGATGACCGAGACGGGCTTCTGGGCCCCCTGCAGGATCCTCAGCTTGATGCGCCGGCCCTCGGCTTCGAGGGTCTGCAGTTCCTGGTCGAGGAAGGCGAGCGGGCGCCGGGTCTGGGCGGTGGTCATTGGACCTGCTCCGCGAGGACTTCCTGCGAGTCCGCGCTGTAGTGGAACCGGAAGAGCGGGGCGCCGGAGCCGACGAGGCGGCTGATTACGGTCTTGCCCCGCTTGCCCTTGAGGACGGCCACGTCGAGCGGGCTGTAGTCGAGCTCGTCCTCTCCGCCGCGGTTCTTGATGCGGTAAAGCGAGATGCGCAGCTCCAGGTCCTTGAGCGGTTCGAAGTAGCCGAGCACGCGCTTGACCGGGACGTCGTAGGGCGGCTTGTACTCCTCGAGGACGGCGCTGCGCTTGTTGATGTCCTCGATCCAGGCTTCGAAGACGGCGTTCACGGGGAACGCCGTTTCCTGCTCCTGGACCGGCTTGCCCGGGATGAGCAGGGAGCCGGCGAGCGGGGCTACGTGGAACTTCTGGTAGAGGTCGGTCCAGATGCGGTACACCCGG
>DMEZ01000032.1:12456-80536 GCA_003450735.1 Elusimicrobiota bacterium | reverse complement strand
GGGGGGGCGGGGGGCGGGCGGGGGGGGTTACGGGGACGTTCGGGAAGAGGTCGGCCAAGATGAGGTCCCCCCGCCCCGCCAGCTTGAAGTCCCTCTTCCACTCCGGCGCGTAGCGGTGGTTCGCGGCGTCGTATTCGAAGGGCAGTTCGGCGGTGAGCGGCTTCTTGGGGTCGGTGTAGTCGGACACGATGAGGATGGGGCGCTTGCCCTGGTCGCCGTAGCGGAAGGCGAGGCTCCGGTCACCGATCCGGCGCTCGGCGCCGGCGATGGCGGAGACAAGGGAGAAGCGCACCCCAGCCGGCTGGGGCGCGGCTCCCGCGCCGGGCAGGCGGAGGGGCGGCCCGTCCGTCCAGGTCTTCTCGAGCCTGGCCTTGGCGGCCTTCAAGACTTCTCCCGTGCCCACAGCGATGAGGCGGGCGTTGCAGTCGACCGAGCCCTTGGAGGAGTCCGAGAGCGTGCCCGTGATGAGGAAATCGGCGCCGGACATCTTGCCGACCTGGAGCGCGGACTTCTCCGGGACGAGCCCGGCGCGCTGGAGGTTGAGCTCCTGGAGGACCTTGTCGAGGTGGGCCCGGTCCACGAGGACGAGGCCGCGCCCGACGAGGGCGGTCTCCAGGGCGGCGGCTACGACCGTCCCCCCCTCGCTCGATCGCCCGTCGGCGTAGCTGAAGGGCACGACGGCGGCCTTCTTGTCCTTGTGCGAGCCGAGGTCCTTGGTGAGGCTCGCGGCGAGCTTCTCGAAGGGGCCGGCCTGGGCCGCCGGTGCGAGCAGGAAGAGGGCTAGAGCGAGAATCTTCATGCCCCTTTTCTACCATATTTTTGGGGCTTGGGAGCGCTCGTTTTGCGGCTAAGGGCGAGGGCTTCCGCGGATGAGCTTCCCGGCTTCGGAGCGCATGAAGTCGAGGAACGCCTTCTGGGCCGCCGGGGTGCCCACCACCCCGAGCGACTGCGCCGCGTCGGCGCGCACGCCCGCGTGGGAGTCCGAGAGCGCCCGGCGCAGGGCCGGCACGGCGCGGTCCGTCCCGCGGGTGACGCTGGCCAGGGCCAGGGCGGCGCAGGCCCGCACGCGGGGGCTGGCGTCCCGGCGCAAGGCCGTCTCGAGCCTCTCCGCGGCCTGGGCGGCCTTCGGGCCCAGGCGGGCCAGGGCGAGGGCCGCGCGCTCCCGCCCCTGCCGCGTCCCGCGGCCGAGCTCCTCGAGCAGGGCTTCCACCGGCGCCGAGACCTCGAGCGTCACCGCTCTTCCGGGCTCGGACGGCTCGCGGGGACCGGGCGCGGGCTCAGGCTCCCGCGGCTTGAGGAGGGACGCCGGCCGGGGCGGCGGGGCGTCTTCCTCCTCTGCGTCGTCTCCGAACGGGATGGCGGCGAGCCGCTCGGAGGCGTCCGGAGCGGTCCAGGAGGGGACGCCGGCCGGCTCCTCGGGCGCAGGCTCCTGGGGCGGGGCCGGGCTTTTGCGGCAGCAGTGCACCCAGGGGAGATCCCCCTCCTTGTGCCTCTTCGTCCGTTCGTAACGGAAGTCCTTCTTCGAGCCGGGGCTCTTGGAGCGCGGCTCCATCTCGACCCAGCCGCTCGGGCATTCCTCGGGCAGCAGGCGGCATTCGGCCTCCTGCGGCGCGGGAGCCTCTCCGGGAGGGGCCGCCTGCCCGGGGTCGGCGCGGCAGCACAGCGCCACCCCGCTCGTCGGCGGATTGTCCTCCAGGAGCTCGACGTTCCCGGGGGCCGGCCCGACGCCTTTTAGGACCGTCCCCTTCGGACAGGACGTCCGGCCGACCCGGGCGTAGCGCGCGTAGAAGCAGCCCCGGCCGTCGGTCGGCGTCGCGACCACGACCTGGACGGAGCGATGCCTCATGGACAGGGTCTCTTCCGAGATCGGCCAGAACCAGGATTCGCATCCGCGCATGCTGTCGTCGGCCGCGGGGGCGTCGGAGGGCTTCGGCCGCCTCCCCATGCGGCCGAGCCAGTGGACCGCGCTCATGCGCACCAGGGGGCAGGCCTCGGAGCCCAGCAGATCCTCGAGAGCGGGCCAAGAGGAGCGCCCGTGCGTGCCCAGCCAGTGGGCCGCGGCCAGGCGCACCTGCCAGTCCGGGTCCGCGAGCGCCTCCCGCAGAGACGAGTCCTCGCCGCCCAGGGCGCCGAGCTTGTTGACCGCGCGCACCCGCTCGTTCCAGGCTCCGGAGCGCAGGGAGTCCGCGAGCCTGGAGGCGTCCTGGGAGTCCTGTGCGCTCAAGGGCTGGAGGCAGAGGAGGAGGGCGAGGAGGCGGAGCACGAAGATCAAGACGGGCGCCTCCGTCCCCGCCGGCTCAAGCCGGCGGGGACGGAGGCCTGTCCGGAAGCCTAGCGGTCCTTCAGCTTCTTGGAGACCTTCGCGAGCTGCTCGCCGAGCTCCTTCATCGCGCCGGCGAGGTGCTTGCGCAGCTCCTCTCCGGAGGTCTTGCCCTGCTTCTTGCCGGCCTCGACCACCTTCTTGACCTGCTTGCCGATGGCCTTGCCCTTCTCGCTCTGCTTGGCCGCGTCCACGGCCTCCTCCACCTTCACGCCGACCCGCCGCAGGCCCTTGCTGAGCTCGTCGGCGATGCCCTTCACTTCCTCGCTCTTCGCGGCCGTCTCGAAGGCGTCGTGCACCTGCTTGCCCAGCGCCGCCATCTCCTTGAACACGTCCACCTTCGCCGTCTTCTTCGCCATGGTCTCTCCTGTGTCAGCCGTCTTTCTTCCTGGCTTCCAGCACCAGGGAATCGGTCAGCGCCCGCTGGAAGCGGGCGTCGTCCTCGTCGGTCACCGTCCGTTCGGTCCGGTTGAAAGCCGTGTAGCAGAGGGAGGCGAGGTAGGCCGTCTGCTCTTCCGGAGCGAGGCCGGAGGAGAGGAGGGCTTCCACGAGAGGGTTCTTCCCGCGGATAGTCCAGCCCTCCTCGCCGCAGACGAGAGGGTCCCCCCCCGCGTCCGCGTCGATGCGGAGAGTGGCGAGGGGGCGGTCGAGCTTCATGCCCCGCCGCCCGCGCAGGCGCGAGAAGAGCCCGCAGAGGCGCTCCTCGAGCGTCCCCTCCTCCATCATGGGCGGCGAGGGCGTCGGGGCGGAAGCCGTGGGCGTACGGCCCCGGTAGCGCCGCAGGCTGCCCGCGCCCAGGATGCGGGCGACGGCGTCCGGGTCCTCCAGGATGGGCACGAGACGGTCGGCCGCGGGGACGGGAGAGACGGGACCGGAGGCGTAGCGCAGCGGAGCGGGCTGTTCGGAGAGCTCCTGCAGGCTCAGGGAGGCGCCGGAGAGCGTGCGGAGCAGGGGCAGGCGCATGAGGGCGGCGCGAACGTCGCTCCCCCCGCCCGGCAGGAGCTTCGCGTCCGAGCGGATGAGCTCGAGCACGCGCAGCAGGTGGGCGCAGGCGGCGTCGTGCCGGGCGCTGCCGGGCGCGGAGATGGGCCAGGTTTTCGCCGCGTCGAGGTAGTATCGGCGGGCAAGGTCCGAGACCAGCAGCCGCCGGGCGGCCGCGCCCCACCCCCCCCCCCCCCCGATCCCCCGGGTTTCCCCCCTGTGATTAACCTGCCACATCGTTTTTTAAGAATAGGGCCTTCCCGCCGCTNNGTCCGAGACCAGCAGCCGCAGGGCGGCCGCATCCGACCCCCGCCACTCCGTGATGTCCACCCAGAGAGCGGCGGGCAGGGTGAAGCCTCCCAGCGCGGCGCAGTCCTTCTCCTTCCCCCCTTCGACCACAGCGGGTTTCCGGAGTTCCCGGGAGCCCTGCTCCGGCATACCGAACCAGACGGCGGCGCCGTTCTGGCGGTAGGTGAGGGTGAGGATCATGGGCTCGGAGAACGCCGGCTGCCTGGATGGGAACGCGGCATCCGGCAGCGCGAAGGGCTTGGCCGGGCGCTCCACTCCTTGGACGAGGCGCTCGGCGTGCTCCGGCCAGAGCTTCCGCACGAGGGCGGCCTCCTGCTCGTCGAGGATGACATCCACGGGGCTGCTCGACACGACGCGCCCCGGCTCGGCGTAGGCGAGGGGCCCTGAGGCCAGTCGCCGGCCCAGGTCCTCCATCGTGCGGCTTGTCCCGCTAGGACAGCGGAACATCGGGAGGACCTCGAAGAAGCGGGCGGCCCCGCCCCTCATGTCCTTCGGGACGCCTTCCGACCAGGGGGCCAGGTAGCGGCCGGCGAGCCTGAGCAAAAGCCGGCGGGCGGGGTGCAGCGGGCGGTCGTGGAGCAGGCCATGGCGCTGGACGAGCGAGGCGAGCAGCTCCATGCCGACGACGTCCGTGCTCTCCTCGACGCGCGGCCCCTGGCCGGCGCCCTCCACGTAAGCGCGGCACCGTCCCCAGGGGAACTCCACCTCGGCCTCGGCGGGCTCCACCTGGGCGCAGAGGTGGTAGCGCCGGTTCGCGACCGCCTTCTCCAGCAGGCACTCGAACTTCCCCGCGGAAGGGTGGGAGCAGCGCTGCGGGCCCAGGCGGAGGAAGAGCAGCCCCTGGCCCTCCGCTCCCGGGATGGGAAAGAGGCTCGCTTCCGGCAGGATGAGCGGGAGGACCTTCTGCAGGGCCTCGTCGATGACGAGGACCCGCCTCCCCGCCGGCGTCGAGGCCTTCTCCCGGCCCTGCGCGGTGAACAGGGCGCCCTGCTTGGCGAGCATCTCCAGCAGCTGGGGGCGCGTGAGCCAGGCGTCCACGAGGTCGAAGAGCTTGAGCTCGTCGACCCAGCGCGTGTCCCGGGCATGGGCCATGGCGTCGAGCAGATGCGTGCGGACCGCGCGGTTGCGCTGGGTGACCTTCCACGGGTCGTATTCCGCGGCCAGCCTCCGGTAGAGCCCTTCCGCCGTCTGCAGAGCCAGCTCGCGCAGGCGCTGGAAGAGCGCCTTGTCGAGCGGCGCCTCGGCGCGGCGGTCCCACTCGGGGACCGGGCGGCTGCAGGCGGCCTCGAAGCGGAGGAGGCTCTCGACCTCGGTGAAACCGGCCGGGACGGGGCCTTGGAAGAAGTACAGCTTGGCGTTGCGCGCGGGCGGATGCGCGGAGAGCCCGACCTCTCCGGCGGGGCCGCCGGCCTCCTGGGGCAGGCTGTCGCGGATGAGCAGGTCCGTGAGGCCGGCGCGTTCGAGGGTCGGGGCGGGGCCGTCGGCGCGAGCGAAGACGGCCGGAGCCGAAGCCTTCTCCTGCCCGGCCGGGGCCTGGGGAGGCTTCGCGACGCTCACCCAGGGCTCCAGCCTGCCCGACGCGGCGGCGATGTTCCTCAACTGGCCCTTGAAGCGGACGGCCAGCTCGGCCTGCTCTCCCTCGGTCGTGCACCAGACGGCCTCGAAGGGGAGGGCGAGCTCTTTCAGCGGCGCTCGCGTGAAGGGGACGTAGCCGAGCCGGCGGCTCTGCAGGTCGATGTCCCGCAAGCTCAGGATGCCGCCTTTCGCGCTCAGGTAGACCGGCGCCTCCCACAGGGCCTTGAGGCAGGGGCGGCCGGCGTCACCCTCGTAGGTCGTGAGCTTGCGGCCGGCGTCCCTGAGCCAGGCCGTCACGCGCGCGTCCCAGCGGACCGTCGAAAGGGTGGAGGCGAACTCGTCGGCGTCCTTGCCGAATATCGGGTAGACGGCCTTCCGGACGGCCGCGGCCGTGAGGTCGAAGAGGCTCGACTGTTCCGCCGCGGCTCCGCGCGAGAGGCGGTCCCTCCAAGCCGAGAAGACGCGCCCGTCCTCCAGGCGGGCGGCGGTCGCCGTGAGGGCCTGGAGCTGGCCGCGGGCGACCTTGAGGAGCAGCTCCTCGGCCTGGGCCGCGACCAAATCCATCGTGCGCTTATAGCGCGCGTTGCGCACGATCCCCGTCTGGGAGGCGTTCAGGGCGAACTCGTCGTCGTTGATGTAGCCTTTCACCTGCGCGAGGGGCAGGGGCGTCTCGACCGCCGAGTTGAGGGCGATGCCGCGGCTGTAGGCGAAGAGCAGGCTCTCGGTCGTGAGGTAGGGCGGGATGCTCAGCCAGCCGTGCACCCCGTCCTCCTCGAAATAGAGGCCCTCGAGGTCGCCCGCGAAGCGGCGCGAGCGCTTGAGCTCGCTCCCGCGCAGGAAGATGGGGACGGGGCTCGCCTCGCAGCGGCTGGGCAGGTTCGCGAGCTGCCCCTCGACCATGGACCGGGCCCGCGAGGAGTCCGTCCAGAGCACGCGGAGCACGGTCTGCCGCACCGGGTCGACGCTCGGCTCGACGCTCTCCTTCTCCAGCGATTCGACCTTCAGTCGGAAGCGCTGCTCCGGGGGGCCGGAGAAGACGCTGACCGAGAGCGGCTTGAGCCGGAGGACGGAAAGGATTCCGACCGCGAGGTCCCGGTTCCGCGCGTTCTCGGGGCTGCGCTTGTCGAAGAGGCAGGCGTAGGGGTCCTGGAGCTCCTCCCGCGTGAACGGCTTGCCGCCGAAGCGGACCTCGACGCCCGCCTGCGAACCCTGGACGGCGTCCACGGCGATGCGCTCGGGGCCGCTCGCGATGGCCGCTCGGAGCCAGGGGAGCAGGTACATCCCCGGGTCGGGGAGCTGGAAGCGCATCAGCTTGTCGAGCGCCCGGCTCCGGTCGACCCGGAAGGAGCCCGCCTCGATGAGCTCTTCGGAGCGTCTCACCGGGCCCTCCCCAGGGCGATGGCCGAGGCGGAGTCGAGCTTGAGCGCCGAGGCGAGCAGGCGCTCTTCGAGCTTCTCGGCGAGGTTGCAGAAGCGCTCCTCCTGGCCGGGCGGCACCTCGCCGTCCGTGAGGTGCAGGACCTTCAGGCAGAGGTAGGCGGCCAAACCCGGGCGGGTCTCGTGCAGAACGGCCAGGGAGCGCACGAAGGAGTCGGAAGGGTTGATGAGCGCGTGCAGGCTCTCCTTGCCGAACCAGAGCAAGGACGAGCGCGGGCGCTCGGCGGGAGAGCTCAGCTCTCCCGGCGCCCTCTGCGCCACGAACATGCGCTCCGAGATGGAGGAGCCCGGGTAGGCGAAGTCGGCGGCCTGGATGCTCCGGTACTTGGCGCCCGAGTCCTTGTCGGCCCAGCGCAGGGTGGTCAGGAAGGTGCGAAGCTGCATCGGCACTTCCGACTCCTTGATGAGCCGGGGCAGGATGAAGGCGCTCGAGGCCTCGAAAACGTGGCCTTCGCCGCCGAAGGCCTCGAGCTCGCCGAGCCAGGGGCCTGTCAGGAGGACGGGGACGCCCTTGGAGAGGAGCTTGGCCGCGACCGGGGTCCGGGCGGCGTCGTGGTAGAGCTTGCCCCCCGAGAGGGCGGCGGCCCGCCGGACCTCGCTCATCGAGAGGGCGCGGCCCTCCACCGTCGGGATGAGCTTCCAGTCGGCGCGCTTGCGTTTGGCCCAGAAGCCCTCGAAGAGCGCTTTGAGGCAGGGCAGGCGCCGGCTCCACTCCCGGGCGGCCTTGGCCGGGTCGGCCTCGCGGGCGAGGGCCTCGAGCTCGGTCTCGAGCTTCTCTGCGAGGTCCGTTTCGCTCAGGCGGCGCACGAGGCCCAGGGTCTTCTGGAAATTCTTGTCCCGCATCACGTTGTCCCGGGTGAGGGTGTGCTCCAGCCAGCGGGACTTCACCTTGAAGGCGACCCCGGGGAAGAAGAGCTCCTTCCCCTCCTTGAGCGTCAGGCCCCGGTTGTAGAAGCCGTAGAAGGGCTCCGGCTCCTCGGAGAAGGCGAGGGCGATCTCGGTGCCCTCTTCCGAGTAGCGCAGGCTCTCCCCTTCCAGGCCGAAGGGCTCGTTGACGAGGGCCGGCTCGGGGTCCTTGGGGCGCTCCTGGAAGAAGATCCGGGTCTCGGCGTGCTTGCACCAGTAGCGGACCTTCTTGAGCGAGCCCTGGACGAAGCGCTCGTACTCTTCCCGCGAGAGGTCCAGGTGCAGTTCGACCCGGGTACCCTCGCGGGGCTCCCGCAGGCGGTACTTCTCGTAGCGCCGGTAGTTGGGGAAGTCGAGCCGCCAGCTCTCCCCGCTCTTGGCCGTGAGGATGCGCACCAGCTTCGGCTGGGGCGCGAACACCGAGACGAAGCCGATGCCGAACTTGCCGATCTTGGTGAGGTCGTCCTCCTTGGAGGATTTGAAGAGGACGAGCAGGTAGCCGTCGATGGTCTTCTCGTCCATCCCCTCCCCGTCGTCCTCGACGGAGGCCTTCACAAGGAGCCGGTTCCCGGGCCCCGGGGCGCACTCGACGACCACGTCGATGCGGTTGGAGCCGGCGTCGATGGAGTTCTGGATGAGCTCCCGGTAGAAGTCGAGCGGGTCGGAGAACTGGCTGACGAGGTCCTTGACCATCCCCTGCGCGGAGAGGGTCGAGCCCGCGCTCTTCCTAGCCACCCGCCTCCGGCCCCAGAGCCGCGCGCTGTGCGGAGAGGTGGAAGCGGATCTCCTTGACGCGGTTCTGGAAGCGCGCCTCCTCGCTCTTGCGCTGGGAGTCCCGCTCGAAGCGGCAGTACTCCTCGATCATCTGCAGGACGCGCTCGGAGCCGACCGGCCTCGAGAGCTCGGCGATGAGCTTGCGCTTCTGCTCGAGGGTCATGGAGAAGTACTCGTCGGGCTCCTCGAAGTCCTCCATCTCGGTGAGGATGCGCCCGGCGAGGTGGTCGGCCGCGCGCCCCGAGAGCTTCTCGGCCACGCAGCGCTCGCCGAGGGCCTGCCACTGCGCCGGCGTGATGGGCATCCACGCCTCCTTGCCCTTGAGCTTCACGTCCCTGAGCAGGCGCACGAAGTCCTCCGGCCGGGTCGGGCCCAGGGCCTTGATGGGGTTCTGCGAGATGCGGCTCAGGGTCGCCTCGTCCATGTTCAGGGTGTTGGCGTCGCAGATGAGGAACCAGCGGCCGTTGCGGGGCCCCACCGTCCCGTCGAGGATGCCGAAGAGCGTCCCGAGGATGGATTTCTCCTCCTGGCGGATGTCGGAGTCCCCCCGCGCCGCGAAGGCCGTGTCGATGTCGGGCCAGTACACCCCGCAGACTCCCGGGGCGTTGAACACCTCGTTCTTGAAGATGTCGAGGAGGGTGTTGGCCGACTGGTTCTGGTAGGCCGAGGCCCAGTCGGTCCGCCGGATGACCCGGATGCGGGCCTCCAGGCCCGCCTTGCCGCAGAGGTCGAGGAAGTAGCGGCCGATGGCGTGGGCCGTCGCGGTCTTGCCGCAGCCGGGCGTCCCCAGAACGAAGAGCACCTGGTTGCGCACCTTCTTCGGGTTCTCCCCCGCCTTGAGGTCGAAGCCGGCGACGTCGCGGGCCAGGCGCTTCCCCGCCTTGACGAACTCCTCGTTTCCGACGATGTCGTCGAAGGTGAGCGGCAGGAGGCCGCCGGGCTCCTCCCCGCCCAGCGGGGCGGCGCGCGTCCCCGTGAAGCGCAATCGGGGCGTGTCCAGCCGCGCGTCGGCGGGTTCGGGCGAGAGCCGGCGCAGCAGGCGCGCCATGAGCCGCAGGTGGGAGTGCAGACAGCGGGCGGCCTCGGCGTCGCGGGTCAGGCGCTTGGCGCTGTCGGGGTGCTTCTGGTAGAAGCGGAGGAAGGAGGCGCAGTCCTCGAGCATCGTCTCGAGAAGGGCGTCGGGCGGGGAGGCGGCGAGCTCGCGGTACTGATCGGGCTTGAGGCCCGCCCCCTCGGGCGGGTCGCTGAAGTCCCCGAGCCCCCGCAGGCGGTCGGCGGCCTCCTCGGCGAAGACCACGCCGAAGTAGGAGGGCGGCAGGCCGGCGGTCTCGGGGGCCTTGGCCGCGGCCAGGGACGTCGCCAGGGCCTGGGCCAGCGCGTCGAGGGCCTGGAGGTTGAGCGGGGTCGTGCCGAAAGCGCCGGGGTCCACCGAGGCCAAGGTTCCGGGCAGGCCGGCGGCGGCCAGGCGGCGCTGGGCCTGCGCGAGCTCCGCCTCCAGGGCTTTCGAGTCGAGGATGAGCTTCATATCGTGTATACCATGTTCTGGGTGCGGGCCTCCCGGAGCTTCGAGCGCAGGGCCGGCTCCGCCTCGCGCGTGCAGACGAACTTGCGGTCCTTGTGGACCCGGTAGCCCAGGCGCAGGGCCTCCTCGGCCACCAGGGGGCGGGAGTAGGGCGAGAGGAACTGCCGATACAGGTCCTCGAAGGGGTCGTTGTCCCGGTCGTCGGAAAGGTCGGTCGAGGCGCGGTCGAGCGGGAGGTGGAGGATGAAGGCGTTCGGCGAAGACCAGCCCTCCGGGGCCGACGAGAAGGGGCTCCAGAGCGGGCCGATGCGGCCGCGGGTGACCTCCTCGAGGCGCACGCCCTCCAGCTTCCCTAGGAGCAGGAAGGCGATCTCGCTGTCGTCCTGGGTGAACTTCTCCATCTTCTCGCGGAAGGCGGCGGTCTGCAGGCTGTAGTCCCCGCTGCGCTCGAGGAACGCGCTGCCCCAGGAACGGTCCTCCTGCTCGAGGAGGAGGGTGTAGCGCACGAAGACCATCTCGGCCGTGTCGATCTTGTCGAAGACCACCTCGAAGCTGGCGGCGCTGCGGGCCGGGTCGATGCGGCGGAGCTTGACCTGCAGGCGCGTGAGCGGCGGCAGGTCCGCGGCGAGCAGGCGGCGGTTGTAGGCGAGCTTGGCGGCCACCTTCGGCGTGGGGCTGCGCCCGGCTGCGAGGCGCGCCTCGTTCTGCTCGACGAAGTCCTTCGCCACGTCCCGGTCGGCACGGACCATGACGAAGTCCTTCAGGATGGGGAGGCCGGTGGTGAGGTCGAGGTGGACCCCGTCGTAGACTCCCTGGCGCGCCGAGGGGGCGAGCAGGCGGACGTATTCCGCGAAGCCGTAGGGGTCGGGGAACCAGTGGTTGAGGCGCCCCGCCAAAACCAGGCGCGAGACGCAGGCGCAGTAGCCCTCGAGGTCTTGCCCCGAGAGGGGCCTGAGCGGATGGGCCCTCGGCGCGTGGAGCACGAAGACGCTTCCGCTAGCCGGGCTGACCGTACTCCTTCTTGGCCAGCGCGATGGTGTCGTCGATGCGCTTCTCGCGGATCTCCTTCTCCGCGGCCAGGTTGCTCTCGACGAGCTTCTCCGTCTCCTTGTCGTACATCTTCATCTCGCTCGTCAGGCGGTCGACGTTCTTGGTGAGGAAGAGCGAGGTCTCCGAGGCCAGGGTGGCCAGGCGGTTGACGCTCTTCTTGAGGGATTCCATCGACTTGTGCATCTCGACGGAGAGCTCGCCCGCCTTGGACATGGACGCCAGGCCCGCGAGGTTGCCGTGCAGCTCATTGAGCACCTCGGTGCCCGACTCGTAGAGCTGGGTCATGTTGGAGTTCAGGTTCGTCATGATCTCCAGGAAGTTGTTGCTCATCTTCACGATGGCGCTGATGCGCTCGGCCGCGTTGGCGTAGAGCCTCAGCCTGGCCCCGTGCTCGTAGATGAGCTTGCGCACCTCGTCGATCTTGGCCTGCATCTCCCGCGCCTCGAGGGACTTCGGGTCGGCGATGCCCGCGAGCTGGGTCTCGAGCCGCTTGCGGGCCTCCTCGAGGTCGAGCACGTAGAGGGCGGCCTTCTCCTTGTTCTGGGCCGCGGAGACCATCTTCTTGTTGAGGCGGGTGATGTCGTCCTGGAGGTTCTTGATGTCGGCCTGCAGGGTGTCGAGGTAGTTGCCCACCTCCTGCACGCGCCGCTGGGCGATCTCGATCTTCTCGTTGAGCAGTTCCTTGAGCCCGCGCGCGGGGATGAGCGCGCCCAGGCCCGGGATGCGCTGGAGCAGGCCCTTGAGGTTGGTGCCCACCTGGTTGAGGGAGAAGATGTTGCCCAGGTAGTCCATGACGCTCTTCTGCTCGCCGATGTCCTGGGTCATGTCCTTCGAGAGACGCTGGTAGGACCCGGAGAGCTCGTCGAACTTCTGGAGGTCCACGGAGTTCTTGGACTGGTAGTCCGTGAGCATCTTCTCGATGCCCTCGCGGGTGTAGCCTTCCCCGTCGTAGACCACCTGCCGGCTCAGGACGTCCTCGCCCTTCTTGGACTTATCTTCGGCGCTCATGTTCCTCTCCTCTCTCCGGGGGTCTGCGGCTTCAACGCTTCACCACGATGGCCGGGTAGCCCTGGGCGGCGAGCTTCGCCGCGGCGTCCTGGGCCTGGGCCTTCGTCTCGAAGGGCCCGACGCGGACCATGTGGTACTCCACGCCCTTCGTGCGTCCCGAGGCCACCCCGGCCTTCTGGCCGGCGGAGTCGAGGGATTTGACCAGCAGCATCGCGCGCGCGGGGTCGACGAAAGAGCCGAGCTGGGCCCAGTACTGGATGCCGGCGAGCACCCGGGCCCGCGGGGCGGGCGCGCCGGGGGCCGGGGTCGCTTCCAGCACGGCCGAAGACGGCGCGGGGGCGGCCTGCGGGGCCGGCGTGACCTCGATGCGGGACTCCAGGTCGAAGGCTTCGGGGGGCAGGGGCGTCCGTTCGCCCAGCTTGACGGAGAAGACGCCGGACTTGACCTCGACCTCGAAGGCGTCGCTCCAGAGGGGCGCCGAGCCCGTCCGGGTGACGGTGAAGCGCAGGTTCTGGCGGCCCTCCAGGGGGCGGCCGGAGGCGTCGGTGACGAAGCCGGTGTAGTTCATGAGGCGGCGCGGCGCCTCCTCCTTCGCGGGCGGGGCGGGAGCCTGGGACCCCTCCAGGAGGATGGTCATGCGGCCCTCCGAGGCTCGGACCTGGTAGGCCGCGATGCGCTCGAGGTCGAGGACGACCCTCGTGATGGCGTCCGGCTTGCGGGCGAACTGGGCCGCGCGCACGCGCTTGAGCGCGGAGCCGGAGACCTCGAACGTCTTCGAGGGGACGGCGCAGGCCGTGTCGAGCAGGTCCACGACCAGGCGCGGCGGGACGCTGGTGGCGAAGACGTTGTACTGGACGGGGCCGCTCAACTGGAGGGTCACCGAATCGGCGGCGGCCTCCACGCCCTGGAGCCTGAGGAGGGGTCGGGCGGGCTCCGCCGCGGCGGAGCAGAGGGCCAGGACGGCCAGGAGATGGACCATGCGCGTAGTAAAGTACAGTCCCGCCATGCTTTTCAAGGACTTTTATACCTGGCGGCTCTCATGGTATCATGACCGCGCCCGGATATGCGCTACGAAGAGATCCCCAAAGAGCAGCTCATCGACGCTCTCGCCGAGACCCATCGCCGCCTGCGCGAGATGGAGAGCCGCCTCGACCAGTTCAAGGAGGAGGTGCGCTGGCTGGAGGACTCCCTGAAGAAGCGCACCCGGGAGCTCAACGAGCGCGTCAAGGAGCTGGACTGCCTCTACGGCGTCTCCAAGCTGCTCGAGAACCCCGACGCGACCCTGGAGGAACTGCTCCGGCGCGCGTCGGACATCCTCCCGAAGGCCCTGCAGTATCCGGACATCGCCTATGCCCGCATCCTCCTGCGCGGGAAGGAGTACCGCACGCTCAACTACCGTGAGACCCCCTGGCGGCAGTCCTGCCGCATCGTATCCCGGGGGCGCGACATCGGGCGGCTGGAGGTCGGCTACCTCCAGGAGATGCCCATGAAGGACGAGGGGCCTTTCCTGAAGGAAGAGCGCAGCCTGATCGAAGCGGTGTCCAAGCGGCTGGCCGAGATCGCGGAGTTCAAGGAGGCGGCGGGCGACGTCGCCCGCTTCATGGGACGCCTCGACGACCTGCGCCCGAACCCCTCTGCCGAGAAACCTTAGCCCAGCACGGCCTTCAGCCTCCGGCGGTCCGGGGGCTTCACGACGCCCTTCTCCGTGATGATGGCCGTGATGAGCCCGTGAGGCGTGACGTCGAAGGCCGGGTGCCGCGCCTTCGCGCCTTTCGGGGCGATGCTCCTGCCGAACACCTCCACCACTTCGCGGATGCTGCGCTCCTCGATGGGGATCTGCCCCCCGTCGGGGATGGAGAAGTCCACCGTGGTGGACGGAGCGGCCACGAAGAAGGGCACCCCATGGTAGCGCGCGAGGATGGCGAGCCCGTAGGTGCCGATCTTGTTGGCCGCGTCGGCGTTGGCCGCGATGCGGTCGGCGCCCACGATGACGGCGTCCACCCGCTCCGTCTTCATGATGTGGGCGGCCATGTTGTCGCAGAGGAGCTCGGCCGGGATGCCCTCCCGCATCAGCTCCCAGAGGGTCAGGCGGCTGCCTTGCAGGTAGGGGCGGGTCTCGCAGGCGTAGGCCCGGCGGACGCGGCCCTGGCGGAAGGCCCGGCGGATGACGCCGAGGGCCGTTCCGATCCCGGATGCGCACAGCGCGCCCGCGTTGCAGTGGGTCATGACCGTGGAGCCCGGCTTGAGCAGGCGGGCCCCGAACTCCGACATGCGCCGGTTGGCCTCGAGGTCTTCCCGGAAGAAGGCATGGGCCTCCTCCAGGAGGGGCGCGTACAGGTCTCTCACCCCGGCGCGCCGGAGCTCGGCCGCCTTGGCCCGCATGCGGCGGAGGGCGTGCGCCAGGTTGACCGCGGTCGGCCGGGAGGCGAGCAGGAGCCTGGCGGCCTTCTCCAGGGAGGCGGGCCGCTTGGCCGCCATGGCATAGCCGTAGGCGGCGGCCACCCCGATGAGCGGGGCGCCGCGCAGGAGCATGTCCCGGATGGCGGCCGCGACGGCCTCTGGGGTCGAGAGGCGGACGACCACCTGCCGGTGGGGCAGGAGGCGCTGGTCGAGGGCATAGAGGGCCTCGGCCCTCCAGTAGGCGGGGCGGATCGCGTCGATCGTGTCTTTCTTGGTCATTTCCATGGGGGGTCAAAGAAAACCCCCGCACGGCGGCGCCGTACGGGGGTCTCTTTAGACGGAGGGGTTCAGGGGATGGACTCCATCACGCGTTTGAGCGACTCTTCGGTCTGGCCGGTGATCTCGACGGTCTTCTCGCGGCCCTTGGCGCCTCGGATGATGTTCACGGTGCGGGGCGGGACCTCGAAGAACTCGGCAAGGTAGTACCGCAGGGCGTTGTTCGCCTCTTCGTTGACTTCGCTCGCGGTGACCTTGACCCTCAGGACGCTGCCGATCCGGCTGACCACTTCGTTCTCGATGGCATTCGGGATGACACGCACTTTCACGATCATTCTGCATTCTCCTTGCAAGTGCGGCGTTCCACGGTATACGGTCCGCTCAGCCTTCGAATAGAGCGGTGCCGATACGCAACAAGTTCGCGCCTTCTTCCACTGCGATCTCGTAGTCTCGGCTCATTCCGGCCGACAGGAACCGCTCGGGGATGCTGTCTTCCGGAAAATGCCGATCGAAAATCTTCTTGAATTCCTTACAGAAGGGCCTCACCGCCTCCACCGGCTCGATCATCGGGAGGATGGCCATCATGCCGCAAGGCTTCAGCCTGGGAGTCTCTCGGAGCGCGGCCTTGAAGGCGTCCAGCTCCTCCGGGAGGATGCCCGACTGGGTCTCCCGGCTGCTCAGCTTGACCTGGAGCAGGACCTTCTTCTGGGCGCCGGCGTCGGCCAACTGCTTGTCGAGCGCCCTCGCCAGCTTCAGGGAGTCCACGGAGTCGATGGAGTCGAAGAGCTCCGCGGCCGCCCGGGCCTTGTTGGTCTGCAGATGCCCGATGAAGCGCCAGGAAGCCTTCCCGGCGTCCTCTCCCAACTCGGCTCTGCGCCGCTGGGCGTCCTGGACGCGGCTTTCCGCGCAGAACCTCAGCCGGCCGGAGCGGAGCAGGGTGCGTACGTCCTCCGTGGCGGCGTATTTGACCACCGCCATGAGCTCCACTTTTGAGGGGTCCCGGTCGCACCGTTGGGCGGCCTGCTCGATGCGCCTTTGGATCTCGCTCAGCCTTTCAAGGACCATGTGTTCGGGAGGCCGCCTTCCCGTCCATCCTGATAAGCCATTATATCAAAAATCAGGCCGGAAGGCTAGGCCCTTGTAGGTCCATTGGGCCTCGCCTGGTAGGCCCCCCGCGAGGAGGGTTATTTTAGCGGGATTATGCTTTTAAGCCAAGCGAAAATCTTGTCTTTCGCCGTCGGGACGGGGGCGGGCGGGATGGGTTCTTCGGCGGCGGCCATGGGGCCGCCGTCCTCGGAGCGCTGAGGTTCTCCTTTCGCGGAGGGGAGGGCGGCCGGAGCGGGCTCTTCCAGTGGGGCGGGCTCGGGTAGGGGCAGGGCGGCGGAGATCTCTTCGACCGTGCGCGCCTCGGGCCGGGGAGACTCAGCCGGCGGCGGGGGCGGCGGCGGGGGCTCCTGGGGGGCCGACGCCGAGGCCAGATGGGCCGCGGCCTCCGGCACCCGCGGGGCGATGCCCGAGGCGGCGCCCGGGACGATGCCGCCCAGGGTCTCCTCCAGGCGCCGGATGATGCCGAAGGCCCGGGCCAGGGTGAGCTCCTTGTCGGCCAGCTCGTGCGAGAGCTCGGCGCTGACGCTCTTCTGGCGCTCGAGCGCTCCGGCGGTCTGCTCGGCCCTCCGGCGCTCCGCTTCCGCCTCATCGTGGGCCGTCTTCAGGGCCTGCTCGACCAGCGGGAGCTTCTCGAGCTGCTGTCGGGTCTCGGCCAGGCTCTCCTGGAGCTTGCGCTCGCGCACCTCGAAATCGGGGATGAGGGCGGCGCGGTCCTCCAGGTGGCGGATGCGCTCCCGCGCGGCGAGGAGCTCGTTCTTGAGCTCCACGATCTGCCGCTGGAGGGCCTGGGTGAGCGCGCGCTCCTCGCGGCGGTTCTCGAGCTCCCGCATGAGGTCGGAGACGTGCAGGAAGATCTTGGAGGAGGCGTCGTTGAGGATGTCCTCCGGGCCGATGGGGGCGGGGAGGACCCGGTCGGTCGGGGCGGGCGGCGCCGCGGCGGCGCGCTTGCGCGCGGAGAGGGCTTCCGTGAGCTCTTGGAACTCGCCGGCGTGGCGCCAGTTGCGGTTCTCGATGCCGCCTTCGGCCGGGCAGACCATGGAGGTCTCCGCGAAGCCGGGCATGGCCGCGAGCTCCTCGGGCGGGTAGGCTCCGGGCACTTCGCCGTTGGCGTAGACCCAGTACTTCACTGCGTCCCCTCCTCTTTTTTGCGGAGGACGCCGCAGAGGTTGTCGAGCAGTGCGCGCACCTCGTCGTAATGGGCGGCGGCCTCGCGCTCGATCTCTCGGAGCTTGGTCTCGAGGAATTGGGTGGTGGAGCGCAGCTGGCGGTCGAGCTCGAGGCGCTGGTCGACCAGCTGCTTCTGGACGTCCTGGCTCTGGCCGCCCAGCCGGGACTGGAGCTCCTGGCGCTGTTCGTCGAGCGCCTTGCGCATGTCGGCCGTCATCGCCTCGGCCTGCCCGCGCTGCTCGGCCAGGGCCTTGCGGATGTCGTCGGCGGCGCGCACGGCCCGCTCGAGGCCGCGGCGGCCTTCGCCGAGTTCGTTCTCGAGGTTCTCGCGGCTGCGGAGGAGGCGCTCCTGCCCGGCCGCGGTCTGCACCCGGAGCTCGGAGAGGGCCCCCTCGAGCGCGGCGTTCAGGGTCTCGAGCTTCGCGGTCGTCCGCTGCAGCTCGGCCATGCGGCCCTTGAGCTCCAGGGCCTCCCGCTCCAGAGAGGCGCCGTTGGCTCGCGAGACTTCCAGGTCGCCCTCGAGCTCCCGGATGCGCTCGGCGAAGCGGGACACCTGCGACTCCAGGAAGGTCTTGTCCTGCTGGAGGCCGGCGACGCGCTCGGACACGCCGCGCCCCTGCTCCTCCAGGCGGCGGATGGTCGCCTCGTAGCCGTCCTGGGCCCGCGCGAACTGGTTCTCGGCCGCGCCCATCTCCTCCTGGAGCTTGGCGATGTAGCGGCGCTGGTCCTCGCGCTCCTGGCGCAGACGCTCGAGCTCGGCGAGGGAGGCGCGTTCGTCGACGGAGGGGGCCGGCGCGGGGAGCGACGCCTTCAGCTCGCGGATCTCCTCCCGGGCGGCCTGCAGGTCGTGCCGGAGGCCGTCGGGGACGAGGGCGCTCTGGGGCGCCGCCGCGAAGACGTCCTTCTTTTCCTCGGGGTTCTCCCCCCGCCACCAGGACTCGAACTCGCTCAGGGCGCGGCGCAGGGACTGAAGGGGGTCTCCTTTCGGAAGCGCCGCCTGCTCGCGCATGGCCGAGTCGACCTGGCGGTTGAAGTCGTCCAGATAGTCCTTATAGGGATCAGCCATCAGCCCGCTAAGAGTAGCTGAACGGTATTACGGAGTTATTTCCAGCCTTTCTCATCCATGAATCGGCGCAGGTGAGGGTCCTTCGGGTCCAGCTCCAGCGCGCGCAGATAAGCGGCCCGGGCCTCGCTCTCCATGCCGAGGGCGTACTGGGCCGAGCCGAGCCTCTGCCAGCCCCTCGCGTCCCTCGGGTCGAGCAGGAGGGCCCGGCGGCTGGCCTGGACGGCCGCGCCGAAGCGCTGGTCGAAGAAGGCGGTCTCGGCCTTCCTCAGCTCGTGCTGGACGAGGCCCGCCAGGGGCAGGACGCCCTCGGGGTCGAAATCGATGCCGGTGCGGCGGGCCAGCACGATGAGGAGCACCCGGCGGGCCTCGCTGCCGGGGTCGTCTCCCAGCGCCGCCTGGGCCAGGAGGACGGCCTTCAGGTTCTCCTTCTGGAGGTAGGCGCTGACGGCCGAGCGTGCGAGCACTCCGCCGGCGCTGTCATCGTCGGTCAGCTCCTTTTCCCGGCTCTTCCCCTGCCCCATGCTGATCTCATCGAAGAGGCTGGTGAGGCGTTGGAGGCTCTCCGGCTGGGACGGGGCGGAGTCGGGCTCCGCCGGGGCGTTCTCCATCGCGAGCTCCGCCTTCGGAGCCGGCTTCTCCTCGGACGGAGACTGCCCCATCGGGGCGGCGACCTTCTCCGACATCGGCGAGGCCTGGACGCCGACGTCGAACCGGGACAGGTCCACGGCTGGCGGAGGAGGCTCGGCGCGCCTCTCGGGAACGGCGCAGGCGCAGGACAGCGCCGCAAGCAGGAGCGCGAGCGGAGCGACGCGGCCCTCGGCCGCCAGCTTCCGCCAGCGCGCGAGGATCTCCGCCCGCAGCGAGTCTCGCTCGGCCGCGGCGGGCGGGCTGTCCCGGCGCGACTCGCGCGCGGATTCCCGGACGGGGTCGGGGAAGGCCGAGAGCGCCGAGGAGAAGGCCTCCTCCGGCAGGCCTGTGAAAGCGGCGGCCAGCTCCGCCCCGGTGTATACGCACAGGCAGGTGCGCAAGGACAGCGGATCGGCTCCCGGCAGGCGCTCGAAGAGGGCGAGGTCGTCCGGGCTCAGGGGCGCGGCGCTCCTTCTCCCCCGGCTCAGGCGCGCGGCGAGCCTGGCCAGGCCGATGGGGTCGACCCTGCGCCTCGGCGCGGACGGCGCCTCCGGCGCCGGCGCGGCCCTCCTGCGCCGCCGCCAGGCCCAGAGCGCGAGAGGGACGAGAAGGACGGCGGCTCCTCCGGCGGCCCAGAGCCCGGTTCGGCTCGGCGGCGGAGCGGGGCTCCTCGGGGGGAGCTCGGCGCGAAGCACCTTGACGGAGTCGCCCCTGAGCGGGTCGAGGCTCAGCACGCCGCTCAGGGTGTCCAGGATGGGCTGGACCCGGTCGTCCGGGACGCTGACGTCGAGGACGAGCGAGACGGCCAGGGAGGGCTCATGGACGACCGGCGCGGCGGGCGCGTAGGCCTTGAGGATCTCGTCCTTGAGCGAGCGGGGCAGGCTGTAGCCGGGCAGGACCGGCGGGGCGTCCTGGATGTTCTGCATCACCCGGTCGAAGAGCCCTTTCGGCGCGGGCTCGCGCCCCGCGGAGGCCCGCCTCTGGACGCGCACGATGACTCGGGCCCGGCCCTTGCCGAACACGTCGGCCAGCAGGCTCTCCGCGCGGTCCTCCATGGACCGCTCGAACTGCCAGTCGGACGCGCTGCGGGCGGCGAAGGCCGCGCCCGCGCTGAGGAGCAGGGCGGCGGCGGCGATCGGGCGGATCATCCGCACTAAAGTAGCACTCGCGCGTTAAGGAGTTATTTCGGGGCCTGGCCCTGCATCGCCGCGGAGCCGGCGCTCTTCACGCCCAGGCCCTGCGTCATCTGGCCGAACTTGTTGATGATGTCGTCGCCGAAGACCGCCGCGGCGACGACCATGATGAGCGCGAAGCCGAGGAGCAGGCCGCCGAGGATGTGGAGGATGGGAGAGCTCGTGAGGGCGAGGAGGGCGATGCCGACGGCGGCGAGGATGGCGGCGAAGATCAGGTACCGCCGGGCGGCGTCGAGCTCGTCCTGGTAGGGGGTCTTGTTCCCGCTCTCCCCGGTCATGGGCGAGCAGACGTCGCCGTTGATGAAATAGCCCGCGGGGCAGGACTTGGAGCTGATAGGGGTGCTCATGGGCTGGGGCTTCGGGCCGGGGCCGTCCTGCTGGACACCTCCATCCGGAGAGGCCGGCATGCCGGCCTTGGGCGCCTGGCCCGAGAAGGCGGCTTCGGCCGCGGTGTAGCCGGACTCCATGCCCGGGGAGCGCTGGGCCTGCTTGGACAGGTTGTTGGCGAACTTGAGCTGCTTCATGGCTCCTCGCCCGCGCGCCGGGTTCGAGGCCGCGATCTTCCCCGAGCGGATGAGGGCGGTCGAGCGGTAGTCGCCCGGCGTTCCCCCCTTCGCCGGGGAGGCCGCGGAGCCGGCGGAAGCGCCGGACGGGCCCACGGGGGGCGCGCCGGAGGCGCTGGAAGAGCCCGCAGAGCCGCCGCCGGCGGAGGAGAGCCCCCCGAGAGACGGGGTCCCTCCGGAGGGAGCCTTCTCCTCGCCGCCTTCCCCCTCCTGGCCGGGCTCCTCCGAGGGCGTTCCGCCCGGTTCGGGCGGAGCGGCGGGGGAAAGCGCGTCGATGGACGAGCCGGCGGCGGGAGCGCCGCCTTCGGCGTCCGAGGCGGGAGCATGCACGCCCATGATCATGCGCAGGCCGTCCAGCATGGGCATGAGGGCCGAGCGGCCGTCCTCCGTGCGGAAGAGCGGGCCGCGGGAGGCCGCCGCGGAAACGCGGGCCTCGGCGGGCCTGTCCGGGTCGAGGCGGTACGCGATGGCCGAGGCCGTCCAGGCCGCGCTCACCGCGAGGGCCGCGCCGAAGAGGCCGCGGGCCATGGTGGCGTTGGGGGCGGTGAGCAGGTTGTGCCAGAACCGCTCGAAATGGGCGCCGAGCGTGAGGCGGCCCCCGGAGGAGCCGCGCGCCGCGAGGAGCGGGATCCCTCCGCCCTTGCGTTCCTTGTCCTTCTCTTCGTTCGAAGCCATGCCTTACACATTGTAAGCGAGAGGGGCTCTGCTTTCAAGGGAAAAATCGTAGAATCCCGGAATGCCCAGGACCCTCCTCGTCGTGGAGGACGAGAAGCCCCTCCTCAAGGTGCTGCGCTACAACCTCGAGAAGGAGGGCTACCGCGTCGTCTGCGCCGAGGACGGCGAGGCCGGCCTCGCGGCCTTCCGCCGGGAGAAGCCCGACCTCGTGCTCCTCGACGTCATGCTGCCCAAGCTCGACGGCTTCGAGTTCTGCAAGGCCGTGCGCCGGGACTCCCGCGCGCCCATCCTCATGCTCACCGCGCGCAAGGCGGAGGTGGACCGCGTGCTGGGCCTCGAGCTCGGGGCCGACGACTACGTGACCAAGCCCTTCAGCGTGCGCGAGCTGCTCGCGCGGGTGAAGGCCATCCTGCGCCGGACATCCGAGGGGCGCTCCGCAGCCCCCGTGCGCGCCGGCGGGCTCGAGGTGGACCTGGAGCGCTACGAGGTCCGTGTGCGCGGGAAGGAGGCGGCCCTGAGCGCGAAGGAGTTCGAACTGCTCCGCTGCCTGCTCAAGGCGGACGGCCGCGCGCTGACCCGCGAGCAGATCCTCGAGCAGGTCTGGGGCTACGATGAGTCCATGGATATCGATACCCGCACGGTGGACCAGCACGTCGCGCGGCTGAGGGACAAGCTCGGGCCGGAGGCCGAGCGCCTCGTGACCGTCAAGAACGTGGGCTACCGGCTGAAGGCGGATTGATGCCCCCGGGTTTCACCCTCAAGCTGTCGTCCTCCTACGCCCTCCTGGCGGGGCTCGTCTTCTGGGCGAGCCCCTCGCCGGGCCTCGTCCTCCTCTGCGCCGCGCTGGCGGGCGGGGCGCTCACCCTCTGGCTCTCGCGCGAGGTCGGCGCGCTGCTCTGCGAGATGCGCCGGCTCGAGGAGGTGCGGCGCGACTTCGTCGCCAACGTCTCCCACGAGTTGAGGACGCCGCTGGCCTCGGTCAAAGCCTATGCGGAAACCCTGCGAGAGGGCGCCCTGGACGACGCCGCCAACCGCCTGGAGTTCGTCGGCGAGATCGAGCGCAGCGCCGACCGCATGACGCGCCTCGTCGACGACCTGCTCGTGCTCTCCGAGATCGAGTCCGGCAAGCGGGCGCCGGCCCTGGAGACCGTCTCCCTCATGAGGGTCGCCTCCGAGGTCGCGGCCAGCCTCAAGCCCCTGGCCGAGCGCAAGCGCATCGGCCTGCGCCTCGACCCCTTCCAGGGCGTGCCCGACGTGCGCGCGGACCGCGGCCAGCTCAAGCAGGTGCTCACCAACCTGGTCGACAACGCGATCAAGTACACGGGCGAGGACGGCACGGTGCGCATCCAGGCGGCCGTCTCGGAAGGCCGGGTCTCGCTCAGCGTCACGGACACGGGCCCCGGCATCGCGGCCGAGCACCTTCCGCGCATCTTCGAGCGCTTCTACCGCGTGGACAAGGCGCGCTCGCGCGAGCTCGGCGGCACCGGCCTGGGCCTAGCCATCGTCAAGCACCTCGTCGAAGCGCACGGCGGCTCGGTCTGCGTCGAGAGCGAGCCGGGCAAGGGCTCCGCCTTCCGCGTCTTCCTCCCCCTCCCCTCCTAGCCGTCACGCCGCCGTCATATAGGATTTGCCCCGCCGCTACGGACTTCCCGGCGCGCGGGCGGTATCCTCTTCATGAGAAAGGAGGACGCGATGGCCTTGAGCCTCATCCCGACGGAAGAGAAGTTCTTCGAGCTGTTCGACGAGCAGGCCGCCCACGGCGCCGAAGCCGCGGAGGCTTTCCGGAGCCTGATCCGGGGCTGGGACCTCGCCTCGCCGCTCTTCGAGCGCATCCGGGACATCGAGCACGAGGCCGACATCGTCGCCCACGAGATCAAAGACAAGCTCGACCGCACCTTCGTGACCCCGCTCGACCGGGAGGACATCCACGAACTCGCCAGCGAGCTCGACGACATCGCGGACCTCGTCAAGGTCATCGCGAACCGGATGAGGCTCTACCGCGTCCAGGAGTGCCGGGGAGAGATGCTCCAGATGGCGGACATCCTCGCCCAAGCCGTCGCCATGGTGCAGAAGTCGGTCGCGTGCCTGCCCGACGCCGGCAGGAACGCCACGAGGCTCAAAGACCACTGCATCGAGATCAACCGGCTCGAGAACGCGGGCGACCGCCTCCTCGAAGCCGCGCTCGGCCGGCTCTTCGATTCGCCCCCCGACCCGGTCGAAGTCGTCAAATGGGAGAAGATCTTCGAGCTGACGGAGAAGGCGATCGACAAGTGCGAGGACGTGGCCCACACGCTCGAGTCCATCCTCGTCAAGCAGGCCTGAGGCCATGGACCCGACCCTGATCCTCATCATCGCGCTGGCCCTCGCCTTCGACTTCATCAACGGCTTCCACGACGCGGCGAACTCCATCGCGACCGTGGTCTCGACCCGCGTCCTCTCCCCCCGCAACGCGGTGATCTGGGCCGCGTTCTTCAACTTCATCGCCTTCCTGCTCTTCGAGCTCCACGTGGCCAACACGGTGGGCAAGGGCATCATCGATCCGTCCATCGTGGACCCGAAGGTCATCGCGGCCACGCTCATCGGCGCGTGCGTCTGGGACCTGCTCACCTGGTGGTGGGGCCTGCCCACCTCCTCCTCGCACGCCCTCATCGGCGGCTTCATCGGCGCGGCCCTGGTCAAGGTCGGCCCCTCCGCGCTCATCTGGAAGGGCATCCTCAAGACCGTGGCCTTCATGTTCATCGCCCCCGTCCTCGGCCTCGTCTTCGGCCTGGGGATCGGGGTGGCGGTCTACTGGATCTTCCGGCGGGCGACCCCCGGCCGGGTGGACACCCTCTTCAGGAAGGGCCAGCTGGTCTCCGCGGCGCTCTACAGCCTCGGCCACGGCGGCAACGACGCGCAGAAGACGATGGGCATCATCGCCATCCTGCTCTTCTCCTCCGGACACCTCGGGCCCGTGTTCCATGTCCCGACCTGGGTGGTGCTCTCCTGCCACGCGGCCATGGGCCTGGGGACGCTCTTCGGAGGCTGGCGCATCGTCAAGACCATGGGGCAGAAGGTCGCGAAGCTCCGGCCGGTGGACGGCTTCTGCGCGGAGACCGGCGGCGCGATGACCCTCTACCTCGCCTCCGCGCTCGGCGTGCCGGTCAGCACGACCCACACCATCACCGGGGCCATCATGGGCGTGGGCTCCCTGCGCAGGCTCACCGCGGTGCGCTGGGGCGTCGGCGGCGAGATCGTCGGGGCCTGGCTGATGACCATCCCCGCCGCCGCCGCCGTGGCCGCCGCCTCCTACTGGGTGTTCGCCCGGCTCTGAAGGCTCTTGAAATAGCGCGGCCGGTGGGGTAGACTGAGGGCGTGAGCCGAGCCTCGTCCCTGCTCTTCTCCCTGCTGCTCCTGGGCGTCCTCCTCGCCGCGGCGCAGGGCCTCTTCCTCTCCATGCGCAAGACCCGGCGCCTCTATCAGGCCGAGGCCCCGGCGCCCGCCCCCGCGGCTCCGCTCATCCGCCCCACCACCCTGCCGCGGCTTCCCGGGGAGGGCGCCTCCGTCCTGGATCCGCGCCGCAGGAGCGGCAGCGTGCCGATGTTCGTCGAGAAGCGGCCCCAGCCCGCCGCCCTCCGTCCGGCCGAGCCGGAGCCTGCCCGCAGGGCGGCCCCGGCGAGGAAGGCCGCGCCGGCGCCCCGACCCATGCCGAAGCCCCTGATGCGCCTGCTCGGCGGCTCGGCGGCGCAGAACGCGCCGGGCTTCGACGGCGGCGCTCCCCAGCCAGCCCCCGCGGAGGCCGCTCCTCCTTCCGCGCCGGCGGATGAGCCGCCGCCCCGCCGCCAGGCGCTCCAGCAGGCGCCCCAGCCCGTCCATCCCGTCGAGTCCGAGCTGGAGCCCGAGGCGATCGCACCCGCCCGGCGTCCGGTCAGGGCCGTCTCCCACGGAGGCGGGGCGGCGCAGGCGCAGCCCGCTCCCGCCGCTCCGGCGGGCTACGGCGTGGAGCCCGAGCCCGAGCCGGAGGAGGGCGACTAGGCCCTCGGGCCCCCTTGGGCCTGAGCTTTTCGCCCCTCGAACCGGGCCGCCTCCGGCCTCATACTCATGATGCGATGAAGATGCGGGTCCTCGGGATCCTGCTTGGGTTCGCCCTGTCGGCCGGGGCCGAGCCGCCCCCTGTCCCTGAGAGCGGGCCGGTATGGCCCATCGTGGTCACGGTGAGCGGCATCCGCTTCGAAGAGCTCGGCGTCGGCCTCGAGCTCAGGCACATCCTCAAGCTGCTCCAGCGCGTGTTCCCGGACATCGACGTCAGCTCCGCCTACGTCGAAGAGCTCGACTCCCCGCGGCCCCTGAAGGTCCCCATCCCCGAGAACTACCTGGAGACCGACCTGCGCACGGCCGCCCTGCGCAACGGCATCCTGGCCGAGATCGTCCATTTCTCCTGGTCGCAGGACCCCGAGGAATCCGCGCGCTGGGTCGTCGAGTTCAAACGCAGGCTCCTGGCGCTGCAGGCCGGCTCCGGCGGGCGTCCCATCCACATCGCCGCCCACAGCTGGGGCTCGGTGCTGATGCATCAGGCGCTCAACGAGCTCGAGAGGGAGGGGCGCCCGGTGGAGGTCCGCCGCTTCGTGAGCATGGGCTCCCCTCTCGTCCCGCGCAGACTGCTCACCCGCGTCGTCCGCGACGCGGAGGCGGCGCTGGGGCGCCTGCAGAAGACCGTGGTCAAGCCGAAGAGCGTGCGCCGCTGGGTGAACTTGTGGGCCGAGAACGACCTCTTCTCGGGGCCGATCGCCGCCGCGGACGAGAACCTCCGCGTGGACATGGCCGTGGAGCCTTATGAGAAGCGGCTGAAGGCCCTGCTGGCCTCGGCTCCGGACAAGAAGGCGGTGAGGAGGGATCTGAAGACGCTCAAGGACCCGCACGCGTGGCACGAGTCCTACCACTACGGCATCTATGCCGAGCTCCCGACCCTGGGGGAGACCTTGTCCTGGAACGTGCTCCAGGACCACGTCATGGACGTCCTGCCCGCTCAGTAGAGACGGGCGATCTTGGGCATCTCGAAGCCGGTCAGGACGATGCGCGCGCCCTCGTCCTCTCCGGAGTATTCCTCATAGATGTAGCCCACGCCGGGGGCGTAGTAGCGGATGGCCGAGCCCGCGTCGCCCCCTCCCAGGTAGGAGTTGATCCTCAGGCACTTCATGTAGATGCCCGCCGGGGTCTCGATGCGCTCGTCGATGGAGGCGATGACGTGCTTGTCGGGCTCCTCGATCCACTCCTTGCCCGGCACGGCGGGAAGGATGAACTCCTTGCGGCCCCAGCCGATGGGGCCGTTCTCGGTGAAGACCTCTTTGGCCGACTTCTTGACGCCGTAGGTCTCGGTCTTGCTCTGCCCCATGCGGGTGCGCGTGACGACCGCCTTGGCCACGCAGTCGGTCCGGAAGGCCCGCACGTCCTGGAAGACCACTTCGACGAGCTCCACGACCTCGAACTCGGTGCTGGTGTGGTTGTAGGTGAGCTTCAAGCCCGACAACAGCGGGAAATAGTCGGGCTCCTGCCGGATGCGGATGGTGTCCATGCGCTGGTTTTCTCCTTTCGCATGGCCACTCGGCGTTTGCGGTCTTCAGGAAAGCCGAGGGGCCATAACCGCATGTTAGCAAAATTAGGGTAAAAGTCTCGAAAGTCGGAGGCCGGGATATGGGTCCTAGGGCCCAAAAGACCTTAGGACCCATAGGCCTTGCGTCCCGGGTCCATCGGGGTATCCTAGTGTAGGACGGACGGTCTAATAAGGAGACGGAAGATGACCAGAAACGCCGGGAAAAATAGAGGACGGGAGGCCGTGATGAAGCGGATAACGGCGATTCTCTTGCTGGCCTGCCTGCTGAACCCCCAGTTCACACTCGCGGCGAACGACCAGCCGGCCTCCAAGCCGGCTGCGGCCGCGTCCGTCCTGCCCGCCAACGGGGCCCTTCTCGACCTCGTGGCCGGCAAGGACGGCGGCGTGTTCCACCAGCGCAAGGACGGGAAGGGCGAGATCGTCCTGGAGCCCGTCGACGGCAAGGCCCTCAAGCAGGTGTCCAAGTTCCTGGCCAAGCTCCCCAAGGACGACGCCGGCCAGGCCCTGGCCCTCTCCCTTCGCAGCTACCTCGCGCCCCGGATGGACCCGAAGGACCTCGACAACAACACCTTCCTCGCCAAGGACGACAAGGGCCGCTACTCTTTGACCGAACTCGGCCGCAACTCCCTCTTCGACATCCTGGCCGCTTCCGACGGCGCCCTCATCGAGCCGCTCGTCGAGTACAAGCCCGAACCCAAGCCCGAGGAGAAGAAGGAGGCTCCGGGCGGCGGCAAGGATCCCGGGGCCCCCCCGCAGGGCCCCATCTACGCCTGCACGGACACGGGCTGCGACGCGGGCTCCCTCGCCTCCTTCGACGCGGCCGACCTCGCGGGCCAGACGCCCGACGCCGCCTTCGACAACCAGAACAGCCGGCGCCATGCCATCGGCGGCTTCGACTGGGGCCACCTCGACGAGGAACTGGCCGCCGCCCGCCCCGGCACCACGGCCTCCGTCGCCCCCGAGATGCTCAACGGCTATTCGGTGGACCGCGAGCGCAACACCGTCCGCGTGATGGTCGCCGCCAACACGACCGTCCAGGCCGACCGCATCAAGTCCGCCACTCCGGAGGACGCCAAGAAGATCCTCGAGGAGACGGGCCTCGACTCCAGCCTCTTCACCCAGCACGGCGCCAAGGTCGTGCGCGCCGTGGACAACATCGTCACCATCGACGTCCCGCTCGACCAGGCCGCCAAGCTCGGCCTCGCGCTCGAGGGGCAGGGCGTCGAGAGCCGCCCCGCGCGCGTGTTCCGCGCCGCGAGCGCCGCCCTCACCGGGACGCCGGGCGCCCTGCTCGGCATGCAGTTCATGCCGGTGCCCTCGCTCAACCCGCTCGCGAAGGAAGCCTCCCAGCTCAAGCAGGATGACAAGATGGTGCAGTCCCGCTCCATGCTGGCCGGGGAGGAACTCTGGAAGAAGGGCATGAAGGGCCAGGGGACGCTCGTGGGCGTCATCGACTCGGGCATCGACCCGGACCACGCCGACTTCAAGGACAAGGACGGCAAGAGCCGCGTGCAGGACTACCTGGACTTCACCGACGAGGGCAAGGACGACGTGGTCGGGCACGGCACGCACGTGAGCGGCAGCCTCGGCGGCAACGGCGCGGCCTCGGACGGGAAGTTCGCCGGCCTGGCGCCCGAGACCCGCTTCCGCGTGGCGAAGGTGTTCGGCACGAAGGGCGAGACCGATGAGTCGGTCATCCTGGCCGCCATGAAGTGGATGGTCAGCGACAAGGACAACAAGGTGGACGTCCTGAACATGAGCCTGGGCGGCCCCGGCGAGCCCAACAAGGACCCGCTCAGCTCGATGGCCAACCACCTCGTCGTGGACAACAACGTGCTGGTCGTGGCCGCGGCGGGCAACGAGGGCGCGGCGGGCTTCCGCAGCGTCGGCTCCCCCGGCTCCTCGCGCTACGTGCTCACCGTCACCGGCGTCAACAAGGACGGCGAGTTCCCCTTCTTCGCCTCGAAGGGCCCCTCCTACGGCGAGGACGGCGACCTCTACAACAAGCCGGACATCTCCGCCGTGGCGGGCGACGTGGACCTCAAGAAGCTGCAGCAGCAGATGCTGCTCGCCCAGAACGCCAAGAACCCCTCCCCCGTCACCACCCCGGTCTCCGCCGAAGGGCAGGCCGGACTGAAGGCCGTCCCCGGCCTCAAGTCCGGCGGCTGCATCTACGCCCCCGGCGGCGTCATCGCCCCGCGCAGCGGCGCGGACCCGGACACGGTCTGCACCGTCGACGGACAGCCCGGCTACCGCTACATGTCGGGCACCTCGATGGCGACCCCGATGGTCGCGGGCATGGCCGCCGACGTCATCGGCTACATGAAGCAGCAGGGCGCGGAGGTGGACGCCTTCCAGGTCAAGGCGCTCCTGATGGAGACCTCCGTGGACCTCAAGAAGGCCAAGGAGCAGCAGGGCTCGGGCCTCGCCAACGGCGAGCGCCTGGTGAGCGCCGTCACCGACCGGGTCGCGCGCGGCCTGCCGGTGGGCAACGTGGCCTACATGCTCTCCACCCGCCTGACCACCAACGACGTCGGGATGATGAAGAGCCAGACCCGCTACCAGCTCACCCCGCTCGGCCTCTTCGACACCCAGACCAACCGCCTGCTCAACAACGAGACCGAGATCCAGAACGCCATCGACTCGATCCGCAAGACCCCGCCGACCATGCAGGTCTGAGCTCTCCGAGCCCGGCCTGTCTGAGCGCCCCGAAAGGGGCGCTCGTGTTATATACTCCCCGTAGGATGAGGCTCCTCTTTGCCATGACCTGCGGCGCGGCCCTGGGAGCCTTCGCGCTGCTCCTGCGGCGGCGGGCTCGGCCGCCTATCACGAAGTCCCCTTAGGCCCTCCCCGCCCGCACCCGAGGCTGGGTGGCCGACCTCCTACGTGGACTTCACAGGCAGCCGCCACGCCTTCATCAAGCCGTAAGGGCTTTCGCTTTCTCCCGAAGGATCTCCAGGACCAGGGCGTAGCGCTCATCCCGGGCCACCCCGCTCAGCGAGGCGTTGAGCTTGAGCCCAGGGTCGTCGAGCCGCGCGCAGCAGCCTCTGCCGGCCATCACCCGGGACACGCAGACCAGCGCGCCGTAGGAATAGAAGGCCACGTGCCCCGACGGGACGTCCGGTGTCCCGCTCCGATAGAGCACGGCCCGGAAGCCCTCCTCTTCGACGCGCAGGTCGCCGGGCGGGTCCTCCGAGGGGTCCACGATGAGGTCCCGCTGGAGGGCGACCGAAGCCCGGCTCATGGCGAAGAGGTGGAAGCAGCGCTCCTTCGGGATCTGGATCTCCCGGCTCTCATCCTTGTCCCAGACCGTCCATTCGACCTGGACCGAGGTGTCCGTCTCGTCGGAGGGCTCGGCCGGGGAGACCTCCAGCTCCACCTCGTCTCCCAGCGGGCGGGCGCGCAGGGAGATGCGCTCAGCTCCCGACCCCGAGCGCAGGACGACCGCCTTGGGCTTCTCCCGCAGGGCCAGGAGCAGGCCCTGGGCGAAGTGCTTCAGGCGCGGCTCCCCGTCCTCCAGGAGCGCGCTGAAGGGATCGTGGAGCTCGTTCGAGGTGAAGGGCCGTCCGTCGAAGCGGGCCTCGCACCAGCAGGTCTGCTGGCGCAGGCGCACCTCGCCCGCCCCGCTCGCGTTGGCGCAGCGCACCCAGAGGCTGAGCGGGCTCAGCTCCTCGGCGAAGCCGAAGCTCTTCAGCTTGCGGATGGCCCGGCTGCGGTCCACCCGAAAGGTGCCGGACTCGACGAACTCGGCCTCATCGGGATCGTGAGTCACGGGCCGCGCCGCCAGGCCTGGGCGTGCAGGAGGGTGTGCTCGAGCCCGTAGAACAGGCTCGAATCCGCGAAGCGCCCCGGGTGCGCCCCGTCCATCTGCGCCCGCGCCAGCAGGCTGTTGAGGTCGGGAGCGCCCTCCCGCCCCTCTCCCTCGTAGGAGAGCTGTCTGGAGAGGAGTTCCCCCTCCGGCGTCCTCAGGAGGACCTTGCGCTTCAAGCCCTTGAGGCCGAAGCGCTCGGGCTCCGCGGCGGTCCGGGTGCCCTCTTCCAGCCGGAAGCGGCGCGTCCCGATGCGGCCGATGAGCTCGGCGTGCGCGCGGATATATCCTTCTTCCGCGGCCGCCTCTTCCGGCGTCTGGGTCGGGAAGCCCTGGATCAGGGTGACCTCGCTGAAGAGGCCGGCTCGACGCGAGGCCTCGAGGACGCCTTCGATGTCCTTGAGCGTCGTCCCCTTCTCCATGAGCTCGAGCAGGCGCGGCTGGAAGGACTCGACGCCCCAGAGCATCGCGGCGCAGCCGGCTTCCCGGGCCTTCCTCAGCAGCCCCTCCGTGAAATCTTCCGTCGGGCGGGCCATGGCGCCCCAGCAGAGGCCGAGCTTCCGCCGCGAGTTCTGGTCGGCCAGGCCCTCCAGCAGGCGGGCCGAGAGCCCCTCGTCGCTCAACCAGACGTGCCGCACGCCTTCGGCGGCCAGGGTCTCCAGTTCCGCTCCGACCCGCTCGATCGGCCGCGCGCCGAGACAGGTCGAGAGGACGGGCTTCGGCGAGAAATAGAGGCCGCAGTCGAAGTCGGAGAAATCCGGCGCAGGCAGACTCTCCGGCGGGACGGGGGCCTCCGGGTTGACGACGATGCCCGTGACGTCGCGGTAGAGGAGGCCAGGGGCCTGCGAGAAGTCCCTGCGCGCGGCGCCGCGGAGGAGGCCGGCGAGGGCGCCTTCCCCCTCCCCGAGCGCGACGAAATCCACCCAGGGGAAGAGCTTCAGCAGCGCGCGGGCGTCGAGGTGCGGCAGGGCCGCGCCGCCCAGGATGATCTGGACGTCCATCGTCCGCTTGAGGGCCTTGGCGAGGCAGAGGGCGTAGTTGAGCTGGTGCTGGGAGAACACCGAGAAGCCGACCAGGTCGGGCTTCTGGCGCTGCAGGAGCCCCAAACCCTCGGCGAAGAGAGCGCGCGCGAGGGCTTCGTCCTTCGCGGCGGAGGGCGTCTCGAGCGCGGAGGTCAGCACGCAGTCGAGGCAGCGCATGAGCCCGCTGAGGAAGGTGTCGGCGCCGGAGCGCAGGCCGTTGTAGCGCATCGAGTCGCCGAAGGTCTCCTCGTCGGCCCTCAGCCCCTCCAGGGCCGAGTAGGCCGAAGCCGCGCGGGTCTCGAAGTCCTCCCGTTTGAGGGCGCCCCCGCAGTCCAGGCGGTTGCGCCAGCAGGCTCCGCAGAGGTCTCTCAGCCCCGAGACGAAGCCCGAGTCGGTCAGGCGGCGGTAGTACGCGTTGGAAAGGTCGAAGGCGCAGACCGGGTGTTCGCCTTCGCGGGCGAGGCTCCCCTTGAGGCAGGCGAGGCCGAGCGGGACGTAGGTGGGAGAGGCGAACGGGGTGAAGAGGAGGGCGACCTTCACGGGCCACCGCCCTTGCGGGCCAGCTCCTTGAGGATGCGCAGGGTCTCGTCCCGGTCGCAGGCGGAGCCCAGGCAGCGTCGGGCGTACTCGTGGGCGGGCGGGACGTCCCGGGCCGCCACCGCCTTGCTGTAGTCGTGCACGGCGTCCACCCGCTGGCCCAGCACGTCCCGGGCCATCCCCCGGTAGAGATAGAGGAGGGAGGTCCAGCGGGCGGAAGAGGGTTCGGCCAGGGCTCGATCGAGCCAGCGCACCAGGGCCGAGGTGTAGGTCTGGTCGAGGCACTGCGTGCCGACCAGGCCGCAGAACAGGGAGAGCTGCTTGCGGCCCAGCAGGTCCGGCTCGGAGGAGCTCAGGGAGAGGATCTCCAGCACGTCGCGGTAGGAGGCGTCCCAGTCGCCGCGCATGGCCAGCAGGGAGGCTTCGCGGTAGCGGAAATACGCGCTCTGCGGGAACTGCTCGCGCAGGCGCCTGAGCAGGGGCAGGGCGGAGTCCCAGTCCCCCTCCTTCATGTAGATGGAGAGCAGGAAGGCCCCGGCCTGGTCGCGCGCGAAGCGGCCCTTCTCCATGGACTGGAGGATGCGCGCGATGCCGCGCTTGGCGTCGCCGCGGTGCACGAAGAGCATGGGCAGCTTCAAAGCCGCCGGCAGGCGGTCGGTCTGGTAGTCGAAGATGCCGAGGCCCAGGTAGGCGTCCTGGTACTCCGGGTCGATCTTGACGCACTTCTTGAGGTGCTTGATGGCCTTCTTGCCGTCCGAGTAGGCCTTCAGCCAGTTGCCCCGCTGGAGTTCGGCTTGGCCGTGCACCCCCCAGCCCATGCCGGCGACGAAGTGGCCGTCGGCTTGTCGGACGGGATCCTTGGAGCCGGCCAGGCGCTCGGCCAGGGAGATGGCGTTGAGCACGTCCTGCTCGAAGACGGCGCTCATCGTGGGAGAGTCCCGGAATAGGCCGTACTCGGCCTCCGCCTGCCACCAGAGCAGCCCCGCCTCGCCGAGGTAGGCGAGCGGGTTGGAAGGCTGGGCGATCAGGAGCCGGCGGACCTCGGCGCGGGCGTCTTCGTAGTCGAGGTTGTAGAGGGAGACCATCGCCCGGTGGAAGGAGTCTTCCGTCAGGGGGTCCGAAGCGAGCGGCTGTGCCCCCGCCTTCGCGGCGCCCCCGACGAGGAGGAGGGCCGCGAAAGCGAGGGCCGTCGCGTCAGGCATTCTTCTCGCGGTGAGCCGTGAAGGAGCGCCGGCTGCGCTCGGCGGTCCGGCCGTTCGCCTTCCAGAAGTCCTGAACGACCGCCCAGGCCTCCTCGGCCGTGTCCACGATCTGCAGGAGGTCGATATCCTTGGGCGAGATGACCCCTTCGTCGGCGAGGGTCTTGAAATCGATCACCCGGGGCCAGAAGTCCCGGCCCACCAGCACGATGGGCAGGCGGGTCTTCTTCCCGGTCTGCACCAGCGTCAGGCTCTCGAAGAGCTCGTCGAGCGTCCCGAACCCCCCCGGGAAGGCCACCATCGCCTTGGCCCGCATGAGGAAGTGCATCTTGCGGATGGCGAAGTAGTGGAACTGGAAGGAGAGCTCCGGCGTCATGTAGGCGTTGGGCTCCTGCTCGTGGGGCAGGGTGATGTTGAGTCCGATGCTCTTGCCGCCGGCGTCGTAGGCGCCGCGGTTGGCGGCCTCCATGATGCCGGGGCCTCCTCCCGTGACGACCACCCAGTGCTTTTTGGCGGAGCCCATGGAGGCGCGGGTGGCGATCTGGGCGAAGCGGCGGGCCTCTTCGTAGTAGCGCGAGAGGTCGAGCAGGTTCTCCGCCGAGGACAGGCGGCTGCGCAGATCCAGCGACGCCGGGTCCCGGCGGAGGGACTTGCGCAGGCGCGCGACCTGGCGCGTCATCTCCTCGGGCGAGAGGATGCGGGCGCTGCCGAACACCACGATGGTGGACTCGACCCCCTCGTCGATGAGGGCCAGCTCGGGCTTGAGCAGCTCGAGCTCCAGGCGCACGGGCCGCAGCTCCTCCCGCGCCAGGAACTCGACGTCCTGGTAGGCCTTGCGGTAGGTGGGCGAGGCGAAGATGGCCTGGATCATCTTCTTGCGCTTCGAGGGCGACAGGGGGGCGGATCGTTTCATGGGAGACCTCACTTGGGGAGGAGCCATAGGCTCAGATGCGGGATGTAGGTGATGGCGGCCAGGACGGCGACGTGGACGAGCCAGAACGGCGCGACGGAGCGGTAGAGCTCCCCGAGGGGACGGTCGAAGCGGCGGTTCGAGAGGAAGAGGTTGAGGCCCAGCGGCGGGGTCATGTAGCCGATCTCCAGGTTCAGCAGGAAGATGACGCCGAGGTGGATGGGGTCGATGCCGTACTGGGCCGCGATGGGGACGATGATGGGGACGACGATGATGATGGCCGAGAAGATCTCGACCATGTTCACGACGAGCAGCAGGACGTTGAGGAGCGCCAGGAAGCCGATCTTGGAGGACACGAAGGAGTGCATGAACGCGAAGAGCCTGTCCGGGACCTCGGCGTCGATCAGGTAGTTGGTCAGCCCCAGGGCCGTCCCGAGCACGACGAAGATGGCGCCCACCAGGGCCATGCTCAGGGCCGCGATGCGGGGCAGATCCGAGAGCTTCAGGTCGCGCAGGATGACGACCTCCACCATGAAGGCGTAGAAGGCCATGACCGCGGCCGCGTCGGTCGCGGTGAAGAGGCCGCCGTAGATGCCCCCGATGATGACGACGGGCAGGGGGATCTCCCAGGCCGCGGCCCTGGCCGAAGAGGCCAGCGCCTTCCCCGAGAACGGCGTCCGCGCGACGCCCCGCCTCCAGCCCGTGACGACCCCCATGACCGCGAGGACGCCCAGCAGGAGGACGCCCGGCAGGAGCGAGGCGATGAAGAGCTTGTCGATGGAGACCTTGGCGACGAGGCCGTAGAGGATGATGGGCAGGGACGGCGGGAAGAGGAGCCCCAGGCTCCCCGTGCAGGTCAGCAGGCCGAGGCTGAACTTCTCGGGGTAGCCCTGCTTGAGCAGCATGGGCAGGAGGAGTCCTCCCAGCGCGATGATGGTCACCCCGGAGGCGCCGGTGAAGGCCGTGAAGAGGGCGCAGGTGGTCAGCCCCACCACGGCGAGGCCGCCCGGCATCCAGCCGAAGAGGCTCTCCGCGAAATAGAGCAGGCGCTGGGGCGCCTTGGATTCGGCCAGCAGGAAGCCCGCGAAGGTGAAGAGCGGGATGGCCGAGAGGGCCGGCAGGCTCGCGAGCCGGAACAGCTCGATGATGACCGCCGAGCCGCCGATGTCGGCCGCGTGGAACAGCCAGAGGGCCAGGGCGCCGATGAGGGCGAAGATGGGCGCGCCCAGCGCGGCGAGGGCCAGGGCGGCGGCGCAGAGCAGCCAGATCACCGCTCCTCCTCCGCGGGCTGGGCGGCGCGGAGCAGGTGGTGGAGGGCGACCAGCGCGAAGCCGAAGGGGACGCAGGCCACGAACACCCACTGGGGCACGCAGACGCCGAAGGCCTCGAAGAGGACGCCCTTCGCGCGGTACTCGTCGAGGAAGAAGCGCCAGGCCGCCGAGGCCAGGGCGGCGGAGGCCGCCGCCGCGAAGAGGTTCACGAGGAGGGCGGCTGCCCGGCGCAGGCGCCCCTTCAGGACGTGGGAGGCGGCGTCGAAGGAGAACATCTTGCCTTCCGCGACGGCCACGCCGGCGCCCAGGAAGCCGATGAGGAGGACGAGGTGGCGCAGGAAGACGTCGGCCCAGGGCAGGCCGGCCGAGAAGCCCCCGCGCAGGACGACCTGCAGGAAGCTCAAGGCCACCAGAACGACCAGGAGGGCCGAGAGCAGGATCCGTTCGAGGGCCAGGAGGCCCCTCTCGAGGGTGGCGATCACTTCTTGGCGCGGCGCTCCGCGAGGGCTTTCTCGACGCGGTCCAGGAAGTCCGCGGAGTACATCTTCCCGACGAGCGCCCGGCGCGCCTTCACGCCCGCGGCGTCGAAGACCGCGGCGTCCGACCGGGACGCGGTCGTCACGGTGAAACCCTGCTTGCGGAGGGTCTCGACGGCCGCCGCGTTCTCCTGCCGGGTCAGGTCGTTGAGCTTGCGCAGATGCTTGCGGGAGGTCTCGAGGAGGATCGCCTGCTGGTCCGCCGGGAGGGTATCGAAAAGCTTCTTGGAGAGCAGGACGGCCCCGGAGGCGTTGGCGAGCGACAGCTTGAAGAGGCACTTCATCTTCTCGTGCCACTGCAGGGACATGACGTAGAGGGGCGGGCCGTACACCGCGTCGAGCATGCCCGTCTGGAGCGAGGTGTTCACGTCGGTCACGGAGAGCGGGATGGGATGCGCATCGATGGCCTTCAGGGCGGCCTCGGCGATGGGGTCGCCCTCCCAGAGCCAAAGCTTGAGCTTGGCGATCTCCGGGGCGGAGCGGACGGGGGTCTTGGAGAACACGTAGACGAAGCCGACCTCCGTCCAGCCGAGCAGGACGTAGCCCTTGTCCGCCAGGGCCTTCTCGAAGTCCTTGGCGAAGAGCCCGTAGATGAAGTCGACCTCCTGGCTGTCCCGGAACAGCCAGGGACCGTCCACGACCCGGACCTCCGGGGCGATCTCGCCCAGGCCCACGCCGGTGAACCCGCCCGCGTGCAGCTGGCCCATGCGGATCTTGCGCACCACGTCCTTCTCGTCGCCCTGGCGCCCGCCCGCGTAGAACTTGAAGGAGAGCGCCCCTTTCGTCTTGGCCTTCACCTCCTCGTCCACCTGGCGCATGGTCTTCATCGCGCTGGTGCCCTCGGGGGCGAGGGTCGCGATCTTGATCTGAACGGCCGCCCAAGCTCCGACGGGGAGGAGCAGGGAGAGGAGGGCGGCGGACACGCTAGAACAAGTCATCGGTCTTCTCCAGGAGGGCCTTCGCCTTGCGCTTGGCGACCTCGTTGGCGAGGCGGGCCTCCGGCAGGGCGTCGGCCGGGGCGTCCAGGACTTCCGTGAGGAGCCTCTTGAAGAGCTCCTCGTCCATGGCGCCCACGGCGTAGTATTTCGCGCAGAGGGCCTTCGCGCTCAGGAAGCGTCCGCCGGTGCGGGCGATCGCGGCGTCGAAGTGGGTTTTGGCCTTCTCCAGGTCGCCCCCGGCGATCTTGGGGCGCGCCGCGTAGTAGACTCCGAACCAGAGGTCCGCCCCGCCGAACTGGTAGCCGGGGTCGAGCTCGATCGCCCGGGTCATCAGCTTGGCGGCCTTGGGCACGCCGGCCAGGGCCTCGGAGTCCCCCTTGGCCAGGTTGGCCCAGCCGGCCCAGCCGTAGGCCGCCCAGTAGAGAGCGGGCGCGTCCTCGATCTCGGCGCCCTTCAGGGCGGAGTCCAGGGCCTCGGGCGGAAGCTTGTCCAGATCCCTGAAGGCGGCGTTCCGGCCGGCCAGCCGCAGGGCGTAGGAGAGGGCTCGCCGGTAGAAGAGGGCGGCGCGCTCGGGCTGTTCGTCCTCCAAAAAGAGGAAGGCGTAGCCGACGAAGCCCTCGCTCAGCGCCCTCAGGAGCCGGGGGTTGGCGGGGTCGTTCTCCAGGAAGGTCTCGAGCAGCTTGAGCTCGGCCGGGGCGGCCTCCCGGGCGAAATCCGGGTCGCTCTCGCGGTAGAAGGCGGGCATCCCGTTGTCGATCGCTCCAGCCGTGGTGCGCACGGCCAGGGTGCGCAAAGAGCAGGCGGAAAGCAGGAGCGCCGGAAGCAGAGGCCAGGCCCGTTTCATCGCGTGCGATTTTACCATTTACTGTTTAGTATGATAACGGCAACCGGCGGAGGGACCCCATGGAACTCAAGGAAGACTCGGCGGAGTGGCTCAAGGACCTGAAGGTCCGCAAGGGTATCGATTCGTCCGACTACGAGTACGACGGCGACCGCAAGGCGCTGGAGGCCTTCAAGTCGGTGCCCGGCGTGGACTGGCTGTGCGGCAAGTTCCTCGAGGCCGTCCTCGAACTCAACATGGCCGAGATGCTCGGCGGGGCCGTGCGGGTGTCGGCCAGGCAGTTCCCCGAGCTCGACCGCCTGCGCCTGCAGTGCGCCAAGACCCTCGACATGGGCGCCCCCCCCGTCTTCGTGTTCGAGGGCGAGGGCATCAACGCCTTCACCGTCGGTCCCGACGCGGAGCGCTCGTGCGTCTTCGTCACCCGGGCGGCCGCCGACCTCTGCAAGGAGCGGGAGCTGACCTTCATCCTGGGCCACGAGATGGGGCACATCAAGTCCCAGCACTCCCTCTACATCACCATCGCCGCCTTCCTGGCCGGAACGGGCGTCTGGGCCCTGCGCAGGATGGAATTCCCGGGGGCCGCCTACCTGCGCATCCTACTGGGTCTGCCTGCCCGGCTCGCCCTCATGGCCTGGGCGCGGCGCGCGGAGATCACCTGCGACCGGGCCGGCCTCGTCTGCTGCCAGGACATCGACACGGCCCGCAAGGCCCTGCTCATCCTCGCCTGCGGCTCGCGCAAGCTGGTCGAACGCATCGACCTCGAGGAGTTCAAGCAGCAGAACGCCGACCTCTCCGAGTCCTACGCCCGCTGGGGCGAGCTGTTCAAGACCCACCCGAACCTGCCCAAGCGGGTGCGGGCCCTGGAGCTCTTCTCCGAGAGCCGCTTCTACCGCTGCGACCTCCTCGGCGAGGCGGGCTTCCCCGCCCGGTCCCGGCTCGACCTGGACACCGCCGTCTACAAGCTCCTCGGCGACGCCGAGCCGGCGGCCCAGAAGCTCAAGGAGCTGCAGGAAGGCGCCGCGGCCCTCGGCAAGGCGGTGGCCGAGATGAGCGCCCCCATGGTCAAGAAGGGGAAGGCGGGCATGGGATTCGGCCTCGACATCCTCGCCGCGGGCCTGCAGGCCGCTTCCGAGAGCCTGGCCCAGAAGCCCAAGGCCCCGCCCAAGCGCCGCAAGGCCAAGAAAGCCTGATGCGCCTCCTCCTTCTGGCGATGCTCTGCGCTCCCGCGTGGGCGGCGCCCAAGACGCTCCCCGTCGGGCCGCAGGCGCGCTGGACGCCCCCCGCGGGCTTCCTCGACGAGGCCCGGACGGCGTGCCTGGGTGCGGTCAAGGACCAGGCCGGGTGCTTCGCCAAGAGGATGCGCAAGGCCGGAGCCCCCGAGGCGGCGGCGGCCTTCGCGGCCCGCCTGCCCCAGCCGGGCTGGCTGAGCGAGTACCGGACTCTGGGCGAGCGCATCGGGGCGGCCTACGCGGTGTACCCCTTCCGGGCCAATGAGAACAGCGTCTGCCTGCTGGTGAACGGCACGCCCCCCCGCATCGACATCGACGAGGACGCGCTGAAGCCGGGCGAACTGGAGTCCGATCCGGACTTCGTCCTGCTCCCGTCCTCGGGCGCCGCGCCGGCTCTCTGGCCGGGCGACCGGACCTACAAGGCGCCCCTCTCCATCCAGAGCTCTCCCGCCGGAGGCGAGCGCCTCGTGTTCCTCTACCGCTTGAGCGCGGGCTGCCGCGCCTGCACGGACGTCGGGGCCGCGTGGATCGGCTTCGACTTCGACCGCAAGGGCCGTTTCCAGGGACGCAGGCTCCTCCGGGTGGACCCCCTGGGGGCTTTCACCGATCCCGCCGCGCCCTTGCGCGCGAAGGTCGGCGGCGAGGTGCGCGTGCGCCTGCCTTCCGACCAGGCTTCGGGCAGCCGCTGGAAGCTGGAGGGCCAGCCCGACTGGACCCTGCTCCGCCAGACCGCCTCGGACTATCTGCCCCCGTCCGGCCGGCAGGCTTCCGGGATGGAGGTCTGGGCGTTCCAGGCGCTGAAGAGCGGGACGACCGAACTGCGCTTCCGCTACGAGCGCATCCTGGAGCCGGACAAGGACGCCGAGGCGAAGACCGCACTCTTCCGCGTCGAGGTCTCCGGATGAACGTCCTCTTCCTCTCCCCGAACTTCCCCCCGAACTTCGAGCGCTTCTGCACCGCGCTCAAGGAGGCCGGCGCCTGCGTCCTGGGCATCGGGGACGCTCCCGTCGACTCCCTCAGCGGCACGCTGAAGGAGTCCTTGACGGAGTACTGCCATGTGCACAACATGAGCGAGTACGAGAGCCTGTTCCGTGCGGCGGCCTACCTGATCTCGCGCCATGGGCGCATCGACCGCGTCGACTCCCAGACGGAGCACTGGCTGGGCCTCGAGGCGCGCCTGCGGCAGGACTTCAACATCTACGGGCAGAAGCCGGAGGACCTGGAGTTCAACCGCCGCAAGTCCGGGATGAAGGAGATCTTCCGCCAGGCGGGCATCCCCACCCCGGCGGGCGAGATCGTCTCCTCGGCCGAGCAGATCCGGGCCTTCGCCCGGAAGCACGGCTTCCCGCTCATCTTCAAGCCGGACGTGGGCGTGGGCGCGGCGCGCATCTTCCGCGTGGACGGCAAGGAGCAGCTCGCCGGCGTGCTGGACTACCCCCCCAAGGACTTCCTCGTCGAGGCTTTCGCGGGCGGGACCCTCATGACCTTCGACGGCCTGAGCGACCGGGAGGGCGGCATCGTCTTCTACGCCTCCCACGTCGTGAACTCCGGCATCATGGAGATCGTCTCGGGGCAGAAGCCCATCCATTATTACTACCAGCGGGACATCCCGCCCAAGCTCGAGGCGCTCGGGCGCAAGGCCGTGACGGCCTTCCGCATCCGGGAGCGGTTCTTCCACCTCGAGTTCTTCGCCCGGGACGACGAATACCTGGCCCTGGAGATCAACGTGCGGCCCCCGGGCGGCATGTCGCTCGACATGATGAACTGGTCGTGCGATGTGGACCTCTACAAGGCCTGGGCCGACCTGCTGGTCCGCAGCGAGAGCTTCTTCCCCTACGAGCGCCTCTACAACGTGGCCCACGTGGCGCGGCGCGCGCGCTACCGCTACCGCCGCTCCCATGAGGACGTCCTCCGGGAGCTGGCTCCGATGCTCAGGACCCACCTGGAGTTCCCGAAGGTGTTCAGCGTCGCCATGGGCGACTACGTGTATTTCCTCCGCCATCCCGACCTGCAGGCTTTGAAGGCCGCCATCGCCTTCATCGAAGAGCTCGCGTAGGCTCCCTCCGCCTTTGGCCGTTCTGTTGCCAAATAGGGTATCATACGGTCCACCTGTTTGAGGGGAGGGATTCATGATCGGACACACAGAGCGCAAGGCCGCCCACGACGAGCTGATCCGCCCGAACCGCCGCGGCATCGACATCCTTCACGACCCCGACATCAACAAAGGGACCGCGTTCACCTACGAGGAGCGCGAGCGCCTCGGCCTGGAAGGGTTCCTCCCGGACCACGTCACCACCATCGAGGAGCAGTCCCAGCGCGCGATGGAGAACTTCCATAAGGCCGCCGACGACCTGGCCCGCTACGTCTTCCTGACGGGCCTGCAGGACCGCAACCAGACCCTCTTCTACCGCGTGGTCATCGACAACATCCGCGAGATCATGCCCATCATCTACACCCCCGTCGTCGGGCTGGCCTGCCAGAACTACGCCCACATCTTCCGCCGCCCGCGGGGCCTCTACGTCACCACGCGCCACCGCGGCCGCATGCGCGAGGTCCTGCGCAACTGGCCCGAGAAGGACGTGCGCGTCATCGTGGTGACCGACGGCGAGCGCATCCTGGGTCTGGGCGACCTGGGCGCCAACGGCATGGGCATCCCGATCGGGAAGCTCTCGCTCTACACCGGCTGCGCCGGGGTCCCCCCGGAGCAGACCCTCCCCATCCTCCTCGACGTCGGGACGAACAACGAGTCCCTCCTCAAGGACCCGCTCTACATCGGCGTGCGCAAGAAGCGCATCACGGGCGCGGACTACGACGAGATGGTCGACGAGTTCATCCAGGCCGTCCAGGAGGTCTTCCCCAAGGCCCTGCTCCAGTTCGAGGACTTCGCCAACCACACCGCCTTCCGCCTCCTGGCCAAGTACCGCGACGAGATCTGCACCTTCAACGACGACATCCAGGGCACGGCCGGCGTGACGCTGGCGGGCTTCTACAGCGCGATGCGCCTGACCAAGGCCAAGCTGAAGGACCAGACCATCCTGTTCTTCGGAGCGGGCGAGGCGGCGGCCGGCATCGCCCAGCTCGTCATGAGCGCGACCCAGGCCGAGGGGCTCTCCCGGAAGGCCGCGGCCGAGCGCTGCTGGTTCGTGGACTCGAAGGGCCTCGTCGAGAGCGGCCGCAAGGACCTCGCCGAGCACAAGAAGCCCTTCGCGCACAAGCACGCCCCGGCCAAGGACCTGCTGTCGGCGCTGAAGGCCATCAAGCCGACCATCCTCGTCGGCGCCTCGGGGCAGCCCAGGACGTTCACCCAGGAGGTCGTGGGGGAGATGTCGCGCCTGAACGCGCGTCCGGTGATCTTCGCGCTCTCGAACCCGACCTCGAAGGCCGAGTGCACGGCGCAGGAGGCCTACACCTGGTCGAAGGGGAAGGCGGTCTTCGCGAGCGGCTCCCCCTTCCCCCCCGCCGTCTACGAGGGCCAGACCTTCGTCTCCGGGCAGTCCAACAACGCCTACGTGTTCCCGGGCGTGGGGCTCGGCATCGCGGCCTGCGGCGCGACGGCCGTGACCGACGAGATGTTCTTCGAGTCGGCCCGGGTGCTGGCCGACATGGCCACCGAGAAGGACCTGGCCCAGGGCTGCTTGTTCCCGCCGCTGACCCGCATCCGCGAGGCGTCGGCCCTCATCGCGGCCGCCACGGCCGAAGTGGCCTACAAGCGGGGTCTGGCGACCGAGCCCCGACCTAAGGACATGCTGGCCTTCGTGAAGAGCAAGCAGTATCAGCCGGTCTACAAGCGCTACATCTAGGAGCGCCGCCGGCCTGACGCGCCCCCTTGCGAGGGGAAGTTTTCGGCGTTATACTGATTCCGATGAGAACCCGCTTCGGGCTCCTGGCCGTCGGTCTCCTGGGGCTCCTGGCTTTCTCCGCCGCCGCCGAGGAGGTCCTCTCGATCTCCGCCCTTCTGAAGGACCGCAAGGGCCACAACGGCAAGAACGTCTGCATCGCCGGCAAGACCTCCGTCCTTTTCGAGAAGTTCTCCCGCAAGGGCAACCACTACTACTCGGTCTGGGTGGACGACGGCTCCGGCAAGATCAAGGTCTTCAGCTTCGGCTACCCCTCCTTCAAGCAGGGCGACGAGATCGAGGCCTGCGGGCAATACCTGATGGAGAAATGGCAGAGCGGGCGCGTGTTCCACGACGAGCTGACGGCCAAGGTCATCCTCACGGGCGCCTCCATGCGCAGCAGCCGCGTCGCCATCTCCTCGATGGGGGTCGTGGCCCTCGACGCGCCCCCGGAGAAGGCCCCCAAGAGATAGCCATGCCGAGCACCGAGCAGGACGAAGCGGCGTTCAACCGGATCATCCTGGCCGGGCTGGCCCTCATGGGGCTGACCGGCGCCGGAGCCGTCTTCATCCTCATGGCCCAGAGCCGCGGCTCCGCGCCGGCCCCGCAGGTCCAGCCTGCCCAGCCGGGCGCCTCCCCCTCCCGCCCCAGCGTGTTCGATTCCGCCCGCAGCGAGACCGAGCTCTCCTCCCAGCTGAACGCGCGAGCCGCCCTGGGCCGCGAGCGCACGGACGATCCCGGCGCCGCCTCGCCGGCCCCCACGATGGGCTATCGCCCCGAGCCCGCTCCCGCGGCGCCCGCAGTGCCGCCGCCCGCCGCGGAGCGCCGGCCCGCCCCGCCTCCCGCGGCCCCCGCGCCCGCCCCGGGGCCTGAGCTCTCCCGGAGCGAGAGCGCGGCGCTCGACCAGGCCACGGGCGGCTGGGGAGACAAGGTGGCCGCCAGGATCGGCGCGACCGGCCCCCTGCTCGTCAAGGCGGTCGTGAAGGTCTTGAAGTACCCCAAGGTCGTCGAGGTCATGCTCGGCAACAAGCTGCTCATCGACGCCTTCATGTCGAGCAGCCGGGTGCAGAGGAAGTGCAGCAGCCCCCAGGCCCTCGCCGACTACCTCTCCGACACGAAGGACCCCGTCGGGGTCAAGCTCTTCCAGTCGGGGTTCAAGGGCGCGATGTCCAGCCAGGAGGGGCTCGGCGCCGTGCTCGGCAGCAAGTTGACGAGCACCGTCATGCAGAACTGCTCGTCGGTCGGCGCGATGGTCAAGAACCCCGCGATGGTCAAGCAGATCGCGGAGAACAACCCCGAGGCCCTCATGATGCTCATGAACCCCAACCTCATCCTGGCCATGACCAAGGCCCCGCTCGTGATGGGCACCATCGGGGAGTTCCAGAAGACGCAGACCGGCGGGAAGCGCTGACCTAGAAGCCCGGCATCGCGCCCGTGAACAGGCGGCTGTAGAACCTCAGGATCATGCTCGCGATGAAGAGCGCCACCACGATGAAGATCACCGGAGGGAGCAGGGCCGCGAGCGTCCTGAGCAGGGCCTCGTTGCGCTCCTCCGTCAGCGACGCGACGACGTCGAGCTGGCGGTCGTAGGCCCCGGCGAGCTCTCCCGTCTTGAAGGCGTCCAGCTCGGTCGGCGCGAAGAGGCCCAGGCTCCCCAGGGTCTCGGCGAACCCCGCCCCCCCTAAAGCCGAGTCCAGCGAGCGTCCCGCGCTCAGCCCGGCGGCCTCGAGCGCGAGCTCGAGGGCTTTCGGGAAATTGAGGCCCGCCCGCATGAGGAGGGCGAGCATCCGGCAGAAGCGCGCCTTCATCCAGCCCCTGGCGAAGGGCAGGCGCCTGAGCCGGGCCTCTGCGTCGGGGCTTCTCAGCAGCCACCAGGCCGCCCCTCCCAGCAGGTAGAAGGGGAGCAGGAACAAGACGACTTTGAACAGGTACGGGCCGACGCCCTCGAGGCCCAGGGTCATGGAGTAGACCGCGAACGGGGTGAAGTGGAGCAGGAGGAGCGGGTAGGCGGCCTTGGGCGCGAGGCCGAGCCAGAAGCGGCGTGAGACCTCCAGGCTCTCGGCGACGGCGTAGAAGGCCGTGTCGAGACGCCCGGCCGCCTCGGAGGCGGCGATGAGTTCGGTCTGCCAGCGAGGGAAGCGCCGCGGGAAGGCGCGCATCGCCTCCGAGAGAGTCCCCCCTTCCTCCAGCCGGCGCGCCATCTCCCGCAGGTCTCCTTCGCCTTCCTGCTCGGCGAGCCGTGCGAGCGTGGAGGCCGGGCTCAAGCCCGCCCGGGCGGAATCCCCCAGGGAGCGGAACAGGCGGATCTCGGCGGCGTGGAAGCTCATCGCTTGAGGAGGTTCTCCAGCAGGCGCTTGCCGCCCTCCTCGACGGCCTTGCGCACGTTGTCGACGGCCTTCTCGACCTCGGGCTGCTTGAGGAGGCTCACCGGGTCCACCTTCACGACGGGCTCCGCCGGCGTGCCGGTGACGGTGAAGCCGACGGGGCCGGAGAGGCGGAGGGGGCCCTGCTCCGCCAGCTTGGTGTCGAGGCGCAGGGCGAGGGCGTTGCGGCCGAGGTCCGCCGTCCCGCTGGCGGTCACGAAGCCCGCGCTCGAATCCATGTGGCTCTCCCGGATGCTCATGACCCCGCTCTGCAGGGCGTAGTCCGCGGTCATCTCCTTGAAGGTCACGCGGTCGAAGCTGGGCAGGAACGGCACCTTGGCCAGGCTCGCCACCTTCTGCAGGATGAGGACGGGCATGAGGGCCAGCCGGAGCATGGGCTTGCCCTCCGCCAGGCTCTTGATGTCCTCGAACTTGCCCGGCCCGACGCGCAGCTTCAGGAAGCCGGTGAGCCTGGAGGCGTCCCCGACCCCGCGGAGGTCCCAGGACGCCTCGCTCGGGCCGGCCTCGAAGTTCGTCCCCTGGAGGGCGTCCGCGAGGAGCTTGCCCGAGACCCGGTAGGTCTTCGGCGGCGCGGCGGCGGCTCCGCCGCCTCCTCCGCCGTCCTTCGAGGGGCCCTGCGGCGCAAGGTGGGCGAAGTCCAGGCGGGAGAGCCGGCCCTCCAGCCAGACCTCGGGCTCGGGGAGCTTCGGGGGCAAAAACCCCTTGCCGCTCCCCTCCGCCTGGAAGTCCGCGCCGTTCCAGCCGCCCCGGAGCCTCGCCGTGACCAGGCCGCTGCTCGCCTTCACTTCGCCTTCCACCGAGGAGAAGGAGTGGCTCCCGAGGGTCACCGCGAACGAGCTCAGCGCGACCGAAGCCTCCAGCGCGGGAGAGGGCAGGGCCCCGTCCGCGCGCACGGCCACGCGGGCCCGCCCGGAGGGCCGGTAGGCCGCGAGGGCCGGGGCCAGCCGGGCGAGCTCTTCCGCCTTGAAGCTGTTGGTCTCGACGCTCAGGGCGAGGCGGGCAGGGCCGGACGGGAAGGCGATGCGGCCATCGGCCCGGAGCTCGACGGGGCCCAGGGCGACCCGTGCCGGCGAGAGGGTCAGGACGTCGTTCTTCCAGCGCGCCTTCACGTCGATCTTCGGCGGCGGGAGGGAGAGGTCGGGCGCGGAGGCGAGGAAGGCCTTGATCAGCTTGGAGGAGAGCTCCGGCAGCTCCGCGGTCAAAGACGCCGAGAGGTCCGGGTCGGGCTTCGGGGAGGAAAGCTTGCGCACCCTGCCGGTGACGGAGAGGGAAAGGCCCTGCCCCTTCACGCGGGCCTCCTCGATGCGCAGTTCGTCGGCGGACTTCTTCAGCTTGAGCCGCCCCTCCAGCGCCGGCATGGGCACGAAGGCGAGGGCGGGGTTCACGGCGCCCAGCGCTCCGAGGGCGGAGCGCGTCTTGACGGCCAGGTCGACGCCCGGCTCAACGAAGTCCGCGACCCGGCCCTCCGCCTCCAGGGACAGCCCGCCGAGCTTCAGCTTGAGCGGGTCGAGGTCGAGCGCCATCCTCTTCAGGTCGCCGGAGGCCGGGTCGAAGCGGCCCTCGAGCTCGAAGCGCCCCTCGTGCCGGCGGGGACCCTGTCGGACGACGAACGAGGCCGAGGCCGAGAGCGGGAAGGGCGAATCGAGCCGGATCCCCTTGGCCCGCAGACGCACCTCGGCCAGCTCCGCCTTCAGGCCGCTCGCCTCATCCAGGTAGCGCACGCGCCCGTTCTCGAGGCGCAGGGAGCCGATGCCGGGGGCCCTGTCGGGACCCTGAGTCCGCCCGGCCTGAGCCGGCTCCTCCTTGGCGGCGGCCTTGGCCCGGACCACGTCGGCTTCCCAGTCGGAGAGCAGGATGTCGTCGACGAGGACGTTCCTCTTGAGGATGAGCGGCAGCCAGCGCACCCCGACGACGAGGCGCTCGGCCCGGAACGCGGTGCCGGCCTTGAAGTCCGGGGCCTCCGAGACCTCGATCCCCCTCAACTCGGCCCCGCGCAGTCCCGCCGAGATGCCGGCCACGCGGACTTCGCGCCCGAGGCGGCCGGCGGCCCCCTCCACGGCCATGGCCCGGATGCGGTCGAGCGGCAGCAGAAAGCGGACGAGGAGGGCCCCGATCAGGACGAGGCCGCAGAGGACGGCGCCGGCCGCGGCGCCCCATCGGAGGTAGCGCTTCATCCCTGCGATTCTAGGATATTTGGGTTACTTCTTGCGGAGCCGCTCCCCCGCGGACTCCTCGCTCAGGACGGAATCGGGGGACTGGAGGACCTTCCGGCTGGTGCTGTTGAAGATGGAGAAAGCCTGCCCTCCCCGCATGGAGAACACCCAGCGCGAGCCTCCGGGGCCGTCGTTGAGGGCATACGCCAGGTCGATGCGCAGGACTCCTCCCTTGGCCGAGCGGGAGGGCGAGACCCGCAGGCCGAAACCGAGGTCGGTCTTGAGGCGGCTCTTGTGGAGGTCGTCGCCCGCGATCATGCCCGAGTCGATGAAAAGCGCGCCTCCCAGATAGATGAGATGGAACCATTCCCGGCCGAAGAACAGGCGGTCCTCGAGGTTGAGGAGCAAAGAGCGCCTGCCGGAGAAGCTGTTGTTCTTGTAGCCTCGCAGGCCCGTGTTCCCTCCGAGGAGGAGCTGCCGCTCCCGGTCGAGCCGGCCGGTGGTATTGAACTCGAAGTGCGCCACAAAGGTCTGCGGGATCTTTGTCGCGGCTTTCCGGAACAGGTTCAAGTTCGCGTAGAAGATCCAATTCTCGGGGGAGCCCCCGGCCAGCCGTCCGTTCAGGCCCGCCGAGGCGAGCGCGAAGCCGCCCGCGCCCAGGCGCAGGCCCTGCCGGCTCAGCGCCGAGAGGATCCAGCGGTCGCGGTCCCCGCCGAGGGCCTCGGGCATCGGCCCGGCCTGGACGTCGAACTCGTTGCCGAGGTTGTAGTCCTCGACCCGGCGCATGCCGTCGATGTCGGTCTCCTTGACGTAGTCCTCGAAGACGTGGGAGTAGCCCGCGACGGGGCCCGAGAGTTCCCGGTCGGAGGGCAGGGTGCCCGGCGCGGTCTCGTCGGTGGGGTCGAAGCGGGCCTTCTCGTAGAAGGTGCCGGCCGAGGCGCGCTGGGTGAGGCGCCCGCTGCGGCGGAAAGCCCAGCCGACGCCCGACTGCGCCGTGCGGTAGTTTTCGATGAACTTGGACTGCTGCTCCCCGTCCTGGTAGAGCTCCACCCCCGAGACCGTCCGGACCCACCCCAGGCGCCCCGCGTAGTCCGTATCGAGCGAGTAGAAGGGCCGCTCCGTCATGACGCCGAAATCGCTCCCCCAGTAGGTGCGGGAGTAGAGGCCCACGAAGCGGAACCAGGAGCCGAGAAGGCGGGGGTCGGCGTAGCGGGTCTCCTGGCGCCAGTCCGAGCCGATGCGGGCGTGGTTGAAGGAGAGGAGCTTCCCGTAGCCGAAAAGGTTGTCCTCCTGGACGCCCGCGATGAAGTAGTGGTCCCCCCCCTCGGTGCCGGCCCCGAGCTGGGGCTTGAGCGTCCAGGCGTCCTGGGTGAGGACGTGAAGGCCCCCTTGGGGGCCTTCACGGACCTCGGCCTTGCGGATGAAGCCGGTCGCGCGCAGGTTGCGCTCCGTCTCCAGGGCCTTGAGCGGGTCGTAGGGCTCGCCCGGCTTGAGCAGGATCTCTCGGCGCAGCACCTTTTCCTTCGTCGGGATGTGGATGCGGTTGGCGAGGCGGAAGAGCCACCCGTCCTCACCGGGGACGGCGGGGTCGAAGACGTTCTTCGTCTCGAAATGGAACCCGGCGACGGGGGCGGTGGAAGCCTGCGCGCGGGCGGGAACGAACAGGAGGGCTAGCGAAGCGGCCGCTGCGCAGGCCCCTAGTCCGCGTGGAGGCATATATAATCGTACAACATCGTGCGGGGGCCTTGCGCCTCAGGCGCAGCCAGGCTACAATGTGATTGATGGACTCTTTCGACGAGAAGATCGGAAAGACGGTTTCGCGGCGTTCTGGGGAAAGCGACTCCATCCACGACGCCGGTATCCTCCTAGACACGATCTCTCGGCTGCGGGACGGCGGACTATGTCCGACCGGAGTGTACCGGTTCAAAGACTTCGATGAGGCCGAGCAGTGGGCTCTGAGGCATCTCGCCCGCCCCGATTAGAGGATCTCCTTCTTCTTTGCAAGTCGCTCAACGAGGCGGGCGCACGCTATCTGGTGATCGGCGGATTCGCCATGATCCTTCATGGCTACACGCGGGGCACGATGGATGTGGACCTGCTGGTCGATCCGTCTGAGGAGAACCTTCAGAAGATCAAATCAGCGCTTTCTCGCTTGCCGGATAATGCTGCGGCGGAGTTGGTCGAAACCGATGTGCAGAATTATCAGGTCGTCCGTGTGGCGGACGTTTTCGTCGTGGATCTGCTCGGGAAAGCCTGCGGCGTCGTATATGCGGATGCTCTGCCTCATGTCTTACGGAAGACCGTCGAGGGCGTGGAGATCCCTTACTTGGACGCGCAGACTCTGATCCTGACCAAAGAGACCCATAGGCCCAAGGACCGGCAGGATGTGCTGTTCCTGAAGCATAAACTGAAGCAGGAATGATCAGCAACTGTCTCGGAGCCGCGACAGGATGGCCGTCGTGGAGTGCGATCTGTTGAGGGTGTAGAAGTGGATGCCCGGGGCCCCGCGGTCGAGGAGCTCCCGGCACTGCCGGAAGGCGTAGTCGATGCCGTAGGCGACGACCTTCTCGCGGTCCGCCGCGATGGGCGCGAGATCCGCGAGGATGCGCTCGGGGATGGCGGTGCCGCACATCTGGGTGAACTTCCGGGTCTGGGCGTAGCTCGTGATGGGCATGATGCCCGGCACGATGGGGACGCGCACTCCGAGCGCGCGCGCCCGAGCGACGAAATCGAGATAATGGGCGTTGTCGAAGAAGAGCTGGGTGATGACCCACTCGGCGCCGGCCTCCACCTTCTCCTGGAGGCGCCGCAGGTCCTCCTCCATCGAGGGGGCCTCCGGGTGCTTCTCCGGATAGCCGGCCACCGCGATGGAGAAATCCCCCCGCGCGCGGATGAAGCGCACGAGGTCGGCGGCGTAGGGCAGTTCGCGGCGCTCCGGCGGAAGGAGGGGCCCTTCCTTGGGATGGTCGCCGCGCAGAGCCACCACGTTCTCGATGCCCAGCCTCCGGAAGCTTTCGACGATCCGCTCGATCTCCGAGCGGGTGTGGGAGATGCAGGTCAAGTGCGCCGCGGTCTCGATGCCGGCCTCGCGCTTGATCCAGGCGGCGGTCTCGAAGGTGCCCTCCCGGGCGGTGCCCGCCGCTCCGTAGGTGATGGTCACGAACGCCGGGGAAAGGTCCTTGAGCTTGCGGACCGTGGCTTGGAAGGCCGCCAGGTCCTCGGGATTCTTGGGCTGGAAGAACTCGAAGGAGAAGACCGGCTCGCCGCGGGAGAAAAGGGCGGGGATCCTCATCTCCTCTTCTTGTCCTTGGTCTTCTCCTCGGGGGCGGCCTCTTCGACGATGCGCGACTGCGCGTTGAGGATCAGTTTCCGGTATTCTTCGACCATCTCGGGGTCCTGGTTCACGTCCAGCGCCATTTTATAATCCTTGGCGGCGTTCGCATAGTCCCCCATGTTCACGTAGGCCGAGGCGCGGTTGCGGTAGAACCGGTCGCTGTCCGGGCGCAGGACGATGGCGCGGCTGAAGCTCTCGATGGCGGGCTTGTGCTCCTTGCGCACGAAGCGGCAGAGCCCGATGCCGTTGTGGGCCCCCGCGTGGGCGCGGTCGTTCTTGAGGGCGAGCTCGAAGTTCTCCTCGGCCTTGACGCTGTCGTTGAGGAAATAGCGCAGGTTCCCGGCCTTGATGAAGACTTCGGGGCTCTTCGGGTAGAGGCGCACGGCCTCGGCCGCGGACTTGAGGCCCTCGGAGTAGCGCTTGCGCGCGGTCAGCATGGTCAGCAGGGCGATGTTCGCCTGGGGCCCCTTCACGTCCAGGTCGATGGCGCGGCGCAGGTCGTGCTCGGCCGAATCGTAGGACTGCTGCTCGATCAGGGCGAGGCCCCGGTCGAGGTAGGCCGCGGCCAGGTTGCCGTCGATCTCGATGGCCCGGGTGTACTCCTGGATGGCCCGGTCGTAGTGGCCCGCGTTGGAGAGCGCGTTCCCGCGGACGAGGTGCGACTCGGGGATCTCCGTGTCCTGCGTCAGGATGTCGTCGAAAGGCTCGATGAGGTTGGGGTACTCCTTCTTGCTGTCGGAGGCCTCGCCGAAGTGGATGTCGGCCAGGCGCGCCTGATAGTCGATGAGCATGCCTTCGCGGTAGGCGGCGTCCGATTCCTTGTACTGGCGCGCGCCCGCGTGCGCGACGGAGCGGGCCAGGGCGAGGGCGGCCGAGGGGGCCCCGTCGCGGTTGGCTTCGGCGAGGTCGCGGGCCGCCTGGGCGTACTCCTTGAGGGCCAGGTAGGCCAGCCCGCGGTTGGCGAGGGCGTTGGCGTGCTGGCCGTCGATGTCGAGGGCGTAGTTGCAGTAGCGGACGGCGTCCTTGCTCCGCCCCATGAGCCGGTAAGTCTGGCAGGCGTAGGCCCGGGGGTCGGCGGCCTTCGCGTCGATGCCCGCGGCCCGCTCGAAGTCCTTCAAGGCCTTCTTGTACTCTCCCTGGCCTCCGTAGGCGAGCCCCCGGTAGACCAGGGCCCGCACGCTGCGGGAGTCGAGCGAGAGGGCCTGGTTGAGGTCCGAGACCGCCTTGGGGAACTCGCGGGTGCGCAGGCGGAAGCTGCCCAGCATGGTGTGCAGGGCCGTAGAGCGGGGGTTCTTGCCGAGGGCCGCCTCGAGGGATTCGACCGCCTTGACGCGGTCGCCCAGCAGGAACTGGGCCTGCGAGAGGAGGAGCAGGCACTGCTCGGGCCCCGCCTTCAGCTTCAGGGCCGTCCCCGCGGATTCGACCGCTTTCCAGTAATCCCGGCGCTGGATGCGCGCGGCGGCCAGGTTCAGGTGGTAGCCGGCGTTGCCCTCGTCGAGCTCCACCGCGCGGGAGATGTCCTCCACGGCCCGGTCGAAGTCCTTGAGCGCGTTCGCGAAAAGGGCTCCGCGGTTGTTGAAGGCGTCGGCGTACTCCGGGGCGGACTCGATGGCCGCGGTGAAGTCCTTGAGGGCCTCCTCCGTCTTGCCGAGCCGGGCCCGCAGGCTCCCCCGGGCGACCAGCGCCGCCGCGAACTCGGGGTCCAGGCGCAGGGCGCGGTGCAGGTCGTCCTCGGCCTTGCGGACGTCCCCGCCCATGCGCAAGGTCAGCTGGCCGCGGGCGGTCAAAGCCTCGACCGAGGTGGAGCTCAGGCGCACGGCCTCGTTGAGGTCCTTCATCGCCCGGGGATCCTCGCGCAGGGACTGATAAGCCGCCGCGCGCTTGAGCAGGGCCTTCTCCAGCCAGCGGTTCGCGCCGGAGACCTGGGAGGAGGCGGCGATGGAGAGGGACTTCGAGTAGAGGCGCAGGGCCTCCTCGTAGTGGCCGTACTCCATGAGCCGGTCCCCCACCGTCAGGCCGGCCGGGGGCCAGTCCAGGCGCAGATCGATGATCTTCTTGTAGTCGGGCAGGGCCGCTTCGCGGTCGCCCCTGCGGTAGCGCGCCTCCGCCCGGTTGTAGTAAGGGGCGTAGTCGTCCGGGGAGGCGCGGACAGCCTCGTCGAAGTCGTTGAAGGCCAGCTTGGCGTCGCCGAGCTTCAGGCGCACGGCCGCACGGCCGAGGTAGCCGTACGCGTAGTCCGTGTTGAGGAGGATGGCCTTCGAGTAGGCCTTCAGGGCCCGGTCGGTGTCCCCCCTCTCGGCGAAGAGCACTCCGAGCAGGCCGTAGGGGAGGTAGAAGCGCGGATTGTCCTGGAGGGTCCGGGTCAGGTCCTCGATGATCTTGTCCTTCTTGCCCAGCTCGTAAAGGGCGTAGGCGCGGTTGTAGCGGGCGAGCAGCAGGTTCGGGTCGAGCTTGAGGGCCGCCGTGAAGTCCTTATAAGCCTTCACCAGGTCGCCCGCGGAGCGATAGGCTCGGCCCCGGCCGAGGAAGGCGTCGGCGTTGCTGGGGTCCATCTTGAGCGCCTGCTCGAAGTCCTTCCTGGCCTTCTGGAGGTCGCCGGCCAGCAGGCGGGCGTTGCCGCGGGCCACGGCGTCCTCGGGATGGCGGAGGCTCGAGATGCGCAGGCCCTGCTTGAGGTCGGCGTCCTTGCCGGTCTCGTCCCCGAGCGCGTGGCGCACCTGGGCGCGTACCGCGTGGGCCGGCAGGAAGCCGGAATCCTCCGTGATGGATTTGGTCAGGGCGCTGAGAGCGTCCGCGAAGTCGCCCCGCCGGTAGAGCTCGACGCCTTCGTCGAAATAGCGGCGGCCCCGGGCTTTGTCCCCGGCGGCGAAGAGCTCCGCGGGGCCGGAGGCCGCGAGCGCGAGCGTCAGAACGACGAGGGTCTTCAAGGGCATGAGGTGCCTGTCATCGGGCGTTCGGCGGGACGCCACGGGAAGGATAGGAAATCGATGTTACCGTTTCTTTGCGCGCGGCGGAGCTCACTGGGAGACTTTGACGATGAGGCGGATGTCCGAGAGCACCGAAGCGACGGCCTCGCAGCGCTCCAGGTGGCCCCGATAGACGACCGCCGAACCCCGGCTGTGGACCTCCCAGGAGTATTTCCGCGCGCGGGCGAGCGAGCAATGGATGGCCTTCATCAGCTGGCGCTCGACTTCGTCGAAGGTGTGGCAGTCGCAGTTGAACAGGATGACCCGCCACTCATAGGTGCTCTGAGAGCTGTCCAGGGTCTGTTCAGCCTCGATGGTTTTTGATTGTTCCGCCGCCATTTATACGAGATTATAGCCTGAAAAGGACTCTTGACAAACAGGTGATTGGGGCCGATAATAACCTTAGTGTCCGGTAGACCGGTCTGTTCCCGTTTGGCCGGGAGGGGCGCCATGAAACTTATGTTTAAAAAATCAAGCATTCCCATGATCCTCGCGGCCTTCGCGCTCTCGGCCGCGATGCCGCCCGCTGCCCGCGCGGGAAATTTTTTCGACAACTGGAGAGCAGGCCGGGATGTCTGCAACGTCGGCTGCGGATTCATCAACGCCATCACCGGCGGAGCGTTGGTCGAGAAGCAGGAAGAGAAGAAAAAGCAGGATAATCCCGCACCCGCCCCCTCGCCGGTTCAGAGCGCGGCTCCTCCCAAGGACAACGTTCCCAGCGTTCGGCCCCCCGAGACGGGGATCGCGCAGAACCCCAACATCGACCAGAGCCGCCCCGAGCCCAAGCCCGACAACGGCTCCGGCGGCCAACCGCCCTTCCCTGGGCAGGAGCCCCCTGTTTCCAAGCCTCCGGTGGACGATGCAGCCAAGCCTGTCCCCACCCTCCTCCCGCCTCCGGGTTCCCCGGCCGTGGATAGGACCGACCTGGTCAACATCACTCCCAAGCCCGACCCCCTCCAGCCTTCGGAGGACGACAAGAAGCCGGAGCTGGTCAAGAAGCCCGCGCTCAACACCAACCCCGCCGACTACGGCGCCGAGCCTCCGGCGAGCGTGGACGTCCACATGGTGGAGAAGAAGGAGATCGAGAAGGAGCTTTCCCGGCTCTATGCCCTCAACCGGGACTACCGGGACCCGAAGGCCGGCTCCAGCGGCTCTCCCTCGAACTCGGGTTCGGGCTACAAGGGCGTGGCCGGCAACAAGGCCGACATGGACAACAGCGGCCCACGCTTCATCGACGGGAAGCCCGCCGTGCCCGGGCTCGGGATCAGCACTCCTTCCGAAGAGGAGATCGCCGCCAAGAGCGACGCGTACTACCTGCAGGCGGACACCAAGCTCAAGATGGGCGACTACAACGCCGCCGTCGCGGCCGCGGACGAGGCCATCCGCCTGACGCCGAACAGCCCGAGGGCCTTCAACCTCAAGGCCGTCGCCTACAACCGCCTGGCCGAGGACCCCAAGCTGTCCAAGGAACAGCGGCAGTTCATGTACGCGCGCGCCGAGGACGCGGCCACGCGGGCCATCCAGCTCGCGCCGAACTACCCGGCGGCGTACGAGTCCCTGGCCTGGGCGCAGCTGAGGCAGGGCAAGCATAAGGAAGCCGTCGCCAGCGCCTCGAAGGCCATCCAGCTCAACCCCCGCAGCTCGATGGGCCATGCCATCCGGGCCTACGCTCACGAGGCCCTGGGCGAGAAGGACCTGATGATGGAGGACATCGCCAAGGCGGCCGAGCTCAACCCCGCGCAGTTCTCGGGCAAGCTCAAGCAGGCGCGGGCGGGGCAGAAGATCGGGCCGGGCGCGGACGACAGCTGGCAGCTGGCCGACCTCATCTCGGGCGGCAAGGCCCACGGCGGCATCCCGGTGCCCGTCGCCGCCGGCCTGCTCGTCCTGCTCGCGGCCCTCGTGGGCGGAGGGGCGTTCGCCTGGAAGAAGCTCTCCCCCCCGCCGCAGGCCGAGCGCCTCAAGCAGCTCGCCGAGACCCTCCAGCCCCAGGCGGCTCCCGCCAAGGACGGCCTGCTCGCCGGGAAGTACCAGCTGACCCGCATCATCGGGAAAGGCGGCATGGGCCAGGTCTGGGAAGCCAAGGACAAGTCCCTCGACCGCACCGTGGCCGTCAAGAAGATGGTCATCGACGGGCAGTTCGAGGAGAAGGCCCGGGAGATGTACCTCAAGGAGGCTCGCACCCTGGCCTCCCTGCACCACCCGGGCATCGTGGACATCTACGAGGTCCTCGACCTTCCCGAGGGCCTGTTCCTGGTCTTCGAGCTGCTCTCGGGCAAGACCGTCCAGCACCTCCTGGCCGAGCAGCGGCGCATGCCCTTCGCGAAGGCGAGGGACGTCCTCCGGCCGGTCTGCGACGCGCTGGAGTTCGCCCACGGCTCCGCGGTGGTCCACCGCGACCTCAAGCCGGCCAACATCATGGTCACCGACGCGGGCTATATCAAGGTCATGGACTTCGGCATCGCCCGGCGCATCTTCGAGGGCTCCGGAGCGGCCAACGCGGCCGCCGTGCAGGCCATGACGGGCGCCAGCGGCGGGAACGCGGGGCCGGTGCTCTCGGCGCGCACCCAGACCATCGCCGGGACGCCGGCCTACATGGCCCCCGAGGCCGAGGCCGGGGTGGTCACTTCGGCCCTCGACGTCTACGCCCTCGGCGTCTGCCTCTACGAGATGGTCACCGGCGAGCTGCCCTTCAGCCAGTCGGACATCTCGGCCAAGATGGCCAAGCAGTACGTGAAGGCCAGCGCGAAGGTGCCGGGGATCCCTCCCCAGCTCGACGCGCTCATCGACCGGGCCCTCGACCCGAACGTGCAGACCCGCATGCGGACCGCCACGGAGTTCAAGCTGGCCCTGGCGGCCGTGGACCAGGTGCCGGCGGCCTAGAGCACGCTCATGCGCAGGCGCGGGATCGGGGCGGCCGCCGTGCTGGCGGCCGCCCTGTTGCTGCCCGGCGCGGCGGACGCCCGCCGCCGCAGGCAGGACCCTCCGCAGGACCCCACCCTGGCCCAGGTCGCGCAGGCCAAGCAGCAGGTGCAGCAGAAGCGCAGCCTCCTCGAACAGCTCGACGCCCGGGAGTCCCAGACCCTGCTCGAGATGAACACCCTCTCCAACGAGACGACCAACGCCGGCAACATGAACACGATGACCTACAAGCTGAAGCGGCTCGAGGACGTCAAGAGGGTCTACGATGAGACGTCCGCCCAGAAGATCTCGGTCACGGAAGACTACCGCGACGCGGGCGAGGATTACATCGAGGCGGAGAACGCCTACGCCGCCAAGAACAACGGCAAGCGTTACGACCCCAACGAATACGTGTATTGGGTCAACGAGCTCCGCTATCACAAGGCGACGGGAGGCATCGCGCCCCAGCAGAACGTCCAGAAGAGCGATCCCGCCCAGACTCCCGAAGCGGCGACCCCCAAGGCTTCCGGGACGCGCGGCGCGCCGACCGTCCATAGCCCGGTCCGGACCTCTCAGGCGGTCGGCCAGGGGATGCGCCCGGGCTCCCTGCCTCCCCAGCCCGCCGGAGCGCCCCCCCCGGCGTCCGGACGGGGCGCCGCCCCGGGGTCCGTCGCGGCCCCGGCGGCCTCCGACTGGCTGGAGAGGAAGGTGATGCTTTCGGAGCCCTTGCCCCGGAACCAGAAGGCCGGCATCACCCTGCAGTCGCTGGACTCCATCATGGGCAAGCTGAGGTCGGGCAACGCGAAGGGGGCCCTGCGCGAGGCCGACGACGCCATCAGCAGGAACCCCAACGACGCCGACGCCTACGCTCTCAAGGCGAAGATCCTCAATCGGATGCACCGCTACGAAGAGGCGGAAGCGGCGGCCAAGGAGGCGATCCGCCTCAACCCGGAGAAGACCAGCGCCTACGAAGAGCTTTCCTGGGCCCAGCTCAAGCAGGGCAAGTTCGCCGATGCGGCGGACACGGCCAGCAGGGCCATCCGCGTGAATCCCGACAACCCCCACGCCTACTTCCTCCGCGCCCTGGCCTACGAGGGCCTGGGCGACCGCGACCGGATGCTCACCGACCTCCAGCGCGCCACGGCCATGGATGAGAAATACCGGCGGGTCTACGACCGCGCCCGGGCCGGCAAGAAGGTGCTCGATCCCGACTGCGACGACAGCTACCAGCTCCTCGACGTGGTGTCGGCCGAGAGCCGCCCGGGCTCGAGCCTTCCCCTGTTCGGCGCCGGCCTCCTCCTCCTGGCCCTCGCCATCATCGTCGGAGTCGGCGTGAACCTCTGGAAAGGCACGCGGCGCACGGAGGGCGAGGAGTTCTCCCGCGGCCTGGCCGCCGCCCAGCAGGTCCGGGCCGCCGAGGAGGAGGGCCGGGCCCTGCGCGCGGCCAAGTCCCTGATCGACAAGTACGAGATGCTGCGCGTCATCGGGAAGGGCGGGATGGGGCAGGTGTGGGAGGCCCGCGACAAGCAGCTCGACCGACGGGTCGCCATCAAGCGCCTGCCGCCCGAGGAGGCCTCGAACGCCGAGTTCCGCGCGCGGGCCCTGCAGGAAGCCAAGATGCTGGCGTCCCTGCACCACCCCCACATCGTGGACATCATCGAGGTCCTCGACCTGCCCTCCGGGCTCTACCTCGTCTTCGAGCTCCTCGACGGGGAGACCGTCCAGGAGCTGCTCGCCCGCAAGCGCCGCCTGACCACGGCGCAGGCCTGGGAGATCCTGCGGCCCGTCTGCGAGGCCCTGGAGTTCGCCCACGCGAAGGGGGTGGTGCACCGCGACCTCAAGCCCGCCAACATCATGCTCACCAAGCAGGGCTATATCAAGGTCATGGACTTCGGCATCGCCCGCAGGCTCGGGGCCTCCGCCGCCCAGCTCCCCGTCCCGGCCGTGCCGGAGGCCGCCGCTCCCGAAGTCGCGGGCCTGCTCGGCGAGCTGGCTTCGAGCACCCCCATGCCCGCCCCCGTCCAGGAGGCGGCGCCGTCTCCGGCGAAGTCCGAGGACGAGGGGCGGATCTTCGATCTGCCCATGGACCGAACGAGAGCCATCTACGGCACCCCGGCGTACATGCCGCCGGAGTCCGAGCAGGGCATCGTCTCCCCGGAGACCGACGTCTACTCGCTCGGGGTCTGCTACTACGAGCTCTTGACGGGCAGCCTTCCGTTCGCCCCGCGGGCGACCGAGGACAAGATCCGCAAGGCCTATCCCCAGCCCACCTCCCTGGTGCTGGAGCTCCCGCACGCCGTCGACGAGGTCCTCGCCCGTGCGCTGGAGCCACGCTTCGAATCCCGCCTGCGTCTGAGGGAGTTCGCCATCCTCGCCGAGCGCCTCGCCAAAGAACCTCCCAGGGTCTGAGGAGATAGGACTTTGGGCCCAGGCGCCGCTGGGCCCATCGCTCTTTGCTCCTGAGCCTTTTGGACCCCATACTTAGGCCTGAAGGCTCAGGCCCGGCCTTCGGAAGAGCCCTGCGGAGGTGGTGGAATGTTTCTGAGGAGCATCGTCGCCGTATCCGTCCTCGTCCTATTCGGAGCCGTGCCGCCCTCGAGGGCCGCGGACAAGGCCGCGGCCCTTCAGCTTGGCCCGACCAAGATCGTGACTTTCAGCGCAGGCGTGCCCGTCTCCGAGCGCCGCCGCGTCGTCGAGGCCGCCGGGGCGATCGTGGTCCGAGAACTGCCTTTCATCGACGGGCTCCTCATCAAGATGGCCGGGCTTCAGCCGAAGGCAATCCAACTGGTCTCCGCCGCCCCGGGGGTCGAGGCCCTCGAGGACAACGCCTACCGCAAGTGGATCTCCGTCGAGATGGACACCCTCCCTTCCGTGAAGGACATCCTGGACTCGGCCCGCGCGGGCAAGACCCCCGCGCCCGAAGTCGGCGCGGCCGCCGGCGAGATCCCCTGGGGCGTCGCGAGGGTCAAGGCCCCCGAGGCCTGGTCGCGCACGATGGGCGCGGGCGTGAAGGTGGCCGTCATCGACACCGGCATCGACTGCACCCACTCCGACCTGGCGTCCAACTGCGCGGGCGGCTTTAACGCCCTCGACGAGGCGAAGGACCCTTCCGACGACCACGGTCACGGCACGCACGTGGCGGGCTCCATCGCCGCGAAGAAGGACGGCAAGGGCGTGGTCGGCGTCGCCCCCAAGGCCAAGCTCTACGCGATCAAGGTCCTCGACGGGGAGGGCGGCGGCACGATGGAAGGCATCGTGAACGGCATCGCCTGGGCCGTCGAGAACAAGATGCAGGTCATCAACATGAGCCTGGGCGGGCCCTCCAGCGCGGCCATGAAGAAGGCCGTGGAGAAGGCCTACGCGGCGGGCGTGACCATCGTCGCCGCGGCGGGCAACGACCCCGAGGCGCCGGTCTCCGCGCCGGCTCAGTACAAGCAATCCATCGCGGTCAGCGCGAGCACCATCGACGACAAGCTGGCGTTCTTCTCCACGACCGGCCCCGAGATCGCGGTCATCGCCCCGGGCCACGACATCGTCTCGTGCAAGATGGGCGGCGGGACGGCCAAGATGTCCGGCACCTCGATGGCCTCGCCGCACGTCGCGGGCCTCGCGGCGCTGGCCGTTTCCCTGGGCGCCTCGACCCCGAAGGCCGTGCGCGCCATGCTGACCTCCGCGGCCGTGCCCATCGAGGGCCTGACGCAGAACCAGCAGGGCTCCGGCCTCGTGCAGGCTGACAAGATGGGCAAGTAAAGGCTCCTTCCGCAGAGAAGGCCCCGCGGGTCCAACCGCGGGGCCTTCTTGCTATAATCCCACGCGCAGTCAATCTCGATCCGGAGGGTCTTCAACATGGCGAAGGGCGACGCGAAAAGCAAGGTCATCGACGTCCTCAACAAGGCGCGGGCCGACGAGCTCGCCGCCATCATGCAGTACATGTCCCAGCACTACGCGCTCGCGGACGCCGACTACGGCGTCGTCGCCGCGCCGGTCAAGCTCATCGCCATCGACGAGATGCGCCACGCCGAGATGCTCGCCGAGCGCATCTTCGAGCTCGGGGGCGTGCCCGTCAGCGAGCCCAGCCAGAAGACCAAGAAGAGCCAGAGCATCGACGAGGCCATGGACTACGACGTGAACCTCGAGGAGAAGGCCATCGAGGACTACAACGAGTTCGTGCAGGTCTGCCTCGAGGCCAAGGACAGCATCAGCGCGAAGCTGATGGAAGTGATCATGGCCGAGGAGCAGGTCCACCTCAACTACTTCCAGAACGTGGACCGGCACATCCGCGAGCTCGGGCCCGCCTACATGGCCCAGATCACCGGCGGGGCGCCCGATGCCGCGGCCCCGGCGAAGGGCTTCGTGGCCCAGCAGAAGCAGCCCTAGATCGACGGATCGCCGTACTTCGCGGAGGCCCGCTCGGCATGGCGGGCCTTCCGCTTCCTGAGCCTGGCGGCTTCTTTCAGGCGCTCGGAGGTCTCAGGCGAGATGCGCAGCTCGATCTCATCGACGAGCTCGCGCAAGGCCAGGAAGCGGTTGAGGGCGCGCTTGCGCTCGCGCTGGCAGGCGACCACCAGCCTTAAGGGCTGGTAGCGCAGGACGACGCGGTTGGCGGTCTTGTTGATCTTCTGGCCCCCCTTCCCGCCGCCCCTCGTGAAGGTCTCCTCCACCTTCGCGAGGTCGATGCGCAGGCGCGCGATGCGCTCGCGCAGGGCGGCCAGCTTCTCGGGGCGGACTCCCGGGTCTTCGGTGAGCTTCAAGAAAAGTTCGGAGAGGGAGGGATTCGAACCCTCGGTACCGGTTTACACCAGTACAACGGTTTAGCAAACCGTCGGTTTCAGCCGCTCACCCACCTCTCCAGCGATCGAAAACCATTGTAGTATAAGCACTTCTTCAAATGCCACTCCGGGCCTCTGCGGAATCAGCCCGGACAAAGTGCCCGTTTTCGGCCGGCGTGCCGCTTCAAACTGCCTGACTGCTCAGCGCTTGCCGGGCCGCCGCTTCCTGCCCGCCTTCCCCCCCGCCTTCGGCCGGGAGCTCCGCTGCATGCAGGCGCGGATCGCGCGGACGATATCCTGCGAAGGGCCGCTCTTGCTGAGGTAGAACGCCGCGCCGGCTTCCAGCATCTTGTCGGTCAGGTCATGCTCCTCGAACATGGACAGCCCTATCACTTTGGTCTTGGGGAGCTCGGCATGGATGATCCGGGTGGCCTCCATGCCGTGCAGCTTGGGCATGCTGACGTCCATGACCACCACGTCCGGCAGGAGCTTGCGGGCGATATCCAGGGCCTCCTTCCCATCGACCGCCATGCCGACGATGTCGATGTCCGGCTCGTGGCCGAGCAGGGAGGCGAGGCCTTGGCGCATGACGGCATGGTCGTCGGCGAGAAGGACGCGTATCCTCGCGCCGCGCGGCGGCTTCACCGGCCTGGGCAGCGCCGTCTCTACGGGAGCGGCCGGAGCCTCATCGCGCTCCTCGTGAGGGACCGACAGCGTGAACTGGCTTCCCCGGCCGGGGGAGCTGGAGACCTCCATCGTCCCCCCGAGCAGGGCGAGGCGCTCGCGTATTCTGAAGAGCCCGAGGCCTCCGGAGGAGTGCTCGGGATCGAGGACCGCCGGATCGAAACCCGTTCCATCGTCCGAGACGACCACTACGATCCTGCCGCCGATGCGCCCCATGTCCACCCGGGCCGACCGCACCTTCGCGTGCTTGACGACGTTGAAGAGGATCTCGCGCGTGGACTGGAACAAGAGGGTCGAAACGTCCTCCTCCTTGAGCACGGCGCCCGAGTCGGCCCGGACATCGACGCTCAGCCCATGCTTCTCCTTCATCCAGTGCGCAAGCCAGCCCAACGCCGCGCCGAGGCCGGATTGAAGCAGGATCGGCGGGTTCAGCTCGGAGGTCAGCGAGCGCGAGGCGTCGATGGCGTCGGAGATGAGCTTCTCCACCTCCTTGGCGTCCTTATGCGCGCCCCTGTCCCGCGAGTCGCAAAGCGCGGCGAGGCGCAGCCTGGCGCCGACCAGGAGCTGCTGGATATGGTCGTGCAGGACTTCGGCCAGCCTGCGCCGCTCGCGCTGCTCCGCCAGCGTCAGTTCGGAGGCCAGCCTCCTCAGCTGGGCGGTCCTATCGCGGACGCGCGCCTCGAGGTCCTCCTTGGCCTTGCGCAGCTCGACTTCCGCCCGCTTGCGCTCGGTGATGTCCTGGGTGATCCCGAAGCCGCCTAGCAGGCCGCCCGCCCCGTCGAATTCCAGGTACGCCTTCTCGCGCACCCACTTCACCTGCCCGGCGACCAGGATGCGGTGCTCGATGTCGTAGACCTCGCCTTGCAGGGCCGCGCTCCATTTCTCGTCGAGGTAGGCGCGATCGTCGGGATGCACGTGCTCCAGGAACCTTTGGTAGGTCTGCGGCGTCCCCTTGGGCACGCCGAAGATCCGGTAGCTCTCGGCGGACCACGTCAGGACGTCGCGGCGGACGTCAAGGCGCCAGGAGCCGATCTGCCCGACGGCCTGGGCGCGATCCAGGTCTTCCCGGCTCTGGCGCAGCGCCTCCTCGGCCCGCTCGCGCTCGGCCATCTCGCGGGCTAGCTGGATGTTGCTCCAGCTCAGCTGGGAGATGTTGTGCGCCAGATCGATGAAGAAGCCCATGGCGGTGTCCACTTGGGCGCGGCTCAAGCGCGGGACACGGTCGAGGGCCGCGAGGTACTCCTCCTCGGGGAAGCCGTAGCGCGCGGCCTGGGCCCTGAAGAGCTCGCGGTCAGGCGACTCGTCCGTGAAAAAGAACTGACCGGAGAAGACGTTGCCCACGTGCCTGCCGTCTACTACGATGGGAGTGGCCACGTCCCACAGGTTGTTCTTGCACTTGTAGAGCCGGTATTCGCCGAGCGCCACGCCGGCCGACAGCTTGGTGTCGCTCTCCACGCAGTTGCGGGAGGTTTTCGGATGGCACCGATGGAATTTCGTGCAGATGTCTTGCCAGCCCACGCCCACCAGGACATTGCCGTCAACGTCTATGATGGCCATGGGGATGCGGGCGAGCTCATGGAAGCCGTCCATCAGCTTCTGAACCGCGTCGGCGTCGATGATGTCGGCCAGTGACAGACTCCCGATGTCGCCTTGGGGAGATAGCGTGCTCTCCAGCTTCCCGCGGAACCCATGCACACTCTCGCGGAGTTCCTCCTCGGTCCTCACGTCGCTGGAGGCGGGATGCCCGTTTGGAAGGGGTGCGGGGAGATCCGTGTCGGGGTCCATAGGAGCTTCACCTCCATGTCATCGAGCCGTCTGCGCCATGGGGTGCTCAAGCAGATATTACAACAATCGGGCGAAAAAACGAGGGCCGGGAGCCGCATGGACAACGAGTACTTCTCGTGATCCGACGCCTTCGGGCGGCCAGCTTCTCGGGGCGGACTCCCGGGTCTTCGGTGAGCTTCAAGAAAAGTTCGGAGAGGGAGGGATTCGAACCCTCGGTACCGGTTTACACCAGTACAACGGTTTAGCAAACCGTCGGTTTCAGCCGCTCACCCACCTCTCCAAAGATCGATGGCTGCGGGGATGGAGTGTAGCTTTTTCCCCGCGGCCCTGACAAACTCAGTGGGCTTTCTCTTCGACCGCCCCTTTGCAGAACAGGCAGAACCGGTCCATGCAGCTCGGGCAGAACCAGGCTCCGCACTTCGCGCATTGGAACCAGCGCTTGATCCCGGCGAGCCTCTTGCAGCACTTCGCGCACGATTCGTTGGCCATGGCGGCTCCTCTCAGCTGGATCTGAACTTCACGTGCACCTTCAGGAACGACTCCTCGAACTCCCTCGGCAGGGGCGCGAACGGGGCCGCCTCCCGCACGGCGCTGATGGCGGCGTAGTCGAAGCCCCCGTCGCCGGAGCTGTCCTCGATGTTGAGGTCGACGACGGCGCCGTCGCGCAGGACGGTGAAGACGATCCCGCACTCGCCCTCCAGGCCCTGCATCCTAGACGACCACTTGTCCCACAAAGACGAGCGCATGGCCGTCAGGTACCAGGGGTAGGGGAAATTCGGCATGTCGGCCGACACCGTCGGTCCGGAACCCTCCCCCGGCGGACCGGATGGGCCGGGCGGGGCTTCGACGGCTTTCGCGGCGGGGCCGGCCGGCGGGGCCTTCGAAACGGGCTTGTTCAGGTCGTAGCTGTCGAGGACGCTCGGACGGGGGAGCGGCTTGTGGACCTTGCCCAGATTGAACGCGTCGGGGTCTTTCTGCGCCGCGGGGCGCCGAGCGGGCTCCGCCTGGACGGCGGGAGCCGGCGCCGGCTTGCTCCCCGCCTCCTTCTCCCGGTTCAGGATGGTCCCCGCGGTCGCCCCGATGAAGTCGATGCGGTACACCTGCTCCGGCTTGGCCAGCTTGGACTGGACCAGGGCGAAGCCCAAAACCACCAGCAGGGCGTGGCACGCGGCGGAGTAGGTCAGGTAGGGGCGCAGGGTCCCGGTCACGGTCAATCGGGCACGACGGCGATGCCGAGCTTGCCGACCCCGAGCCGTTTGGCGATGTCGAGCACCTTCACGACCTTCTCCACCTCCGTCGAGCGGTCGGCCTGCACCAGCAGGGTCTTGCTCGAGGCGCCCGAGAGCAGGAGGGTCAGCTCCCGCTCGAGGCGGTCGGGGCGCACGTTGCGTCCGTTCAGGGTGGTGCGGCCCTCCCGGGAGATCTGCACCCGGACGGTGGACTCCACCGGCACCGGCGTGCCCGCCGTCGAGGAGGGCAGGCGCACCGTGAGCTGGGACTGCACGAGGACCGGCGTGAGGATCATGAAGATGATGACGAGGATCAGCGAGACGTCGATGAGCGGGATCAGGTTCATCTCCGCCACGATGCGCCGGCGCTGGACCTTGTGGATCACTTGGCGGCCTTTTCCGTCAGGTGGTCGAGGATCTCCTCGGTGAGCCAGCGCATCTCGTCGGCGAAGCGGTTGGCCTTGGTCGTGAACACGTTGTAGGCCACGATGGCGGGGATGGCCACGAAGATGCCCGCCGCCGTGGCGATGAGGGCCTCCGAGATGCCGACCGCGACCACGCCGGGGCCGGCCCCGGTCGCGTGCGCGAGGTCCTTGAAGGCCCGCATGACGCCGAGCACCGTGCCGAAGAGGCCGATGAAGGGAGCGGTGCTGCCGATGGTGCCCAGGGCGGACAGGCGCTCCTCGAGGAGGGCCGTCTGGCGGCCGATGGCCCGCTCGACCGCGTTCATCCTTTCCTCCTTGCCGACCGGCCCGACCAGCGCGGCGTGCACCACCTGCGAGGCGAGGCCCGGATACTGCTTGCAGAGGGCCAGCGCCTCCTTGAGGTTGCCGGCGTCCACCATCGCGCGCAGGCGCTCGATGAAGCGGGGCAGGCCCGCGATGGACCTGCTGTAGAAGCGCCAGCGCTCCCAGACCAGGGCCAAGGAATAGACCGAGAGCAGGATCAGGGGCAGGAGCGTGAAGCCGCCCGAGAACAGGTACGCCTTCATTTGGTATAGGAATCCCATCGCGCGGATTATGTCAAATTTAGTAACTTGTACGCCATGGCGGCCCCCACCGACGTCGCCCTAGCCGAGAAGCTCCAGGACGCCCGAAAGGTCATCGTGGGCCAGCTCGGCCGCATCATCGTGGGGCAGGACGAGGTCATCCAAGAGCTCCTCACGGCCCTTTTCGCCTCCGGCCACTGCCTGCTCGTCGGCGTGCCGGGCCTCGCGAAGACCCTGCTCCTCTCGAGCCTCTCGCGCATCCTCGACCTCGAGTTCCAGCGCATCCAGTTCACCCCGGACCTCATGCCCTCCGACATCACCGGCACCGAGATCCTCCAGGAGGACGAGACGCGCCAGCGGGTGTTCAAGTTCGTGCGCGGGCCCGTGTTCGCGAACCTGCTCCTCGCCGACGAGATCAACCGCACCCCGCCCAAGACGCAGTCGGCGCTCCTGCAGGCCATGCAGGAGTACCAGGTCACCGCCGCGGGCACGACCCACTCCCTGCCGCGCCCTTTCTTCGTGATGGCGACGCAGAACCCCATCGAGCAGGAAGGCACCTACCCCCTCCCGGAGGCCCAGCTCGACCGCTTCTTCCTCCAGATCGACATCACCTACCCCACGCAGGCCGAGGAGAAGCGCATCGTGGTGGAGACCACCGGCTCGAAATGCGTCGAGCTCACCAAGGTCCTCGGCGCCGCCGACGTGCTCGCCCTCCAGGACGTCGTGCGCCGCGTGCCGGTGCCCTCCTCCGTCGCCGACCTCGCGGTCGGCCTCGCCCGGGCCACCCGGCCCCAGGACCCCTCCAGCCCCGACTTCGTGCGCCGCTGGGTGTCCTGGGGCGCCGGCCCGCGCGCGAGCCAGGCCCTCATCCTCGGGGCCAAGGCCCGCGCCCTGCTCGCCGGCCGCCTCGCCGTCGACGCCGAGGACGTCCTGGGCATCGCCAAGCCCATCCTGCGCCACCGCATCGTCCTGAACTTCCAGGCCGAGGCCGAAGGAGTCCGAGTCGACGACATCGTCGGGAGGCTGCTCGAGAAACTTCGCGCGTAGCCGCATGCGCTATCTCGACGCCGTCGCGCTGGCCAAGCTCAAGAACCTCCGATTCGACGTCCGCCGCCACCTCGCCGAGGGCCACCTCGCCGGCCGCCATCGGAGCCTCCGCCGGGGCTTCGCCCAGGAGTTCGCCCAGCACCGGCAGTACGTCCCGGGCGACGAGCTCAAGCGCCTGGACTGGAAGGTCTACGCGCGCAAGGAGCGCTTCTTCGTCAAGGAGTACCAGGAGGAGAAGAGCCTCAAGGCCACCCTGCTCCTCGACGCCTCCGGCTCGATGGGCTTCGCCGCGGGCGCCCGGGCGCCGAAGTGGGAGTCCGCCTGCCGCCTCACGATGGCCCTCGCCTACCTCGTGCTCGCCGAGGGCGACGCGGCGGGGCTGCTGACCTTCGACACGGCGGAGCGCTCCTACCTCGCCCCCCACCGCGGCCTCGGGCACCTCGAGCTCATGGACGAGGCCCTCGCGAAGGCGGGCCCCGCCGGCGAGACCGACCTCGCCCCGGTGCTCCGCCGGGCGGCGGCCCGCCTCGCTCGACGCTCCCTCGTCTTCCTGGTGTCCGACCTGCTGGGGGACGCCCGCTCCATTTTGGCCCTCATCAAGGCCTTCCGGGCGAGGCGCCACGAGGTCTTCGTCCTGCAGGTGCTCGATCCCTGCGAGCGGGACTTGGATTACGAGGGCCCGGTCCTCTTTGAGTCCCTGGAAGACTCGTCCCGCCTGCGCTGCGAGGCCTCCCTGCTCCGGCCGGCCTATCGGGACCTCTTCCAGCGGCAGCAGAAGCTCTACCAGGCCTCGTTCGAGGGCTCCGGCATCCGCTACGCGGCCTTCTACACGGACACTCCCTGGGAGGACACGCTCTCCCGGTTCCTCGCCGCGACGGGCCTGCGGCGATGCTGACGTTCCTGGAGCCGGGCGTCCTCTGGGCTCTTCCGCTCGCGGGCGTTCCTATCCTGCTCCACCTCCTCTTCCTGCGCCGGGCGCGCCGGATCCGCTTCAGCAGCCTGGAGCTCCTGCGCGCGGCCTACCTGCGGGCCCTGCCCGCCACGCGCCTGCGCCAGTGGCTGCTGCTGCTCGCTCGCTGCCTGGCCGTGGCCCTGCTCGTCGCGGCCTTCGCTCGTCCGGTTCTGCGCCCCGCGGCCGCGGCCTCGGGCGCGGAGGGCGACGCGGAAGGCC
>DMEZ01000032.1:10409-12407 GCA_003450735.1 Elusimicrobiota bacterium | reverse complement strand
AGAGGGCGACGCGGAAGGCCTCGACGCGGTCGTGCTCGCGGACACCTCCTGGTCCATGCGGGCCGAGGTGCGCGGCAAGCCCCGCTGGGAGCTCGCCGCCGCGGCGGGAGCGGAGTTCCTCAAGCATCTGCGCCCCTCCGACCGCGCCGCCGTCGCGGGCTTCAGCGCCGGGCTCGACTCCGAGCTCGCCTGGAGCGCGAGCCGTTCCGCCGCCGCGGAGTCCCTCTCCCGCCTCAAGCCCGGCTGGAGGACGACGGACCTGCCCTCCGCCCTTCAGAAGGCTTACGCCTTCCTGGCGGCGCGGCGCGCAAGCGGGCCCACGCGCCGCCGCGCCATCCTCCTCCTGACCGACGATGCCCGGCACGCGCTCTCCCCCCTGCAGGCCGCGGGCGGGCCGGCCGCCCTCGAGGGCTTCGACCCCGGGGTCGTCCTGCTGGGGCTGCGCTGGGACGAGACCGTGCCCAACTCCGGGGTCCGGGACGCCGCCCCGGCCCAGGACGGCGCCGGCGACGATGGGGCCGCCTTGGCGGCGCGCATCGAGACTTTCGGCGGCGCTCCCGCGGGGCTCAGCCTCGACGCCTGGGTGAGGGGCCGCCGGGTCGAGCAGCGGGTGCTCGTTCTCGATGAGAGCGCGCCGCGCCAGGAGCTCTTCCGCTTCCCTCCCCAGCCCGAGGGCGAGCTCTACGGACGCCTCGAGCTGAGGCGCGACGCCCTGCCCGCCGACGATTCCAGCTTCTTCTCGCTCAAAGTCCAGCCTCGCCCGCGCGTGCTCTACCTCCACGGCAGCCCGAACGCGATGCAGGCCGGGCGCTCGGGCTATTTCTTCCGCAAGCTCCTGGGCGAAGCCGGCCGCCTGCCCTACCGGTTCGACGCCTACGACCTCGGCCGCCTGCCCCAGCTGCGCCTCGACGATTACGCGGCCCTCATCCTCGACGAGACCCGGAGCGTCCAGCCGGAGGAGGCCGAGGCGCTCAAGCGCTTCGTCCTGCGCGGCGGGGGCCTCTGGCTGATCGCCGGCACGCAGGCCGAGCACGGAGCCCTCCAGCCTCTCTGGGCGCTCCTGCCCGGCCTCCTCGGTCCCGCCTCGCCCGCGGGCGCCGAGGGCCTGCGCGTGGAGGTCCGGACGCCCGCTTTCCGCTGGGAGGAGTTCGAGCTCGGCAACGTCTCGGTGCACCGCCGCTATGAGGTCGAGGCCGGGCCCGGATCGGCCGTCCTCTTCCGGGACGGTGGCGGGGCCCCTCTCCTGCTCGAGAGGAGCTTCGGGCGCGGCCGCGTCCTGCTCTGGGCCTCCTCCTTCGACCTGCGCTGGAGCAACCTGGCCCTCAAGCCCGTCTTCTCCGCCTTGGCCGACGCCTGCTTGAGCCGCCTGACGGGGTTCACCGGCAGCCGTCGCTGGCGCACGAGCCGGGTCGGCGAGCCCCTCGTCCGGGCCTGGGAGGCCGGGGAGGAGGCGCCCCTCAAGGTCGAGGTCCAGGCGCCGGACGGCCGGCGGACGAGCGTGCATGTCCTGGACCGGCGGGCGGTCTACGCCGAGACCCGGGAGCCCGGCCTCTACTTCCTCAAGCCCGTTTCCGGCGGCGACCCGGCCGGCTTGGAGGCCTTCGCCGTGAACGCCGACCGCTCCACCCAGGAGGGCGACCTGCGCCCGGGCTCCGCCCCCTGGAAGCTCCTGCGCCCCTCCGCCCTGCGCGAGGACCTCCTGCTGGCGGTCTACGGCCGCGAGGCGCGGGCGGCCGCGCTCGCGGGGGTCCTCCTCCTGCTCGCCCTGGAGCTCCTGCTCGCCCGCCTGCCCGCGGCGGCGCTCGTCCTGGCGCTGGTTCTGCCTCTGCGGGCTTCCCCGGCCTGCGCCCAGGAAGGCGACCGCTTCGTCTGGGCGCAGGTGCGCTACAACGGGGCGTGGGACCCCTATCCCGGGGCGCACAAGGAGGCCCTCGGTTTCCTGACCCAGGTCACGAGCGTGCTGAGCCTCGAGGAGCGCCGCGAGCTGCCGCTCAAGGA
>DMEZ01000032.1:0-10245 GCA_003450735.1 Elusimicrobiota bacterium | reverse complement strand
CCCCGCCTCTTCTCGACCCCGATGCTCTACCTGACCGGCCGGATGGCTCCGCCGAGCCTCGACGACGAGGAACTGAGGGCCCTGCGCAACTACCTGACCTCGGGCGGCTTCCTCTGGGTGGATGACGCGGCCGGCATCAAAGCCTCGGAGTTCGACCGCTGGGTGCGCTCCACCCTGCGCGCGGCCCTTCCGGACTCGGACCTGAGGCCGCTCGGCCAGGACCATGTCCTCTTCAAGACCTTCTTCCTCGTCCGCCGCATCGGCGGGCGGGCGGCCGTCTCGGGCTCGGTGGAGGGCGTGGACTGGGGCGGCAAGACGGTCGTGGTGTACAGCCGCAACGACCTGATGGGGGCCTGGGCCAAGGACCCGCTGGGCAAGCCGCTCTACGATTGCGCCCCCGGCGGCGAGGCCCAGCGCTTCGACGCGAAGAAGCTGACGCTCAACATCCTGATGTACGCCCTGACGGGCAGCTACAAGGCGGACGCGGTGCATCAGCCCTACATCCTCGAGAAGATGCGCCAGGGCGTCCCGTGACCGAACGCCTGGTCTTCGACGCCGGAGTCGTGGACTGGGCGCTCGCCGCCGCCGCCCTGCTCGTCCTGGCGGCCTCCCTGCGCTTCCTGCGCGCCCTCCCCTGGCCGCTGCGCCTCCTGCGAGCCTGCTCCCTCGCCCTCCTCGCCGCGCTCCTGCTCAGGCCGGCGGTGGACACCCTGCGGGAGCGCTCCTCCAAGCCCCGCCTCGCGGTGCTCATCGACTCGGGCCCCAGCATGCGCGCTCTCGACGACCAGGGGCTCGCGCGCCTCGCGCGCGCCGTCCGCTGGCTCAAGCGGCATCGATCCGCCCTGGAGGCCCGCGCCGAGCTGTCCCTCTTCGCCGCGGCCGGCGGCGCGCGCCGGGTGGGGTTCGACGAGTTGGACCGGCTCGAGTCCGCCTCGGCCTCCCTGGAGGCCGGCGCCGCGGCGGCCGACGTGCTGGACTCCGGCCCTCCGCCGGCCCGGGTGCTCCTGCTCTCGGACGGGGCCTCCGACTCCCCCGAGCCCCTGGAAGGCGGCCTCGCCCGGCTCGGCGCGCCGGTGGACACGGCCGGGGTCGGCCCCCGCAGGGTGAGACCGGCGCTCGCCGTCTCGGCCGTGCAGGCCCCGGACTTCGTCTTCCTCCATGGCCGCTTCCCGGTCTCGGCGAGCGTCGAGGCGACCGAGCTCGCGGGCGCGCGCGTCCAGGTGCGCCTCCACAAGGGCGACAAGCTGGTCGGCTCGGCGGAGTTCGAAGCCGACAAGCCCTTCACGGTGTTCCAGGCTTCCTTCACGGCGGAAGCCGGGTCGCTGGGGCGCGAAAGCTACCGGCTCAGCGCCTCGGCGGTCTCCCCGGACGGGAAGACGATCGAAACCGCGCGCGGACTCCGCGTCGAGGTCATCCGCCAGAAGACCCGCATCATGTACCTGGCGGGGCGCCCGAGCTTCGAGTACTCCCACTTGCGCGAGCACCTCAAGTCGGACCCGAACCACGAGCTCGTCTCCTTCGTCATCCTGCGCAACCCGGAGAACTTCAGCCCGGTGCCCGACTCGGATCTCTCCCTCATCCCCTTCCCGGCGCAGGAGATCTTCGTCCAGAGCCTGTTCCAGTTCGACCTGTTCATCCTGGAGAACTTCGCCTACACCCGCTTCAGCCTTCCCGTGTCCTATCTCCAGAGTCTGCGCAAGTTCGTGCAGGAGGGCGGCGCGCTCCTGCTCATCGGCGGGTCGAACGCTTTCACGAAGGGCGGCTACCAGGGCACGGCGCTCGAGGACATCCTGCCCGCGGCGCTCTGGCCCGACGCGGACGACTACCGCCCCGGCCTATTCCAGCCGGTCGTCGCCGCGCCCTCGAACCCCCTGATGAGCCTGGGCGAGACGCCGGAGGCCTCGGCCGAGCTGTGGAAGGCCCTTCCGCCGCTCGACGGCTGGGTGCGCCTCGCCTCCCTGCGCCCGGGAGCGTCCGTCCTGCTCCGCCACCCGAGCGAGAAGACCCCCGCGGGGGACCCTCTCCCCGTCGTGGCTTTGCGCGAGTTCGGGAAAGGCAAGGTGATGATCGTCGGCACCGAGTCCAGCTGGCGCTGGAAGCTGGCGGGCGGCGGGGACTGGCGCCTGGCCAGCTTCTACTCGCGGTTCTGGAACCGCGCGGTGGAGTACCTCACGGGGAGCCTCGACCTCAAGAAGGTCAAGTTCAGCCCGCTGCCCGACCGCATGCCGCCGCGCGAGCCCGCCGTCGCGGCGCTGAGGACCTTCGACGAGCATTTCCGCCCCCTGCCGGGCTCCGAGACGGACCTGCGAGTGCTCTGGACGCCGCCCGGGGCGAAGGCCCCGCGCTCGACGGCGTTCTTCGAACGCGAGCCGGGCCTGTTCCAGGTCGAGCTCGCCGACCTGGCCGAGGGGCGCCATCGCCTGCGGGCCGTGGCGCGCAGGCGCGGCCAGCCCTGGGGCGAGGACGAGACCGAGTTCCTCTGGCAGAAGGTCAAGGGGGACGCCCCGCTCGACCGCAAGCGTCTGAAAGCCGTGGCCGAGCGCACGGGCGGGCGCTACGCGGACTTGGACCGCCTCGAGCCCTCCGCTCTGCTCGAAGGGCTCGCGCCGCCCAAGCGGGAGCGGCTGGCCTCGAGCCGGCGCGCGCTCTGGGGCTCGCCGGCCTGGCTGTGGACGCTCTGCGCCCTCCTCTTCGCCGAGTGGTTCCTGCGCAGGCGGGGAGGCTGGCTGTGACCCCCCGCGCGGCGCGCTTCCTCGGCGTGTTCCTCCTGCAGGCGGCCGCCGGGGTCTTCTTCCTCGCGCCCTCGGTCAGCTTCGGCGACTCCGGCGAGCTCGCCGCGGCCGCCGCGACGCTCTCCGTCCCGCATGCGCCGGGCTATCCCCTGTTCTGCCTGGCGGCCCGCGCCTTCTCGGAGCTCCTCCCCCTCGGGCTCTGGGCCTGGCGCTTCAACCTCTTCTCCGCCCTATGCGGCGCGGCGGCGCTGGCCCTCCTTTCCGACGCCCTCCTGCTGGCCGGCCTCGAGGTCCTTCCCTCCCTCGCCGGAGTCTTCTTCCTGGGATCGAGCCCGGTCTGGCTGAGGAGCACCCTGACGACGGAGGTGTTCGCCCTGCACTGGCTGCTCGCCTCCGCCCTCGTCTGGGCCGCCTTCCGCTGGCCGGACCTCTTCCGCGAGAGACCGATGGCCTTCCTCGGCCTGGCCTTCGGCCTCGGCGGGGCCAACCACCACACGCTCATCCTCGCCGCGCCCCCCCTGCTCCTATCGGCCTGGCTGGAATCCCGGCCCGAGCTCTCTCGCATCGCCCGAGGGCTGGCCTGCCTGCTCCTCTTCGGCCTGCTCGGCCTCGCCGCCTACGCCTATCTCCCCATCCGCGCCCGCGCGCTGCCCCCGCTGGACTGGGGGCATCCCGCGGACTGGCCGAGCTTCCTGCACGTGCTCCTGCGGCGGGATTTCGGCACTTTTGCGCTCACGGTCGAGGGGCCGCAGGGCGGCCGGCTGGCGGGCTTTTTCGCGCAGGGGGTCCGCTACGCGGAAGGCCTCTGGGACGCTTTCGGCCCCGCGGGGACGGCGCTCGCCCTGCTGGGCGCGGCCGCCTCCTGGCGGGAAGGCGCCCGTTGGCGTCTCCCCGCCCTCCTGCTCCTCTTCGCCGGCCCGTGCTTCCTTTGGCTGGGCAACCCTCCCTTCGACGCGATGACCGAGGGCGCCATCGAGCGCTTCTACCCGCTCTCCTGGCTGGGCCTCCCCTTCTTCATCGCCTGGGGCGCGAAGGCGGCGGCCGCGCCCCTAGGCCGGCTGGCGCCGGCCGCCCTCTGCCTGCTGGCGGCCCTTCCCATCGCGGCCTCGGCCCTCCGAGCCCCCTCCTGGAGCCAGCGCTGGGACCTGGCGCCGGACGATTACGGCCGCAACCTCCTGCGCTCCGTCCCGCCGGGCTCGGCCCTGTTCCTGGACGGCGGAGACGACAGCTTCTTCACGCTCGCCTACGCCCAGTTCGCCCTGGGCCTTCGCCCGGACGTCGAGGTGCACGACCGGGGAGGCCTCGTCTTCCGCAGCGCCTACGGCCCGGATTTCCGGCAGCTGGCCCAAGACGAGAAGGAGGCCCGCCGGGTGCAGGTGGAGGCGGCGTTCGCGGCGGGCCGGCCGACCTATTACTCGACCTTGCGCGACTCGATCCTGCCGGGGCGCAAGCTGATGCTCGAGGGCGTGCTGCGCGCCGTCGGCGGAGAGGCCGACCGTCTCCCCTTCGAAACGCCCCGCGGCCGGGCCCTATGGGAAGCGCTCCCGGTGCGGGTCGACCGCGCGATGGCGGCCTCCTTCTACCGCTACCGGGCGCTGGTGGCCTTCTACCCGCTCATGCGAGCCCTGGCCCGGGCCGAGCGAGGGGACAGCCGGGCCGCCCTGCTGCTCCTCCAGGAGGCCTCGAGCGTCGGCTTCGACGTGCTCTGGGTGCCGGAGGCCGCCTCCCAGGCGGCCCAGTGGGCGGCGTACCTGGCGAGCCGTTCCGGCGACTGGCGCGCGGGCGAGGCGGCCTACCGCAGCGCCCTGGCCTTCACCCCGAAGAACGCGGAGGCCCGCGTGAACCTCGCGGTCTCGGTGGAGAAGCAGGGCCGCCTGGAGGAGGCGGAGGCGCTCTACCTTGCCGCCGTGAAGGAGGCTCCGAGCGTCGAGGCCTGGTATAATCTCGGTTCGATGTACTGGGCGAACAGGCGCTGGAGGGAAGCGGCCTCGGCCTTCGAGCAGGCCTTCCGACTCAAGCCGGACGACCGAAGGCTGGACCATTACCGCCGGGAGTCCCTGCGCAGGAGCGCGCCCCGATGAGAGGCTGGGGAGCGGCGGCGGTCTTCTTCCTGTCCTTCGGCCTCTACCTCTGGACGATGCCCCCCACCCTGGCGCCCTACCGCGACGCCGGGGAGATGAGCTCGAGCTCGGCCACGCTGGGGGTCTCCCACCCGCCGAGCTATCCGGTCTACATCGTGCTGGGGCGCCTGTTCTCGAGCCTGGGCCTGGGAACGCACGCCTACCGCCTGAACCTGCTCTCGGCCCTCGCGGGAGCGGGGGCGCTCGCCGTCCTCTGGCTGGTCTTGCTCAGGCTGGGCCCCTTCCCCGCGGCCTCGGCCTGCCTCCTGCTGGCGACGAACCCGACTTTCTGGGGCGTATGCCTGGTGCAGGAGATGTACACGCTGACCCTGCTCTTCGCGATGGTCATGCTCTGGATGTCCCAGGAGCTCGCCGAGCGGTTCCGGCTCCGCCTCTGGCTGGCGGCCTGCCTATGCTTCGGCCTGTTCCTGGGCAACCGGACCGACCTGCTCCTCTGGGCTCCGGGCCTGCTGGCCTTGGGGCGCCCCGGCTGGAGACGGCTCCCGCTCGCCGCGGGCTTCGGACTTCTCGGGCTCGCGATCTACCTCTATCTCCCCTTCCGCTCCTCCGCGGGGCCATGGCTGGACTGGAACCATCCTTCGACGCTGTACAATTTCGTGGGCTCGCTGACCCGGCGCGGCTACGGCGGCACGCTCGACCTGCTCTCGAAGAGCTACGCGCCGGGCTCGATGTTCCTGCCGAACCTGAAGGTGTACGCGGGGCACCTGTGGGCGGCCTTCGGGCCCCTGGGGCTGGCCTTGACCCTGTTGGGGCTTTGGCGGGCCTGGGGCGAGCGGCGGCGCTTCTGGGCCTATTCCCTGCTCTACGTGCTGAGCGGGCCGGTGTTCCTCTACCTGGCGAACATGCCGCCGAACCCGCACGCGCTGGCCATCGTCGAGCCGCACTACCTGCTCTCCGACGTCGTCCTGGCCCTTTGGGCGGCCGAGGGGGTCTCCGCTCTCCCGACGCCGGCCGTCGCGGCGCTGGCCCTGGCGATCCAGCCCTGGTTCTTCGGGCGCTGGGCTCAGATGGACCGGCGCTGGAACCTGCTGGCCTACGATTACGTCCACAACGTGATGCGTTCGGCTCCCAGGGGCTCCCTGGTGATCGCGAAGAAGGACGTCCAGATCTTCAGCCTCTGGCACTATCACCGGGTCGAAAACCTGCGGCCCGACGTGCGCGTCGTCGGGCAGGGCATCGCCCACAGCCCGTGGTACCAGAATTCCGCCGCGCGCTGGGAGAAGAGCGGCGGGATCCCGCTGAATCCGGGCCCCCTGCAGGAGCTGAAGGATTTTCAGGAGTTCCTCTCGCGCAACGCGGAGCCTGCGTTCGCCACCACGGACGTCGACCTCCCCCCGGGCCTGCCGCTGGGCCCGCCGCGGGGCCTGCTGGCGGGCCTTTCGACCTCCACGGCGCTGAGCGCGCTCCCCTGGGAGTTCATCGTGCGGCGCGGGGACTACCGCTACGACGAGCGGCCGGATTTCTTCACCTCCGACCTGGTGGACGCCTACGCGCTCTCCCGACAGCGCCTGGGCGCCGCTCTCCTGGATAAGGGCGCCGACGCCGAGGCGAGCTTTCATCTGCTGGCGGGCTGGGCGATGAAGCGGCTTCTGCCGGACGCGCCGGCCTACCTGGCGTTCCTGGCGTACCGGTCGAACGACCTGTCCGCGGCGGCCGCCCGCTACGACGAGGCGGCCGCTCTCTACGACGGGCTCATCGCTTTGACCGAGCGCTACCATTCCCTGCCGGAGCTCAAGCAGGGCGTCCGTTCCTCCGCGATGGACGTGCTGGTGAACCAGGGGGTGGCCCTCGAGAAGGCGGGCCGCCGGGACGACGCGGAGGCGGCCTACCGCCGGGCGATGGCCGTGAACCCCCGCGCGGCCAAGCCGCACTACAATCTAGCCGTGCTATACTGGAACCGGGACTGGCGCAAGGCGACGGATGAGCTCAGGGCCGCGCTGGCGATCGAGCCGGGCTATGCGGACGCGCTGAAGTATCTGCCCAAGGCCGAGGCCGCGCTGAAAGCTTCCGGACACCGCTGAGGAGAGGACCATGGAAGACCATAAAGAAGAAGATTTCGAATCGCTGCTCAACCAGGAGTTCAAGCAGCCCGTCCGGCTCGAGCCGGGGCAGGCGGTGGAAGCGGTGATCGTGAAGATCTCCTCGGAGTACGTGTTCCTGAACGTGGGGACGAAGGGCGAGGGGCTGCTGGAGCGGCGGGAAGTCCTGGACGACGCGGGGAACCTGATCGTCCAGGAGGGCGACAAGATCCGGGCCTATTACCTGCCCTCCAACGACCGGGAGATGCGCTTCACCGTGAGGATCGGCTCCGGCAGCGTGGGCACGGCCCAGATGAGGGACGCGAAGGCGAACGGGATCCCGGTCGAGGGGATGGTCGCCAAGGAGGTGAAGGGCGGCTTCGAGATCAAGATCGGCACCGTGCGGGCCTTCTGCCCGTTCTCCCAGATGGGGCTGGCGCGGAACGAGGACCGGGCCTCGGTGGTGGGGCGGTCGCTGATCTTCAAAGTGACGGAATGCGGGGACAGGAACGTGGTCCTCTCGCGCAAGGCGATCGTGGAGGCTGAACGCAAGGAGAAGGCGCAGGGGCTCAAGGAGACCCTGAAGGAAGGGATGCGGGTGCAGGGGCGGGTGACCTCCCTCCAGAAATTCGGCGCGTTCGTGGACATCGGCGGGGTCGAGGGGCTGCTGCCGGTCTCGGAGATCGCCTGGAGCCGCACGGAGAAGGTGGAGGACAAGCTTTCCCTCGGGCAGGAAGTCGAGGTGGTGATCAAGAAGCTGGATTGGGACAACGACCGGCTCTCGTTCAGCCTGAAGGACGCTTTGCCCGACCCGTGGGAGCGTGCGGCGGAGCTTTGGCCGCTGGGGACCTATCACACCGGGAAGGTCTCGCGGCTGGCGCCGTTCGGGGCCTTCGTGACCCTGGGCGAGGGCGTGGACGGGCTCATCCATATCTCGAAGCTGGGCGCGGGGCGCAGGATCGCGCATCCGAAGGAAGTGATCTCGGAGGGGCAGGATGTCGAGGTGCGGGTGGAGGGCGTGGACGTCGCCGCCCGGAAGCTGTCCTTGTCCCTGGCCTCGCTGAGCCGGGCCGCGGAGGAGGACGCGCAGACCCTTAAGGAGTATCAGGATAAGGCGGCCCGGCCGCCGGCGGAGTCGGGCACGCTGGCCGACCTGCTGAAGGCGAAGCGGGAGCGGAAGGACTAGCGCCCGCAGCCGGTGAGCATCCGGGTGGCCGCGTCCTTGAGGCTCGGGGCCATCGATACCGCCTTCGCGGCGTCCGCGGCCGCGGCCGTGCATTTCTTCAGCGCCGCGTTGACGCCGGCCCGGTTGAGATAGCTCTCAGCCTGGCCGCGCCCCAAGGCGATGGCCTTGTCGAGGTCGGCCAGCGCTTCCTTGTAGCGGCCGGAACCGCTCCGGCATCCCCCCCTGTTCGCCAGCGCGTCCGCGTTGGTCCCGTCGATGGCGATGGCCTTGGACGCGAGTTCGATGCACTTGGGGTAGTCCTGCTTCTGGCTCTTGATGAAGGCGAGCTCGTTCCAGGCGGCCGCGCTCTTGGGGTTCATCTTGGCCGCTGACGTGAGGAGGGTCTCCGCCTTGTCGAGGTCTCCTTCGTCGATGACGCTCATGGCTTTGTCGACGAGGGGCTTGCTGGGGTCGATCATCTTCTTTAGGCTGGGGTCGAGGCGCACGGCCTTCGCGTAGTCGGCGGAGGCCTCCTCGAATCGCTGGAGGCTGTTGTAGGCGCTGCCGCGGTTGGCGTAGCCGATGGGCGATTGGGGGGCGCGCTGGATGAAGTCGGAGTAGATGCGGGCGGCGTCTGTATAGCGCTTCTTGGTCAGGGCTTCGATGCCCTCGGAATTCAATTTCTTGAGCTTGAGGTCCTTGATCGTCTCGGTGCCGGCCTTGACGTAGAACTGGAGCTCGGCTTCCAGCGCGGAGCAGGGGAGCGCGAGAGCGCAAGTCAACAGCGTGAGCAGGATGAGCTGATTCATTTCAATCCTCCGTTGGACCCGATGTCAGGATGCGCCATCCTAGCCTGCCGGCCCGTCGATGTGCACCGGCTGCTCCTGCGATGTCTCTGAGATCCGGATGGTGCGCTCCACCTTTTCCGACTTGTTGTAGATCTGGGTGATGCGCAGGGATTCGCCATCCGGAAGCCGCTGGATGATCATTTCGGCTCGTTTGCGCACCCCGGCGTCGTAGTGGTAATACCTCAGCCAGGCGGTCCTTTGGTCGGGGAAGGTGATGGTGACCTTGTGGATCCCGTATTGGACCGGCCAGAATCGGATCGCGTCTCCGGGAGAGTAGGAGATGGTCTTGCCGGATGGGGAGCTCAAGGTGAGCGAAGTCCATGGCGACTCCACGATCCGGATGTAGAGGGTCCCTGGCCTGATCGAATAGGCCAGGGCGCCGATCATCAGGACGAGGGCGACTGCGATCCAGCGAAGTTTCTTCATGCTGAAGCTTCAACAAAGGGCTGGGCTGCAGGCGCTCCCGAGCGGCCGCGGCGATTTGCTCACTTTTCTCGATGCCCCCATTAAAAGCCCGGCAGCTCAATCCAGTGTTGGATTGCTCTTGTACCGGCCGCACACGTCTAGGCTCGTTTTGAATGAGATGCTCGATTCACGGACTCTTCAGAAGCAATCACAATCACATGATCCGAGTTGGGAAGCTTGAGCGTGATTCCGTTTTTCTCTCTAACTACGCGGTAACGCATCATGCCTCGCAGCAGCAAGCTAAGAAAGGTCTGGTATTTCCCCACCCCGGCATTCCGAGCCTGGGCTATGAGCCACTTCATGACTTCCGGGGGCGTTCTCCAGGAGATAGGAACATACTTGTCAGAGGGACGCTTCGGAGGCCGACCAATCCTTGGTGGTCGCGAAACACCCAGTTTCTCCTCGATTGCCCGACGGAAAGCTTCGGTCTCTCGGGGCGTAACTCGGCGGGCCCGCTTTAGTTCGGCATCCGTGAGTTCCGGGATATCGGTGGTCTCGTCAACCTGTTTTCTAGTCTTTTGCATAGAACACTTTTTCCTTCGTGGTCGCTTCCCGCGCGCTTATTATCCGGATGACATCCCCATGCCGCTCGGTAAAGACGACGAGAACGATTCCGGTCTCATCCGCCACGCCGAGGAGCTTCTCCCTGATTTCTCCTTCGGAGTGCTCGGTGTCCACAATGAATATCGCATCCGGGTCATCGAATGCCTTGATTGCCTGATCGAAAGAGATGCCATGTTTCGCCGCGTTCTCTGCCGCCTTCTCTGGGTCCCAGTCAAATTTCATGCATCACTTATAGTATATACAATATATAGCGTCTGTCAAGGGGTGATGTCGCGTATATAGGCAATCCAACGAAGCTGTAGAAAAATCATT
>DMEZ01000014.1:183279-192858 GCA_003450735.1 Elusimicrobiota bacterium | reverse complement strand
AGGCATGAGCACGCCGTGGGGGAGCTTCAGCTACCAATACGACGGCATGAACCGGCTCATACAATTGGTAAGCCCCTCCGGGACGTTCGCGTTCGAGTACGACCTGCTGGGCCAGCAGACGCTATTGCGCTACCCCAACGGCATCGAGGCGGGCTACGGCTATGACGCGGCGGGACAGTCTACGGCGGTTTACCATGCCCTGGGAAGCTACGTGGTCGCCTATGCGACCTACGCATACGATAACGCGGGCAACCGGCTCAGCAAGTACGATCTGAGCGGGGCGCATTTATACGTCTACGACGTTCTGCACAGGCTGACAGTCGCCGTGAACCTGGGCCCGGATGGGCCGGTCGGGGCGGTCGAGACGTTCGAGCATGACAAGGCTGGGAACAGGATAGCGGATTCGAGCGGGACGGTGTTCGATTACGACTATGCGAACAGGATACAGTGGGACAACTTCTATACGTATGAGCACGACGCGAACGGTAACCGGATATCGGCGACGGGGAAGCTGACGGGGCAGACGACGAGCTACGTCTACGACAGCGAGAACCGCCGCGTTGAAGCTCATCTTCCGGACGGGGCGGTATGGACGTACAAGTACGACGCGAAGGGACGGAGGGTAGAGAAGTCGCTCACCGGGGATGCGAGCAAGACGTTGAGGTACGTTTACGACAACGAGGATGTGTTGGCGATATTGGACGGCTCGAACAACCTGCTGGCTTTGTTCACGCATGGGCCGGGGCTGGGGCGGCCATTGGCCATGAGGCAGGGAACGACGGACTATTACTACCACGCGGACGCGCTGGGGAGCGTCGTGGCTTTGACGAACTCGAGCGGGAGCGTGGTTGAGAGCTACGAGTACACGGCGTACGGAAGGCCTTTCGTGAGGGATGGGATGGGGACGTTGCGGGGGATGTCGGTGGTGGGGAACCCGTTCATGTACGGTGGGACGGAGCGCGATCCGGAGACTGGGCAGAACCACATGGGGCATAGGGAGCAGGATCCGGATGCGGGGACGTTCATGCAGGAGGATCCGATCGGATTTGCGGGGGGGGATGTGAATCTTTTTGCGTTCGCTGCGGAGAGCCCAACCAATCTGATAGATCCATTGGGACTTAGTTGGAAAGAGTCTCGCCAAATGTTGTGGGAGTGGGCTTCGGGAACAGGCCACAGATCTAGAACCTTCGGATCCGGAAGCAATCAAGTGTTCGATTTGCGATTTGCCCCGGGTGTTCATAGGGCTCGCGAGGCATTTTACAGTAAGAATGTAGGAATGCAATGCGGAGAATATGACCCGCTCACCAACTACAGAGCAGGGTTTGGTCTGGAGGGGCTCTGGCAGGCCGGCTCAAATTCGACACGACAATTTGTAGGCAACTACCGCATAGATATTATTCCAAATCCTGACAATACGCTTACTTTTACCCTGACTAATACGACAAGTATGACTTCTTTACTCTATGGGTATGGACCATCATGGAATCGAGACTCTTTTCGATTCGGAGGCAATATGACTCAGGTATATACGTGGATGGAGCCGATGCGCAGATGACTATCAATTGGAGATATTTCGTCCTAGTCACGCTTGTAACATGCCTGGGTTGCTCGAGAATGATTGACCGCTCATTTGTAATAGGGAGATACGAAGCTAACCACAGGAAGGCCATTGATAACTTGCAATTGAACTCAGATGGAACCTATGTGCACTATTTCAAGACGCATGAAAGCAAAGAATTCAAGGCCAGTGACAAATGGGAATTCGAGTATACAAACGGCAAGCCGACAATAACATTCTCCAAATTCTCCTTCGGATTGTCTGGATACGGCACTGCCCAACCAGGATTTTGGATTGTCCAAGTTGAAAGATCCCTAACCGGAGATATTCGGCTATGTATCGATCCCGACCTGGGCTATTACTATGTCAAGCAACGAAAAAATTAGCCCCTCCGGGACGTTCGCGTTCGATTACGATCTGCTGGGCCGGCAGACGCTATTGCGCTACCCTAACGGCGTCGAGGCGGGCTACGGCTATGACGCGGCGGGACAGTCTACGGCGGTTTACCATGCCCTGGGAAGCTACGTGGTCGCCTATGCGACCTACGTATACGATAACGCGGGCAACCGGCTCAGCAAATACGATCTGAGCGGGGCGCATATATACGTCTACGACGTTCTGCACAGGCTGACGTTCGCCGTGAACCTGGGTCCGGATGGGCCGGTCGGGGCGGTCGAGACGTTCGAGTATGACAAGGCTGGGAACAGGATAGCGGATTCGAGCGGGACGGTGTTCGATTACGACTATGCCAACAGGATACGGTGGGATAACTTCTATACGTACGGCCACGACGCGAACGGTAACCGGATATCGGCGACGGGTAAGCTGACGGGGCAGACGACGAGCTACGTCTACGACAGCGAGAACCGCCGCGTTGAAGCGCATCTTCCGGACGGGGCGGTATGGACGTACAAGTACGACGCGAAGGGAAGGCGTATCGAGAAGAGCTTGAGCGGGGACACGAGCAAGACTTTGAGGTACGTCTACGACAACGATGATGTGTTGGCGATATTGGACGGCTCGAACAACCTGCTGGCCTTGTTCACGCACGGGCCGGGGTTGGGGTCGCCGCTGGCGATGAGGCAGGGAACGACTGACTATTACTACCACGCTGACGCGCTGGGGAGCGTTGTGGCTTTGACGAACGCAAGCGGGAGCGTGGTTGAGAGCTACGAATATACGGCGTACGGGAAGCCGACCGTGAGGGATGGGTCGGGGACGTTGCTGGGGATGTCTGGGGTGGGGAACTCGTTCATGTACGGTGGTGGGACGGAGCACGATTGGGAGACGGGGCAGAACCACATGGGGCATAGGGAGCAGGATCCGGATGCGGGGACGTTCATGCAGGAGGATCCGATCGGGTTCGCGGGGGGGGATTTGAACTTGTTCGCGTACTCGGCCAACAACCCGCTGAAGTACGTCGATCCCCTTGGACTCGATTACTGGAACTTTAACTTCGTTCGCGATTTCGGGATTCCTATTACTGTCGGCGTTATTAGTGAAAAAGGCAACTATTATCCATACGCCGGCTTTGCACTCGGCACACCCGGAGCATCAATCACGCATTCAAATCAAAACGCTAGTCTGGGATGGAATTACTCAGCGCAAGTTGCTCCTCCTTTGTTGGGTTCACCGATCACCGGTGCGTATGCAAGGGGATTTGACTTTGGGAATTTCCAGCCGGTCAATGAGTTCGGGTACGCGACGCCAGGTGGCGCGATAAGCATATACAAAGTCTTCTCGCTGGACCAGTTGTTCCAATTCCTGATGAAGTTGCCGTCCTATTTCCCCCAACCAGCAACTAGACAGGGATGTCCATGACTGGAAATCAACGATCTCATAGTGAAGGAGCAAATGGTATGTCAAACAACAATATACGGCCGATCCCCGGATTGTTTATTGTTGGACTTGTCTGTCTGGTAATATTTTTTGGAGTTTTGTCTCTTTCTTCTCAGTCGGACAAGGAAATAGGAGGTACATGCTTCCTCGTATTCGGGACAATATATTGCCTCTTCCGTAAACAATTCGCCGCAATGACAATCGAGCACCAGAAGCGCTACCCTTTCCCGTACGGCAGGCAATTCACATCCTATGACGCGACTTTACACTTGGTTACGTGGGGTTCAATAATCACAATCATTCTTGGAATGGTGCTGCTACTGGAAGTCCTGGCAGGCAAACGTTAACAATGGGAAACAGCGTTTAGAGGGTAGAGAATGCAAAAAGCACCTGACACTCGAGGCAACTATTGCGACGCCACGCACCTCTGCGAGCGCCTGATCCCTGCCGACAGCTTCTACCGCGAGTTCAAGGAACTCGCGAGCCCGTTATATGAAATATACAGGTTGTTGCGGGGATCGCCAGTGCATTGAGCAATAATTGCTAAAGAGGATTGAAGTGCCGAATGCAGCCAGCCGTTTGAACGTTTTGCTGCCCGCCGCCCTGCTGGCGTCGTTCTTCTGTGCCCGGATCGCCTCCTCCCAAATCTACGCCACCGCCGACGAGTCCGGCGCCATCATCATCCCCGTCATGGTCGACTCAGACAGCGACGACCCGGCCGAAGGCTTCCGCGTGACCCCTAGCAGCGCAACCGGCATCGCTTTCCCCCATGCCGTCGACCAGGATTCGACCACCATCCAGCCGGGGCAGACCCGCTTCATCCAGACCCGCCACCAATTCGTCTCGGATCTCCAAGCCGGGAACATCGACGTAACTCTAAAATTATTCGCCCATGTCATGATGCACCCGCTCGTGCCGGGCGGCGACGAACAGGCCGTGCGGTTCGTGGTCCGTCCGGACACCACGCCTCCGACGAGCGCCCTGGATTTCCTCGGAGCTATGGCCGAGTCCGAAAGCCGGATCTACCTCTCGACGACGACTCAAACCCGGCTCTCGGCGCTGGATCCGAAAGTCCATGGCTGTGCGAGATCCGGCTTGGATCACATCGACTACTTCCTGGACGCGATCGACACGATGACCGCGACTCCCAGCACGTTTATCAACCCCCTGCTGTTCGCGGAGGGAAAGCATGCCCTGTCGTGGTTCAGCGTGGACCGGGCCAGCAACACGGAGGCGACGAAGACTCTCGCGTTCTACGTCGATTCCGAACCGCCCGAAGCGACCCTGGAGGTCGCCGGCAGTTCGAGCGTTGAGAACGGCGAACTTGTCGCGGCGTCATCCGCCTCGATATCTCTACTCACACAAGACCCCGCAATCCAAAGTCTGCCCGGCGTACCCGGCTCCGGCGTGGCGGACGTCCAGTTCTTCATTGATTTGACGCCGGAGGAATGCGTCGGCGCCGCTTATGACTCCATGGCCGCTCAGGGCAGTTGCGCCAACCCGCGCTACACGACGCCATTCATGCTGGAGATGGGCAGCCATACCATCCATCTGGTCCTGAAGGATATGGTCGGCAACGAAAGGCGGAAGATCGTTTTAATCGTCGTCCGGCCGAGCAGGGATACCCTGCCGCCTCGGACGAGTATCCTATCCCCAGGGCCGCAATATCTCGAGTCCGAGAACCACCTTTACGTGGCCAGCACGACGTTCCTCTCGCTCATGGCGCAGGATGACTGGAACCGGCTGTTCGACAACATCGGCGTCGGCGTCGCCTACACATCCTACTCGCTCGACGGGTCGGCCTTCTCGGCCTATGTTTCAACTTTCACCATCCACGGTGATGAACCGCATCTGTTGCGATATTTCAGCGCGGATGCGCTGGGCCATTTAGAAGCCATCCATATAGCCACGATTGCAATAGACGCGACGGCGCCGGTCGTTCAAATCATTCATCCTATTGACGGATCCGCCCTTGGGACGAACTCCACGCCGATAACGATCGGATTTGGAGACCCGGACATCGCCGTTGACTTTCAGGGTTCCGGCGTCAACACCGCATCGGTACGCGTATCAATAGATGAAAGCACCTATACGCCGACTCAGCTCACGGCTTCAAGCATGACGCTGGGCGTGCCGCTCCTTGCGGACGGCACTCATGCCCTGAGTATAGAGGTCCGTGACTTTATGGGCAACGCGGCCTCGACCGCCGCCACATTCACGATGGATGCGGCCCCTCCGGTCATTTCTATGATTTATCCGTCCGGCGGGATATTCGTAACCGGCACCTCCTTCACTGTAAGCTACTCCACATCCGACAACCACGACCCATCTCCTAGCGCACAAGCCTATCTTGTCCGGCTTGTAGATCGCGGCATATATCGCTCATCGGATACCGCGCTTGTCGTCGCCGTCGGCGCGGGCCAGATCATCGACCCCTGGACACTGGACGACGGTCTCTGGGTTTTGAAGGTCACGGCCACCGACTACGTGATGAACTCTACCGTAGTTTACGGCAACGCATTCGAGATCATGCACGACACCCTGCCCCCAAGGACGGCCTTGAACTTGGGCGCGAACGCAGTCCCCGGCGAGCTCAACTACGTCAGCAGTACCACGCCGATAGGATTTATTGCCTTTGATGATTTGATCCAGGTCTACGACAGTTCCGGCCTCGGCGTCGCGTACACCTCTTACACTTTGAACGGCACGGCCTATAACGTATTCGAGAGCACACCGTTCTATCTTACGGAACCCGGCACACATACCCTGTCCTATTTCAGCGCGGACGTTCTCGGACATCTTGAATCCATCAAGATCGCAACAGCGGCCGTGGACGCCACCCCGCCACAAACTTTGCTCGAAATCGCGGGCTCCTCGGCTCAAGTCGCCGGCATGCTGTATATCTCCAGCGTATCTGCCGCATCCCTGTCCGCGCAGGACATCGCATCGAACGGCGTGGCCTCCGGCTTCAAGCTGACCCGCGTCGACATCGGCGGGACAAGCTTCATCTCTACGGAGCCGGTCACCCAGCTCAACCTGGGTGATGGAATCAACTTCATCGAGTACCGCTCCGAAGATCGCGTGGGTAATCTCGAGGGAATCCGGCGCTCTTCCGTGGCCGTCGACGCGGCCCCGCCGCAGACCACTCTCGCTTTCTCAAGCCCGGCTTTCACGGACGTGCTGGGACGGATGTTCCTGGGCTACGGGACCAGCATCGGCTTTACGGTCGATGATTCCTCCTCGGGCGTCTTGCTGACCGAATATCGAGTCGATGCTGCCACAGACGCGCCGTTTACGGCCTATGCCTCGACCTTCACCCTGACCGAAGGCGGGCACGTCATAGAGTTCCGCAGCGCGGACCGCGTAGGCAACTACGAGCCGCTTCGTGCCGCGACGATTTACATCGATCTAAGCGCGCCCGTGACCGCGCTCAAGGTGGGGATCTCCTCATTCGTGGCCGAGTCCAGCGGCACATTTATAAGCACACGGACCGAGCTGGGCCTCGAGGCCTCGGATCCCGGGACGGGCTCCGGAGTCAAGGAGAGCTACTTGAGCGTGGCCGGCGGGGCGCTCGCGGTGCAGTCCGGCACGTTCAGCCTGCCGTCCCCGGATGGTTCCGTGTCGATGTCGTTCTACAGCCTGGACAATGCAGGCAACGAGGAGCTTACCCGCTCCGCGACCGTGTGGGTGGACGCAACGCCGCCGCAGACCATCCTGCAGATCGAAGGTTCCTCTGCCGTGGTTTCAGGGATGCTCTATGCGGCCGGGACATCCACGATAGCCTTGTCGGCGCAGGATCCGGCCTCAGGCGGCGGAGCTTCCGGCGTGAGTCTTACTCACTGGCAGGACAACGGCGGGGAGTTCAAGAGCTACTCATCGGCCTTCGCGCTCTCCGAAGGACTCCATCCGCTCTCCTACCAGAGCCTTGATCGCGTGGGGAATCTTGAAGTCCTGCGCAGCACCACGATACTGGTGGATGCCGCCCCGCCGGAGACCACGCTTCACATCGTTCATGGCGCCGTTGCCTCGGACGCCGCGGGCCGGCTGGTGCTGTCTGCAACCGCCGCGGTAGTTCTGGAAGCCCAAGATCCGGAATCGAACGGCGTGCGCTCCGGCGTCGCCGAGACGTATTACCTGGTAGATCTGCTGCCCCTGGAAGATTGCGGCTTCACGAGTCGCACCCGGCCCGAGATATCGAACACGGCTCCCGCCGGGAGCTGCCTGAATCCCGCCTACAACGGGGAGTTCTCGCTTATCGAAGGCACGCATGCCGTCGCGTATTGGAGCCGGGACAACGTGGGCAACGCCGAGGCGTTCCATTCCACCGGAGTCGTAGTGGATGCTTCCGCGCCCATCATCTCCGATCTCAGCCCGTCCGGGGGCATTTATGAATCGGGCCATGACACCTTCACCGTTTCCTTCGCGGTGACGGATAATTACGACCCGGCCCCATCATCCTCGGCATGGCTTGTGCGATTGGAAGATCGCGGCACCCCGCGGCCCTCAAGCCCGGAGCTCGTCGCCGTAAGACTCGGGCAGATCGTCGATCCGCGAGGGCTCGATGACGGCTTGTGGGCGTTGAGCGTCTCCGCGACCGACTTCGCGATGAACTCGGCGACGGTGTGGGGCTCCTCTTTCGAGATCGTCGAATCGACCCAAGACACCGCGCCGCCGAGGACGGAGTTGCTCATGTCCGGAGCGTGGGCCCCCGGCGGAGCCGGGTGGGTCTATGCAAGCAGTTCCGCGTCCATAGGCTTCAGCGTCGCAGATGATCTGGCGGAAGCAAACGATGGCCTGGGGCTGGGCGTGGAGAGGACGCTCTACGCCGTGGACTCGGACACTTTCGCGGTCTATACCGGCACGTTCACGCTCGGAGTCGAGGGGCCGCACGTCATCCGCTACTACAGCGTGGACCTGGCCTCCAACGAAGAGGCGGTCAGAAGCTTCAGCGTCGCGGTAGATACCACCCCGCCCATCGCCGGGACGGTCTTCACCGGCCCGCGCTTCACGAACGCCTCCGGCCGGCTGTTCATCGCCACTTCCAGCGCCGCGGGCTTCACGGCCGAGGACGGCGCATCCGGCCCGGAGCGCATCGAGTACCGCCTGGCCTCGGGCGCGCCCTTCGAGGTCTATCAGGCCTCCTTCTCGCTGTCCGAGGGGGTGCGCTCCATCGAGTACCGCGCCGTAGACCGGGTCGGCAACGTGGACGCCGTGCGCTCCACCCAGGTCTACGTGGACGCCACCCCGCCCGCCACCCGGCTGGACGCGCTGGGCTATTCCGAGACGTCCGGCGGAGCGCTCTATATAGAGGAAGGGTCCTCCATCGCGCTCACGGCTTCAGACCCCGGCGCCTCGGCCTCGGGCGTCGGGTTCATCAAGTACTACGTCGACTCCGTGCCGGCCGACTACAGCGCCCCCTTCGCCTTGGCCGAGGGATCATATACCCTCGCTTTCTATTCGGCAGACAACCTGGGCAACGCGGAGCAGGTCCAAGAGCGGCTGATCGTCATCGGCCCCGTGCCCGTGAGGAGAGCCTGGACCGGTTTCGCGGGCGACGGGAACTGGCATTCGGCCGGCAACTGGCAACCCTTGGGCGTCCCGAAAGAGGCCGACCTGGTGAGCATCGCCTCCTGGGAATCGGTGAGCATCACCACGGGCCCGGTCCGGGTCCAAGCCATCGAGCTGGGCGATGCCGACGGGATCTCCGCCCCGGTCCTGGTCGTTTCCAACGCCGCATTGTACGCCGGCTCGGTCGTGGTCCATGAGCGGGCCTTGCTGTCGCAAGCTTCCCTAGAGACCCTCCATTTCGGGTCCCTGACCGTCAAATCCGGCGCCAAGGTGGAGCACAGCCCCAACTCGACGCAGCGCGAGAGCGTCCTGAGCCTCGAAGTCAGCGGGGACATGGTGGTGGAGGCCGGCGGCGCGCTGGACGCGAACTCGCGCGGCTACGCGGGCGGCGACCTATCCCACACGAGCGGCTGGGGCCCGGGCGGCGGCAGCAATTACTGCGACGGCGGGGGGTATGGCGGGCCCGGAGGGTATCGGAACTCGTCCATGAACCCGATTACGAGACCGGAAGGGGCCGGAGCCGGCTACGGCTCCCTGCTCGATCCCTGGGACCTCGGCAGCGGCGGGGCGAACGGGAGCGAGCAGAGCGCGACAGGCGGGGGCCGGGGGGGGGG
>DMEZ01000014.1:117290-183268 GCA_003450735.1 Elusimicrobiota bacterium | reverse complement strand
GGGACCTCGGCAGCGGCGGGGCGTACGGAAATGACTGGGCCGCGACGGGCGGGGCCGGAGGCGGAGCCATCCTCCTGGACGTGGGCGGCCGGCTGACTCTCGACGGAGCCGCGCACGCGGATGGAGGCGACGGCGGGAATGCGTCCAGTCCGTGGGGAGGGTGGGCCGGCGGCGGCGGGAGCGGCGGCACGGTCAACATCCGGGCTCGGAGCCTGTCCGGCGGCGGGGTGGTCCGGGCCGACGGCGGCAAGGGCGGAACCGGTGAATATCCGGCAGGCGGCGGCGGGGGCCGGGTCGCCATAGAGGTGCTGGAGGAGGACTCATCGCACCTCACGGTCTCGGCCTCGAACCGGTATGTGCCGCCGGGCTGTCCCATGGGCACCTGCCCCGCCGTCGCGACCTTTGCGGGGTCGGGGACCGTGTTCCTCAAGAAGCCGGGGCAGGCGCCCGCGCTCATCATACGGAGCCCGGCCGAGACGCACTCGGATGCCTATACCCCGATCACCACCGGAACCATCGGCGGCGGCTCGCTGACTCTGGGCGCGTTCATGATCGCGCACTCCAACGTCCAGGTAAGCACGGCGGTCTTGGAGTTGACGGACCTGCAGATGACGAGCGCGACCTGGAAGGCGGCCGAACTGTCCGCTTCCGGGCAGGTCGTTCTGGACGAATATTCGATCTTGGAGCAGGGAAGCGCCGCTCAATGGACCTTCGGCGGCTTGGCGATAAGCTCGGGCAGCAGGCTGACGCACGCGGCCAACTCGGGCGAGAAGCGCTATCAGGTCAACCTGCGCGTGCTCGGCGGCATGACCGTGTCGGCGGGCGGAGCCGTGAGCGCGGACGGGGCGGGCTATCCTGCGGGCCAAGGGCCGGGAGCCGGAAGCGGGTCCGCGGCCGAGGGCGGAGGCGGAGGCGGGTACGGCGGCGCCGGCGGGACGGGGAACGGCGGAGCCTCGGGAGGGCCGGCGTACGGGTCCATCGCGGAGCCCGACGACTTGGGCAGCGGAGGAGGCGGCTCGACTGGAGCGAGCGGAGGGGCCGGCGGAGGCGAGATCGTCCTGAGGGTGGAGGGGACATTGATCGTGGACGGCCGCTTGAGCGCCGACGGCTCGTCCGGGACCGCGGCCGACGGCTACGGCGGGGGCGGAGGCAGCGGCGGGACCATCAAGATCTCGGCCGGCGCGTTGGGCGGGACGGGGGTCATCCGGGCCGGGGGCGGCGCAGGCGGAGCGGGCGGCGGAGGCGGAGCCGGAGGGCGGATCGCCGGGGCCTTGGATTTCGCCGGCGCGTTGAGCGCGGCCGGGGCCGAGAGGGGCGGGCAGTCGGGCACCCTCTACGACCCCTCGGCCGTCGTCCCCCTGGCGCTCGACCCCGCCTTCGAGAGCGTGTTCTCCTCCAGCATGAGCGTCCGCTGGGACCCCGCCGGCAACCCGGCCGGGTCCTACTATCTGGTCCAGCTCTCGAAGTCGGCGGATTTCAGCGGCGTGTCCGCGTCGGTCGTCACCTCGGAGGCGCAGGCCGTGTTCACGGATCTCTCGCCGAGGACCCTCTACTACGCCCGGGTCGCGAGGATGAGCCGGGGCGCGGTATCGACCGTGTACCTGTCCCTGGGCTCCATGGCGACCGGGGTCATGCCCGGCCAGACCTGGGTCGGGCCGAGCGCGGGAAGCTGGCACGACCCCACCAATTGGGACAACGAGGCCGTGCCCATGTCCACGGACCCCGTGACCATCGACGGGGACGTGCTCGTGACCGCGTCGGCCCCGGTCGAGTTCGGCGCTTTGACGCTCGGCAGGGCGGACGGCGCCACCGCGCCCAACCTGGTGCTCGCGGCCGGCATGCCTGCCCCGGCCGGGTCCATCACCCTGCGTCGCAACGCGGCCATGACCCTGGCGACGCTGGAGACGGCGCGTTTCGCCTCGATGCGCATGGAATCCGGCTCATTGCTGACCCATGCGGCCAATGCGGATCAGAAGCTGAGCCTCATCAACCTCGATATCAGCGGGGACATGACGGTGGATGCCGGGGCCTCCATCGACGCGAGCGGGAAGGGGTTCGCTGGCGGCAGCATGTCTTACGGGTCCGGCCGCGGCCCCGGCGCCGGCAGCAATTCTTGCGACGGCGGGGGTTACGGCGGCCCCGGAGGATACCGGAATTCGTCCATGAACCCCAATACGAGGCCTGAGGGGGCCGGGGCCGGCTACGGCTCCCTGGTCGATCCAAGGGACCTCGGCAGCGGCGGGGCGTACGGAAATGACTGGGCCGCGACGGGCGGGGCCGGAGGCGGAGCCATCGTGCTGAACGTGGGCGGCCGGCTGACGCTTGACGGCGTCGCGCTCGCCGACGGAGGCGACGGCGGGAATCCGTCCGCCGCATGGGGCGGATGGGCCGGAGGGGGCGGGAGCGGCGGAACGGTCAACATCCGGGCCCGGAGGCTGGCCGGTGGCGGGGCGGTGCGGGCGGACGGCGGCCGGGGCGGGGTCGGCGAGTACCCGGCGGGCGGCGGCGGCGGCCGGGTGGCGATAGATATCATGGACGAGGATTCCTCCCAGTTGAGCGTCTCAGCCTCCAACCGGTACGTGCCGCCGAGCTGCTACTTCGAGCTCTGTCCCGCCTACGCGTCCTCCGCGGGCTCGGGGACCGTTTACCTCAAGAAGCCGGGGCAGGCGCCCGCGCTCATCGTACGGAGCCCGGCCGATACGCCCGGCGAGGCCTACACGCCGGTCTCCACCGCTTCCGTCGGCGGCGAGTCGCTGGTCCTGAGCGCGTTCACGATGGGCTACTCGTGGCTCCAGTTCGAGGACATCAGCTCGGTCAAGATCCTCTCCCTGGCGCAGTTCAGCGGCCCTAACCGCATCCGCAACGTGAGCGGGCAGAAGGAGTTCCCCGAAGGCGAGACGAGCTTCCCGAGCGGAAGCGACATCACGGTGGCGACCATGACCCTGCCGAGCGTCTCCACGCTGACCCTGGTCAGCGCGACCCTGCGGGTCTCCAGCCTCACGGCCCCGGGCGGAGTGGTCCTGGAAGGCAGTTCGATCTTGGAACAGAACAACCTGGTCCAATGGATCATCGGCGACCTCTCGATCAGTTCGGGCAGCAGGCTGACGCACATGGCCAACGACGGCGCGAAGCGTTATCAGGTCAATCTGCGCGTGCTCAGGAACATGACGGTATCCGCGGGCGGAGCCGTGAGCGTGGATGGGCGGGGCCATCCGGGAGGCTTGCCTGAGCAGGCGGGCTCCGGCCCCGGCGCGGGCGCGGTCGCAAGCGCGAACGGCGGCGGCGGGGCGGGCTACGGCGGAAAGGGCGGGGCGGGACGTTGGAGCACGCCCGCGGGGTCCGAATACGGGTCCTTGGCCGGGCCGGACGACTTGGGCAGCGGCGGAGGCGGCTCGACCGGGGCGAGCGGAGGGGCCGGCGGAGGCGAGATCGTCCTGAGCGTGGGCGGGACCTTGACCGTGGACGGCCGCTTGAGCGCGAACGGCTCGTCCGGTACCACGGCCGGCTATTACGGCGGGGGCGGAGGCAGCGGAGGGGCCATCGTCCTGTCCGTCGGCGCGCTGAGCGGGACCGGTACCATCCAGGCCGAGGGCGGCGCGGGCGGAACCGGCGACATGCGCGGCGGCGGGGGGGGCGGAGGACGGATCGCCGGGGCTCTGGGGTTCGCCGGCGCCCTGAGCCTGGCCGGCGGCGCGAAAGGAGGGCCCGGGGCCGGGGACGGCCAGCTCGGGACGCTCTACGACCCCTCGGCCGAGGCTCCCGCGGCGCTCGATCCGTCCTTCGAGGACGTGTTCGCCTCCAGCATGAGCGTCCGCTGGGATCCCAACGGCAGCCCGGCCGGGTCCTATTACCTCGCCCAGCTTTCCAGGAGCCCGGATTTCAGCGACCCCCTGGCGATCGTCGTCGACGATCCACGGGCCGTCTTCACGGGTCTGACGCCGAACACGCTCTACTACGCCCGGGCCGCCAGGCTGAGCCGGGGCGCGGTATCGACCGCCTTCACCGGACTGGGCTCCATGCGCAGCGGGAGCAGGCCCGGCCAGACCTGGATCGGGCCGAGCGCCGGGAATTGGCACGACCCCGCCAACTGGGACAATGGAGCCGTCCCGGTCTCGACGGACGCGGTCGTCATCGACGCAAGCGTGGTGGTGAGGGCTTCGGCCGCGGTCGAGTTCGGGAGCCTCTCGGTCGGGAGGCCGGACGGAGCCGCCGGGCCCGAACTGGTGCTGGCGGCCGGCATGGCTGTTGCGGCCGGGCCCCTGACCCTGCACCCCAGCGCGTCCATGACGCTGGCGACGTCGGATACGGTGCGGCTGGCCGCGCTGCGCATGGAGCCGGGCTCTTTGCTGACCCACGCGGCGAACACGGACCAGAAGCTGAACCTGATCGACCTCGATGTCGGCGGAGACATGACGGTGGATGCCGGGGCCTCCATCGACGCGAGCGGAAAGGGATTCGCGGGCGGCTGCATGCCGTGCGGGTACCTGGGCGGGAAAGGGCCGGGCGGCGGAAACCAGTATGGGGACGGCGGAGGTTATGGCGGGCCCGGAGGGTATCGGATCGATTTCGGGAATCCCAACCCAAGGGCCGGGGCCGCCTACGGGTCCCTGACCGGCCCCATGGACCTCGGCAGCGGCGGCGCGAATGGATCAGCGCAGGAGGTGAGAGGCGGGGCCGGAGGCGGGGCGATCCTTTTGAACGTGGGAGGCCTGCTGACCCTCGATGGAAGCGCGCTGGCGGATGGAGCCGACGGAGTACGTTCTCCCGGCGAGCATGGGGGCGCGGGCGGCGGCGGCGGCAGCGGGGGCACGGTGAACATCCGGGCCCAGCGGCTGGCAGGCGGCGGGGTCGTGCGGGCGGACGGCGGCAGGGGCGGATTCTCGCCCAATGAATACCCGGCGGGCGGAGGCGGGGGCCGGGTCGCGATAGAGGCGGTGGCGCAGGACTCGTCGCAACTGAGCGTTTCGGCCGCGAACCGGTTCGCTCCTAGTGTCCCTCCTGCAGAGGCCCCCGCTTCTTTCTTTGCGACCTCCGCGGGCTCGGGGACCATGTTCTTCAGGAAGCCTAATCAGGCGCCCGCGCTCGTCATACAAAGCCCGGCGGAATCGCCCGGCAAGGCTTATACCCCGATCTCCACCGCGGCCATCGGCGGCAGTTCGCTGACCCTGGGTGCTTTCACCGTCGCATATTCCTTCGTCCAGATGAGCAGCGCCGCCCCTGTGGATCTGTCCGTGACGGACCTGACGATGACGAGCGCCGCTTTGAAGGGGGCCGGGTTGTCCGCTTCAGGGCAGGTGGCTTTGACCCAGCAATCGCTGCTCGAGCAGGGAAGCACGATCCAATGGACCTTCGGCGGCTTGACGATCGGCCCGGGCAGCCGGCTGACGCACGCGGCGAACCAAGACGAGAAGCATTATCAGGTCAACCTGCGCGTGCTCGGCGACATGAGCGTGTCCGCGGGCGGCTCCGTCGACGCGGACGGGTTGGGCTACGCGGGCGGCGCCGCCGCGCAGGCGGGGTACGGCTTCGGGGCCGGGAGCGGATCGGGGACCGGCGGCGGAGGAGGCGGCGGCTACGGCGGCGAGGGCGGGATGGGCCATGGCGGCACGCCGGCTGGGCCGGAGTACGGGTCGGTCGAGGGTCCAGACGACCTGGGCAGCGGCGGGGGCGGCTCGAACGGGGCGGCCGGAGGCCCGGGCGGAGGCGAGATCGCGTTGAACGTGGAGGGGACGCTGACCGTGGACGGCCGCTTGAGCGTGAACGGCTCTTCCGGGCCCACGACCGGCTATTACGGCGGGGGGGGGGGGGGCGGGGGGGGCCCCCACGGGGGCCGTCGGCGCGACCGCCGACATCCGCCGCTACGCCGGCGAGGGGACGCGCGTCCTGGATCTGGGCGGCGCGTTCGTCAGCCCCGGCTTCAACGACGCGCACGTGCACTTCCTTCAGGGCGGCTTCGACCTGGCCTCGGTGCAGCTGCGGGACGCGTCGACGCCCGAGGAGTTCGCGCGGCGCATCACCGAGTTCGCCGCGTCGGTTCCCGAGGGCCGCTGGATCAGGGGCGGCAACTGGGATCACGAACTGTGGGGCGGCGAGCTGCCGCGCAAGGACTGGATCGACGCGGGCACGCCGAATCACCCCGTCATGGTCAGCCGGCTCGACGGACACATGGTGCTGGCCAACAGCGCCGCCCTGAAGGCGGCCGGCATCACGCGCGCCACGAGAGACGTGGAGGGCGGCACCATCGTCCGCGACGCAGGCGGCGAGCCGACGGGCGTGCTCAAGGACAACGCGATGAGCCTGGTCGCGGGCGCCGTGCCCGATCCCTCGCCCGAAGAGCTCGACGCGGCCCTGAAGGCGGCCATGGCCTACGCCGCGGCCCAGGGCGTCACGTCGGTGCAGCACATGGGCACGTGGAGCGACCTCGAGGCGTTCGGCCGCGCGCACGACGCGAACGAGCTGACGACCCGCATCTACGCCGCCGTGCCGCTGGCGAGCTGGGAGCGCCTGCGCGACACGATCGCCGCGAAGACCTTCGGCGGCGACGGCCACGGCGACGCCTGGCTGCACATCGGAGCGCTCAAAGGCTTCGTGGACGGCTCGCTCGGGTCGCACACCGCGGCCTTCGAGGAGCCGTTCACCGACGCGCCTCGCGACCGCGGGCTCCTGGTCAACACGCCGGAGGAGCTCTACGCGTGGGCCTCGGGCGCCGACAAGGCCGGCCTGCACGTCGTCGTCCACGCCATCGGCGACCGGGCGAACCGGACGCTGCTCGACATCTACGCGCGCGTCTCCGAGGAAGACGGCCCCCGCGACCGGCGCTTCCGGATCGAGCACGCGCAGCACCTGGCGCCGTCCGACATCCCGAGATTCGCGGCGCTCGGCGTCATCCCGAGCATGCAGCCCTACCACGCGATCGACGACGGCCGGTGGGCCGAGCGGGTGATTGGACCCGAGCGGATCAAGACGACCTACGCGTTCCGNNGACCGTGGACGGCCGCTTGAGCGTGAACGGCTCTTCCGGGCCCACGACCGGCTATTACGGCGGGGGCGGAGGCAGCGGAGGGACCATCAACCTGTCGGTCGGCGCTTTGAGCGGCACCGGGCTCATCCAGGCCGAGGGCGGCCGGGGCGGGGCGGGAAGCCTGCGCGGAGGCGGAGGCGGAGCGGGCGGACGCATCCGATTGCTGGGGCCCTATTACGGCGGCGTCTCGGCCCGAGGCGGTTCGGGCGGCGGCCTGGCGCAGGCGGGCGCGCCGGGGACGATCGGGCCGTTCCTGGCCGCCAGCACCGAGACGGTGAGCGGCTCGCCCGAGGCCTCGGTCTCGGCCAGCCAGATCGTGACCATCGTACCGGTCGAGCTGATCGAATCGACGGGGGTCGTGGTCCTGGCCAGCGCGGCCGCGCAAGGCCTCTATCCTCTCACCGGGATCTACGAGGTCGGCCCGGATACGGCCACATTCTCGCCGCCCCTGCTCTTGACGTTCCGCTACTCCACCGCGACCCTGGCGGCCCTGAACGTCTTGGAGCAGGATATCTACCTCTATCACTTCGTGCCGGGGGAGGGGTGGGTCCAGCTCGCCGGCCAGGTCCGCGACACCCTGCGCAAGGAGATCCGGGTCGAGATGTCGACTTTGGCGTCCATCTTCACGATCCTCGGACCCGCCCAGGACGGCGCTCCTCCGGTCACCAGCCTCAGTTCCTTCGGCGGGGCCCGATACACGGACGAGCAGAACAGGATCATCGCCTCCTCGATCACCGCCTTCGGCTTCGATGCCGTGGACCCCGTGGTCTACGGGACAGCGACCGGGGTCGCCTATACGGAATACCGGGTGGACGCGGGCACGTCGGGTCCGGCCTTCCGGGTCTTCTGGGAGCCCTTCACCCTGGCCGCCGGGGCCCACGTCGCGGATTTCAGGAGCCGGGACAAGGCCGGCAACCTGGAACTGCTCAAGAGCGCGACGATCCACATAGACGCCGCGCCGCCCGGGACGAGCCTGCAATTCATCGGCCCATGGCGTGAGGGCCCCTCGCCGGAAACAGCCACTATCTCCACCGGGACCTTCCTGCTGCTCTCGGCCGCGGACCCGGTCGTGGACGGCATCTCGGCCGGTCTGGCCTGGACCCGGTTCAAGGACAACGGCGCCGAGTTCGCGGACTACGTTTCCTCCATGGCCTTGGCCGCAGGGGAGCACCTTTTCGGCTACCAGAGTCAGGACCGGGTGGAGAACCTCGAATCCCTCAACACCAGGACGATCTTCGTGGACACGTCCCCGCCGTCGATCCGGCTGGCGAGTCCGCTCGGCGGCGAGCGCTTCGCCGCGGGCCAGAGCACGGTGGAAGTGCGCTTCGCGGTGAGCGACGACCGCGACCCGGCGCCGTTCTTCGAGGCGTCCTTGCTGGAGCTCGAGGACCGCGGGACCCCGAGGGGGGGCAAGCCGGATAGGATCTTCGTGAGCACCCACCAGCGGATCTCCGCGTCGGACTTGGACGACGGCCTCTGGCAGCTGCAGGTCCGAGCCGAGGACTTCCTCGCCCATCCCTCCTCGGCGATGTCCGGGCCTTTCGAGGTGGTCTACGACACCTTGCCGCCGCGGACCGCGCTGACGTTCGGCCCGCCGCAGGCGGCTTTCGGCCCGGGCAGCGAGAGTCCGCTCAGCAGCGCGACCTTCGTCTCCACCCTCACGCCGATCAACATCGTATCCGCAGACGACATGATCGCGCCGGAGGACGGCCAAGGGCAAGGGACGGTGTGGCAGAGGATCGACGTGGACGGCGTGCTCCGCTCGACCTTCGTCAACCCGGCCCCGGGCTTGAGCGAGGTGTTCTCATCCACTTTCACGCTCGCAGCGGACGGAGACGGGATCCACATCATCGGCTTCTTCAGTGAGGACGTGCCCGGCAACCGGGAACCGGTCCGATACGTCGCCGCGGCGGTCGACGCAGCGGCGCCCGAATCCTTGCTTGCCGTGTCCCAGCCCGCCTGGGAAGGCTATGTTTCGACGCGGACGGTGTTCTCGTTGTCCGCGACGGACACGGTCCGCGGCCAGGTGGCATCCGGGCTGGCCCTGGTCCGGTATCGGTTCAACAACGGCGACTTCGTCCAAGCGCCGCTCGATTTCAGCCTTGCGGGCGGCGAGACGTCCTATTTCATCGAGCATCAGAGCGAGGACCGGGTGGGGAATCTCGAGGTCATGAAGAGCACCTCGGTCCTGCTGGATGCGGCGCCGCCCGTGAGCGCGATCAGCCTCGGTTCGCCGACTTTCACCAACGGCGAGGGCGTGAGCTGGCTTTCGACCCATACGCCGGTCTCCATCTCGGCCGTGGATCCGAGCCTGCCCGCGGGCCGGCCGGGCTCGGGCGTGAGCCGGATCGAGATCTCGATCGACAGCGGGCCGTTCGCAGCCTTCACCTCAGCGATATTCCTGGACGGGGGCGAGCACTCCATCGACTTCAAGAGCGTGGACAACGTCGGCAACGTCGAGACGACTCGAACGGGCCTGCTGCGGGTTGACGCTATGCCGCCGGCCACGGTTCTGCTGGTCAACGGCCAGCCTGTTCCGACTGCGGATGTGGTGCTGGTTTCGACCGATTCGGTTGGCTTCGGCGCGACGGATACGGGTGTCGGCGTGGCGCAGACCCGCTACAGCTTGGACAACGGCGCTGAAGCTGAATATTCCGCGCCGTTCAGCTTGGCGGCAGGGACACACACGCTTGCCTTCTACAGCAATGACTTGGTCGGCAACGTTGAAGCAGCTAGGACTGTTTCGCTCAATGTCCTGACGTATGACGTGACCGCGCCGGCTCTGGCGCTCGCGCCGGTGGACGGCAGCACGCTCACCATCACGACGCCTCAAATTGTTGCCAGCTATTCTGACCTGGGCCGTGGGATCGATTCGGCTTCGGTCCAGCTCAATTTGGATAGCGTTGATGTGACAGCCGAGGCGATTGCGACAGCTTCCTCGGCTACCTACACACCTGCCGCGCTCGCGCAGGGCCTGCACGCGGTTATGGCTCAAGTGGCAGACTTTGCGGGCAACCGGTCGTCAGCTTCGGTTTCATTCCTGGTTGATTCCCTGCCGCCTCTAACGACCTTGCTGGTCAACGGTCAGCCTGTTTCATCTGCGGACGTGGTGCTGGTCTCAACCGATTCAGTGGGCTTCACCGCCACAGATTCAGGGACTGGCGTGGCGCAGACTCGCTATAGCATGGATAACGGCGCCGAAACTGCCTATTCCACGCCATTCAGCTTGGCGGCAGGGACGCACACGCTCGCCTTCTACAGCAGTGACTTGGTGGATAACAACGAGGCGACCAAGACAGTCTCGCTCAATGTGCTGATCTATGACGTGACCGCGCCGACTCTGGCGCTTGCGCCTGTAGACGGCAGCACACTCACCATCACGACGCCGCAAATTGTTGCCAGCTATTCTGACCTAGAGCGTGGGGTCGATCCCACATCCATTCAGCTTAGCTTGGACAGCGTAAACGTGACAGCCCAGACAATCGTGACAGCATCCTCAGCTACCTACACGCCTGCCTCGCTCGCGCAGGGCCTGCATACGGTTATGTCTCAAGTGGCGGACTTCGCGGGCAACCGCTCCACAGCATCGGCCTCATTCTTCATCGACTCCCTGCCGCCTCTTACGACTTTGGTGGTCAACGGCCAGCCCGTTTCCACTGCGGACATGGTGCTGGTCTCGACCGATCCAGTGAGCTTTACCGCAACGGACTCGGGCGTCGGTGTGGCCCAGACCCGCTACAGCTTGGACAACGACGCTGAGGTTGTCTATTCCGAAGCATTCAGCTTAGCCGCAGGAACACACGCGCTCGCCTTCTACAGCAGTGACTTGGTGGGTAACACCGAGGCGAGCAAGACAGTTTCGCTCAATGTGCTGATTTATGACGTGACCGCGCCGACCTTGGCGCTTGCGCCCGTGGACGGCAGCACACTCACCACCACGATGCCGCAGATCGTTGCCGGCTATTCTGACCTTGAGCGGGGGATCGATCCCGCATCAGTGTCCCTGACAGTCGACAGTATAAACGTGACAGCCCAGACAGTGATTACCGCATCCTCAGCTACCTACACGCCTGCCGCGCTTGGGCAGGGCCAGCACACGATTTTAGCTCAAGTTGCTGATTTGGCTGGCAACCGCTCCACGGCAGCGACCTCATTCTTCATCGATTCCCTACCGCCTCTTACGTCCTTGCTGGTCAACGGCCAGCCTGTTTCAACTACGAATGTGGTGCTGGTCTCGACCGATTCAGTTGGCTTCAGCGCAACGGATTCAGGGACTGGCGTAGCCCAGACTCGCTATAGCTTGAACAACGGCGTCGAAACTGTCTATTCCGCGCCATTCAGCTTGGCGGCAGGGACACACACGCTTGCCTTCTTCAGCAGTGACGTCGCGGGTAACGCCGAGACGACCAAGGCCGTCTCGCTCAATGTGCTGATCTATGACGTTACCGTGCCGGCTCTGGCGCTCTCGCCGGTCGACGGGAGCACGCTCACCACCACGACGCCGCAGATCGTTGCTGCCTACTCTGACCAGGAGCGGGGGATCGATCCCACCTCAGTGTCCCTGGCCGTCGACAATATCGATGTGACGGCTCAAGCGATCGTGACCGCATCCTCGGCCACTTACACGCCCGCGGCACTTGGGCAAGGGATGCACACGGCCGTCGCTCAAGTGGCGGACTTGGCAGGCAACCGGTCAGCGACAACGACCTCATTCTTCATCGACTCCCTGCCGCCTCTTACGACTTTGGTGGTCAACGGCCAGCCCGTTTCCGCTGCGGACGTGGTGCTGGTCTCTACCGATTCGGTGAGCTTTACTGCGACGGATTCGGGTGTCGGCGTGGCGCAGACTCGCTACAGCCTGGACAACGGCGCCGAAACTGTCTATTCCACGCCATTCAGCTTAGCGGCAGGGACGCACACGCTCGCCTTCTACAGCAGTGACTTGGTGGATAACAACGAGGCGACCAAGACAGTCTCGCTCAATGTGCTGATCTATGACGTGACCCCGCCAGCCTTGGCGCTCGCGCCGGCAGACGGGAGCACGCTCACCACCACGACGCCGCAGATAGTTGCCGCCTATTCTGATCTGGAGCGGGGAATCGATCCCGCATCCGTTCAACTCAGCTTGGATAGCGTAAACGTTACCGCCCAGACAATCGTGACAGTATCCTCGGCCACCTACACACCCGCGGCGCTTGGGCAAGGCATGCATACGGTTTTGGCTCAAGTTACGGACTTCGCGGGCAACCGTTCTTCAGCTTCGGTTTCATTCGTGATTGATTCCTTGGCGCCGGCTACGGTTATGCTGGTCAACGGCCAACCTGTCTCAGTTACGGATGTGGTGCTGGTCTCGACCGATTCAGTAGGCTTCACCGCGACGGACTCGGGCGTCGGTGTGGCTCAGATCCGCTACAGCATGGACAACGGCGCCGAAGCCGTCTATTCCGCGGCATTCAGCATGACGGCAGGAACGCATGCCCTCACTTTCTACAGCGGTGACTTGGCGGGGAACACCGAGACGACCAAGGCGGTTTCGCTCAATGTGCTGATTTATGATGTGACCCCACCGACCTTGGCACTTGCGCCCGTGGATGGCAGCACGCTCACCACCACGACGCCGCAGATTGTTGCCAGTTACTCGGACATGGATCGCGGGATCGATTCGGCTTCAGTCCAGCTCAATCTAGATAACGTTGATGTGACAGCCTCGGCGATTGTGACAGCGTCTTCGGGCACTTACACGCCCGCGGCGCTTGGGCAGGGCCCGCACACGGTTTTGGCTCAAGTGGCTGATTTGGCCGGCAACCGCTCCACGGCAGCGACCTCATTCTTCATCGATTCCCTGCCACCTCTTACGACCTTGCTGGTCAACGGCCAGCCTGTCTCAGCTGCGGACGTAGTGCTGGTTTCGACCGACTCGGTAGGCTTCACCGCGACGGACTCTGGCGTCGGCATAGCCCAGATTCGCTACAGCTTGGACAACGGCGCTGATGCCGTCTATTCCGCGCCATTCAGCATGACGGCAGGAACGCATACCCTCGCCTTCTACAGCAATGATAACGTCGGGAACAACGAGGCGATCAAGACTATTTCGCTGAACGTGCTGATCTATGACGTGACCGCACCGGCTCTGGCGCTCGCGCCGGTAGAAGGCAGCACGCTCACCACCACGACGCCGCAGATCGTTGCCAGCTATTCTGACCTGGAGCGGGGGAGCGATTTCGCATCGGTGTCTTTGATCGTTGACGGCATCGATGTGACTGCTCAGGCAGTTATTACCGCATCCTCGGCCACCTATGTATCTGCGGCACTTGGGCAAGGGGTGCACACGGTTGTCGCGCAAGTGGCGGACTTTGCAGGCAACCGGTCGTCAGCTTCGGCCTCATTCTTCATCGATTCCCTGCCGCCGGCTACGATGTTGCTGATTAGCGGCCAGCCCGTTTCAACTGCGGATGTGGTGCTGGTCTCGACTGATTCGGTGAGCTTCACCGCGACGGATTCGGGCGTAGGCGTGGCTCAGATTCGCTATAGCTTGGATAACGGTGCTGAAGCTGTCTATTCCGCGGCATTCAGCTTGGCGGCCGGAACGCATACCCTCGCCTTCTATAGCAATGACGTCGTGGGGAACATTGAGGTGACGAAGACAGTTTCGCTCAATGTCCTAACCTACGACGTGACCCCGCCGACTCTGGCGCTTGCGCCTGTAGACGGCAGCACACTCACCACCACGACGCCGCAGATAGTTGCCGCCTATTCTGATCTGGAGCGGGGAATCGATCCCGCATCCGTTCAACTCAGCTTGGATAGCGTAAACGTTACCGCCCAGACAATCGTGACAGTATCCTCGGCCACCTACACACCCGCGGCGCTTGGGCAAGGCATGCATACGGTTTTGGCTCAAGTTACGGACTTCGCGGGCAACCGTTCTTCAGCTTCGGTTTCATTCGTGATTGATTCCTTGGCGCCGGCTACGGTTATGCTGGTCAACGGCCAACCTGTCTCAGTTACGGATGTGGTGCTGGTTTCGACCGATTCGGTGGGCTTCAGCGCAACGGATTCGGGCGTCGGCTTGGCGCAGACCCGCTACAGCCTGGATAATGGCGTCGAGGTTGTCTATTCCACGCCATTCAGCTTAGCAGCCGGGACACATACGCTAGCCTTCCACAGTAGTGACTTGGTGGATAACAACGAGGCAACCAAGACTGTCTCGCTCAATGTGCTGATCTATGACGTGACCGCGCCGGCTCTGGCGCTCGCACCGGTAGACGGCAGCACGCTCACCACCACGACGCCGCAAATTGTTGTCAGCTATTCTGACCTAGAGCGTGGGGTCGATCCCACATCCATTCAGCTTAGCTTGGACAGCGTAAACGTGACAGCACAGACTATCGTGACAGCATCCTCAGCTACCTACACACCTGCCGTGCTCGCGCAGGGCCTGCACGTGGTTATGGCTCAAGTGGCAGACTTTTCGGGCAACCGGTCGTCAGCTTCGGTCTCGTTCTCCGTCGATTCTCTGCCGCCGGTCACGGTTCTGCTGGTCAACGGTCAGCCTGTTTCATCTGCGGATGTGGTGCTGGTTTCGACCGATTCGGTGGGCTTCAGCGCAACGGATTCGGGCGTCGGCTTGGCGCAGACCCGCCACAGCCTGGATAATGGCGTCGAGGTTGTCTATTCCGCGCCATTCAGCTTGGCGGCCGGGACACACACGCTCGCCTTCCACAGTAGTGACTTGGTGGATAACAACGAGGCAACCAAGACTGTCTCGCTCAATGTGCTGATCTATGACGTGACCGCGCCGGCTCTGGCGCTCGCGCCGGTAGACGGCAGCACGCTCACCACCGCGATGCCGCAGATTATTGCCAACTACTCTGACCTGGAGCGGGGAATCAATCCCACATCAGTGTCCATGACCGTCGACAATGTGGATGTAACGGCCCAGGCAGTGATCGCCGCATCCTCGGCCACCTATGTGTCTGCGGCACTTGGGCAAGGGATGCACACGGTTGTCGCGCAAGTGGCGGACTTTGCGGGCAACCTGTCGTCAGCTTCGGCCTCATTCTTCATCGACTCCCTGCCGCCTCTTACGACTTTGGTGGTCAACGGCCAGCCCGTTTCCGCTGCTGATGTGGTGCTGGTCTCTACCGATTCGGTGAGCTTTACTGCGACGGATTCGGGTGTCGGCGTGGCGCAGACCCGCTACAGCCTGGATAACGGCGCCGAAGCTGTCTATTCCTCAGCATTCAGCTTGGCAGCCGGCACACACACACTTGCCTTCTACAGCAATGATAACGTCGGGAACACCGAGGCGACCAAGACCGTTTCGCTCAATGTCCTAACCTACGACGTGACGCCTCCGGCCTTGGCGCTCGCGCCGGTGGGCGGCAGCACGCTCACGATTACGACGCCGCAGATCGTTGCCAGCTATTCTGACCTGGAGCGTGGGATTGATCCCGCATCTGTTCAGCTCAGCTTGGATAGCGTAAACGTGACAGCCCAGGCAATCGTGACGGCTTCCTCAGCCACCTACACGCCTGCCGCGCTCGCGCAGGGCCCGCACACGATTTTGGCTCAAGTAGCTGATTTGGCTGGCAACCGCTCCACGGCAGCGACCTCATTCTTCATCGATTCCCTACCGCCTCTTACGTCCTTGCTGGTCAACGGCCAGCCTGTTTCAGCTGAGGATGTGGTGATGGTCTCGACTGATTCGGTGGGCTTCACCGCAACGGACTCAGGCATAGGCGTGGCCCAGACCCGCTACACCCTGGATGACGGCGCTGAAGCTGTCTATTCCGCGGCATTCAGCTTGGCGGCAGGAACGCACACCCTCGCCTTCCACAGCAATGACGGAGTGGGGAACATCGAATCGACCAGGACTGTCTCGCTCAACGTGCTGATCTATGACGTGACCCCGCCGGCTCTGGCGCTTGCGCCCGTGGACGGCAGCACGCTTACTACTACAACGCCGCAGATCGTTGCTGCCTACTCTGACCAGGAGCGAGGGATCGATCCCACCTCAGTGTCCCTGGCCGTCGACAATATCGATGTGACGGCTCAAGCGATCGTGACCGCATCCTCGGCCACTTACACGCCCGCGGCACTTGGGCAAGGGATGCACACGGCCGTTGCTCAAGTGGCGGACTTGGCAGGCAACCGGTCAGCGACAACGACCTCATTCTTCATAGACTCCCTGCCGCCTCTTACGACTTTGGTGGTCAACGGCCAGTCCGTTTCAGCTGCGGATGTGGTGCTGGTCTCGACCGACTCAGTGAGCTTTGCGGCAACTGATTCGGGCGTCGGTGTGGCCCAGACCCGCTACAGCTTGGACAACGACGCTGAGGTTGTCTATTCCGAAGCATTCAGCTTAGCCGCAGGAACACACGCGCTCGCCTTCTACAGCAGTGACTTGGTGGGTAACACCGAGGCGAGCAAGACAGTTTCGCTCAATGTGCTGATTTGTGACGTGACCGCGCCGACCTTGGCGCTTGCGCCCGTGGACGGCAGCACACTCACCACCACGATGCCGCAGATCGTTGCCGGCTATTCTGACCTAGAGCGAGGGATTGATCCCGCGTCAGTCTCTCTGACCATCGACAATGTGGATGTAACGGCCCAGACAGTGATCACCGCATCCTCGGCCACCTATGTGCCTGCGGCACTTGGACAAGGGATGCACACGGTCGTCGCGCAAGTTGCGGACTATGCGGGCAACCGTTCTTCAGCTTCGGTTTCGTTCCTGATTGATTCCTTGGCGCCTGCAACGGTTCTGCTGGTTAACGGCCAACCTGTTTCAACCGCTGATGTGGTGTTGGTCTCGACCGATTCGGTGGGCTTCACCGCGACAGATTCGGGTGTCGGCGTGGCGCAGACTCGCTACAGCCTGGATAACGGCGCCGAAACTGTCTATTCCACGCCATTCAGCTTAGCGGCAGGGCCCCACACGCTTGCCTTCTACAGCAATGACCTAGTCGGCAACGCTGAAGCAACCAAGGCCGTTTCCATCAATGTGCTGGTCTATGACGTGACCGTGCCAGCCCTGGCACTTGCGCCTGTAGACGGCAGCACGATCACTACTACGACGCCGCAGATTATTGCCAGCTATTCTGACCTGGAGCGGGGGATCGATCCCGCATCGGTGTCCTTGACTGTCGACAATGTAGATGTAACAACCCAGGCAATCGTGACGGCTTCCTCAGCCACCTACACGCCTGCCGCGCTAGCGCAGGGTATGCACGCTGTTATCGCCCAAGTGGCGGACTTGGCCGGCAACCGTTCTTCAGCTTCGGTTTCATTCCTGATTGATTCTTTGGCACCGGCAACAGTTCTGCAGGTCAACGGTCAACCAGTTTCATCTTCGGATGTGGTGCTGGTTTCAACTGATTCGGTGGGCTTCACCGCCACAGATTCAGGGACTGGCGTGGCGCAGACCCGCTACAGCTTGGACAACGGCGCTGAGGTTGTCTATTCCGAAACATTCACCTTGGCGGCCGGAACGCATACCCTCGCCTTCTACAGCAATGACGTCGTGGGGAACATCGAAGCAACCAAGACCGTGTCGCTCAGCGTGCTGATCTATGACGTGACCCCGCCGGCCTTGGCGCTTGCGCCTGTGGATGGCAGCACGCTCATCACAACGACGCCGCAGATTGTTGCCAGCTACTCGGACAGGGACCGCGGGATCGATTCGGCTTCGGTCCAGTTCAATCTGGATGGCGTTGATGTGACAGCCTCGGCGATTGTGACAGCGTCCTCGGCCACCTATGTGCCTGCGGCTCTTGGGCAAGGCATGCACACGGTTGTCGCGCAAGTGGCAGACTTCGCAGGCAATCGCTCCACGGCAACGGTCTCATTCCTCATCGATTCCCTGCCGCCTCTTACGACTTTGCTGGTCAACAGCCAGCCCGTTTCAGCGACGGACGTGGTGCTTGTTTCGACCGATTCGGTAGGCTTTACCGCGACAGATTCGGGCGTCGGCGTGGCCCAGACCCGCTACACCCTGGATGACGGCGCCGAAGCTGTCTATTCCTCGGCATTCAGCATAGCGGCCGGGACACACACGCTCGCCTTCCGCAGCAGTGACTTGGCGGGTAACACCGAGGCGACCAAGACAGTTTCGCTTAACGTGCTGATCTGTGACGTGACCGCGCCAGCCCTGGCGCTCGCGCCGATAAACGGCAGCACGCTCACCACCACGACGCCGCAGATTGTTGCCGCCTATTCTGACCAAGATCGAGGGATTGATCCCGTATCAGTTTCACTGACCGTCGACAATGTGGATGTAACGGCCCAGGCAGTGATCACCGCATCCTCGGCCACTTACACGCCCGCGGCACTTGGGCAAGGGATGCACACGGCCGTCGCTCAAGTGGCGGACTTGGCCGGCAATCGCTCCACTGCATCGGCCACATTCCTCATTGATTCCTTGGCGCCTCTAACAGCTTTGCTAATCAACGGTCAGCCTGTCTCAGCTGCGGACGTAGTGCTGGTTTCGACCGACTCGGTAGGCTTCACCGCAACGGATTCAGGCACCGGCGTGGCCCAGACCCGCTACACCCTGGACAACGGCGCCGAAACCGTCTACATTTCATCGTTCAGCCTGCAGGTCGGCACGCACGCGCTCGCTTTCTACAGCAAGGACCTGGCCGGCAACGCTGAAGCGGCCAAGACGGCTTTACTGACCGTTAAGTCTTACGACACACTGCCGCCGATATCCGTGCTCGCGATCAGCAACCCACAAGCCGCCTCAGGCGCCATCACTTACGTCACGTCGCGCACGGCGTTCAACCTCAGCGGAGTCGACGAACCGGCCGACGGCGGCGATCAGCAGATCATGGGCGTCGCGTCCCTGCATCTCTCCGTAGACGGCGCGGCGCGCTCCACGTTCACCAACCCGAGTCCGGCGGCGGGACAGGTATTCTCAAGCACCTTCACCCTCTCCTCGGATCCGGACGGTCTCCATGTGCTTGAATTCTTCGCACAGGACGTTCTGAACAACGTCGAGCCCGCGCATTCCGCCGTAGTGGCCGTGGACAACACTGCGCCGATAGCCCAGATCGCCGGGGATGTCCCGCTCCAAGACAGCCCTGAGGGATTCATCGTGACCGCCCCGAGCGTCACCATCACCATGAGCGTCGAGGATCCGTCGGTTTCCGATGTCCGCTCGGGGCTCGGCTTTGCGGAATACAGCCTGGATGGGACTACAGGCGCTTTCACCTTCACCCAGGGCGACGCCGCCGCCCAACCCGTGAGCAAGCTCCTGACCGCAGGTCAGCATGTTCTGCGGGTAGAGGCCATGGACAGGCTGGGCAATGCGTATGCGCGGACATGGAATATCACGTTGGGCTATGACAACGTGCCGCCGCAGGTGGCCCTGCTCTCGCCATGTCCCTCCGCCAAAGGCATCTGCCGAGTCTATGAGGGCAAGGTGCAGATCCATGGGATGGCGGCCGACGCGAACTTGGCTGCCTATCGCCTAGAGCACGCGCCGGGTGAGAGTGCCTCAAACGGGTACGTCCTCATCAGCTCCGGCGTCTCCGTCATAGACGGATTGCTGGGTTCTTGGGACGCAGAAGGGGCATCCGGCTACCAGACCCTGCGGCTCACGGCCTATGATGTCGTGGGCAACACGGCGGAGGTCAAGACCACGGTCTATATCGGCGAGCCCGCCCGCACGCTCGTTCTTGGCAGCAGGAAGGCCTTCAATCATCCGCAGGACGTGGCAGTCAAAGCCGGGAAGCTCTACGTGGCCGACACGAACGCCGACAGGATCGCCGTATTCAGCGAGCAGGGCGCCTACCTCTCAGCCTACGGCAACAAGACCACCCAGGAGCCCTATTTCGACAAGCCAAGGGCCGTGGACACCGACGCGGAAGGCAGCATCTACGTGGCGGATACCCAGCATCACCGCATCGTCAAGCTCTCGGCCGCGGGCGGCTTCCTGTTCGATATCGGCGACGTCCGGGCGAGCAGAAGCGGCAGGAAGAGCTTCCATTCCGGCAAAGGCAATGGTCAGTTCCGGCATCCAGCCGGCGTGGCGGTGGGGCCCGAGGGAAAGATCTACGTATCCGATACGGGCAATCGCCGGATACAGGTATTCAAGGCCGACGGCAGCTTCCTGCTGGCCTTCGCGCTCCCGGACACCGACCAGGACTTGGATAGGGACGATGAAGACAATGATGAATTCTCGCCCATAGGGCTCGACGTGGACTCCCAGGGGAAGATTTACGTCGCCGACGCGAAGGGAAGGCGCGCCTTGGTGTTCGATGGGGAGGGGAACATCGAGCTCGAGATCGACCCGAAGGGAGAGGTGCGCGACCGGAGGCACGGGCGCCGGTTCGGGCTATGCGAGCACCGCCGCCTCTGCCGCGAGGAGAGGCTGTTCAGGCGGCCGGAAGGCATCGCGGTATCCACGGATGGCTCCTGCATCCTGGTCTCCGACCGCAAGCTCGACCGCATCCTGAAGTTCGACTTCACGGGCGATACGACCCTGGACTTCGGCGAGCACGGGGAGCTCAAGGACGGCAAGCCCCTGCCATCCGAGCTCGTGTTCAACAAGCCCATCGGCCTGGCCCTATCCGAGAGCGGCGCGCTCTACGTGGCCGACCGCAACAACGAGCGCATCCAGGGCTTCGGCCTCCCCTCCGGACAGACGCTCATCGCCTCGGGCGGGTCCAACCGCTATCGCGCGGCTTCGGCCGGTGAAGCGGCGCAAGCCTCCGAGCCCAAGTACGCCCGCTCGGCCCTCCTGAAAGAGACCGGCGGGGCCGTCACCCGCGAGGACAAGGCCGCCGTCCTCATCCCGCCCGACGCCCTGCCCGAGGACAGCGAGGTGACCATCGCGCAGGCCGTGGAGGACCCCAAGCGCAAGGATGTCCGCTACCTGGAGGCCTCCGAAGCCGTCGAGTTCGGCCCCGAGGGCACCCAGTTCAAGGCCCCGGTCACCATCACCCTGCCCTACCTCGCTCAGGGAGCCGACGAGGCCAAGCTCAAGATCCACTATTGGAATCCCGAGAAGGATGAGTGGGAGGCCTTGGAGTCTACGTTAGACAAGGAGAACAAGCTTATCAGCGCCAAGACCACGCACTTCTCGCTCTATCAGGTCCTGGCGCCCAACGACGTGCTGCGGGCCGCGGCCGACCCCGAAGCCTCCTTCGTCTTCAGGGAGCTCTACGTCTTCCCCAACCCGGCCCGGGCCGGCGCCAAGCCCGTCATCCACCTGGCCGTCGGAAGGGCCGACCAGGTCGTCATCCGCATCTACAACGTGGCCGGCCAGCAGGTCCATGAGGCCGTCCTCGACGGCGCACCCCAGGTCATCGACTTCCAGTACGCCTACGAGTACGCCTGGGACGGGCACATCCCGAGCGGGGTCTACTTCTACACGGTGGAGGCTAAGAAGGGCGGGCAAGGGAGCATACGAAGGACCGGGAAGATGGGGGTGGTCCGATGATCAAACTGCTCCTATTGCTCCTCTCGCTCAACGCCGAGGCCGCTACGCTCAACTCAGGCGCGGCGTTCCTCAAGATCGGCACCGGCGCGCGCCCGGAGGCCATGGGCGGCGCTTACACAGCCTTGGCGGACGATGTGAGCGCTCTGCACTACAATCCGGCAGGACTGTCGAGCGTGCTCAAGAAGGAGGCAGGCATCACGCACACCGAGTACCTGCTCGGCTCCAAGTTCGACTTCGTGGGCTATGCCCACCCCACGAAGCTGGGCACCTTCGGCCTCGGGTTCGTGCGGCTGGATACGGGCAATCAGGAAGCTCGGAACGCGGACCGGCAGGCCATTGGAGGCTTCTCGGCCGCAGACAGCGCCTACACCCTGGGCTTCAGCCGCAGGCTGAGCGTCGTCTCCCTCGGGGCCAACATCAAGTACCTGGAAAGCAAGATCGGCTCGGACTCGGCTTCGACCTTCGCGATGGACCTCGGAGCCGCGAGACAGCTGGGGAAGTTCTCGCTAGGGCTCTCGGTGCTCAACGTCGGGCAGGGGATGAAATTCATCAGTCAGAGAGACCCCCTGCCGTTGACTTTCTCGGTAGGCGGGGCCTACCGCTTGGGTGGGGCCCTCAATCTCGCTCTCGATGTCCGCCACGAGCCCAACGACCGGCGGACTGACATCGGGCTTGGCACCGAGTACGCCGTCCTGCCGATGTTCTCGCTGAGGGCGGGCTACGCTACGGCTGGGTCCATCACCTCGGCCCGGAACGGGTCATCGCCCCTCAACGGGCTGGGCGGAGGGTTCGGGCTCAAGCTCAAGGGCTACCGCGCGGACTACACCTTCACGCCCTTCGGGGATCTCGGAAACGTGCAGAGGATTTCGCTCGGCGTCGGCTTCTGAAATAATCGTCCCCTTCCGGGAACTGCGGAAGGTGGACGCGCACCTGGACGCGGCAGGGGTAGCGGGCGTGCTCTCGCATCAACCGCTTCAGGTCAGGGCGTCGATGGGCTCGCTCGGCGGGGACGTCCTGCCCCGGCACCTCAAGACGGCCTACCAGCTGCTCAAGCGGCGCTCTCTCGAGAAAGACTAGGAACAGACGTTATGTAATTCGGGCCTGCTTATTGGGCCTTGAACCTCGGCAGTTGCCCTGCTATACTATGTTGCACATGGTGCGCAACACAGTCTTTTTAGGCAACAGTCTGGAGGGGGCAGTCCTTCGCCTCTTGCGGCAACGTCTCCCCCCAGGTTGGACGGTAATACAAAAGGCATCCCCCTCAACAATGAAGCCACGGCCGGATTTCCTGCTCGATTTGACCGAGCCCAAAGGCGAGCGCGCCAGAATAGGCGTAATTACCAAAGCAAGCGTAGAACCCAAGGACGTGGCGTTTCTGGCCGAACAGCTTCAAGGCTCCAGCAAAGTCTTAGGTGGTGAAGTAGTTCCGCTTATCGTGGCTCCATTCTTGAGCCTGAGCACTCGCCAACGTCTTGCGGAGCTTGGCATCCCCTATGCGGACGCTACGGGGAATATCCGCATCGTCGCCTCCCGGCCAGCCATTTTCATTGAAACTCAGGGTGCTGAACACGATCCCAACCGGGCAGAGAGACCAGCGCGGTCGCTCAAGGGTGCCAAAGCCGGACGAATCGTGCGCGCCTTGTGCGACCTGCGTCCGCCATTCAGGGTCCGCACTTTGGCCGAAAAGACGGGAATCAATCCCGGCTATGTTTCCCGAGTCCTCACTTTCCTTGAAACCGAGGCCCTTATCCAGCGCGAATCGCGTGGCCCAATCACGGAGGTCGCCTGGCGCAAGCTCATTGAGCGCTGGGCTCTGGATTATTCGTTCATGAGCTCCAATCGGGTGGTCTCCTACCTGGAGCCGCGCGATATTGCAGGTGCGGCTTCCCGGCTTGCCGCCGCCGCCGAGCGGGTGGCCATTACGGGTTCCGCCGCGGCTGCCAGCGTCGCCCCGGTAGCGCCAACGCGTCTTTTGGCGGCCTATGTCGAGTCTCCTGAGGAGACCGCGGAGAAGTTGGGGTGGAGGCCGGCGGAATCAGGGGCGAATGTCCTCTTGGCCGAACCTTACGACAAAGTCGTTTTTGACCAGACCCATGAGCGTGATGGGGCGCCATATGTTGCTTTGAGCCAAGCAGCTGTGGACCTGCTGTCAGGTCCCGGCCGCAACCCGTCGGAGGCCCACGCTTTGCTCGATTGGATGGAGGCCAATGAATCCACCTGGCGACGCTGATCCCCTTTATGTCCTAGCCCGCCTCGTTCTTCTGGCCGCCTCGGGGATAAGGATGCGCTCGACGTGCTGCGCCTGCTTCGGGGTGTGCCGCTGGATACCTACACAGACGCCTTCCCCCGGCTGTTGTCCGATAGGGTAGCCGGACCTGTCAGCCGAGAAGCGATATCCCTTCTGGAGCGCCTTTTCTCCGGGCCGGATTCAACCGGATCGCGGATGGCCGCCCGGGCTGCGGCCCCAATGGAACCTGCCGAAACTACGGCCGCCTCCTGCGCCGCCCTTGCCGGCGATCTGCTCGGCGAGCTTCGCAAGGGCTGACCTTAGCCCGCGCCGAAATCTCCGTTGCGTTCGTCTTACCGGCGGCGGAGCTTGTCGACGATGGCGGCCAGCTTGGGCCGCTCGCTGAAGTGCGGCTCGAACTCCACTCCGTAGAGCCAGACGCCCTGGCCGGAATGGATCTTCCGGACGACGCGGGAGCGGATGAGGACGTCCTCCTGCTCGTGGGGGATGAGGACGTCGGCCTCGGCCCCCTCGATGGCGCGGCGGACGCGGATGAGCGCCCCGCCCATCCCGGCGTCCGTCATCTCGCCCTCGAATTCGCCTTGGCCCGGAATCCGGATGCGCACCTGGACGCGGCAGGGGTAGCGGGCGTGCTCTCGCATCGAGGTAGGGTATAAAAAAAAGACCCCGGATGGCGGCGCCGCCGCCATCCGGGGTCTGCGGCCCTCAGGTCAGGGCGTCGAGGGGCTCGCGGTCTGCTCCTCCTGGACCGGGTTCGGCGGCGGCGGCGGCGGCAGAGCCTCGGCCGGTTCCGCCGCGGTCTCCGTGGTGCTCTCCGCAGGGGCCGGAGCGGGCGCCGGGGCCGGCGCGGCGGCCTGCGAGGGCGCCGGCGGCAGCGGGACGACGGGCTCCACGACGGGCTTCACGGTCGCCGGGATGGGCACCGGCTTGGCCTCGACGGGCGGCGGCGCGCCCGCGGCGGCGGGGGCCGGGGCCACCATGCGCTGGCCCGCGTCCACGGTCGTCTGACGGCCGAAGTTGTCGGCGACCTCGACCTGCCCGCCGAAGACGTCCCAGGTGGTCTGGCCGGCGGGGGTGACCTCGGCGCTGAACTCGGTGCCGCGCACGGAGCAGACGGCCGAGGGGGTGCGGACGGTGAAGCGGCGGCCTTTCAGCTTCTTGACCCACGCGTCGAGCTTGCCGACGGCGAAATTGATCTCGACCTTGCCCGGCTCCAGGATGGAGACCGTCTCGGCGGCGTTGGCCCCGATCTGGACCTTGGTGCCGTCCGAGAAGGCCAGGATGGCGTTGCCGGAGGCGCCGGTCCTGACCTGGTCGCCCTGGCCGAGCATGGAGCCGGCGAGGGCCGGGCCCCAGTCGGCCTGGGCCTTCTTGAGCTGCACATCGCCCTGGGCCGAGGCGATGGACGCGGAGACGAGCGGCGGGGCCTTCTTCTCCCCGAAGCCCCAGAGGGCCTGGGCGCCCGTGGCGAGGGCGGAAACCAGCACGAAAGCGGTCAAGGCTCTGAATAGGTTGGAACGCATGTGAAACCTCCAAGGCCCGTCAAGGGGCCGCGGCTAAAGTGTAACTGATTGGCCGGCTCTCGGCAATGCTATTTAGGTTACGGCGGAAGCCGTTCTCCTTATCCGCCGCCCCTGCGCCGCCTAATGAGGCGCGGGGGCAGGGTCCTGCGTATCCGCTCGACGAGCGCGGTGGTCGAGTAGCCCTTCTTGAGCGGGATGAGCACCACCTTCCCGGCATGGGCGCGCCCGGCCACCTGGGAGGGGCGGTAGTCGGCGCCCTTGACCAGGACGTCGGGCTTGAGCGCCGCCAGGAGCGCATCCGGCGTGTCTTCCCCGAAAGGCACCACGGCGTCCACGCAGGCCAGCGCGGCCAGCAGGCGCGCCCGGTCGGCCAGGCGGTTCAAGGGCCGCTCGGGCCCCTTGCCGAGCCGGCGGGCCGAGGCGTCGGTGTTCACCCCGACCACCAGCCGCTCGCCCAGGCGCGCGGCCTTCTCGAGGAGGTCCGCGTGGCCCGCGTGGAGGAGGTCGAAGACCCCGTTGGTGAAGACGACCTTCAGGCCCTCGCGCCCCCAGCGCCGGCGCAAAGCTAGGGCGCGTGAGCGGGGGAGGACCTTCTTAGTGGGTCTTGGGCGCATCCGGGAAGAGCGTCTCCTCGATGAGGCCGCAGAGGGCCTGGATGAGGGCGATGTGGGCCTCCTGGATGTGGGCGACCGTGCGGGAGGGCACGCAGAAGCAGAGGTCGCAGAGGGGCTTGAGCTTCCCGCCCGTCCCGCCGGAGAAGCCCAGCAGATCCAAGCCCAGGGCCTTGGCCTTCTTCGCGGCCAGCAAAACGTTCTCCGAGTTGCCGCTCGTCGAGATCGCCACGGCGACGTCGCCCGGCTTGGCGTGCGCCTCGAGCTGGCGCTCGAAGACGTGCGCGAAGCCGAAGTCGTTGGAGATGGCGGTGAGATCGGAGGAGTTCACCGTCAAAGACAGCGCCGCCAGCGGCGGGCGGCTCCTCTCGAAGCGGCCGACCAGCTCGTCGGCGAAGTTCTGCGCGTCGCAGGCGGAGCCGCCGTTGCCGAAGGTGAGGACCTTGTTGCCGCGGCGCAGGGCCGCGAGGAGGACTTCGCCCATCTTCGCGGCCAGCGCGGCCTGCTCGGCGGTTTCCTTGATGACCCGGGAGCTCTCCTGCAGGCGGGCCTTGAGGAACGCTTCCGCCTTCACGCTCGGGCCCCCGCCGGGACCTTGGCCGGCTTCGCCGCGGCGCCTTCTTCCAGCAGATGGACGGCGAAGTGCGTATCGAACTCCCCGTCGGCGAAGCGCTTGTCGCCCAGCACCCGGAGGTGGAAGGGGATGGTGGTCGGGACGCCCTCCACCTTGAATTCGCCCAGGGCGCGGCGGGCGCGCGCGATGGCGGCGGTGCGGTCCGGGGCGCCCACCACGAGCTTCGCGATGAGGCTGTCGTAGGTGGGGGGGACGGTGTAGCCCTGGTAGAGGTGGGTCTCGATGCGGACCCCGGGGCCGCCCGGCAGCTCGAGGCTCTCGATGCGGCCGGGCCGCGGGGCGAAGCCGCAGTCGGGGTCCTCGGCGTTGATGCGGTGCTCGATGGAGTGGGCGCGGATCTCGGAGGCGCGCGCCTGGCTGAAGGAGAGCGGCTCGCCGGCGGCGAGGCGGATCTGCTCGACGACGAGGTCGAGGCCCGTGACGGTCTCGGTCACCGGGTGCTCGACCTGGAGGCGCGTGTTGACCTCCATGAAGTAGAAGCTCCCGTCCGTGTCGAGCAGGAACTCGACGGTGCCCACGTTCGAGTAGCGGCAGGCCTTGGCGAGGCGGATGGCGGCCTCCTGCATCCTGCGCCTCAGCTCCGGGGTCACGGCCGGGGAGGGGGACTCCTCGATGAGCTTCTGGTGGCGGCGCTGGACGGTGCAGTCCCGCTCTACCATCGCGGCCACCGCGCCGCGCGTGTCGGCGCAGATCTGGATCTCCACGTGCCGGGGGTGCTCGATGCACTTCTCCAGGTAGAGCGTCTTGTCCCCGAAAGCCGCCAGGGATTCGGCGCCGGCCTTCTCTAGCTCGGAGGCGAGGAGCTTGGGATCCCGGACCAGGCGCAGGCCCTTGCCGCCGCCGCCCGAGGCCGCCTTGACCATGACCGGGAAGCCGACCCGCGCGGAGGCCTTGAGGAGGGCCTTGGGCTCGCCGATCGCTCCGGGGACCACGGGCACCCCGGCCTTCTCGGCGAGCTTCTTCGCCGCGATCTTGTGGCCGAGGGCCGAGATGGCCTCGGGCGTCGGGCCGATGAAGGCGACGCCGCGGTCGCGGCAGAGCTTCGCGAAGGCGCCGTTCTCGGCGAGGAACCCGTAGCCGGGGTGGATCGCCTGGGCGCCGGTGATCTTCGCGGCCGAGAGGATGCGCTCCTGGTCGAGGTAGCTTTCCCGGGTCTGGTAGGGCCCGATGCAGACGGCCTCGTCGGCGAGGCGCAGGTGCATCGACTCCCGGTCGGCCTCGGAGTAGACGGCCACGGTCTTGATGCCGAGCTCCCGGCAGGCCCGGAGGATGCGCACGGCGATCTCGCCGCGGTTGGCGATGAGGATCTTACTGAACATGGAAATCCACCTTGGCCTTCTGGTTCCAGAGGTCGACCTGCGCGGAGAGGATCTCGACGTCGGCGGTGCGCGCGGTGACCTTGTAGTTCGACCCGCCCAGGTGCTCGAAGGCCCAGGCATCGGGGGCGGGCTTGAGTTTTGCGCCCTGGCTCTTGAACTTGTCGAGGAGCTCCTTGCGGGCCTCCTCCCGCCACTCGATGACCGTGGTGCTGTCGTCGGGCATGCGGTGGCGCTTGACGAACTCGATGGCCTCGGAGCCGGCTTGGCCCGAGAAGATGCGCGTGGCGGCGCGGGCGTAGCCGAGGTCGTCCTCGCTCGCGCAGACCCCGCCGGCGTCCTGGTAGTCCTTGGTCGCGGTGGCCGTGTCGCCGGACAGGGCCCGGGCGTCGGCGCGCGCGAGCAGGATGTCGCAGCGCTGGGCGGCCTCGAGGCGAGGCAGGGTCAGCAGAAGCCCGTACTCCCGGACCGCCTCGACGAAGTCGGGCTTCTCTAGCTGGTTCTTGTAGAGGTCGGCCAGGATCGAGTGCAGGTGGAACTGGTTGGCGTCGTCGAGAACGGCGCGGGATTTCGCGGCGAGGTCGGCGGTCAGGCGGCACTCGGTGAGGGCCTCCTGGGGGCTCTGCCGGTAGTAGGCCGACTCGCACAGGTAGTAGCGGGCGAGGGCGCCGTGCGGGTCGACCACCGCGGCCTTCCGGGCGGCCTGGTCGGCGGCCGCGTAGTCGCCGTCGTCGATGGCCTGCTCGGCTCTGGCGAGCAGGGGCCAGTCGTAGGCCCTCAGCCAGCGCCCGCCCTCCAGGATGAACTCGAGGCGGTCCTTCTCGGACGACCCGGAGCTGCGCGTCTCGCAGTTGATGAGGGCCCAGTTCTCCTCCTGGGACTCGATGGAGACGGAGGACGGCTCGAACGACCAGCCGGTGGGCGGCATGAAGCGCTTGAGGTCGTCGAGGGTCACGTCGTTGCGGGCGGCCTGGGAGAGGAGCCCGTAGGCCGCTTCGGCGTCGCCGGCCTGCAGGGCGCTGAGGTAGCGCGTCGCCGTGCGGATGAGCTTGGTCTTCGGGTTGTGCTTGAAATGCCACCAGTAGGCCGCGTAGAGCCCGGCGGTGATGAGGAAGAGCATCAGCCCCAGCATGGTCGAGGCGACGGGCTTGGCGGGCGGCCCGTGGCGGTACTCTTTTTTATGCGGCTCCTCGGCCGCTCTGTCGGCCGCAGGAGCCGGCGGCTTGGGCGGGGGTTGGGGCTCTCGGCGGCGGATCTCCGCCTTGGGAGGCTCCTTCTTCGGAGGTTCAGGGAGAGGGCCGATGCCCAGCTTGCGGAGCATCGAGTCGACCTCCTCCTTGGGCCGGTCGGACATGCGGATGATGCCGGTCTTGGGGAGCTCCAGGTCGGGATGCCGCGGCCTCTCCTTCGGCGGCTCCTCGGCCGCTTTGTCGGCCGCAGGAGGCGGGGGCTTCGGCGGCGCCTCGTCCTTCCTGAGCTCCGCCTTGAGCGTGAGCGGCGGCTCGGGCGCCGCCGTCCTCGGAGGCGCTGTTCGTTCACCGCTCGCCGAAGGGGGCGGCGGCTCGGGCGCCGCCGTCTTCGGGGGCGGATCCGGCTTCTTCTCAAGATCCGGCTTGCCCGTGCTCGCCGGAGGGGCGGGGTCCGTCTTCGCCTCTGCCGAGGGCTTCGGCTTTTCGGGCGCGGGCTTCTCCGGGCTCGGCGGAGGCGATTCCGCTTTCGCCGGAACGGAGGGGAGTTCCTTCTTCTCGACCGCTTCCGGTTTGGGGAGGATCTTCTTGTCGGAGAACAGCTTGGCACCCTTGGGCGGAGGGAGCAGGGCCTCCCGGGGCAGGATGAGCGCGGGCGGCTTGGGCGTCGACGGGGGAGGTGGCGCTTCCTTCGGGGGCTCGGCCTTGGGCGGCGGCGGCGGCGCTTCCCTGGGAGGCGGGGCCGCTTGCGGAGGCGGCTTCACCGGCTCCGGAGGCAGCTGGGAGGCGAGCTTGAGCGGCTCTCCGCAGGAGTCGCAGTAGTTCTTGGCCGCCGAGTTGGCGAAGGCGCAGGCGCCGCAGATCTTGACGACCCGGTTGCCGCACGCGGGGCACTTGGGGGTCTCCGTGGCGACCGCCTTGCCGCACTTGGAGCACCTCAGGATGGAGGGTTTCTGGGCCACGTCAGCGGTCCATCGCCCCCATCACGGTTGGACGAAGAAGAGCGCCTGGCCGTACTGGACGGGATGGCCGTCCTCGATGAGCACCGAGACGAGCTTGCCCGAGGCGGGGGCCTTGACCGGCTCGTTCTTGACGCCGATCTCCACATGGCCGAGGAGCTCGCCTTCGGACACCTGGCGGCCCTGCTCCAGCTTGGCCGCGGATCCCAGCGCGCTGGCCCGGAACAGGCCCACCGTGGGCGAGCGGCCGGGGATCAGGGAGCAGGCCGGCATGGGGGGCAGGGCGGGAGGGGCGCCCTCGAGGCGGAACTCCACGTTCTCCCCGTCCCGCTGATAGGCGACTTCGGCCAGGTCCGTGCCGCGGGCCCAGCGGATCACGTCCTTCACCTTATCCTGTCCGTTCATCGGGAGACCTCTCTATGGACCGGCCTGGAGCGGCGCTTGCGGCGGGGCTGAGGGGACTTGCGGCGCCTGAGCAGATTCTGAGGGTGCTGCGGCAGCATGCCGGATTCGAACGGGTCGAAGGGGTTGGGCAGCATGGAGTACACCCGGGTCCGGATCACCGTGTCGCGGCGCGCGTTGGGGTCGATGTCCACCATCAGGAGCTCGGTCTCCTTGGTGCTGAACTCGAGCATGACCTGGCGGCAGGCCCCGCAGGGGCGGGCCTTCTTGCCGACCACGCAGACCGCCTGGAGGACCTTTTCGCCCCGCGTGACGGCGTTGGCGATGGCGACGCGCTCGGCGCACATGCACAGGCCGTAGGAGGCGTTCTCCATGTTCGCTCCGGAGTAGATCCGGCCCGACTCGGTCAGCACCGCCGCGCCGACCTGGTACCGGGAGTAGGGGCTGTAGGCCTTCTTGCGGGCCGCTTTGGCCGTCTCGATGAGCTTCCGGTACTTCTTGCTGATGGGTTTCGCCATGGGGGTCCTCTCTAGCGGCGCCTCTCGAGGAGCAGGGAGAGCTTCCGGCGCGTCTCTTCCGGCATCGCCTCGGGCCGGGTCATGACGGCGTTCTCGAGGGCCTTCGGGCAGGCGCAGGAGCGCGGCATCTTCTGGAGCTCCGGCAGGACGGCCGCGACCAGCCTCTGGGCGTTCTCCGAGTTGGCGGTCAGGACGGCCACGACCTTCTCCGTGCTGACCTCCTCGCCCTCCTTCCAGCAGTCGTAGTCGGTGACCATGGAGACCGGCGCGTAGCAGAGCTCGGCCTCGCGGGCGAGCTTGGCCTCCGGGATGGCGGTCATGCCGATGAGGTCGTAGCCAAGCTTCCGGCGCGTCTGGGACTCGGCGCGCGACGAGAAGGCCGGGCCCTCCATGCAGGCCAGGGTGCCTCCCGCGTGCGAGCGGATGCCGAGCGCCTGGGCGGCCTGGAGCAGGCGCGCGGAGACCTCGGGGCAGAAGGGGTGGGCGAACGACACGTGGGCCACGATGCCGTCCCCGAAGAAGGTGGAGCGGCGGCCCTTCGTCTCGTCGACGAGCTGGTCGGGGAAGACGAAGTGCCCCGGAGCGAGCTCCTCCCGGAGCGAGCCGACGGCGCTGAAGGAGAGCACGATCTCCGCGCCGAGGCTCTTGAGCGCCCAGAGGTTGGCCCGGGCGTTGATCTCGGAGGGCAGGAGCGTGTGGCTGCGCCCGTGGCGCGGGAGGAAGGCGCAGCGCACCCCCGCGGCCGTCCCGAGCATCACCGCGTCGGAGGGGTCTCCGAAGGGCGTTTCGACGCGGCGCTCCTCTAGGCCTTCGAGGCCCTTCATCCGGTAGAGGCCGGAGCCTCCGATGACGGCGATCCGGGCCTTGTCCACGCTCAGCGGACGGCCGCCGTGTCGAGCAGGTCCTGGTAGATGGGGAAGCGCCCCGTCAGGGCCCGGACCTTGCCGCGGATGTCCTTGAGCGCCGTCTCGTCGGTCCGGCGCTGGAGGGCGTCGTCGATGAGCTCGGCGATCTCGTCCATCTCGCGCTCCCCCATGCCCCGGGTGGTGACCGCGGGCGTGCCGAGGCGGATGCCGCTGGCGATCATGGGCTTCTGGGGATCGTAGGGGATGGCGTTCTTGTTGACCGTGATGCCCGCCTTGTCGAGGGTGAGTTCGGCCTCCTTGCCCGTCACGTTCTTGGGGCGCAGGTCGACCGAGAACAGGTGGCAGTCCGTCCCGCCCGAGACGATGCGAAGGCCCCGGTCATGCAGGGCCTTGGCCAGGCGGCGGGCGTTGGCCACGATCCGCCGCTGATAGTCCTTGAACTCGGGCTTGAGGGCCTCGCCGAAGCAGACGGCCTTGGCGGCGATGGCATGCATCAGGGGGCCGCCCTGCGTCCCGGGGAACAGGGTCCGGTCGAGGGCCTTGGCGTGGGCCTCCCGGGAGAGGATCATGCCTCCGCGGGGGCCGCGCAGGGTCTTGTGGGTCGTGGTCGTCACGAAGTCGGCGTGCGGGACGGGGGAGGGGTAGACCCCGGCGGCGATGAGGCCGGCGTAGTGCGCGATGTCGGTGGCGAAGTAGGCGCCCACCGAGTCGGCCATCTTCTTGAAGCGCTCCCAGTCGAAGACCCGGGAGTAGTTGGAGGCGCCCGCCAGGATCATCTTGGGCTTGTGCTGGGCGACCAGGCCCTCGGCCTCCTCGTAGTCGAGGAGCTCGTCCTCCTTGCGGACGTTCATGGCGATGATCTTGAAGAACATCCCCGAGAAGTTCAGGGGGTGGCCGTGGGAGAGGTGCCCGCCGTGGGCCAGGTTGAGGCCGAGGATGGTGTCGCCCGGCTTGAGCACCGAGAGGTAGACGGCGATGTTGGCCTGGGTGCCGGAATGGGGCTGGACGTTGGCGTGCTCGGCCGCGAAGAGCTTCTTGGCCCGCTCGATGGCCAGGGTCTCGGCGACGTCCACGAATTCGCAGCCGCCGTAATAGCGCTTGCCGGGATAGCCCTCGGCGTACTTGTTGGTCAGCACCGAGCCCTGGGCCTCGAGCACCGCCGGGGAGACATAGTTCTCCGACGCGATGAGCTCGAGGTTGTCGGCCTGGCGCCGCGTCTCGTTCTGGATCGCCTGGTACAGCTCCGGGTCCTGCGTTCTAAGGTTTTGCATGGGCCTCCCTCTTGATCATGGCCTCGATTCCGGCTTCGATGACGTCCCGGATGCGCTTGTAGACCTCGTCCGGCTTGCCGATCGGGTCGTCCACCCCGCGCGCTCCGAGCCCTGCGTGCTCCAGGAAAAGCTTGGTCTTGCCGATGTGTTCGGAGAAGAGGTCGTGGAGCGCCTCCACGTGGAGGGCCTCCATGCCGAGCACGATGTCCGCCCACTTCATGGCTTCCCGGGTCACCAGCCGGGGGGTATGCTCGATGTCCTTGATGTCCCGCTCCAGGAGGGCATTGAAGACGCCCGGGGGGACCTTGAAATAGCGCTCCGCCGCGATGCCGGCCGAGCGGGCCTCCCAGGGCAGGCCGCGGTCGGCGGCCAGCTTGTTGAGGAGATACTCGGCCATCACGCTGCGGCAGCTGTTGCCGGTGCAGACGAAGAGGAATCTCATGATCCTGTCATAACGGCCCGTTCGATGTCTTCCCGGGAGAGCGCTCCCTCTCGCAGGACGAGGGGCTTCTCTCCGCTCGCGTCCACCACGGTCGAGACCGTGCCGCCGCTGCGTCCCGAGGCGATGACGAAGTCCACCGCCCCGTCGAACTCGGCGGCCACGCTCTCCCCCTCGCAGAGCTCCGGCATCCCCGAACGGTTCGCGCTGCTGCTCGCCCACGGCACGCCGGAGGCCTTCAGCAGGCTCAGCAGCAGCGGGTGGTCGGGGACTCGGAACGCGACCAGAGGGAACTCGGCGAAGGTCAAAGCACGGCCTTCCTTCGTCGGGCGCAAAGCCAGGGTCAACGGCCCCGGCCAGAAGCGCCTTGCGAGCGTCTCGGCGGCCGGCGTCCAGCAGGCCCACCGCCTCGCCTCCGAGGATGAATGTACCAAAATGGGGAGGGGCTTCATAGAGTCGCGGCGCTTGACGTCGTAGATGCGGCGGACGGCCGCCCGGATGAGGGCGGTCGTGCCCAGCCCGTAGACGGTGTCGGTCGGGAAGGCGACCAGGCGGGCTTCCCGGACGGCCCGCGCGACCTCCTGCAGGTCGGGCTCGGGCAGGGAGGCGCCGGGAGGCAGCCGGAAGACGCGGGTCATGGGGCCTTGGGAGCCTCGTCTGGATGGAGCAGGACGACGTACTCGCCCGGGGCGCCGCCGCGGCGCTCGAGCTCCTCGCGCACGGAATGGACCGTGCCGGTGAGCCACTCCTCGTGGACCTTGGTGAGCTCGCGGGCGACCACGGCCTGGGCGCCTGGGCCGAGGGTCTCCTCGGCGGTCGAGAGCAGGTCGAGGACGCGGAAGGGGGACTCGTAGAGCACGAGGGTCCGGCGCAGGGCCGCGGCCTCGAGAAGGGCCTTCCGGCGTTTGGAGGGGGAGCGGGGCAGGAAGCCGAGGAAGATGAAGGAGTCCCCGGGCAGGCCCGAGCCGGCCACGGCGGTCACCGCGGCGCAGGGGCCGGGGAGGGCGCAGACGGGCAGGCCGAGCTTTCGGGCGGCGGCGACCAGCTTGCGACCCGGGTCCGAGATCGCGGGGAGCCCCGAGTCGGACACCAGGGCGATAGACTCGCCTGCGGCGAGTCTATCGAGGATGCGCTCCTCGTCCCGGGGGTCGCGGTCGTCGTAGCGCAGCAGCGGGGCGGAGCAGTTGAGGCGCGAGAGCAGGATGCGGGTGCGGCGCGTGTCCTCGCAGTAGACCGCCCGGACGCGGCCGAGCACGTCCGCGGCGCGGCGGGTGAGGTCGTCCAAATTGCCGATGGGGGTCGCGATGAGGTAGAGCACGGATCAGGCTGAGGGGGCGTCCTTCGCGCCCGCCTGGTGCCGGCGCTCCTCGACCTGCAGGAAGGCCTCGACGACCTTGGGGTCGAACTGCGCCCCGGCGCCCTTGCGCAGCTCGGCGACCGCGGTCTCCCGCGGGAGCCGCTTGCGGTAGGGGCGGTCGGAGGCCATGGCCTCCCAGGCCGTCACGATGGCGACGATGCGCGAGCCGAGGGGGATCTCCTCGCCCTGGAGGCCTTCCGGATAGCCCTTTCCGTTGAACCACTCCTGGTGGTAGAGCACCATCTGGGCGACGGGGCCGAGGAACTTGACCGAGGCGAGCATGCGGTAGCCGATGGTCGTGTGCTTCTTGATCTGCTCGAACTCCTCGGGGGTGAGCTTGCCGGGCTTCGAGAGGATGGCCTGGTCGATGCCGATCTTGCCGATGCCCTGGAGCATGGTCGCGAACTCGACGTAGCGGACCATCTGGTCGGGCAAGCTCAGCTCGCGGGCGAGCTCGCGCGCCCAGGTCCGCGAGCGGTCCACCCGGTCCTGGGCGTACTGGTCGCGCGCGTCCACCGCGCGGGCGAGGGTCTGCACCATCTCGAGGTAGAAGGTCTGGAGGTTGTCGTAGCGCTGCTGGTGGTGCAGGACGGCCGCGGCCTCGACGGCCATGAGGTTGAGGCTCTTCAGGATCGTCTCGTCGGCCGCGATCCGCTTGGAGGTGTCGTGGATGTTGAGCACGCCCAGAGGCTTGCCCTTGAGCAGGAGGGGGACCGAGAGGATGGGCTCGGGCGGAGCCCCTTCCGGGCCGATGAGGAAGCGGGGGTCCTTGCGCGGCTCGGGGACGAAGATGGGGCGGCCGGTCTTGATGGCCCGGCCCGCGAGCCCCTCGCCCGGCTTGAGCTTGAGCGCCCGGGGCGCCCTGGGCAGGTTCTTGGCCGCGCAGATGGAGAGCTCCCCCGTCTCCTCGTCGAGCAGCATCACCGTCCCGCGGGTGGAGCCCGCGAGCTGCAGCGCCTTCTCCAGGAAGAGGCCGCAGAACTCCTCGTGCGTGACGGTGCCCGTCCGGGACACCCCGTACTCGTGCAGGGCGAGCAGCATCGTCAGCAGCTGGTCGAACTGCTCGGAGGAGTTGCGGGCGACCGGCGAGGAGGCCGGGCGCGCCTGTTCGGTCTTCAGGCGGTAGAGCTCGGAGAGCGCCCGCCAGATGACCGCGATGAGGACGGCGCAGAGGACGGCTAGGACCCAGGCACCCATCGTCGTGGATCGATTCTAGCAAGTTTCACAGGAGGCCCGCCTTGCGCATCCTCTCCAGGAGGACCTCCCGCCGCCTGAGCATCTTCGGCCCCGCGGGGCGGGAGGGGTTGAGCTTGCGGGGGTTGGGCAGGGCGGCCGCCAGGGCCACTCCTTCCTCGGCCGTGATCTGCGAGGGCTCCTTGCCGTAATAGGCGCGGGCGGCCTCCGCCGCGCCGTAGAGGCCCGGCCCCCACTCCACGACGTTGAGGTAGAGCTCCAGGATGCGGCGCTTGGGGAGGGCTTCCTCCAGGCGCCGCGCGATGAGGAGTTCCTTCACCTTGCGCAGGGGGTTCTTGGACGGGGAGAGGTAGAGGTTGCGGGCGAGCTGCTGGGTGATGGTCGAGGCGCCGCGGGCGAGGCGGCCCTTGCGCCAGTTGTAGTCCGCGGCCTCCTTGACCGAGTCCCAGTCCACCCCGTGGTGCTGGTAGAACATGTCGTCCTCGGCGATGAGGACGGCGTTCCTGAAATCAGGGGAGATGCTCCCGATGGGCGTCCAGCTGAAGCGGACCGAGGGGTCCTTGCCCTTGGCGCGCAGGCGCTCGCAGTAGAGCTCGATGTAGGCCGTCGTCCGGGGGTTCTCCCGGCGCAGGTAGCGCACGTCCGGCAGGGAGGACAGGTAGAGGCCCGCGGCGAGGGCCGGCGCCGCGACCGCCAGCCAGGCCCAGCGGCCGATGGGCCGCTCGAGGACGCGGCTCCGGCGCTTCAATCCTTGCGGCCGAGCCGCTCGAGTTCGTGCCGGGCGTTGGCTCGGTTCTCCATATCCGGGTCGCTGTCGGCGGCCCAGCGGAGCAGCTCGGCGTAGCGCGCCGGGTCGAGCATCTCCCTGAGCTGGAGGAGGGCTCCGGCCCGCGCGAGCGCGCTGGGGCTGGCCTTGGCGTACTCCTCGAGGATCGGGACGACTCGGGGGCTGCGGGAGGCGAAGAGCGCGGCATCGAGCAGGGTGCGCGTCCGCTCGTCCTTGCGCCGGGCCTCGCGCTCCTGGAGCAGGGCTTCGACCTCCTCCGGCCCCGAGCAGGCCCCCAGCTTCACCGCGGCGCGGTGGCGGAGCTCGGGCTTCCTGGACTTGTCCAGGACGAGGGCCTTGAGCCTGGGCCAGGTCTTGCGCAGGACTTCGATCGGGGTCTCGGCGCCCCAGGCCGCCAGGGCCCGCTCCGCGTCCTCGGGCTTCGAGGACTGGGCCCAGCCGACGATCTGGTCGAAGGCCTCCTCCCAGAAGAACGCCGCGACGATGGCGGCCGTCTGGGGGGCCTCCTTCGTCTTCTTCAGGATGAGCGGCAGGGCGGCCTTGCCTTCCCAAAGGGCCAGGATGCGCAGGGCGGCGTATTGGGACTGCCAGGTGTTGTACTCCCCCGGCAGGAGGTCGAGGGCGGGGCGGGGGTGGGCGAACTTCGTCTCGGCGAGCTTGCGGATGGGGGAGAGGGCCGGCTCGAAGCGCAGACGGTAGGCGCCGCTCAGCCCGAACATCTGGAAGAAGGGGTCCTCGTCCTGGATGAGGCCGATGAAAGAGGGGCCGAACTCCTGCGCCTTGGGAGAGAGCCTGAGCAGGCTGTCCTCCGCCTGGGCCCGGGCCTCGGGGAAGCGGGAGTAGAGGTTCAGGAGCGAGCGGATGTCCTGGGCCGACTTGGGGGCGGTCTGCCTGAGGTGCTCCAGGATGGTGAATTTTTCGTCGTTATCCATGGAGGCGACGAAATATGTGGACAAATCGGCCACAGTCCATGTTGAGATTGTGGATAAGATGGTGGAAAGCTTGTCTTCCTTGACTGGTTGGAGCTCCGGAGTCCCCGTGGAGGTGATGATGATCTCATCTCCCTTGTTCTCGACCGTGAATTGGGTCTGAGCCCGGGCCTGAACTATTAGAAAAGCGTTCAATATGAACAATAATCTCATCATTGACGGATCGCCTCCAAGAGGGCCTTGACCTGGCAGTCCCGATACCCGTAGGCGTGGATCGCGGTGACGCAGCTCTTCAGGAGCTCCCTGTCCCAAGGGTTGCGCAGAAGACAGGCCACCAAGCGCTCCGGGACAGCCTTCTGAAGGGCATCCAAGGCCCGCTTCTGGCCGGGGAAGCGCATCGCCTCGAAGCAGAAGAACAGCGTTATATCCGCTTTTTTCGCGGCTTCGAGGGCCGCCTTGGCGCTGGCTTCCGAAACGATCGGCGTCGGCACGAAGGAGAGCTTGGCAGGCCAGCGGGAGAGGCGGGCTTTCAGGCGCTTCAGCGGGGCCTCGGGGCCTCCCTCGAAAGTAAAGCGCTCCCGCACTTCCTTGAAAGAGGGCCATAGGACGGCGACCTTCTGACCCTGCAGCAAAAGCGGCAGGGGCACGGCGCCCTTGTTGGCGACCTCGACCGCCATGCGGGCGACCTTGAGGGCGAGTGCCTCGTCCGGTTTTGGGGAGGGGCCGGACTTGGGATGGAACTCCAGGAGGCCTTCGAGCCGGGCCAGGGATTCCCGCCAGCGGCGGGCCGCGATGCGGCCATCCGCCACGGCAGTCTTGAGCAGTTCGGCCGTCTCGAACATGGCCTCCGGGACGTGGGCGATGATGAGCAGGTCGTGCCCGGCCAGGTAGGCGTCGAGGGCGGCTTCCGGGATGCTGCGGGACTCGGTGACCGCGCCCATGCAGAGGTCGTCCGATATGGCCGCGCCCTTGAAGCCCAGGCTCCCGCGGAGCAGGCCGGTGATGATGGGCTTGGAGAAGGTGGACGGGGCCTTGGAGGGGTCGAGGGCCGGGTAGACCGCGTGCGAGCTCATGATGGAGGCGACCCCCGCCTTGACCGCCGCCTTGAACGGCGCCAGATGGCGCGACATCTCTCGTTTTGAGCAGGGGATGAGCGGGAGGGTGAGATGGGCGTCCTTCCTGGCGGCGCCCTTTCCGGGGAAGTGTTTTGCGCAGGCGGCGACTCTGTGGCCTTGTTGGCCACAGATGAAGGCCGCGCCCATCCGGGAGACGAGGGCGGGGTCCTGTCCGAAGGAGCGGATGTGGATGCCGGGGTTGTACTTAGGTCCCAGCACGTCCAAAACGGGGGCCAGGTTCAGGTTGATGCCGATGGCGCCGAGCTCTTCGGCCATGCGTTGGCCCGTCTTCCGGGCCAGGGCCGGGTCGCCGGCCTTGCCCAAGGCGGCGTTGCCTGGGAAGGCCGTCAAGCCGGACATGAAGCGCAGCACCCAGCCGCCCTCGTGGTCGATGGCGAAGATGAGCCTGCGCCCCAGGCGCTGTTCCAACTCTCGGGTCAGGCCGCGCACCTGGGCGGGGGATTCGATGTTGCGGGCGAGGAGGAGCACCGAGGCGGCGCCGGTCTCCTTGAGCAGGTGCACGGCCTTGCGGTCCGCGCGGGGGCCTTCGAGGCCGACCATCAGGGGGGTGGTGTCGTTCATTTGGACAGGAGGTAGAGCTCGTAGGCGGAGTTGTAGACCGTGTAGACGGAGTCCTGCACCGAGACCACCGCGGTGAGCAGGTCCTCGCAGCTGAAGCGGAAGAAGTCGTCCGCGTACCAGGTCTCCTTGCGCACGATGCCGGCCACGTTGACCGAGTCGAGGTAGAGGGTGTTGAGCTTGAGCTGGACGTTCTGGATCTGGGCGATGAGGAGCGTCGCCATCTCGATGAGCTTGGGGTCGGGCAGGGCCTGGGTGGAGCAGAGGCGCGTGCGGGCGGTCAGGTAGTAGAGGTTGTTGCGGATCTGCTCGGCGCCGCGCGAGAGGGTGGTGAAGTTGTTCTGGATGACCAGGAGGCTGGCCTGGGGGGTCTGCTGGGCGAAGGCGAACTTGAGGTTCTCGACCTGGGCCCGGGTGTAGAGCTGGATCTGCTCGAGGTTGACCGCCTGCTGGGCCACCTGGTGGGCGAGGGTCTTGACCACGTCCAGCAGGGCGGGGTCGGCCGAGACGCGGGCGGCGCGGTCGCGGGCCTGGAGGAGGGCGTCCCATTGGAAGCGCTCCTGCCAGAGGCGGGCGTCGGTAAAGGAGCCGGCCGAGGCGGGGAGGGCGCAGAAGAGCAGGAGTAGCGGCAGGGCGGCTCTCATCGGGGGTAGTTTAGCAGTAAGGGTGAGGCCTATCCAGAGTCCTGATCAAGGCTTGAATCCTATCCAAGAGTTCCCGAAGCCGAACGAACGCCCGCATGATGGCGATGTTGGCTTGGATCGCGCGCGGACTGCGCAGGATACTCGACAGCATGGCAACACCCTGCTCGGTGAATGCGTAAGGGGCATACTTGATGTTCTGTCCCCGCTTCAAGGTCACAATCTGTGACCTTGAAGCCGCGGCTTCCTTCATGGTCAACTGGAACATGAAGTCTGAAGGGAATCGTTCCCTGTTCCGCTTGACGGCCTGAAGCAGCGCTTTCACGGATACGTGATAGAGGTCAGCGAGGTCGGCGTCCTCTTCCCCGCGGATGGTCCTGGCAGTGGCCAGGTGGAGCTCGGCCGCGCTCCAGGCGCTCCTGCAGGCGTCGGGTCAAATCCGGTTCAGCGAATCCAGCCATGGGACCAAGGGCAGGATCTTGACGCCTCTCATTTCGAATGAAGCGCCGAGTCCCCGGACCAATTGGAAGGAAGCGGCGGGCTTCAGGCGTTCATGCAGGTAGGCCAGGGATGGGCTCAACTGCTCTCGGCCCGTCTTCGCCTCGATGCACCAGAGGGGCCGCCGGCCCTGAACGACGACGAAATCGACTTCCCGCTTCTCCTTGTCGCGGAAATACCGCAGTTCCGTCTGCCGTCCATGCGCGTCCCGTTCGAGATGGGCCCATTTGAGGAGGGAGCAGGCGACGGCGTTCTCCAGGGCGGCGCCTTCCCCGTTGTAGGAGGCCGCACAGTCGTAGAAGTAGAATTTCGGTTCTTTGCGGAGGCTGCGCGCCAGGCCTTTCGAGTAGGGATAGACGAGGAAGATGACGAAAAGCTGTTCCAGGAGCCCCAGCCAGGACTTGACGGTCGCGGGGGAGACGCCGATGTCGTCGGCCAGGCGCGCGTAGCTCAATTGGCCGCCCGTCCGTTCGCGAAGGAGCTCGATGAGCAGCTTCAGCCCGCGGATGGAGCTGTTTCGATGGATGTCCCGGAGATCCTCGTTGAGAACCTGGTCGAAGCGGTCATTGCGCAGGCGTTCGGCATCGGAGGGGCGGATGAGCGCCTCGGGGAAGCCTCCGGTCATAAGCAGGTGGGATAGGCGCTGCTCGGGGGTCTTCCCATCCAGGAAAAGCCGCGATTCAGACAGGTCCACGGGATGGAGACGGTAGGAATAGTATCGCCCCGTGAGGGCGTCCCCTCCATGGCGCAGGGTCTCCAGGCGGGCGCTCCCGGTCACCAGGAGCGGCGGGCGATTGCCGAACTCGTCGCAAAGGCCCTTGAGGAAGTTCTTCCACCGGAGGTACTTGTGCAGTTCGTCGAGGACCACCAGCGGGGCGTCCTTGGGCCAGCCCGCCTGTCGGATGGTCCTCTGATGTGAGCGTATGTCCCAGTTGAGGTAGATTCCTTCCCGGCCGGCGAGGCGCTTGGCCAGGGTCGTCTTGCCCGCTTGGCGGGGGCCCGAGAGCAAAACCAGCTTTTTTGCCAGGTCCTTGCGGAGATAAGCGTCGAGGTAGCGGGAGTTCATGGCCCGACCATTATACACGATATCGCGTTTTGGTCGCGACCAAAATGAAATCTGCTTCATTTTGGTCATACCGGCTCCGCCCCAAAGCCGCTGGATTTTGTGTACCATTGCGCCATGCCACTCAAGATCTCCTTCCACGGCGCCGCCGGCGGGGTCACCGGGTCCCGCCACCTCCTCGAGACCGACCAGGCCCGCGTGCTGCTCGACTGCGGGCTCTACCAGGGCCACCGCAAGGAGGCCCTCGAACGCAACAAGAACCTCGCCTTCCGCCCCAGGGAGCTCGACGCGGTCCTCCTCTCCCACGCCCACATCGACCACAGCGGCGCTTTGCCCCTGCTCTCCAAGGCCGGCTCCGAGGCCCTCATCCACTGCACGAAGCCCACGCACGAGATCACGGGCATCATGCTCAAGGACTCCGCCCGCCTGCAGGCGGAGGACGCCAAGTTCTTCAACAAGATCCACAAGGAGGACGGGCAGACCATCGAGCCCCTCTACAGCGAGGAGGACGCCGAGAGCGCCATCCGTCGCCTCACGCCGCATGCCTACGCCGAGGAGTTCGAGCCCGCCCGCGGCGTGAAGGCCCGCCTGCTCAACGCGGGGCACGTGCTCGGCTCGGCCATGGTCCAGGTGGATCTGGACGGCCGGCGCGTCCTCTTCACCGGCGACCTCGGTCGGAGCAAGTCCCTGCTCATGGAGACGCCCATCCCGCCGGGCGGCGTGGACACGCTCATCATCGAGAGCACCTACGGCGGCCGCCTGCACGAGCCGGTCGCGGACATCGAGGGCAAGCTCAAGAAGCTGCTCTTGCGCTGCGCCCAGGAGAAGGGGAAGATCATCATCCCCAGCTTCGCGCTCGAGCGCGCCCAGGAGATCATCGTCGTGCTCGAGAAGCTGCGCCGCGAGGGGGCCGTCCCGCCCATCCCGGTCTACGTGGACAGCCCCATGGCCGTCTCCGTCACCGAGGTGTTCAACCGCCACCTCGACGCCTTCTCCTTCGACGACGAGTTCATGGCCTACGTCGCCAAGGCCGGCGACCCCTTCGGCTTCGAGCACATCCACTACGTGCGCGCCTCCGAGGAGTCCAAGAAGCTCAACGAGATGGACGGCCCCATGGTCATCCTCTCGGCCTCGGGGATGTGCGAAGGCGGGCGCATCCTCCACCACCTGCGCCACAACCTGGACAAGGAGAACACCACGGTCCTCATCGTGGGCTACCAGGCCGCCGGCACCCTGGGCCGCCGCCTGGCCGATGGCGAGCGCAAGGTCAAGATCTTCGGCATGGAGCAGGAGGTCTGGGCCAAGGTCGAACTCATGCACGCCTTCTCCTCCCATGCCGGCCAGGACGACCTCACCGGCTTCATCCGCGGCCTGCCGCAGAAGCCGAAGAGGATCTTCCTCGTCCACGGCGACTCGGACCAGCGCCAGGCCCTCGCCGAGAAGCTCGCCTCCGAGGGGGTCGGCGGCGTCGAATGCCCGGGCTTCGGCGACTCCTTCGACCTGCTCTGAGGGCGCCCGCGCCGAGGCCTCCCCTTGACGAGCGGGAGACGGTCGTCTATTCTAATGTCGGATGGACGGAGGGGAAGCGATGAAGAACGCCGCGATGCTTTGCGCCCTGGCCCTGGGCTTCTCGGGCCTCGGCTGCGCCGTGAAGGCGTACTCGGGAGCCAAGCTCCCGCCGGACAAGGTCTGCCTGCTCGAAGGCGGCGAGCGCCTCTCGGCGCTGGTCGTGGACGGCAAGAGCGTGCAGGCCAGCCGCGGCCTGCTGCGCAGCGACACGACCGAGATCGAGGTTTTGCCCGGCCGGCACGCGGTCGGCTACGGCCGCGAAGGCTACGACGTCGACATCACCCTCTCCTTCACCTGCAAGGCCGGCCGCCGCTACCGCCTCAAGGCCGGCGAAGTGAGCGCCGGCCTCTACGGGGCCCGGAAGCTTTATATGGTCGAGGACGCCGAGACCAAGGAGCTCGTCGCCACCCAGAAGTAGCATGCCCGCCTCCGACCAGGCTCCGGAACGCCTGAGAAAGCTCAGGGCCGAGGGGGAGGAATTCCTCAAGGACGCCCACGCGCGCCTGCGGGAAGCCCAGGAGAAGCTCCTCGCCGCCGCGCAGGAGGCGCCCGCGCGCATCCGCAAGGAGCTCGAGGACCTCAACGGCCGCCTCGCCAAGGCCAAGGAAGACTCCGAGGGCCGCGCCGCCGCCTTCCGCCAGAAGTACCTCGACGGCGTCCCCAGCGAGGACGAGTTCCGCGCCCACCTGGTCATCCTCGAGATGGAGTACGCCAGCCGCATGCGCATCGCCGAGGAAGGCCTGCGCCTGCTCACCGAGCACCTCGAGCAGCGCCTGAGCGGGGTCAGCCGGCGCGTGGGCGAGCTCTGCGAGGAGGCCGTGCAGCTCTTGGGCCAGCGGGTGTACCCCATCCACGCCGAGATCCTGGACTATCTGCGCGGCAAGGACACGCTGGATGCGGAGTGGCGCAAGCGCTTCGAGGAGAACGAGGTCCGCGCCCGGTCGCTCGCGGAGGAGGTCGCCCGGCTCAGGAAAGAGCTGGACAAGGGCGGGGAGCTCCTGGAGAAGACGGCCAAGTCGCAGCGGGACCTCGTCTCGAAGGCGGGCGGCGAGCGCCGCCGGCTCGAGCGCGAGCTCGAGAAGGAGAAGGCCGGCCGCAAGCAGGCGGAGCGCGGGCTCGAGGAAGCCCGCAAGGAGCTCGAGGCCGAGCGGGAGAAGCGCTCGGAGCTGGAGGCCCTCAAGCGCAAGCTCGAGGAGGCTCAGCGGACGCTGGGCAAGCACGTCCAGGACCTGGCCGCGCAGGCGCGCCATTTCAAGCAGAGGTACGAGGACCTGGGGGAGCCCCTGAAGCGCCGGGAGGCGGAGGTCCAGGAGGAGCGCCGTCTGCGCGAGAAGGCCGACGAGGAGCTCGAGCGGCAGCGCAAGGCCCTGGAAGAACAGCAGGTGCTGCGCGAGCGGGGCTCGGAGGAGCGCGAGGAACTCCAGGGGGAGCTGCGGGAGGCTCGGGAGAAGGCCAAGAAGCTCGAGCAGGGGCAGGCCGCGCTCAAGTCCCAGCTCCAGGACGCCGAGGGCTCGGCCCAGCGCTTCGCCCAGGCGCTCGAGCAGGAGAAGCACCTGCGGCGCCAGGAAGCGGCCGAGCGGGAGGCGGCGGAGGGCTCCAAGGAGCTCGAGGAGCGGCTCGGCGCCGAGGAGGAGCGGCGGGTGAAGGCCGAGGCCGAGGTCCAGCGCCTCGCCGGCGAGCTCAAGGAGGAGCGGGCCCAGCGCGCCAAGGAGTCCTTCGAGCGCGCGTGGCTCAAGAACGGGACGGCGGAGGAGCAGCGCTCCAAGGAGGAGCGGCTGGTCCAGAGCCAGCTCGAGGAGGCCCGGCGCGAGACGCTGGCTTTGCGCGAGAAGCTGGAGTACCTGCAGAAGAGCGCCGCCCCCTCCAGGCCGGCCTCCGACCCGGAGGACGCGCGCAAGCTGAGGGAGCTGCTGCGCCAGCTCAAGTCCAAGAGCGACGAGCTGCAGCGGGCCAAGGACCGCGCCGCCAAGCTGGAGGAGGACCTCGACGAGTCCCGGGGGGCCCTCGCCGAGCGCGACCGCGCCAAGAAGGCCGCCGCCCAGGCCGAGCGGCGCCTGCAGGAGGCGGAGGAGGACGCGGAGAAGCTCGGGCAGGAAGTCCGCGACCTCAAGAAGAAGCTCGCCGCCGAGAAGGCTCGCGCCGACGAGGGCGAGCCCTCCGGCTGGAAGGAGGAACGGGAGTTCCTGCTCGAGAAGCTGAGCCTCCTGCAGGCCGAGATCTCGCGCCTGCGCATCACCAGCGAGCAGAGCGAGCAGTCCTGGCAGGAGGCCCTGGTCCGCCAGGACAAGACCCGTCTCGACGAGATCTTCAAGCTGCGCAGCGAGGTGCAGAGGCTGAAGGCCCGGCTCGGGCTCAAGAACGACTGAAACTTGACTAAGGGGAGGGCCTTTGTTATCGTGAAGGAAACCCCCTTATGAAAAAAGCCCCCCATCTCGCCCTTTCCCTCAAGTACCGCCCCCAGCGCTTCTCGGAGGTCGTCGGCCAGGAGACCGTCTCCACGACCCTCCAGAACGCCGTCGAGTCGCGCAAGCTCGCGCACGCCTATCTCTTCTACGGCCCCCGGGGCATCGGAAAGACGACCTCGGCCCGCATCCTCGCCAAGGCGCTCAACTGCAAGGACGGCCCGACCCCCGAGCCCTGCGGGAAGTGCCCCGCCTGCGTCGAGATCGCCTCGAGCACCTGCGTCGATGTGCTCGAGCTCGACGCGGCCAGCAACACGGGAGTCGACAACGTCCGCGACGCCATCATCCAGTCGGCCTCGCTGGCCCCGAGCCGCGACCGCTACAAGGTGTTCATCATCGATGAAGCCCACATGCTCTCCAAGGCGGCTTTCAACGCGCTCCTGAAGACCATCGAGGAGCCGCCGGCCCACGTGGTCTTCATCCTGGCGACCACGGAGCTCGCGAAGATCCTGCCGACCATCCTCTCGCGCTGTCAGCGCTTCCGCTTCCGTCCGCCGAACCGGGACGCCATCGCGGCCTACCTCCAGCGCATCGCCGAGCAGGAAAAGATCCCCATCGAGCCCGAGGCCCGCGCCCTGCTGGCCCGCGCGGCCGGCGGAGCTTTGCGCGACGCGGTGAGCCTGCTCGAGCAGGCGGCCGCCTTCACCGAGGGCAAGCTGACCCGGGACAAGGTCGCCGAAATGCTCGGGATGCTGCCCGAGGACATGATCCACGGCGCCGCCAAGGCCGTGCTGGAACGGGACGCCAAGGCCCTCTCCAGCCGGCTTGAGAAGATGGCCGAGGAGGGCTTCGACCCCGCCCAGCTTTTGCGCGACCTGCGCGCGCGCTTCGAGGAGCTCTACCTCGACCGCCTCGGCGTGCGCCCCGCCGAGGAGGCCGCCTGGAAGGCGCTGGCCGAGGGGACGGCGCCGGAGGCCTTCTCCTTCCTCATCAAGCGCTTGAACCGCATCCTGGGGGACCTGCAGTATTCCGACACGCCGCAGGTGACCTTTGAGCTCGGCCTCTTCGGCCTGCTCGAGGCGCCCTACGACCTCGCGCAGTGGGTGGCGAGGCTCGAGGCCCTCGAGAAACGGCTCGGGGGCGCGCCGAGCGCTGCGACTCCCGCAGCCGCCCCGCGCCCGATGCCCGCGCGGGAAGCCTCGGCGCCCGCTCCCGCGCCCAAAAGCGTTCCGCCCCCGGCGGCGAAGGCTCCTGCCTCCGACGTCTGGAAGGATTTCCACAAGCGGGTGCAGGAGGCGAAGCCCGCCCTGGCCACCGCGCTCGACGCCGCCCGCCTCGCCTCCCAGGCGGGGGGGGAATGGCACATCGTCTTCGACAACCGCTTCAACCTGGAGCGCGCGCAGAAGGAGCGGGCCTTCCTGGAGCGCCAGCTCTCCTCCGCCGCCGGGCGGGCGGTGAGCCTCAAGCTCGAGGCGGCCCAGAGCGAGCCGCCCAAGGGCGAGGAGGAAGTCTGGCTGGACACCGCCTCCCCCGACGCCTCGGTCGCTCCCGAGGCCCGCATGGTGCAGGACATGTTCGGAGGCACCATCCGCCAGCTCAAGAAGAAGTGAAGAGCTTCGAGCGGCTGGTGCAGGCTTTGCGCCGCCTGCCCGGGGTGGGCCCCAAGCAGGCCGAGCGTTTGGCCATCCATCTCATCCGCTCCCCCGTGACGGAATCCGAGGCCCTGGCCGACTCCATCCGCGAGGCCAAGAGCCGGGTCCGGACCTGCTCGGTGTGCATGAACTACACCGAGGCCGAGCGCTGCGGCCTCTGCGAGGACCCGGCCCGCGACCGCGGGCTCATCTGCGTGGTCGAGCAGCCGGCCGACGTGGGCGCGCTCGAGCGCTCGCGGGCCTTCAAGGGGCTCTACCACGTGCTCCACGGGCAGATCGCGCCCCTCTCCGGCATCGGGCCGGACTCCCTGCGCATCGGGGAGCTGCTGGCCCGGGTGAAGGCGGGGGGGGTGCGGGAGGTCATCCTGGCCACCGACCCCGACACCGAGGGCGAGGCCACGGCGCTCTTCCTGCACGGCCTGCTCAAGGCCCACCCTGTGAAGGTGACCCGCATCGCCCAGGGGGTCCCGCTGGGCGGGGACCTCGACTACCTAGACGAGCAGACCCTCTCCTGCGCGCTCAACAGCCGCCGGGAGATCTGACCTTCCTTACTTGAAGCCGCGGGCGGTGATCTCGGCGCAGACGCGCCGGTAGAACCCCAGGATGGAGATCGTGTGCTCGTCGATCTTCACGTCGTAGATCCCCCTCAGCCCGGGATGGCGCTCGCGCAGCTGCTTGAGCGCCTTCTCGTAGCCCCCGCGACCGGCCGCGGCGGAGAGCGACTGCGTAGACCGGTTCAGGGGAGAACCCAGCGGGATGGAGACGCCGTGCTGGCAGCCCTTGCCGAAGACCTCTCCCGCGGGGACGGCGTCGGCGGGCAGGTCCTTGGGCGTCATCGCCACGTAGGACATCGGCCCGACCGAGTCGAAGAAGAGCAGGATGCCGCCCGGGCGGATGAGGCCCCGCCGCGCGGCGCCGTCGTCCTGGGCGATGGACGGGCAGGCGAGGGCCAGCAGGACGAGGAGGGTCGTCACTGCAGGGCGACCCGTCCGGTGAGCTTCGTGCAGGTCTGGGCGTAGAGCCCGACCAGGTAGGCCTTGCCGGCCATGTCGCTCTTCACGTCGTAGAGGATGGCGTTGGGCGGCTCGCCCTTGAGCGCGTCCCTGGCGGCCGCGGCGTAGCTCGCGTCGCCCCAGGCGACCATGAACAGGACGGAGCGGGCGCAGGCCTTGCCTTCCACGGTCTTGTCCGAGCCGGAGGACTTCACCTCGGAGGGCGCCGCCGTGCGGTAGGCGCGGGGCATGTGGATGTTGGTGTAGAGCATGCCGCAGCCGGAGAGGAGAGCGGCGGAAAACAGGCAAAGCGGGAGCGAGAGTCTTCTCATAGGGAGAGGATTATCGCAAATAACTACTTCAGGAACAGGAAGAAGTACTGGATGAAGTCGAAGAGGTCGAGGTTGACGAGGGTCACCCGGACAGGGGCGTGGTTCATCGCGCCCTTCAGCTCGCCCGAGACCTTGTCGTAGCCCAGGCCGACGGGCGCGTGGTTGGCGGTGCCCTTGACCGTGCCGGCCTCGATGTCGAACTCCAGGCGCACCGGGCTGTGGTTGGCGAAGCCTTCCAGGACGCCCTGGGCCCAGACGACCTCGAGCTTGACCGGGCTCTGGTTGGCCCCGCCCGTCGTGAGGATGCGCTCAGGCGCCCACTCGAAGCGCAGGTCCACCGGGCTGCCGTTGGCGCCCCCGACGATCATCCTGTTTTCGTGGTTGATGATCACGTCGACGGGATGGCCGTTCATGGCGCCCTGGATGGTCCACTGCCGCTTGTCGAAGGAGAGGTCGACCGGGAAGCCGTTCATCCCGCCCTGGACCGTGCCGATGCGGTAGGGGATGGCCGGACGCACGGCGGCCTTCTTCGGGCTGGCCGTGGGGAGCTTGAAGGCGGAGGCGGTCTCGAAGCCGGCGCTGCTGGCGGCGGAGAGCGCCTCGATGGACTGGGCCTGCGCGCTCAGGGGAAGGAGGGAGGATAGGGCAAACGCCGCAAGAAGGGACTTTCTCATATTTTGATTATATCGCGCGCCGGCCGCGCGGATGCAGGACCTTCGGGCAGGCGGTCTCGGGCAGGGGGCCCGGCCCGTCTTGGGCCTGGGGTCCCCCGTTGTTGATGCGGCCAACGGGGCTAGGGTCTCGGGTAGCTCACGATGACGACGCCCGAACCTCCCGAGCCTCCCTGCATATAGAGATAACCGGCGGATGAGCCGTGCCAGTAGCTGCCGCCCCCGCCTCCGCCGCCGGTGTTCGGGATGCCGTCCGGGGTGCCGCTGCCCCTCGTCACGGGGTTGATCTCGTGAGGGTAGACCCGATAATCGTAGTACGCGGTGGTGCCGACGCCGCGGCCGCCGCCGCAGAAGCCGTCTCCGGCATGTTCCGAGCTGTTGCCGCCGCCGCCCCCGCCGCCGGCGTAGCAGACCGACGAGCCGGATATCGAAAGGATGATCCCGTTCCCGCCGTTCCCGGCGGTGGCGCCGCCGATGTTGCCGGCGGTCCCGACGCTGCCGGCGCCGCCGCCGCCGCTGCCGGTCCACGCCTGGGCGCCGCCCGCGCCCGCGTTTCCATAGACCGTGATATCGCCTCCACCGCCGCCCTGATTGGAGGCACCGCCGGCCCCCGAGGCGTTGTTGGCCGTATTGCGGGCCCCGCCGCCGCCGCTGCCTCCGGCGATGCCGTCGAGCGTGGTGCCCGAGCCGCCCCCGCCCCCGCCCCCGATCGCCGGGGTGATCGAGCCGAAGACCGAATTCCCTCCGTTGGTGCCTCTCGCGTTGGTGTTCCAGGTATAGCCGACGCCGCCCTTTCCGACCGTCACGGTGTAATCCCCCGGCGTCAGGACCTGATTGACCGCGTAGACCACGCCGCCGGCCCCGCCGCCGCCGTTGGCGTTGGTGGTGCTGTGGCTCCCGCCGCCGCCGCCGCCGGCGACCACGAGGACTTGCGCGGTGATGGTCTGCTTCACGGTGAACGTGCCGGAGTCTTTGAAGGTATGGATGCAGTTCCCGTCCAGCTGGGTGAATGCTCCGTCGCTGGCGATCGAGGTGCTGCAAAAGCCGGAAAGGCCGACCCAGAAGGTCCCGTTATAGTACTCCAGCCTTCCGGTCGTCGTGTTGTACCTCATCGTGCCGGTCTCGGGGGAAGCCGGCCTTTGGGCCGTGCCGCCCTTGGGCAGGACGATGCCGCCCGTGGAGTCGAAGCCCACCGAGCTCCTGAAGGCCGCATAGCCGTCGACGGTCGTCGAGCCTCGGAACGCCGCATACCCGTCCACGATCACGGAGCTCAGGAGCAGCGCATACCCGTCCACGCTCAACGTGCTTCGGAATGCCGAATACCCGTCGACGCTCACCTCGCCTTTGAGATGCGAAGTCCCGTTGACGGTCAATTTGTCGAGGATCTCCATTTCCGCCGCGCGCCCGAGCCGGAAGCTCAGGAGACAGGATCCGCAGACCGCGAACGCTGCGGCAAGACGGCTGATCCTCATGAGAGCTAGGGCCTCGGGTAATTCACGATGACGATCCCCGATCCTCCGGATCCGCCCTGATCATACAGGTAGCCGCTGGCCGAGCCGTGCCAGTAGCTGCCGCCGCCGCCCCCGCCGCCGGTATTCGGGATCGCGTCCGGGGTGCCGCTCCCCTTCGTCACCGGGTTGATGTCGTGGGGAAAGACCCTGTAGTCATAGTACGGGGTGGAGCCCATGCCCCGGCCGCCGCCGCAATAGCCGTCGCCGGCGCGCTCGGAGCTGTTGCCGCTGCCGCCCCCGCCGCCGGCGTAGCAGACCGACGAGCCGGAGATCGACAGGATGATCCCCACCCCGCCGTTCCCGTTGCCGCAGCCGGTGCCGGCCCCGCCGGCCCCGCCGGCTCCGCCGCCGCCGGAGGCGCACCAGTTCTGGCCCGGCGTGCCGCCGGCGTTGCCGTACACCGTGATATTGCCGCCTCCGCCGCCCTGCGTGGCCGCCCCGGCGCCGGCGCCGTTGTGGCTGCCGCCCCCGCTGCCTCCGTTCAGGCCGCCTCCGACGCCCGTGGAGCCGCCCCCGCCGCCGCCGATCGCCGCGGGGAGCGAGCCGAAGACGGAATTCGTGCCGTTGGTGCCCCGCGCGTTGACGTTCCAGGGATAGCCGACGCCTCCCCGTCCGACCGTCACGGCGTAGTCCCCGGGCGTCAGGGTCTGGTTGACCGCGTAGACCACGCCGCCGGCTCCGCCGCCGCCGTTGGCATTGGTGGTGGTGTAGTTCCCGCCGCCGCCGCCGCCGGCGACCACGAGGACTTGCGCGGTGATCGTCTGCTTCACGGTGAACGTGCCGGAATACTTGAAGGTATGGATGCAGTTCCCGTCGACCATGGCCAGCTCGCCGCCGCTCGCGATCGAGGTGCTGCAGTCGCCGGGAAGGCCGACCCAACTGGCTCCGGTATAGTACTCGATCCTGCCGAACGTCGTGTTGTATCTCAAGGTGCCGATCTCGGGCGAAGCGGGCCTTTGGGCCGTGCTGCCCTCGGGCAGGACGATCCCGCCCGTGGAATCGAAGCCCACCGAGCCCCTGAACGTCGAATAGCCGTCGACGCTCAGCGAGCTTCGGAATGCCGAATACCCGTCCACGATCACCGAGCTTCGCAATATCGAATAGCCGTCGACGCTCACCGTGCCTCGGAACATCGAATACCCTTCGACGGTCACCGAGCTTTTGAGCTGCGCCGTCCCGTTGACGACCAATCTATCGAGGATCTCCATCTCCGACGCATGCGCGGAGGGACGCGCCAGCAGATGGGATGCGCAGAGCGCGCATGCCGCGAAAACATGGGTTTTTTTCAAGGGCCCGCTCCTTAAAATACCGGCTGGAACAAGTGAACCGGCCGCCCCGTAGTTCAGTGCGACGTGGGTGGGCCCTTCAGGGCCGATCCACACGGAACCCGGATGCGCCAGCCTACGCATCAGTATACCATTTCCCCCGTGGGGCTGAGTCCCACGCATGGGAACTTTTTCGGGGGGTCATCCGTACTTGTGGGCATGCCCCTCTCCTGGCTCAAGCGCCCGGCGGTCCTGGCCGCCCTTCTCCTCGTCCTATCGCTCTGCGCGCTCAAGGCGGCGGGGTTCTTCCAGGTGCCTGTCCCGGCCGACTGGGCCCGGCGCCTCTGGAAGGACGGCCTCCAGCTCGAGGGAGAAGTCCTCTCCGGCTTCGCGCCCAAGCGGCAGGGCGACCGGGTCTTCCTGCTCTCGGAGTCCGTCCGGGTGATGGCCTATCTTCCGCCTGAGGACCCGCTGACCCCCGCCGTCCTGCCCGGGGCGCGAGCCGTGCTCGAAGGGCGCCTGCGCCGGCCGCGGCCCGCGTCCAACCCGGGGGATTTCGACGAGCGGGCTTTCGTCGAGGGGCGCGGCGCGGCGTTCGTGTTCCAGGCCCGCCGGGTCCTGCGCGTCGAGGCGCCCCCGAGCCGGCCGAAAGCCTGGGCGGGCGCGTTCCACCGCTCCGTGCACGAGCACCTCGAGCGGCGCTACCCGCCCGAGACCGCCGGCGTGCTGGAAGGCTTCCTGCTGGGGTATAAGGGGAAGCTGAGCCCCGCGTCGAACCGCGCGGTGCAGGACGCGGGGGTGATGCACCTGCTGGTCCCTTCCGGGGCCAAGGTCGCGCTCGTGATGGGGGCCGTCCTCTGGCTGGCGGGCTGGGCCGGGCTGGCGAGGCCTCTGCGCTTCGGGCTCTGCGCCCTGCTCGGAGGCTTCTACACGCTGGCGGTCGGGGCCGAACCGCCCTACACTCGGGCCTATCTTTGCGCCATGGTGATGCTCCTTGCGCTCGCCTTCGAGCGCGAGTCGGGCGGCTTCCAGGGACTGGCTCTCGCCGCCATCCTCACGCTCGCCCTGGAGCCCCGCGACCTCTTCGGCGCGGGCTTCCAGATGACCTACGCGGCGGCGCTGGGCATCCAGCTTGCGCTGACCAACCGGAGTCTGCCGCGCCGCTGGCCTCGCTGGGCCCGGAGCATTCTGCGGGCCTGCCTGGCCAGCGTCGTGGTGCAGATCATGCTCTGGCCGACCTTCGCGGCGTACTTCGGGCGCGGCTCGCTGATCGGCGCCGCCGCGAACCTCCTGCTCATCCCCTGCTCCGGCGCGGTGATGCTCGCGGCCTTCGCGGGCTGGGCTTCCGGGGCGGACGCCTGCGTCTGGGCCGCCGCCCGTCTCTCGGACCTCTTCCTTGGAGCCTGCCGGCTCATCGCGGGCCTGCCCTGGGCCGCCGTCGACCTTCGGCCGATGAGCGCCCTGCACCTGGCGGCCTACTACCTGGCGGTCTTCGGCCTCCTGGCGCTTCCGCGCTGGAGGCTGAGCCTCGCCGCCTGGGGTCTGGCGGCGGCGCTCGGGGCGGCCGGCTTGGAGCGCAGGCCGCCGCTCGAAGTCCTGCTCCTCAGCCAGCCCGGGGGCCGCGCGGCTCTGCTCCGCCTGCCGGACAAGACGACGGCTCTGCTGGACGGCCGGATCCAGCCGAGCCTCCTGCGGGGCGTGCTCAAAGCCGAGGGCCTGCCCCGGGCCGACGAGCTCTGGCTGAGGGGCCTCTCGAGCGCCGGCCGCCGTCCGGCCGCCCTGCTCGCCCAGGTCGGCGGGGTGCGGCGGCTCGGGCCGGGGGAGCTGTTGCGCCGGGGGGAGGCCGTCCTGGAGGCGGGTCCCAGGGAGCCTTTCCTCCCGCTGACCCTGCTGTTCCGGCGCGTGAGCGTGACGTTCGGGGAGGACTGGGTGCGGGCAGGCGGGCGCGAAGGGGAAAGGGCATATTGTATAATGGCTTCTCCGTCGGGACAGCCGTCGAGCCGTTGCGCCGGGACGAGGGAGCTCTTCCTCCGGAGCGACGGAGCTGTCCGGATCCTGTCGGATGGCGAGGATGTTCACATTGAAGCGATCAGGGATGGCGATCCGTTCGGCCGCGGTATACTTTAACGAGCGCAAGCCTTCGGCCAGGCAGGCGCTCAGCGACCTCTGCGCGCTCCTGCGCGGGAAGGGCGTGCGCGTGTCGGTCCGTCGGAGAACGGCCTCGGACGAGCGCCCGCCCCTCTGCGACGCGGCGGTGGTCATCGGGGGCGACGGGACGATGCTCCGCGCGGCCCGCGCTCTCGCGGGCACCGGCGTGCCGATGCTCGGCATCAACACCGGCGGGCTCGGCTTCCTGAGCGCCGTGGACATGCCCAGCTTCAAGCGCAGCCTCGGGCGCATCCTGGCCGGCGAGTTCCACGTCGAGGAGAGGAGCATGCTCTCGGCCGAGGTGCGCCGGGGCCCCCGCCGGGTCTTCGGCCCGCACCCGGTGCTCAACGACTGCGTCCTGCGCGCGTGCGACCAGGCCCGGGCGGTGACCTTGCTGGCCTACGAGGGCGGCCGCTACATCGGCACCTACTTCGGCGACGGCCTCATCGTCGCGACCCCCACGGGCTCGACGGCCTACGCGCTCGCGGTGGGAGGGCCCGTCGTCCATCCGGGCCTCGAGGCCCTCATCCTCGCGCCCATCTGCCCCCACACCCTCACCCAGCGTCCGCTCATCCTGCCGGCCGGCGAGCCCGTGACCATCGAGTTCATCCGCAAGAACCCGCAGGACCGCCCGCAGGCCCTCGTCTCCGTGGACGGTCAGGTGGAGCACGCCCTCCGGGCCAACGACCGCGTCGTCATCACGGCCTTCAGCAAGCCCGTGCGCCTCCTCTTCGATCCGGAGCGGAGCTACTACGAGCTGCTGCGCACCAAGCTGAAATGGGGGGAGCGGGGCGGTGCTTAAGAGCCTGGGCGTGCGCGACTTCGCCGTCCTGGCCGAGGCCGAGGTGCGCTTCCAGCCGGGCTTGAGCGTCTTCACGGGCGAGACCGGGGCGGGCAAGTCCCTGCTCATCGAGGCCCTGGGCTTCCTCTTCGGCGAGCGCGGCAGCGCGGACTGGATCCGCGCCGGCGCCGAGCGGCTCGAGGTGCGCGGCGTCTTCGACCAGGGCGATTTCCCCGAGAGCCTGCGCAAGGCCTTCAACCTCACGGGGCCCGAGGCGGTCCTGCTCCGGGAGCTCGACCGCTCCGGCCGCACGCGGGCCACCCTGGGCGGCCGGCCCGTGCCGGCGGCCGCGCTCCGCGAGGCCGGCGAGCGGATGGCGGACTTCCACGGCCAGCACGAGCACCAGACCCTGCTCAAGCCCGCGCTCCAGATGGAGCTGCTCGACGGCTTCGGCGGGCACGACGGGCTGCGCGCGAAGGCCGCCGCCGCCTTCGCCGAGCGCTCGCGCCTGAAGGCCGAGCTCGCGGCCCTGGCCATGAGCGAGGAGGAGCGCCTGCGCCGCGTGGACCTCTGTCGCTTCCAAGTCGACGAGATCGACGGCCTCGCCCCCCGCCCGGGCGAGGACGAGGAGCTGGAGGCCGAGCTCCCCCGGCTCAAGAACGCGGCCCGGCTCATCGCTCTCGCCGAGGAGGCCTGCGAGCGCCTCGAGCGCCAGGAGGGCTCGGCCGGGGAGACCCTCTCCCGCGCGGCCAAGGCGGCCGCCGAGATCGCCCGGCTCGACGGCTCCCTTTCCGACGCGGCGCAGGCCCTCGAACGCTCCCTCGTGGACATGCGCGAGGCCGCCGCGCGGCTCTCGGACTACCGCGCCCGCATCGAGGAGCGCCCCGAGCGCTTGGACGAAGTCCTCACCCGCCTCGACCGCTTGGCCAAGCTCCGCAAGAAGTACGGCCCCTCTCTCGCCGACGTCCTGGCGTTCCGGGACAAGGCCGCCGCCGAGCTGCGCGCGCTGGAGACCCGCGAGGAGACGGAGGAAGACCTCCAGGCCGCGCTGGAGAAGGCCGAGAAGAAGCTGTCGGCGCTCTGCGAGGAGCTCCACGAGGCCCGCATGAAGACGGCCAAGCGGCTCGCGGAGCGAGCCGCTTCGGAACTCAAGGACCTCGGCATGCCGGGAGCGCGCTTCTCCGTGTCGGTCGAGATGGAGGAGGGAGCGTTCTCGGCCTCCGGGGCGGATCAGGTGGAGTTCCTCATCGCCCCCAACCCCGGCGAGCCGCTTAAATCCCTGCGGGCCATCGCCTCCGGCGGCGAGATCTCCCGGGTGATGCTCGCCCTCAAGACCGTCCTCGCGCGGGAGGACCGCGTGCGCCTGCTCGTCTTCGACGAGGTGGACAGCGGCGTGGGCGGCGCGACGGCACGGGCCGTCGGCCGCAAGCTCTTTGAGATCGCCCGCAGCCGGCAGGTGCTCTGCGTGACCCACCTGCCGCAGGTGGCCTGCTTCGCGGCCGGCCACCACGAAGTGACCAAGCGCACGGCGCACGGCAGGACCGCGGCCCAGGTCGAGCGGCTCGAGGGCGAGCGCAGGCTCGAAGCCCTCGCGCGCATGCTCGGGGGACCTAAGGTGACCGAAGCCGGGCGGCGCCACGCACAGGAGCTCCTGGAATCGATATGAGCGACATCCGAGTCCGCTTCGCGCCGTCTCCGACGGGCTATCTCCACATCGGCGGGGCCCGCACGGCCCTCTTCAACTGGCTCTTCGCCCGCCGCCACAAGGGCGTCTTCCTCCTGCGCATCGAGGACACCGACGAGGTGCGCTCGACCGAGGAGTCGGTCTCGGCCATCCTGGACTCCATGCGCTGGCTGGGCCTCGACTGGGACGAGGGCCCCACGGGCGAGCGCACGGCGCAGGGGACCTGGGCGTCGAAGGGGCCCAAGGGCTCCTACTTCCAGATGGAGCGCATGCCCCTCTACCAGGAGGCGGTCGCAAGCCTCCTCGCGTCGGGCAAGGCCTACCGCTGCTACTGCACCAAGGAGGAGATCGAGGCCGCCCGGCAGAAGGCCCTCGCGGAGAAGCGCCTCCCGAGGTACAGCGGCCGCTGCCGGGCCTTGAGCGAGGAGCAGCGCAAGGCCTTCGAGGCCGAGGGGCGCAAGCCCTCCGTCCGGCTGCGCCTGCCCGATGAGGGCGAGACCGCGGTCGACGATATCATCCGCGGGCATGTCGTCTTCGAGAACGCCATGCTCCAGGACCTCGTCATCTTGAAGACCACGGGCGGGCCGACCTACAACTTCGCCTGCGTGGTCGACGACCACCACATGGGCATCACGCACGTCATCCGCGGCGACGAGCACCTCCCCAACACGCCCTCCCAGCTGAGGCTCTACGAGGCCCTGGGCTGGACGCCGCCGAAGTTCGCGCACCTCTCCATGATCCTGGGGCCCGACGGCACGAAGCTCTCCAAGCGGCACGGGGCCACCTCGGTGCTCGAGTACAAGACCCAGGGCTTCCTCCCGGAGACGATGCGCAACTACCTCGCCCTCCTGGGCTGGTCGAACCCGGAGTCCCAGCAGCTCTTCGAGCCCGGCGAGCTTGAGGGGAAGTTCGACCTGGCCGGCTGCCAGAAGAACCCCGCGACCTTCGACCCGGTCAAGCTGGAGTGGATGAACGGCACCTACCTGCGCAAGCTCCCGGCCGGGCGCGTGATCGAAGCGGCCGAGCCCTTCCTCAAGGCCGCGGGCCTCTGGGACGTCCCGCGCGAGAAGCTTTGCTCCGTGGTGGATTTGGAGCGGGAGAAGTACAAGCTCCTGACCGACGTCCCGGGCCGGGTGGACTTCTTCTTCAAGGACGTCGTCTACGACCCCAAGGCCGTCGAGAAGACCCTCAAGAAGGACGGGGTGGACCCGGTGCTCGAAGGCCTGCTGACGCTCCTCTCCGGCGTGGCCGAGTTCACCGAGAAGCCCCTCGAGGCCGCCATCCGGGAATTCGTCGCTTCGCGCGGGGTCAAGCCGGGGGCCGTGTTCCACCCTCTGCGGGTCGCGGTGTCCGGCCGGACGGATGGGCCGACCTTGTTCCTGATGCTCGAGAAGCTGGGCAAGGACGCGGTGCTCGAGCGCCTGGGCAAGGCCCGCCGGCTCCTCGCTCCCGCAGGCTGAGTTTTTCGGGAACCTTCCGGGCCCGGCCGGTGTCTTGAAAATGTAACACCAGCAGGGCACACTATACCGATGCGCTATTGGCTCTACCGCGACTCGCGGATCCTGGGTCCGTTCACTCCGGACGACCTGGCGCGTACGCCCGGGGTCGGACCGGACAGCCTGATCTGCGCCGAGAACTCCTCCGGCTCCTCCGAGACCGACTGGCGCTCGATGGCCGCCATCGCCGGGCCGGCCGCAGGAGGCTCTTCCAGCTCCGTCGAGGCGGGCTTCGGGGAGTTCCAGCGCGAGGCGCATTCCGCCCTGGACGCGGTGGGGCTCTCCGGGGAATGGACTCAGACCCTCCTCGACGATCCCGAGCTCTCCTTCCTCTGGCCGCCGCTCCAGGAGGCGCCCTTCGGCGACGAGCGCCAATTCGAGAAAGGCCGCTCCGCCGAGCTGGAGGACCGGCTCTGCCGGCTGCGCGACGAGCTGGAGATGAAGGAGCGCCTGCTGCGGGAGAAGGACGAAGCGCTCGAGGAGCTCAAGCGCCTCATCGAAGGCCGTTCGGCCGCGGACTTCCGGCCTGCTCCCGCGCCCCGGGCGTCTCCCGTCGCCGAGCCTCCCCGGTCCCGGGTCGTCGAGCGGCGCGCGCCCCCGCCGCCCCCGGCTCCCGAGCCTGAGCTCGAACCCGAGCCCGTCCTGAGGCCGCCGAGCCCGCCCGCCCCTGCGCCGCTGCCCGAGCCGGCGATCGAGGAAACGCCCCTGGCTTCTCCTGGCGCCGCCGCGGCGCCCGCGGAGCCGCCTTCCGTCCCCGAGCCGGCCGCCGAGGCCCTCGCTCCCGCCCTCGAGGCCGTCCCCCTGCCCGACCTTTCAGCCCAGGTTTCCCAGGAGCCGCCGCCGGCCCTCGAGCAAGCCGCGCCCCCGATGGAGACTCTCGTTCAGCCCCCGGCCATGGGCGAGACCATTGCCGCTCCCGCGCCCGACCTCCAGGCTCCGCCGATGGAGACGGTCGAAGCGCCGCCCCCCGCCCCCGGGCCTTCCACCGGCTTGACCGACGCCGGCATCCCCATGGAGTCCGTCCCTCTGGGAGCCGCTCCGGCCGAGGCGGCCGAGCCGCCTCCGGCGGAAGTCGAGCGCGAGCCTTGGAGCTTCGTGCCAGAGGCCGTCCCGCTCAAGTCCGCCAGCGATCTGCCTCCGGCGATGGAGTTCGAGGCCCCGCGGACGGTGATCTTCTCCTCGCCTCCGAGCGCCGGCGCGGCCGGGGGGGCCGAGTCCGTGCAGGGGGTCCCGGTGTTCCAGCCGTCCCCGGAGCCTCAGGCCGCCCAGGGTTTCCAGCCGACCCCCTTCGAGCCGGCTCCCGGCGAGGCCGCATTCCCGCCGTCCCTGCAGACCGCGGGCTTCCCTCCGCCCGGAGTGGGCGGGGCGCTCGACATCCCGGCTTTCGATCCCTCGGCCCAGGCCGCCAACCCCTTCGAGCCGCCCAGGACGGTCCTCTTCGGCGGCGGGGGCGGCCTCGACCCGGCCACGAGCCAGGCCATCCCGCTCAACCAGACGCCCGAGGCGGTGGTCATCCCCGGCTTCGGCATGGGCCCGCAGGGGCAGGCCGAGGCCGCCGAGATCTTCCCGCCCGGAGGCACTCCGGCGCCCATCCCGCTGACCGGCCCCATGGGCCAGCCGGACATGCCCTCCGACCTGTGGGCGTCTCAGCCGATCTCGACGGGGCAGCAGGCCCGGCCCCTGGACGATCTCTTCGCCACGAGGCCTACGCCCGTCCCGACCGCCATCCGGCCCACCGGGGAGCAGACCGCCTCGACCCAGCCCAAGGCGAAGAAGAGGCAGACGAAGCTGTTCGTGATCGGGATCTCCGTCGCGAGCCTGGTGGGGCTTTTGGCGACCTTCCTCTTCCTGCGCAACCCTAAGGACGCCGCCCTGCTCATCAACATGGGCCCGCAGAAGAAGGACAAGCCCGCTCAGGAAGCCGTCCCCGCCGCCGCGCAGCCGGCTCAGGCTCCGGCTCCCGCCCAGCCGGTCCGCTCGCCCTTCCCGACGCATGAGCAGCCGGCCCAAGGCCAGGCCCAGCCCCAGGCTCCCGCCCAGCCGGCCAAGAAGGCCCCGGGCCGGGACTTCATCTCGAACGAGAACATCCAGGCCATCGAGTTCGTGAAGAACCACTACATCGACAAGGAGCACGGCACCATCGCCGAATGGCTCCAGTACTCCTTCGCATCGAAGGATGCCACGACTTCCTGGGACGCCGGCGCCGTCTCGGCTCAGGTGTTCATCGTGACCTTCCGGGTCGCCCGCGGAGGGAAGGCTAAGGTCAGCTACAACTTCGAGGCGGACCTCGCGAATAAGACGGTCGTCGGGCGCAACCCCGAGGCCGTGAGCCTGCTCAACGCGGGCAAGCCGGCTGCGCAGGCGGCGAGGCCGGCCCCCAAGGCTCCCGAAGCCATCGTACGGCCCAGCCGGCCGGCCGCTCCGAGGACCTCCCGGGCGAAGCCGAGGAAGGCCAAAGCAGCCGCGGCGGAAACTCCCCAGAAGGATGAGGAGCAGATCCCCTTGCCGGACGAGGAGGAGCTCGAGTCCAGCAACCGGCGGGGAGGCACCCGCTTCAACAACCCCGGGGCCGATCAAGTCGACGTTTCTCCTTGACAAACAGGCGTCGTACTGTTAAATATCTACTCAGCCGTAAGCGTCTTTCCGCTTAGACGGCCGTCTATTTTTTTAGTCATGGCTGAGGCACAACCTCCGTCCCATACCCTGTCCTTGAGCCTTCCCAAGAGGCTCGGCGAGCTCATGGTCCAAGCCGGGGTCCTGACCGAGGCCCAGCTCAACGAAGCGCTCCAGCTCCAGCGGCAGAAAGGCGGCAAGCTGGGCACCATCCTCATCCAGGGCGGCCAGCTCACCGAGGAGCAGCTCATCCGCTTCCTCGCCGAGCAGTGCGGCATCAACTTCATCCATCTACACAGCGTCGAGCGGGTCGACCCGGAAGTGCTGGCCAAGGTCCCCGAGAACCTCGCCCGCCAGCATCTCATGTTCCCCGTGGAGGTCAAGGAGGGGGCGCTGACCATCGCCGTGGCCGACCCCCTCAACGTGCTCGTGCTCGACGACCTCAAGATGATGACCGGCCTGGACGTCCGGGCGGTCCTGGCCTCGGAAGGGGACATCCTGGAGGCCATCGAGAAGCATTACTCCCGGCAGTCGGCCGAGGGGGCCCTCGACGAGATCGTGAAGGCCACGGGCTCCACGGCGGCGGACGCCAAGGGCGTCGAGCACGTCACCCAGGAGCAGGAGGCGGCGGCTTCGGGAGAGGGCATCCTCACCCTCGAGCGCTCGGGCGAGGACGCGCCCGTCATCCAGATCGTCAACCTCATCATCAGCTCGGCCATCAAGGCGAAGGCCTCCGACATCCACATCGAGCCCTTCCCGAAGGAGGTGAAGATCCGCTTCCGCATCGACGGGGTCATGCACGAGCAGCCCGCCCCGCCCAAGCGCTTCCAGAACGCCCTCATCTCCCGCCTGAAGATCATGTCGAACCTGGACATCGCCGAGAAGCGCATCCCCCAGGACGGGCGCATCAAGCTCAAGATCGGCGAAAAGGAGTACGCCCTGCGCGTCTCGACCGTCCCGGTGGTGCACGGCGAGAAGATCGTCATGCGCGTGCTGGACTCCTCCGGCCTGCAGGTCAACGTGCAGAAGCTCGGTTTCGAGCCCGAGGCCATGGCCATCTTCAACCGGGCCCTGAAGGCGCCCTACGGCATCAACCTCATCACGGGCCCGACGGGGAGCGGCAAGTCCACGACCCTCTATTCGGCCTTGAGCTCCTTGAACGAGCCCGGCGTCAACATCATGACGGTCGAGGACCCCGTCGAGTACCAGCTGCTGGGCATCAACCAGGTCCACGTCAACGCGGAGATCGGGCTGACCTTCCCCTCGGCCCTGCGCGCCTTCCTGCGCCAGGACCCGGACATCATCATGGTCGGCGAGATCCGCGACCTGGAGACCATCTCCATCGCCATCAACGCCGCTCTCACCGGCCACTTGGTCTTCTCGACCCTCCACACCAACGACGCGCCCGGCGCCATCACCCGCATGGGCATGATGGGCATCGAGCCCTTCCTCATGAGCTCCTCGCTGCTCATGGTCGTCGCCCAGCGCCTGGTCCGCAGCATCTGCCCGAAGTGCAAGGAGCACTACGAGGTCGACTTCGACTGGCTGCTCAAGCTGGGCATCTCCAAGAACATGGTCCAGCAGGCCGAGGGGGGGAAGGCCGTGCTGGCGCGCGGGGTGGGCTGCGATAACTGCGCCGGCACGGGCTACCGGGGCCGCGCGGGTCTCTACGAGGTCCTCGACGTCACCGACCCCATCCGCGCGATGATCCTCGAGCGCGCCTCCATCGCCTCGATCAAGGAGCAGGCCCGCAAGCAGGGGATGCTCACCCTGCGCATGTGCGCGGTCCGCAAGCTCCTCTCGGGCGCCACGACGGTCGAGGAGATGATCCGCGTCACCGCGTCGGATGCGGGCTAAGGCCCGAATATCCTAGAATACCTGCGGACGCGCGCATGCGCGCCCGCAGGGGAGCGAGCCATGGTATCGATGAGCGAGCTGTTCATGATGATGCACGAGCGGGGGGCCTCCGACCTACACCTCACCGCCGGGGCGCCCCCGACGCTGCGCGTGGACGGCGAACTCGTGCCCACCCCCTTCGAGCGCCTGACCGGCGAGACCACCCAGCAGCTCATCTTCTCCTTGATGACCGACGAGCAGCGCCAGCGCTACGAGGCCCACAACGAGCTGGACATGGCCTTCGGCCTCAAGGGCATCGGGCGCCTGCGCATGAACGTGTTCCGCCAGCGCGGGGCCGTCGGCGCGTCCATCCGCGCCATCCCCCAGTCCTTCATGACCTTCGAGGAACTGGGTCTGCCGGCGGTCATCTACGAGGTCATGAAGATCCAGAAGGGGCTCGTCCTGGTCACGGGTCCGACGGGGAGCGGCAAGTCCACCACGCTCGCCTGCATGATCGACTACCTCAACGAGCGGGAGAACCTCCACATCGTCACCGTCGAGGACCCCATCGAGTACGTGCACCAGCACAAGAAGAGCCTGGTCAACCAGCGCGAGATCGGCAACGACACCGAGAGCTACACCCAGGCTTTGCGCCACGTTTTGCGCCAGGACCCGGACGTGATCCTCATCGGCGAGATGCGCGACCTCGAGACCATCTCGGCCGCGCTGACCATCGCCGAGACCGGCCACCTGGTCTTCGCCACCCTGCACACCACGGACACGGCGCAGACCATCAACCGCATCATCGACGTCTTCCCGCCCCACCAGCAGGAACAGATCCGCGTCCAGCTCTCCTTCGTCCTGCAGGCGGTGTTCTGCCAGGTCCTCGTGCCCCACCAGTCGGGCGCCGGGCGCTGCCTGGCCAGCGAGGTCCTCATGGTCACCGCCGCCATCCGCAACCTGGTGCGCGAGCAGAAGGTCGAGCAGATCCTCATGACCATCCAGACCGGCGGCAAGTTCGGCATGCAGACCCTCAACCAGAGCCTGGCCGACCTCTACCGCAAGCAGAGGATCTCCTACCAGGAGGCGCTCCTGCGCTCCTCCGACCCGGAGGACCTCAAGCGCCTCATCCAGCGCGGCGTCACCGCGCCGGCTCCCAAGTGAGAGGAGGCTGAACGATGCCCGTCTTCGCCTATAAAGCCAAGAAGTCCGACGGGGCGGTCGTCTCCGGCACCATCGACGCTCCCCAGCAGAAGGGCGCCGTCGAGAAGCTCCGCGGCCAGAAGCTCACCGTCCTCGAGATCAACGAGGAAGGGGGCGGTCTCATCGGGAAGATCAAGGCCAAGCTCGGGCTGGGCAAGGGGGTCGACTCCAAGGACCTCGTCATCTTCTCGCGCCAGCTCTCGACGCTCGTCTCGGCCGGCGTGCCCATCGTCCAGGGCCTCTCCATCCTAGAGGAGCAGATGGAGAGCCCGCACCTGCGCTCGGTCGTCGGGGAGGTGCGTTCGGACATCGAGGCGGGCCTCTCGATCTCGGACGGCCTCAAGAAGCACCCCGAGGTCTTCCCGGACATCTACACGGCCATGATCAGGGCCGGCGAGCTGGGCGGCATCCTGGACACCATCCTCGAGCGCCTTTCCGGCTTCCTGGAGGCCGCGGAAGCCCTCAAGGCCAAGGTCAAGGGCGCGATGATGTACCCCGCCGTGCTGCTCACCGTCTGCTTGGGCGTGACCGTTTTCCTGCTCACCTTCGTCATCCCGACCTTCAAGACCATCTTCGCGAGCTTCGGCCGGGAGCTGCCCTATCCGACGCAGGTCATCTGCAACCTCTCGGACCTGATGCGCGAGCGCTGGTACATGATGATCATCATCCCGACCGCGGCCTGGAAGGGTTTCCAGTACTACTACAAGACCCCCGCCGGGAAGCGGGTCGTGGACAGGAAGGCGCTGGGCATGCCGGTCATCGGCATCCTCCTCAAGAAGGTGGCCGTCGCCAAGTTCACGCGGACGCTCGGCACCCTCATCAAGTCGGGCGTGCCCATCATGCAGGGCCTCGAGACGGTGGCCGCCACGGCCGGCAACGTGGTCATCGAGGACGCCATCCTCGCGACCCGCGAGTCCATCCGCGAGGGCGGCCGCCTCGCCGACCCGCTCAAGAAATCCGGGCTCTTCCCGCCCATGGTCACGCAGATGATCTCGGTGGGCGAGGAGACCGGCAGCCTCGACACCATGCTCATGAAGATCGCCGACTTCTACGACACGGAGGTCGACGCGGCGGTCAAGGGGCTCACTTCGATGATGGAGCCCCTCGTCGTCGTGTTCATGGGCATCATCGTCGGCGCCATCGTCATCGCGATGTTCCTGCCCATGTTCGAGATGGGCAGCATGGCGGGCTGATGCCCCCGGCGCCGGCTCCGGCGGACACCGACCTGCGCGGCCTCGTCTGGGGCCTCAAGCGCTGGCAGTTCGTCCTGGCGCTGGGATTCGGGCTCCTGGCCTTCGCGTGGGCCGCGAACTGGCTGCCGCAGGCCTACGTGCACTGGCTGGTGAAGGACAGCGTGAAGGACCTCGCCGAGGCCGCCCGGGACTCCGACATCACCTACGCCCAGGCCAAGACCGAGGCGACCGCCATCTTCAAGCCCGTCCGCTGGCGCCTCACCCACCCCGCCGCCGGGCAGTGGTTCCACGAGGGGAATCCCGAGGAGCCGGTCTCCTGGGACCTGGGCTCCGAGCCGACCCTGCCCTTCACCGGCGTGCCGGGCGGCCCGGACGATGTCGTCGTGCTCGCGGTGGTCCAGGGCTCCAACGCCCGGGACGGCGTGAGCCTCACCTTCGTCGGCCGCGACTAGCTAGGCCTGGAAATACGTCGGGGAGCCCCTCCGGGGTGGGGAAGGGCTCCCCAGAACCAATCGGATCCGGCTGCGGCTACGGCTGCGTCCGCGGGTCGCCGCGCAGGACGAGCGACTCGGTCCCGGCGGCTTCCAGCCAGAGGGCGGCCTCGTCGGCTTCGCCCTTCCGGTCGAAGGGCCCGACCCGCACCTGGTGCCTCTGCGTGCCCTCCACCACGTCCTGCGTGATGAAGGCCCGCGCGAACCGGATGCTCAGACCGGCCCTCAGCGACTCGGCCCGAGCGGGCTCCTCGAAGGAGCCGGCCTGGACGTAGTAGGGCCGCGGCTTCACGAGCCAGTCCGTCCCCTTCGGCGCTTCGGCGATCACCCGGTACTGCGAGGCCGTCTCCGGGAGCTCGAGGGTCGCCTTGAAGACCCCGTCCTCGACCGGCACGTACATCGAGCTGCGCACCGAAGCCAGGCTCCCGCCCTCGTCGTCGAGGAACCGGAAGAAGAGCAGGTACACCCCCTTCATGCGGTTGCGCCGGCCGTCCATCAGCAGCCCCGAGACCCGTACCCGCCGCATCGCGGCGGG
>DMEZ01000014.1:97548-117213 GCA_003450735.1 Elusimicrobiota bacterium | reverse complement strand
CGTACCCGCCGCATCGCGGCGGGTGCGGCGGGCGGCATCGGCCCGGGCGCCGCGGCATCCAGCCCGCGCGACGCTTGCGCGTCGGCGTCCACGACGGCTTCGAAATCCGCGATGGCCTGGACGTTCCGCTCCAGCTCCGTGGGCCGCGGCAAAACCCGGCCCAGGTTCGGCGCCTGCGGCACGGACGGCCTCGCGGCCGACCGCAAGGTCGGCCCCGGGGCCATCGCGAGCTGCACTGGCGCCTCTGCGCACAGCGGCCGCACGGCCCAGCCTGACGATAACGACACCAACAGCAGTGAGACGATGCGCTTCATGGCCACCCCCCATGATCTCGACCGGGAACGAAAAAGCCGAGGCCGCCCCGCAGGGCGGCACTCGGCGTTCTCGGTAGAGTCAAACGGCGCTCGCGCGCCGTGGACAACTAATTTAGCTCATGAACGTGGTTTTGTCAAGGCCTACGAGAGGCCTAGGGCTTGAGAGCGCCTTCCTTGCGCAGCAGGCGGCGCTTCGCCCTCACGCCTCCGCGGGCGCTGAAGCCGGTCATCGAGCCGTCGGCCCCCACGACGCGGTGGCAGGGCACGAGGGGCGCGAAGGGGTTCTTCGCAAGCGCCTGCCCGACAGCGCGGGCGGCGCCGGGACGGCCGATGCGCCGGGCGATCCAGCCGTAGGTGCGCACCTGGCCCCGGGGGATCTCGGCGCAGGCCTTCCACACCGCGCGGCAGAACTCGGGGTAGGCTTCCATCCTCTTCAGGACGCGCTCAGGCAGTCTCATGGAACAGCTCCTTTTTCCTCAGCAGGCGATGGTAGGTCACGGCGAAGCGGTGGGCCTCGTCCCTCAGCCTCTGCAGGAGGCGCAGGGCGGCCCTCTCGCGCCCGAGCCGGAGGGGTCCGGCGCGGCCGAGCACGAAGACCTCCTCCTCTCGCTTGGCGAGCGCGGCGAGCGGGAAGGAGGCTCCCAGCGCCTCGAGAGCCCCGGCGGCGGCCGAGAGCTGGCCTTTGCCGCCGTCGACGACCAGCAGATCGGGCGGCTCCTCCCCCGAGGCCTGAAGCCGGCGCACGCGCCGGGAGACGATCTCGGCCATGGCGGCGAAATCGTCGATGTCCTCCACGCTCCGGATGCGGAAGCGGCGGTAATGGGCCTTGTGGGGCTCGCCGGCCTTGAAGCAGACCATCGAGCCGACGGCCTCCTTGCCGAAGAGATGCGAGACGTCGAAGCACTCCACGTGCAGGGGAGGCTTTCGCAGGCCGAGGGCCTCCTGCAGGTCGCTGACCCCGCGCGAGGCGTCGAGGCGCACGGCGACCTTGGCGGGGCGCACCTCCTCGTAGAGCACCCGTTCCTCCATGTGCTCGAGGGCCAGGACGTTGTCGCGCAGGCGGGCCGCCTTCTCGTACTCGAGCTTCCGGGAGGCCTTCCTCATCTCGGAGCGCAGGCGCTCCTTGAGCCGGCCGAAGCGCCCTTCGAAGAAGAGGACGGCGTCCTGGGCGATGCGGCGGTAGGCCGCGGGCGCGATGCGGCCGGCGCAGGGGGCGGGGCACTCGCCGGTGTGGTAGTAGAGGCAGGACTTGATCTTCGCCGGGTCGAGCGGCTTGCCGGAAGAGAACGCATAGTCGCAGGGCCTCAGCGGGAAGACCTTGCGCCGCCACAGCGCCTTGAGGAGGGAGCGCACGGCCGAGACGTGGGGGTAGGGGCCGAAGTAGGCGCCTCCGTCGCGCCGCTTTTTACGCACGACGATGAGGCGGGGGAACTCTTCCTCGAGGGTGATCTTCACGAAGGGGTAGGACTTGTCGTCCTTCCACATGGAGTTGAAGAAGGGCTGGTGCTCTCCGATGAGCTTGCGCTCCCAGATGAGGGCCTCGCGCTCGCTCGAGCAGGCGAGGTAGTCGATCTTGAAGATGAGGGGGGCGAGAGCCTGGTTCTTGAGGTCGGGCTTGTTGGGGTTGAAGTACTGCGCGACGCGCCGGGCGAGGTCCTTGGCCTTGCCGACGTAGAGGACGCGCATGGCCGCGTCGCGCATGAGGTAGACGCCGCACGCGTGGGGGAGGTGGCTGCGCCCCGGGCCGCTCATGGCAGGATTCTACCAAACCGTATTTGACGAATCTCCGACGGAAAGACTATAATAGACCTTTCACGACGACGGATCACAAGGGGATTCCGACATGGCAAAACTGAAGACCGGCCGGCACACCAGCGCGATCAAGGCCCAGCGGATGGCCGAGCGCCGCGCCCGCCACAACCGCACCATGCGCAAGGCCGCCCGCGAGTCGGTGAAGGGCCTCCTCGCGGTCGCGACGGCCAAGGACAAGGCCAAGACGCAGGAGCTCTACAGGAAGGCCAGTTCCTCCCTCGACAAGGCCGCCAAGAGCGGCGCCCTCCACTGGAAGACGGCCGCCCGCAAGAAGTCCCGGCTCGCCCGCGCGGCCGCGAAGCTGCTGGCCGCCCAGGCGGTCGAGAAGAAAGCCCCGACCCCGGCCCAGCCGTAGCCTTTCGAAGGGCCATCGTGGAGCCCCCCGCGAGAGCGGGGGGCTCCATTTGGATATAATCGAGACATGGACTGGGAAAGAGCTTTGCGCAGCCAGCGCGCTCACAAGCTCGAGCCGCGCCTGGGGCGCCGGCTCGCCCGGCTCGTCTTCCAGCAAGCGGGGGATTATCAGGAGGCGGATTTCATCCCGAAGCCTCTCGTCCATGAGCTGGAGCGGAAGGCGCCCATCCTGAGCGTGGCCGCCGTGAAGACGAGCCGCTCCAAGGACAAGACGGTGAAGGTCCTCCTTGAGCTGGCGGATGGGGCCCGGGTGGAGAGCGTCCTGATGAGGCCCTCCTCCAGGCGCTGGACGGCCTGCGTGTCCACCCAGACGGGCTGCCCGGTGGGCTGTCCGTTCTGCGCGACGGGGGCGCTGGGGAGCGGGCGGGGCCTGACGTCGGAGGAGATCAGCGACCAGGTGCTGTATTGGCGCCGGTTCTTGAGGCGCGAGGCTCCGGGCGAGCATCTGTCCAACGCGGTGTTCATGGGGATGGGCGAGCCTTTTTTGAACTACGAGGGGCTCTCGGGGGGGCTGAGGACGCTCCTGGACCAGCGGCTCTTCGGGATGGGCCCGAGCAAGATCTCGGTCTCCACGGCGGGGCTCGTGCCGAAGATGGAGCGCTTCGCCGAGGAGTTCCCGGGGGTGAACCTGGCGGTCTCCTTGCACGCGGCCGACGATGCGCTGAGGGACAGGCTGGTGCCGCTCAACAGGACGTATCCCTTGTCCGCCCTGGCTCAGGTGATCAAGGATTTCTATACGGACGAGGGCCGGAAGGTGTTCCTGGAATACGTGGTCCTCCCCGGGGTCAACGATTCGGAGAAGGACGCGCGGGAGCTGGCGGCGTTCGTGAAGTCCATCAGCGTGAAGCTCCTGCAGGTGAACCTGCTGCGGCGCAACCCGGGCGGGGACGCGGAGGAAGCCCGGCGCTTCCAGCGGCGGCTCAAGGCGGAGAAGCTCATCTGCACGGTGCGGGAGAGCCTGGGGCTCGACATCGAGGCGGCGTGCGGACAGCTGGCCGCCTCATAAGTCCTCCCCGCTCGGCATGCCTGACTGAAAAGCCGGAGCCGGAAGCCTTCTCAGGCCTCCGGCTCCGGTCCGCAAGGGGTGCGCTCGATAGGAATCGAACCTATATACCCGGCTTCGCAGGCCGGTACACTATCCATTGTGTTACGAGCGCGAACCTATCCGACGGAAACCGGATTATATAATATAGTCCCGACAAGACATAGGAACCTCTTCAGGAGCCCCCCATGAGATCCCTCGCCGCCGCCCTCGCCCTGACTCTCCTCGCCGCCACGGCCAGCGCCTACGACAAGAAGGCCCTGGAAGAGCACATCCGCGAGTCCTACCAGCTCCCCTCCGAGGTCTCTTTGGCCTTCGGCGAGGCCAAGGGCTCCGACGTCCCCGGCTTCGACGCCATCCCCCTCACGCTGACCTTCAACGGCCGGAGCCAGAACGAGACCCTCTTCCTCTCCAAGAACGACCGCCACTACATCCTCGGCGGCTTCAAGGACCTCAAGGTCCTGCCTTCCCAAGAGCGCATCAAGAAGATGGACCTCCGCACCGCTCCCATGCGCGGCAAGGCCGACGCCCCGGTCAGCGTCGTGCAGTACACCGACTTCCAGTGCCCCTTCTGCGAGCGCGGCTACACCATCATGCGCGACAAGATCCTCAAGGAATTCGAGGGCAAGGTCAAGTGGTACTACAAGGCCCTCCCCCTCGGCTTCCACGACTGGGCCGAGCCCGCCGCCGTCGCGGTCGAATGCGTCAAGACCCAGGGGGTGGACAAGTTCTGGACGATGCACGACGAGCTCTTCGACAAGCAGGGCGACATCACCGCCGCCGACTTCGATGCGAAGGCGGCGGAGTTCGCCAAGAAGGCCGGGGCGGACGCCAAGGCCTTCGACGAATGCTATAAGGGCAAGAAGACCCTGGAGGCCGTGCGCCGCGACGCCGACGAGGCCGCCGGCATGGGCATCAGCGGAACGCCCGCCTTCGTCGTCAACGGCCAGCTCGTCTCGGGCGCCGATGAGAAGCAGATCCGCCGCATCGTCGAGGACCAGCTGAAGAAGGTCAAGAGGGGGGGCGAGAAGCCTTGAGCGGGCCGGCGTTCCTGCTCGCGGCCGCTCTTTTGCCGGCGGCCTGGGCTTCGGACGCCTTGGACGAGGCCCAGAGGGCGTATCTCTCCGCCCCCGCGCCCGAGAGCCCCGACCCTCTCGCCGCGAGCTTCCTCCTGCGCGCCCATGCCCGCACGGGCGACCTCCGGGCGCTCGAAGCGGCGCTGAGAGACCTCAAGGCCCTGTCCAAGAATAAGGCGCAAAGCGCGCGCTTCGCCATGGCCTGCTTGGAGGCCGCCCAGGCCACCGGCAGCTCCGGCTGGGCTTCCAGGGCGCGCTCCGCGCTGGACGGCCTTCTCGAGGCCCGGGCCCGGGACTGGGTTCTCGTCTCGGCCTTGGCGCGCGCGGCCCAGGCGCTCGAGAGCCGGGACTACCTGCTCGCGGCTCAAAAGGCGGCCGGGGCCCTCAAAGAGAGCGCCGGCCCCGCCTGCGTGCAGGCCCTGCTCGACCTCTACGAGGCTTCCTTCGACTGCGGCCTGCTCGACCGCGCCCTGGCGCGCGGCAAGGCCCTCTCGGCTTCCAAGGACGAAGCGGCCGCCCTGCCGCTCCTGCGCCTGGCCCAGTTCGCGAAGCGAAAGGAGCTGCGCGAAGCCGCCGAGCGTCTGCTGGCCGCGCCCAAGCTCTCCTTCGAGGGGCTCTGCGCGCTGGACTTCGCCCAAGCCAAGCCCAAGCAGATCCTCATCGCGGGCGGGCTCGATGAGCCGGGCACGAGGGAGCTGCTCAGGCTCGTCCATTCCAGGTTCCTGCCCAACAAGATCGTGCTTGTCGCGGCGGACGACAAGGCCCGCGCCCGGCTCGCCAAGCACATGCCTTTCGTCAGGGGCGTGCGGCCCATCGAGGGGAAGCCGGCGGCCTATATCTGCCTGAACTATGCCTGCGAGCTGCCCACCAACGATCCCAGGACCGCGGCGGACATCCTGGACGGCAAGGACCCGCTCTCTTTGATGAAGTAGGGCTTATCTCTTCCTGAAGTCCAGCGCGACACGGAAGGCCCGCCCCACCGCAACGCGCGTGCCCGGGTTGGCCAGCCAGCCCGCCGTCCCCACCAGGTAGAGGACCACGTAGACGACGCGCGTGTGCCAGGAGGTGAAGAACAGCTGGGTGGAGAAGAGGAGGACGAGGAGCCCGCCCTCCCACAGGTTGAAGCGCAGGTTGATGAGGATCGCGAGGGCGAAGATGGACTGGGCCGCCGTGAGCAGGATCTCGTGCGCCTGCCTCGCGTCGAGGTGCATCGGGGCGGGGGAGCCCGCCGAGAGGCTGTAGGCCAGCGGGAGCATCCCCACGAGCAGGGTCCACTGGTTGACCTTGGAGGCCAGCAGGATGCGCAGGCCCACCGCGCCCTTCCCTCGCAGGGCGAAGAGGGTGGCCACGATGAACTCCGGCGCCTCCGAGGCGAGCGGGGCCAGCCACTGCACCAGGAAGAACTCGTCGATCTGCAGCGCCCGCCCCGTCGCGAGCATCCCCTCGGCGAAAGGCTCGGCCGCCAGCCAGATGGCGGCGGCGGCGTACAGGAAGAGCAAGGTCACGGCCGCGCGGCGGCCGGTCTTCGGCAGGGCGCCGATCGTCGCGGCGGGGCCCTCCAGCTCCGGCTCGTGCACCTCCGCGATGGAGACCCGGTAGGCGTAGACCCCGAAAAGAGCGAGGAAGACGACGAAGTCCAGCAGGGAGAGAGTGGACTTGAGCGGGATGAGGAAGGCGTAGAGGGTCGCGAGACCCAAAGTCACCAGTTCCGGCGAGACGGCGGGGTCGAGCTCGATCTGTTTCTTCTTGTGGGCCGCCGCGTAGACGAAGAGCACGGCCGCCCAGCCCAGTCCGATGAGGAGGCGGTTGGCGCCCGTCATGTTCGCGCAGGCGTAGGCGGTGTAGGCGGGGTCCTTGCCGGCCTTCCAGGCGAAGTACATGTCCACCGCGTACTCCGGCAGGACGGCGATGAGGGCGAGCAGGGTGACGGAGACGCCCTGGGGGATGTCCATCTCCGCGGCTTCGGCGGCCCAGGAGAGCAGGAAGGCCGCGCCGAGCACCGCGAGGCCGGGGAAGAGGGCCTCCCAGGGCGGGCCGGGCACGAAGCCGGTCTTGTGGAGGAGCGGCCACTGCGCGCAGGCGAGCAGGGCGGCGGCGTAGTAGAAGAGGTGCCGGGCCTTCAAGCTCATTTCTTGCGGGCCTCGGCCAGCATCTCGTCGACGATCGGCTTGAGCACCTCGAGGCTGTAGTTCGGGGCCCGGCGGCCGTTGACGTAGAGGGAGGGTGTGCCCAGCACGCCGAGGAGGGTGGCCTCCGTCATGTCCGCCTCCACTCGGGGCTTGGACTCCTGCTTGTCCAGGCAGCGCTCGAACGCGGCCGCGTCGAGGTCGGCCTTCTTGGCGAATTCCAGCGCCTTCGCCTTGAACTTCTCCTTCTGGATGGAGGTCTGTTCGGCGAAGAAGGAGGCGTGCAGCCGGTGGGCCTTGTCGCCGGACTGCTTCTCGGCGCAGGCGGCCGCGATGGCGGCGTCATACGCCCAGGGATGGATGTTCGTGAGGGGGTAATGCTTGAAGACGACGCGGATCTTGCCGGGGTAGCGGGGGAGCAGGTCGTTCTCGATGGAGTCGAAGGCGCGCTTGCAGTGCGGGCACTGGAAATCCGAGTACTCCGCGATGACGACCGGAGCGTCGGCCGGGCCGAAGCCGAGGCCCTTGAGGTTCATCTTGGCCAGGTTGGCCGCGTCGGGGTCGACGCTCATGTCCTGGAACGTCCCGGCGAGCAGGAACTTGCCGTCCTGGGTCACCTGGAGGCTCGGCGGCTCGAAGCCGCTCTTTTCGGCCGTGGGAGAGAGGAATCCCGGGACGGTGGAGGGGGCGAGCTTGAAGGAGCCGCTGAGGATGTAGAAGCGCCCGTCCTGGGTGACGTGGATCGGCTGGTTCTGGGGCGGCTGGCCTTCGGCGGTGAACTCGAGCTGGCCGGAGAGCAGGTTGGGCACTTGGGAAGGCTTGAGCTCGCCCAGGGTCATCTTCACGGAGGCCGGGACCCCGTAGGCCTTGCGCAGGTGCTTGTAGAAGGCCTGCCGGTCGAAATCGGCGGCGTCGGCGAGGAGGGGCAGGACGAGGAGGGCGGCGGTCAGGATGGGTCTCATGGCTGTCTCCCGATCAGGGTCTGGATGTCCGACTCGAGCTCGGCGGGGTCGCTCTCGCCGGCGTATTTCTTGAAGATGATACCATTCTGGTCCAGCAGGAATTTCATCGGGATGCCCGAGACCCGGTAGGCTCGGGCCGTCTCGAAGTCCGCCAGCAGGACCGGATAGGGCAGGCCTGCCTCCTGCGCGAAGGCGGCCACCTCCTCCGCGGGCCCCTCGTCCACCGAGAGGGCGAGCAGCTCGAAGCGCTCGCCCCGGAACTTCCCGTAGAGAGCCTTCAGGACGGGGAAGTCCTCCTGGCAGAGGTCGCACCAGGTCGCCCAGAAATCGATGAGCACCACCCGCCCGCGGTAGTCGCTGAGGCTGGCGGGCCGGCCCCTGATGTCCGCGAGCCGGAACTCCGGCGCCGCCGAGCCGGGAGCGAGCCCTGGGGAGGGGGAAAGGAGGCCCCAGACGAGCAGGGCCAGGGCGAAAAGCCCGGCCGCGACGAGGACGTTCTTCGAGCGTTTCATGCCGGCTCCACCCCGATGCCGGAGCGCACCCGGGAAAGGTCGTAGATCCCGCCGCGCTGGATGCGCACCCCGCGCATGGGGTCCTTGGAGAGGAGGAGGGGCGTGTCCAGGTCCACGAAGCGGAAGCCCCCGAAGCCCGCGGCCAGATGGGCCGAGCAGGTCATGGCCAAGTGCGACTCCACGTTCCCGCCGATCATCAGTCCCAGGCCGGCCGAGCGGGCGGCGCGGGCCATGGCCCAGGAGCCGCGCACGCCGGCCTTCATGAGCTTGAGGTTGACCACCTGGGCCGCGCCCCTGCGGGCGAGGCGGAGGACGTCCGCGGGGGAGGCGGCCGACTCGTCCGCGGCGACGGCGCAGCGGCCCTTGCGGGCCACCTCGGCCATCCCGTCGAGGTCGTCCTTGGCGACCGGCTGCTCGAAGAGGTCGAGCCGGATGCCCCGACGGGAGAGCAGGCGGAGCAGGCGCAGCGCCTCCGCCGGGGAGTAGCCGGCGTTGCCGTCCACGATCAGGGTCCTGGGGCGCGCCGCCGAGCAGGCGGAGGCGACGCGCTCGGCGTCCTCCTCGGCCCGGCGTCCGACCTTGACCTTGAGCGCCCGCACGCCGAAGCGCCGGATGGCGCGGGCCATGGCGGCGGCGTCGCGGGCCGGCACGATGGGGACGGTGATGTCGATGCCCACCCGGCGGCCGGCGCCGCCGAAGTAGACCCAGAGCGGGACGCGGGCGAAGCGCGCCCAGGCGTCCAGGACGGCCATCTCGAGGCCCGCGCGCGCGCTGGCGCAGGGGACCCGCTCGGCCAGCGCCTCGGCCAGCCTCTCGTGGCGTGCGGCGTCCAGGCCGGCCAGCCAGCGGGCCGCCGAGCGCGCCGACGAAAGGGCTTGGGCCTGGGTCTCGCCGTTGTAGGCCTGGAAGGGGGCGCACTCGCCCCAGCCGACCGAGCCGCCCTTCAGCCGGACCTGGATCAGGACGTTCTGGAGGCGGTCGAGAGAGCCGCCCGCGATCTCGAAAGCCGAGCGCATCGGGGCCTCGAGCTTCTCGGCGCGCACGCCGGCGATGAGGGTCTGCGGGGCCGGCATGGTCAGCGGTGCAGGTAGGCGTTGCTGCAGTGGTCCGAGAACTCGAGGGCGTGGACCGCGATGCCGGGATCGTCGGGGGTGAGGAGGAGCTCGTGCATGTTGACGCTCTTCTTGTTCTTCGTCAGGGTGTAGAGGCGCGGTTCGTCGAGCGAGACGTAGCTGTGCTCGTCGCCGTCCCAGCGGATGTCCTGGCCGGCGTTGCCGGCGTGCAGCCAGAGGTTGTCCTGCTTGACGTAGACGCGCCCCAGGCGGTTGCCGGTGCGCGAGAGGACCGCGAGCGCCTCGGAGCCCCGGTAGATGATGCGCATCGCCTCTCCCCCCCGTCCCCCGGCCGCGCCGGCCCGGATCCCGTCGGGCTCGAGCGACCAGGGCCCGGCCGCGGCCACCTCGCCGTCCCGGGTCTCGCCCAGGGTCTCCGTCTTGAGCTGGGTGAGCTGCTTCACCTTCCCGCCCCGCCGCTGGCCGAGGTAGACCGGCCGGGTGGCCCGGCCGCACTCGTCCTTGAAGGGCGTCTCCGGCACGGGGGTGGGGCGTCGGTAGCTGTTGAATCTCTCGAGGGCGTCGAGGATCTCGCGCTCGAACTCGGGCATCCCGCTCTCGCCGAGGCGCTCGAAGACGATGCGCCCTTCGTGGTCGATGAGGAAGTGGGCGGGCCAGCCCTCGTTGGCGTAGGCCTTCCAGATCTCCCGCCGGCTGTCCAGGACGATGGGGAACTTGAGTCTGTAGCGCTTGAGGGCCTTGCGCAGGAGGGTCGGGTCGCGGTCGAAGTCGTAGTCCGGGGAATGCACCCCGATGACCATCAGCCCGTCCAGGGCGTAGTCGTCCCACCACCGCTCGATCTCGTTCAGGGCCCGGAGGGAGGCGACGGCGTTGGGGTTGATGAAGGTCACGACCACCACGCGACGGCCCTTCAGGCGCGCCATCGTGAAGGGCTCCGAGTTCATCCAGGCCGCGCCCTTGGGGAACTCGGGGGCCGGGAGCTTGAGGGGCCGTTCGGCCCCGGCCGAGGTCCAGGCGAGGAGGGCGGCCAGGAGGGCTGTGCGCATCGGGTCAGGCTCTCCGCTCGAGGAGGGTCTTCTCCAGGCCGAACATCATCGCCATGAGGGCCGCCCGCGTCCAGAGGCCGTTGCGTTCCTGGCGCCAGTAGGCCGCGCGGGGGTCGGCGTCCACCCGCGGGTCGATCTCGTCGCGGCGGGGCAGGGGGTGCAGGATGATCGCCTTCGGCTTCACGCGCGCGAGATGCTCCGGCCGCAGGACGAAGGAGGCGATGTTGACCGCGCTGGACTCTCCCGCCACGTCGTGCTCGTCCTGCACGCGGGTCATGTAGACCGTGTCGGCCTCGCTCAGGGCTCCGGCGAAGTCCGAGGTCTCCTCGTAGCGCACCCCGCCCTTCTCGAGGGCGGCGAGGACGTCGGGCTGCATGCGGAATTGCGGGGGGGAAACGAGCAGAAGCCGCACGCCCCGGTAGAGGCGCATCATGAGGGCCAGCGAGCGCACCGTGCGGCCTCGCTTGAGGTCGCCCACCAGCATCAGGGTCTTCCCGTCGATGCCGCCGTCCAGGTAGCGGTTCATCGTGTAGACGTCGAGGAGGGCCTGGGTCGGGTGCTGGAAGGTGCCCGCCCCCGCGTTGATGATGGGCACGGGCCGGTGCGTGTCGTGGAGGACGCGCGCCGCGTGCTCGGCGAAGTTGTTCTCCACGTGGCGGATGATGATGAGGTCGACGTAGCTCGCGAAGGTGCGGATGGAGTCCTCGAAGGTCTCGCCTTTCATCTGAGAGGAGGTGCGCGGGTCGCGGATCTCGCAGGTCTTCATCCCGAGGATGTGGCAGGCGTTCTGGAAGGAGAGGAAGGTGCGCGTGGAGGGCTGGGAGAAATAGAGCATGGCCCGCTTGTTGGAGAGGAGCGAGGCCACGTAGTCGTCGCCTTCCTTCGTCTTCGTGAGGGCCCGCAGGTGGTCGCTCAGGCGGATGAGCCGTTCGAGCAGGGGCTTGTCGAACTGCTCGGCGAACAGGCAGTGGGCGAGCTCGCGGCCCCGGGATAGGAAGGCGATCTTGTCCGCGATGGGCAGGGCGTGGAACGTCTCGAACGCCGCGAGCCCCGATTTAGCCGGTCCGCCCATGGTCGTCTGCGATGCGTTCAATGTCGTCCTCCTTATTCAGCCGGTATGGACTCCAGCTCGCGGCGGACGTAGTGGAGGATGGCCGGGGCCAGGATGATGCCGGGGATCCCCATGACGACCTCCCCGACCAGGATGCCGAGCAGGGTCTGCCACATGGGGACGCGGATGGAGGTGCCGATGATGCGGCTGTTGAGGAAATACTCGCCCTTGTGGATGACGACCAGGAAGATGAGGGCGAGCACGGCGTGGCGCAGGGACAGGGTGAGAGCGGCCGCGCAGATGATGGTGTTGCTCAGGATGTTCCCGATGATGGGGAGGATCCCGAGGATGAAGGTCGCCGGGATGAGGAAGGCGGCGTAGGGGAAGGACAGGAAGAGCAGGAAGAGGGCGGTCAGCGTCGTGTTGATGGCGGAGATGGCGACCTGGGCGCCCAATACGCGCTCGAAGCTCTCCAGGAAGCGGCGGATGCGCTCGTCGAACTCCGCGCGCAGGGCCCCGTACTGGGTGCTGCGGTTGACCTCCTGCCTGGGCGAAAGGAAGGCCAGGACGGCCGCCACGACGGCCAAAAGGACGTGGAAGAAGCCCTTGGTGACGAGCCCCGAGACCTGCGTGACCCCCCCGACGTTCTCCTTGAGCGCCTCCCCCAGGGCGCGGCGGAGCTCATCGAGGTTCTCGAAGGGGAGCTCGACGCCCCAGCGGCCGGCGATCTCGATGAGCCTGGGCAGGGTGGTCGTGATGAGGGCCGGCAGGGTGGAGAAGCTCTGCCGGAGGAAGTGCGCCATCGTCCAGCTCATCCCGGCCGCCACGACCAGGAAGAGGATGACGGCCGACATCTTGGACGTGAAGACCCGCATCCGGCGCGCGCAGAGGCGGTGGGAGAGGTCCAGGATGGAGTAGGCGAAGAGCCCGGCGATGAGAGCCGGGCCGAGGTGGAAGGCGATGGCGGCCGCGAAGAACAGGGCGAAGAGGACGTACGACGCCAAACGATGCGGACTCAGCTTCTCCACGGGGCTATGATAGCAAAGCCTCCCCGCGTCAGTCGCTGGTCGTCTGGCGGCCCTTCTGCTGACGCAGCTCCAGCTCCTTGACGCGCCGCTCGTAGTCCTTCTGGAGCTCTGCGCGCTCCTCGGCGAGCTTGTGGAGCTTCTCCTCGTACTGTCCGGCGAACTCGAGCTGCTTCATCTCCCAGGCCTTGCGGAGCTCGGTGTCCCGGCGCTGGGACTGGGCCTGGAGCTCCTCCTCGCGCTTCTGGAGATAGGCGCTGGCCCGGACCTTCTCCCGTTCGAGCTCGGCCGACTTCGCGCGGAACGTCTCCTCGATCTCGGCCGAACGCCGTTCGGCGGCCTCCCGGGCGGCATCCCGCTCCGCGGCCACGGCGGTCTCGAGCTCCTTGCGCTTGCGGTCGATCTGCTCCTCGAGGGCCTGGCGGCGCGCGGCGTGCTGGCGCTCCATCTCCTCGATGCGCCGCGTCATCTCGGCTTCCTTCGCCTTGAACTCCTCGCGCAGGGCGGTGATCTCGCGTTCGACGAGCTCGCCCTTCTGCATGTTCCAGGCGTTCTCCTTGGCGACCCAGTCGGCGGTGAGCTTCTTCTCGAGCTCCAGGGCCTTCATCTGGAGCGCCTCTTCCCGGGCGCGGTAGGCGCCGTCGAGCTCGGTGCGGGCCTTGAAGAGCTGGTCCTCGTAGTTCAGGATGAGGTCCTTCTCCTTCTGCACGAGCGAGGCCTCGACTTCCTTGGCGCGGCCGCGGATGACCTCGTCGAGCATGTTCTCCTTCTGCTGGTAGGAGAGGTCGAGCTCCTTGCGGCGGGCGTCCCACTCGCGCTCCTTGACCGACTCCCACTCCTGGCGCTCCTTCTCGAGCGCGTCGCGCTGGCCTTTCAGCCAGCGGGTCTTCTCCTCGGCGAGCTTCTGCATGAGCTCGGACTCGCGGGCCACCCACTTGGCGTGGAGCTCGGCCTCGAACTGGGCGAGCTCGTTGCGGCGAGAGTCGATGGCGCCCTTGAGCTGGGCCTCCTTCTGCCGGAACTGCTCGTGGAGCTGGGCTTCGCGGCTGCGGGCCTCCAGCTGGAGGGTCATGCGCAGGGCCTCGGCCTCCTCCTTCTGCCGGCGGATCTCCTCCTCGAAGCGCTGGCTCTTGGCGTTCAGCTCGCCCTCCAGCTCGCGCACACGCGCCTGGAACTTCTCCTCCAGCCCCTTGCGCAGGTTCTCGAGGACGGCCTCCTTCTGGCGGAAGGCCTGGGCGAGGCGCTCGCGCTCCTCGGCGAGGGCCTTCTCCCGCTGGGCCAGCCACTCCGACTCGCGCTTGGCCCAGGTCTCGTGAGCCGCGGCTTCCTTGGCTTCGAAAGACTCGCGCAGCTGCCGCTCGAGGGCCGCGTGGCGCGCCTCCAGGGAGGCCTTTTCCTTGGAGAGGGCTTCCTCATAGGCCTGCCGGTACTGGTCTTCCTGGCGGGCGACCTCGGCCTTGAGCGCGGTCTCGCGGGCGAAATTCTCCTCCCGCAGGCGCCGCTCCTTGTCGGCGAACGCGGTCTCGAGGCTGGCCTTGAGCTGCTTGGCGGCGGTCTCGAGCTCGGCTTTCTCGGCCTTGAGCTTCTCCCGTTCGGCGGAGAAGGCGGCGTCCCGGCGGCGTTCCGCCTCGGCCTCCTTGCGCGCGGCCTCGGACTGCACCTGGGACTGCATCGCCTGGTAGCGCTCCTCGAGCTCGCCCTCCAGGGCGCGCAGCCGCGCGTTCAGGGCCTTCTGCTCCTCGAGCAGGCGCGCGCGGCTCTCGGCTTCGAGCGTCTGCATCTTCTCCTCATGCTGGGCGCGGAGGACGGAAGACTCGCGAAGGCCCTTCTCCACGACGTCCTTGCGCAGGGACTCGAAGGAGGCCTCCTGCTCGCGCAGCCAGGCGGTCTGCTCGGCCTGCATCTGGCGGCGGAGGTCGGTCTCCTTGGCGAGGGAGGCCTGGGAGAGCTCCTCCTGGCGCTTGGCGTAGGCGGTCTCGACGGCGCGGCGTTCGGCCTCGAGGTCGGCGGCGAACTTCTCCCGGAGGTCCTCGAGGGCGCGCGCGTGCTGGGCCTGGAGCTCCTTCTCGCGCTGGGCCCAGCGGGCGAGGGCGCCTTCCTCGAGCGCGCGGGCCCGCGCACGGAACTCTTCCTCGCGCGCGGCCGAGCGGGCCTCGGCTTCCTGGGTCTTCGCCTGGTAGGCCTCCTCCATGCGCTGGGCGCGCTCGCGCAGCTCCGCCTCTCTGGCGGCCAGCCTCGCCTCGGTCTCCTGGACCTTGGCCTGGACGGCCTGCTCGAATTCGGCGCGGTGCCGGGTCTTCTCGACCTCGAGGCGGCGGGACTGGTCGAAAAGCTCGGCCTCGCGGCGCTGGGCGTCGGCTTCGAAGGCGCGGCGGTCGGCTTCGAACTGCTCGCGCTGGGCCTTGAGGGCCTCGGCGAGCTTCTGGCGCTGGAGGTCCCATTCCGCCTTGCCTTTCTCGGCGGCGGCGGCCTGCTCCTCCTGGAAGCGGCGGGGGGGGGGCCCCCCCTTCTGCCGGTCCCCCCCGCCGAGCCGCTGCTCGCGGGCGAAGAGCTCGGCCTCCTTGCGCTCGTAGGCCTCCTCCAGGTTCTTCTGCTTCTGGAAGAGCTCCTCCTCCTTCTTCTCGAAAGCCTGCTGGAGGGCCTCCTGCTGGGCCGAGAGCTCGGCGCGGTTCTTGGCGAGGGTCTCGTCGAGGTGCTTCTGGTGCGCCTTCCAGAGCTCCTTCTCCTTGGCGATGAGCTGGTTCTGGATGGCCTGGTACTTCGCGATGAGGGTCTCCTCGGTCTTCTGGTAGTGCAGCTGGACCTCCTGGTTGCGGCGCAGGATGTCCTCGTCGAGGCGGGCCTCCTTCTCCCGGTGGTGCTCCTCGAGGAGCTTGCGCTCGGCGTCCAGCCGGCCCTGCAGGCGTCCCCACTCCTTCTCGTACTTGTGCTGGTAGGCGGCCTCGAGCTCCTCCCGGCGCTTCTCGAGCTCGGCCTCCTGCTTGCCGCGCAGTTCGTCGAGCTGGGCGGCCTTGGCGCGGGCGGCGGCCTCGAGCTCCTCTGCGCGGCGGACGGCCTCGCCCTCCAGCCGCTTGCGGTGCTCGTCGACCTGCGCCTCCTTGAGGCGCAGCTGGTTCTCCTGCTGGACGAGCTTGGCCTCGAAGCGGGAGGCGAGGTTGCCCTCCTCGCGGGCCAGGGCTTCCTGGTTGCGCCGCAGAAGGTCTTCCTCGAAGAGCTGGTACTTGCGGCGGAAATCGGTCTCCTTGGCGCGGATCTTCTCGTCGATGAGGCGCTGCTGCTCCTCGACGTCCTTCTCCTTCGCGCGCAGGGCCTCGGCCTGGATCTCCTGGCGGGCGAGCAGGGCCTGCTTGGTCTCCTCGAAGGCCTTCTGCTGGTGGGCGAGCAGGGCCTGGGCTTCCTTCTCCTTCTCGAGAACGGCCGCCTTGACCGCGTCGATCTGCTCCCGGCGCATCTCGCCGAGGGCCGCCTCTCTCGCTTGGACCTCTTTCTGAAGAGCCGCGATCTGGAGTTCGAGCTGGCGGCGGGCCTCGCGGGAGGCCGCGTCCTCTTCGCGCACCAGCTCCTTCTTCAGGCGCTCGCGGATCTCCTCCTCCATGCGCTGCTGGTCCTTCCAGTTGGCTTCCCAGACCTTGATGGTGTTCTGCCAGCGCAGGATGGCGGCGTCCTTGTGGGCGATCTGCTCGGCGGCGAGGCGGAGCTTGTCCACGGCGTCCTGCGCGGTCGACTGCGACTTGCCGACCTCGTCCTGCAGGGCCCGGATCTTCTCCAGGGCCCAGCGGAGGGCCAGCCGCGCGGTCTCGACGTCGTTGACGGTGGTCGGATCGAGCTCTTGGTCCATTGTCGCTCCCTGCTCCAGAATGATGACGAGCCGCCCGCCCTGCGGCAGGTCGGCTCGGCGCCCACGCTATAAGGTTACAAAAAGGATGTTACGGCTGTATTTCGGGCTTGAAGGAGGCCAGGAAGCGCTTCCAGGCCTCGAGCCCCCTGGGGGTCTCGCGGTACATCCGGGAGGCGCTCGTGAATTTCAGCTCCCAGAAGCCTTGCTTGTCGGGCAGGAGGACGAGCTCCTCGTAGACGTATTCCCGGGCCGCGCCCCGCGGACGGGTCTCGTAGCGGAGAGTCCAGAGGTCCGCGGTCTTGCCGGCGACCTTGACCGAGCCGGCCTTCTTGGGCTTGCGGCTCAAGCCCGCCAGATAGGCTTCCGGGGTCTTCCCGGCGTGCCGGGCGGCCTTGATGCGCAGGAGTCCGCTGGAGTAGGCCGCGCCCTTCTCCGGGGCCTCGAGCGCGCGCTCCGTCCATCCCTCGGGGACTTCGCACTGGTAGAGCTTGTCCATCCGCTCGCTCCTGTAGGCCTGGGCGCCGAAGCCCGCCGCCGGGACGATGAGCGCCAGCAGGGCGTTAATCCAGGTCTTTCGCATGGCTGAGGTCCTTCTTGACCAGCTCGTGGAACTCCGCCCACCCGATCTGTCGGCTATCCGGCTTGGGTTTGGGCAGCGGCCGGGCGGCGGTGCGCTCTTTGAGCTTGGCGAGGTCGGCGCGGACCTCCTGCATGATCTTCCCGTACTTGGGGTCTTGGGAGGCCTTCCGGAGCTTCTCGAGCATCGTCCTCCCCTCGGAGGAGCCGAGGTAGGCGATCTGCTGGCGGACCAGCTTGAGGGTCTCCTCGTACTGCTCGATGTCCGAAGGCAGGGTCTTGAGGTTGGCCTCGACCTGCCCCTTGAGCTCGTCGAGGCGTCCGGCGAGCTTGTGGACGGTCTCGAAGTGCCTGATGCGGCGCAGGAGGCGGGGCTGTTCCTTGAGCGAGTCCTTGGCGTCCTGCAGGGCCTCCTCCAGCGCGCCCAGCCGGCCTTGGTAGGCCTGGAGCGGGTCGGCCATCTCGGCGAGGTCCAGGCTGAGCGAATAGCCGGGGCTCCAGAGCTTCATGCGCTCGAAATAGCCTTCCGCGTCCGCCGCGATGCCGCGGGCGCCTTCGGTGTCGCTGGTCGCACGGCCGCGGTTGAGCTCGACCGAGACGAGCGCTCCCTTCACGCGGGCCGCGATCTCGTCGCTGAGGTCGTTGTCGAAGACGTCCGCGTATTCCGGCAGGAGGCGCTTCACTTTGCGGTAGAGCCGGATGTGGTTGAGCTCGTGCCCGGCCGTGCCGGCCGCGTCCTCGATGGCGGCGTCCCGGTCCTGATATCTCATGAACGCGCGGTTGAGGTGCAGGACGCCCTCAGCCGTATAGGCTTCGCCGTAGACCCCTCCCTGCAGGTCCTCGATGCCGCTGTACTTGATGACCTGGGTCCCGGGGTAGTCGACGATGCGGATGCTCACCGGCTGGCCCGACTTCCTGCTCTCCTCGATGAGGCTGCGGAGGATGACCCGCCCTTCCGACGAGCTCTGCAGGTGCGAGAGGACGTCCTGGGCGAACCGCTTCTCCTCGGGGAGCAGGCGGTCGGAGAGCCGGCCGCCGGTCCAGCGATCGAGCGTCCGCGCGGCCTGCCCGGCGAAGACCTCGAGGCGGACGTAGCGGTCCAGGTCGGCCCTGGAGATGGGCGGCTCCTTGGGAGGAGCCGCCCTGTAGACGAGCGCGGCCGGTGCGAGCGTCCTGGCGCCGGAACGCAGGGTCTGGAAGGCCTTGGGTGCGCCGGACCCCTCCTCGGGCATGGCGGCCCGCGCGGCCGCGCCGGTGAACGCCGCGTCGAGGCGCGCGGCGTCCGGGCCGTCCTGGATCAGTTTGTCGAGGCCCGTGAAGGCCGAATCGGGGGCGGCGGGCTTGAGGAACGGCTCGGCCCCGCCGGGGAAGAGGGACTCTTCCCCGGGCTTGCCCAGCGCGCAGGAGGCGGAAAGCTTGTCCTTTGGGAGGGCGGGGTGGCGGGCCTCGCAGTCCCGGATGAACGCCCGCTTGGCTTGTTCCAGGGCCTTGGCGGGGTCCTCGCTCCGCTCGCAGGCAGCTGTCCAGGCCTGCTGGGTGAAGCCCCAGAGCCGCTCATGGGAGGGGTCGAAAGCGGGGCACTCCGCCCAGGCCTGGGCGGAGACAAGGACAAGAACGGCTATGCGGAGCAGAGCCGCCATCGCAGTGAGTTTAGCTTGGAAACGGCCGCGGGGGAAGGGACTTTAGGCCTAGCAGGCGCGCGATGAGCCTAAGGTGGGCCTTCAATTCACGCAGCTCGCGGAGCTTGGAGGCCCCGCTCAGGCGCCGGCCCAGGGGGACCGGGACGTCGACCGCCTTGAACCCGGCCTTGATCATCCGCACGAGGATCTCGGCGGACACTTCGAAGCCGTCGCTCTCGAAGGCGATGGCCCGCAAAGCCGAGACCCGGTAGAGCCGGAACATGGGCGTATAGGCCGTCAGAGAAAATCCGAACAGGGCGCGATAAGCGAGGTTCACCGCCAGGCTCGGCGCTCTCCGCCTCAGCGGGACAGCGCTCGCCGCCAGGAAAGGCGAGCCGCAGACGCAGTCGGCGAGGCTTTCCCGCTGGGCGGCGAGCATCTCCCCGATGTGGCGGGGGTGGAAGGTGAGGTCGGCGTCGAGGGGGACGAGCCACTCCCCCTGCGCGGCCGCGAGGCCGGTCTTGAGCGAGGCTCCGATGCCCGCGTTGCGGGCATGGGAGAGGACCTTCATGCCGGGATGACGGGAGGCCATCTCCCTCAGGAGGCGTCTTGTCGCATCGGCGGAACCGTCGTCGACGGCGAGCACCTCGAAGGGGTTTGCGAGCTGGGAGAGCGCCGGGAAGAGCTCGGCCTCCAGGCGGGGCAGGCCTTCCGCCTCGTCGAAGCAGGGGACGAGGACGCTGAGCACGGCCTAGGTCAGCTCGGAGCGGAAGTACTCGATCGTCTTGCGCAGGCCCTGTTCCAGGGGCACCTTGGGCGACCACCGCAGGGCCTTGCGCGCGAGGGCGATGTCCGGGCGGCGGACCTTCGGGTCGTCGACCGGCAGGGGCCGGCTGACGATGCGGGACTTCGAGCGGGTCAGGCGCTTGATCGTCTCGGCGAGCTGGAAGACGGAGATCTCCTGCGGGTTGCCGATGTTGACCGGCGTGTTCTGCTTGGAGTTCAGCAGCCGCACGATGCCCTCGACGAGGTCGGACACGTAGCAGAGCGAGCGGGTCTGGCGGCCTTTCCCGTAGACCGTGATGGGCTTGCCCTTGAGCGCCTGGGTGATGAAGTTCGGCACCGCCCGGCCGTCCTGCGTGCGCATGCGCGGGCCGTAGGTGTTGAAGATGCGCACGA
>DMEZ01000014.1:96648-97464 GCA_003450735.1 Elusimicrobiota bacterium | reverse complement strand
ATGGCCTCGGCGAAGCGCTTGGCCTCGTCGTAGACACCCCGGGGCCCGATGGGGTTGACGTTGCCCCAGTAGCGCTCGGGCTGGGGGTTGACGAGCGGGTCGCCGTAGACCTCCGAGGTGGAGGCGAGCATGAAGGCGGCGCCCTTCTCCTTCGCCAGCCCCAGCGCCTTGTGCGTGCCCAGCGCCCCGACCTTGAGGGTCGGGATGGGGTACATGGCGTAGTCGATGGGGCTCGCCGGGCTGGCGAAGTGCAGGACGGCGTCGAGCTTCCCCGGGACGTGGATGAAGTTGGTCACGTCGTGCTTGATGAAGGTGAAGTCCGGGTTCTTGAACAGGTGGGCGACGTTCTCCACGCGGCCGGTCAGGAAGTTGTCCATGCCGATGACCTGGTGGCCGCGGGCCAGCAGGTAGTCCGACAGGTGGCTCCCGAGGAAGCCGGCGGCTCCGGTGATGAGGACTCTCATGGCCGCCTCAGCCCGGCCGCCCGACTTGGCGGACGACGAAGCCGAGCTTGCGCAGGGCCGCCGCGTCGAGGCAGTTGCGGCCGTCGAGGATGACGGGGGTCCGCATGAGGCCGTGGATGCGCTTGAAGTCCAGCTTCGTGAACTCCGGCCACTCGGTCACGAGGGCGAGGCAGTCGGCGCCCTTGGCGGCGGCGTAGGGGTCCTTGGCCAGCTCCACGCCCTTCACCGCCCCGCGGGCCTTCGTCATGGCCACGGGGTCGAAGGCCGAGACCTTCACCTTCCGCTCGAGCAGCTTCGAGATGATGAACAGGCTCGGGGCGTAGCGCAGGTCGTCGGTGTTCGGCTTGAAGGC
>DMEZ01000014.1:13171-96571 GCA_003450735.1 Elusimicrobiota bacterium | reverse complement strand
TCGTCGGTGTTCGGCTTGAAGGCCAGGCCGAGCACGGCGACCTTCTTGCCCTCCAGGTTCCAGAGGTCCTCCTCGACCTTGCGGAGCAGCCAGTCCCGCTGGGTCTCGTTGACCTCGATGACGGCCTTGAGGATCTTGAAGTCGTAGCCTTTCTGCTTGGAGATCCAGTAGAAGGCCTCGAGGTCCTTCGGGAAGCAGAAGCCGCCGAAGCCCAGGCCCGCTTTCAGGAAGTTCGGGCCGATGCGCCGGTCGAGGCCCATGCCCTTGGCCACCATCTCCACGTCGGCCCCGACGGCCTCGCAGACCCGGCTGACGGCGTTGATGAAGGAGATCTTGGTCGCGAGCAGGGAGTTGGAGGCGTGCTTGATGATCTCGGCGCTCTTGACGTCCGTGACCAGCACCGGGGCCTTGATGGGGGCGTAGACCTCGCGCACGATCTGCTCGGCGCGGGCGGAGGCGACGCCGATGACGATGCGGTCGGGCCGCAGGGTGTCCTCCACCGCGGTGCCCTCGGCCAAAAACTCGGGGTTCGAGACCACGTCGTAGGGGACGCCCTTGCGGTTGACCCGCGCGATGGTCTTGGAGACCCGGTCGCCCGTCTCGACCGGGACCGTGGACTTGTCCACGATGACCGTGTAGTCCTTCATGGCGTGGGCGATCTCGGTGGTCACGGCCTCCACATAGGAGAGGTCGGCCGAGCCGTCCTGGCGGGGGGGGGTGCCCACCGCGATGAAGACGACCGCGGCGCGCCGGCCCTTGGGGTGCATCCCCTCGGCGATGGAGCCGGTGAAGGCGAGGCGGCCGGCCTTCAGGTTGCGGCGGATCATGGGCTCGAGGCCGGGCTCGTAGATGGGGCTGCGGCCCTTCTTGAGCATCTGGACCTTGGCTTTGTCGGAATCGACGCAGACGACGCGGTGGCCGAGCTCGGCCAGGCAGGTGCCGGTCACCAGCCCGACATAACCGCAGCCGACTACGCAGAGATCGTGGGTTTTCATAGCGGAAGGATTGTATAATAATCCTATCCTACGGGAACCCATGAAAACACTCGAGAAGAAGATCCGGGACGGTTCGGCGAAGGTCGGCATCATCGGGCTGGGCTACGTGGGGCTGCCTCTCGCCATGGAGTTCACCAAGAAGGGCCACCCCGTGGCGGGCTTCGACGTGGACAAGCGCCGGGTGAGCGAGCTGATGAAGGGCCGCTCCTACATCCTGGACGTGCCCTCCTCCGAGCTGCAGGAGGCCTTGAAGGCCGGCAAGTTCACGGCCTCCGCCAAGGGCGACCGGCTCTCCTCGTGCGACGTCATCATCATCTGCGTCCCCACTCCCCTGCGCAAGACCAAGGAGCCCGACGTCAGCTTCATCCTGGATGCCGTGCGCGAGGTGGCCCCGAGGCTCAAGAAGGGCATGCTCGTCGTCCTCGAGAGCACCACCTACCCGGGCACGACCCGCGAGATCGCCCTGCCGATCCTCGAGGCGAAGGGCCTCAAGGTCGGCCGCGATTTCCACCTGGCCTTCTCCCCGGAACGCGTGGACCCGGCCAACCCCCGCTTCGGCGTCCACAACACGCCGAAGGTGGTCGGCGGCATCACCCCGGCCTGCACCCGCGTCTCCGCCCTGCTCTACGGGCGTGTCGCCCAGAGGGTCGTCCCGGTGGCCACGGCCGAGTCCGCCGAGATGGCCAAGCTGCTCGAAAACACTTTCCGGGCGGTCAACATCGGCCTGGTCAACGAGATGGCCCAGATCTGCCACCGCCTGAAGCTCGACGTGTGGGAGATCATCGAGGCCGCCTCGACCAAACCCTTCGGCTTCATGCCCTTCTTCCCCGGGCCGGGCCTGGGAGGGCACTGCATCCCCGTGGACCCGGTGTACCTGGCGTGGAAGATGAAGGCGATGAACTTCGAGCCGCGCTTCATCGACCTGGCCGGGGTCATCAACTCCTCGATGCCGGACTTCACCGTCGAGCGGGTCGCCGAGCTGCTCAACGAGGATTGCCGCTCGCTCAAGGGCAGCCGCATCCTCGCCCTCGGCATGGCCTACAAGCCCGAGGTGACGGACGTGCGCGAGTCGCCCTCCTTCGACGTGATCAAGCTGCTGCTGGAGCGGGGCGCGTCGGTGCAGTACCACGACCCCTACGTGGCGCAGGTCGACTTCGAGGGGCGCCCCATGCGCTCGGTGCCCCTCACGCCGAAGACCCTGCGCGCGGCGGACGCCGTCGTGGTCTTGACGGCCCACAAGAAGGTCGACTACGCCCTGGTCGCCCGGCACGCGCGGCGGGTGTTCGACGCGCGCAACGCCATGAAGGGGCTGAAGGGGAACATCGTCAGGCTGTAAGCCAGGAGCCTCCGTGCCCGAGCCGATCAGCGACAGCGACCGCCTCTGCCTCGAGGTCCTCAAGACCTTGGGCAAGACCCTGAGCCAGATGAACCTCTACAGCCCGGGGCATCCGGCCGTGCGGGCGATGCTGGCGGAGGCCATCCGGGTCCTGGCCACGCTGCTGGACGCGGTCCCCAAGGGCGAGCTGGCCTACTCCATCGACAACGACAAGGTCATCGCGAACGGGCGCATCGTCGGCGCGGCCGGGGACCTGCCGAGTTCCATCCACAACACCTTCTCCCGCTTCAAGCTGAGCAGCATCACCTTCCTGCGCGGCGTCAGCGAGGACGAGCTTTCCGTCTTCTGCCAGCTGGCCGCCCTGCGGCCGGATGCGGCCAAGGGCATCGACCCGGCCGGCTACCTGAGCGAGCGCGGCGTCGCCGGCATCCGGCTCAACGAGGCCCTCTACGCCAAGGTCGGCGAGCTCCCCGGCGAAGGGGAGGGGGGCGGGACGGGCGAAGGGACCGGGACGGGCGAGGGGGGCGGTCCCGAGGAACCGGCGCAGGCTGGGTCCGAGCCGGGCGAGACGCTCAGCGCCGCCGTCGAGAAGATGCGGGAGGAGCCTCTCGAACGGACCATCGAGGCCCTGGCCCGCCGCGTCACGCAGGACCCCGCCGAGACCGGCCGCATCTTCGAGGCCGTCATGCGCCGGGTGCGTTCCGAGCTCGAGCAGAAGGTCAGCGAGGCCACAAGAGAGCTCAAGCGCCAGACGACCCTGTTGAGCAACGAGCAGGCCCGCACGCAGGCCGTGCTCTCGAACATCGCCGAGGGCGTCGTGGTGGTCGATGACGCGGGGCGCGTGCTCATGATGAACTCGGCGGCCGAGGAGATCTACGGGGCGAGCCTCGCCGAGCTGGCCGGCAAGCCGCTCGCCGAGGTCTCCAAGGAGGAGCACCTGACGGCGCTCTCCAAGGAGCACGCCCTTCCGGACGACAAGCCCATCTCGGGGGAGGTCGCCATCGCCGCGAAGGACGAGACGGCCCGGACCCTGAGGGCCTCCTCCGCCATCGTCCAGACCGAGTCGGGCAAGCCCGTGGGCATGGTCTCCACCCTGAGCGACGCGGCCAAGTTCCGCGAGATGCAGAAGATGCAGAGGGAGTTCGTCGCCCACGTGACCCATGAGCTGCGCTCCCCTTTGACCGCGATCCGCGCCGCGCTCGAGATCCTCGACGGCTCTTTCGCCGGCCGGCTGCAGTCGGACGAGGCCCGCATCATGGCCAACGCCCTCAAGAACACCGACCGCCTCGAGGACCTCGTCAACAGCATCCTGGACTTCTCCAAGATCGAGTCCGGCCAGATGACGGTCTACCCCAAGCCCTGCAACCCGGAGGCCCTCGTCCAGGAGGCCCACGACAGCATGAAGCCCTGGGTCATGAAGAAGGGCATCCAGCTCGAGCTGAGCGTCCACCCCAGCCTCCCGACGGTGAACGCCGATCCCAAGCGGACGGTGCAGATCCTCATCAACCTGCTCTCCAACGCCATCAAGTTCACCCCCAAGGAAGGGCGCATCCGCATCGCCGCGGCGCCCGCCGCGGAGGGCGCCAAGTTCGTCCAGTTCAGCGTCACCGACTCGGGGCCGGGCATCGCGAAGGAGGATCAGCAGAAGATCTTCCAGAAGTTCGTGCAGATCGCGGCCGGGGAGAGGCACGTGGGCGGCACCGGCCTCGGTCTCGCCATCGCGAAGGCCTTCGCGCACCTTCAGCAGGGCCAGCTGTGGGTGGAGAGCGAGATCGGCCATGGGGCGGCCTTCCTGTTCACCGTCCCGCACTACGTCCCCAAGCCCGACGAGCTCGAGGCGGCCAAGGTCAAGCCGAAGCCCCTGCCTTGGTGGAAGCGGCTTTTGGGCTACAAGCGGTAGCGGGCGCCAGGCTATTACCTAGCCCAGTCCTCGGCAGACGCGGATAAGAACTCCTCCAGGGGGATCCCTTGCCCCCCGACCAGGAGTTGTCTTTGGGGGTGGAACTCCTCGGCGAACGCCGCCATGCCGGGCGTGTAATCCTTGCGGCGGGAGCTGGAGACCTCCACGGCCGTGACGCGGCCCCTGCCCTTGAGCACGAAATCAACCTCGCGGTTCGCCTCGCGCCAATAAAAGACCTCCACCCCCGTTCCCGACAGCCCATTGACCAGATGGGCGCCGACCGCCGATTCCACGAGCCTTCCCCAGGAATCGCGGTCCCCGCGGGCCGCAGGATAGGCCGACTCGGCGCCGCTCGTCATGAGCGCCGTATTGAGCGCGACCAGCTTGGGGCTCGAGCCCCGCTGCCGCAGGCGGCTGCCGGAGAATTTCTGCAGGCCCGTCAGCATGCCGACGCTCGACAGAAGGTCGAGATAGTGCGCCAGCGTGACCGTGTTTCCGGCGTCATGCAGCTGCCCCAGCATCTTCTGGTAGGACAGGACCTGCCCGGAATAGTCGCAGCCCAGGCGGAATAGCTGCCTCAGCAAAGCCGGCTTATCGACGCGCGTCTGCAGGAGGATGTCCCGGGACAGCGTCGTCTCCACCAGGGAGTCCTGGACGTACCTCCGCCAGCGCTCCTCGTCTCCGGCGAGCCAGGCACAGCCCGGATAGCCGCCGAAGTAGAGGTATCTGTCCAGACTCCAACCGAAGGCCTCGTTCATCTCGGCGTACGACCAATGAGGGACCCGGATGAGCTCGAAGCGGCCGGCCAGGCTCTCGGTCAGGCCTTTTTGGATCAAAAGGGGCGATGAACCCAGCAGGACGACTTTAAGATCCACGCCCGCGGCGGCGTCCTCATCCCAGAGCCGCTTGACCGCCTCGGACCAATGCGCAGCCTTATGCGCCTCATCCAGGACGAATACCGCACCGTGACGGCCCGAGTTTTTGGCCCTTGAACGGCCGATCTCCCACTGCGTCTCTATCCATGCCCGGTCGCGCAGCGAAGGCTCGTCCGCGGATGCGTAGTGATGCGGAAGGCCGGAATCCGCCAGGAATTGACGGATCATCGTGGTCTTGCCGACTTGCCGCGGGCCGATCAGGACTTGGATGAATCTGCGCTGTTCCTGCAGCCGGGCCTTCAATAGCTTGAGCAGGGCGCGCTTGAATTTCGGCAGCTCCATAATTTACTCATTATACTGAGTAATTTTACTCAGTAGCAATAGCTCGTCTTGTCCAATACAAGATGTGCCCCAAATGAGGCGATTGCCTGGGGAAGCGCGAGCCGTCATAATCGGAGCTGGATGATCTGCATGAACGACACGGGTGTTGCGGCCGCGTTTACGATTTAGAGCGGCGGATAATCAACATTCAGATGAATCGTTAGAGTATGGCTACCCTTGCATTTCACCATAAAATGGCTAAGATAACCCTTGCATTTAGCCGCAGAGGCATATTCATTTAACGAACCTAGCAGGCTTCGGTAAACCCTTTGAACTCGAGAAGCAACAGCCTGTATCTCTCAGAAGGCTATAGGATGATGTGGGAACTTTGGGCTAAATTGACCCCGGCTCAGCAAGAACATCGCTCCGTGGCTCGGCAGAGAGTCTTGGACTTCATGGAACGCGCTGCGGCTGGCGGTGGCATGGTCCCGGATAATATGACCCACGCTTTCTGTGACAATATGCCTTGTGGGAGCAAGGATCCGGCCTTTCATGTGCAGGTTTTGCTGGACGCGCATTTGTCTATGGCCCTGCCACACGATGAATAAATTGGTTGCCGAGTTGTTCTCCAATGACACGGAGCGGATTGCGAAAGCGGAATCGCGGCTGCTCAAGATTCGGAATCCGGATTCAAGTCTTATCACCGCGCTTCTTCCTCTTGCGACGAGCCGCAATTTCCATGCATGGTGTGCGGCGATGGCCATTCTGAGCAGGTTCCGCGGAAGGAAAGAGATCGGGCGATATTTGCTGCGACGCCTCCGTGGCGGCGATTCCTATGAGCGAGAATGGGCCGCGCATGCACTTGCGGACATCCCGTTTGAGGGCTCTCTAAATACTTTAACCCGATATGCCAATTCATCGAAAAATCTAAAAATTCGAGCGGCATCGCTGGGAGCATTAATCAAACTGCTGCGTCAATTTCCTCGTTGCAAAGAACATGTGCGAGGCATTTTTGAGAAAGCATCACGCAGCTCCGCAGCTCAAATCCGTGCCGTTGGGTTCGGTGGTCTGGTCGAAATGCATGATCCTAAATACGATAAACGTATCCGCAAGACACTGTGTGATCGGGATCCGACGATTAGGAAAGTGCTTGCTCCCGCTTGGACAGAGTGTAGTGGGTAGCGTAACCTCAAGAATCATGAAAACCAGCCGAAGGAACTGGGATGTCAGTGATGTCGGCAAGGCTTTTGGCGTCAACGCAAGAGATTGCAGCGAAGGCTGCAAGTTGTTCATTAAAACCGTTATCCCTGGTTCGTGGGGACCCGAGATGATATTCGGAGGACTATGGGAAGAACACGATACGGGCAACTATGGGCACATGTCCCATGTGGTTAAACTTTCGAAATTCCCATACTCCTTTCAGTTCGGTGCCAAGAAGAAAAATCTAGAAGAAGCTGATGCGCTTCACTTGAAGATATCCAAGCGGATTCGAAATATCCTATGGGATTGGATATCCAAAACGAAGAGAATTGAATATCCAGCACCGAGCAGTCATGGAATATGGGCTGGAGCTGGGCAATGGTTCCTCAATTATCGAATCGGGAAATTTGATGGGACGTTTCAGGTTTGGATAGTGCCAACAGGAAAACGGATGGCGATGCTGATCGCGTGCCTCACTGAGGCCCGAATGTGAGCCCAGCAATACTGCCAATCAAATGCCAATAACCGCCAAATTCCGAGAGTGGCATTTCTGGTATATGCGGGAAGGGAAAAGAATCAAGGTGTTTGCTTCAAGAGGAGACCGATGATCGAGTTGTTTGCCATGTCCTTCCTCGCGCTGCATGCCTTTGCTCAAGGAAACGATGCGGCGCTGACAGTACATAGAATTGAGGTTGAAACAGCTGAAACGAGGGGAGATGTGATGAAGAATAGAACAAGCCAACGGATTCTATCAGATCGAATTGTGGGCGGCCTATTACTGGCTGTTATGACGCTGGTTTTGACATTGCCGGCAAAAGCGGAAGATTCAGCGACTGGCTTGGAGAAGGCGCAAGCTAAGGCTCGGGAGCTCATCAGTCAGGCGAAACAGGACGAGGAGGGCGGCGCATCGGTGAAAATGATTTCTTCTGAAAAGACGATCCCATTGATTCAGCCGCAATCGGCCAAAGTGAAAGGCCATGCCGCGTCCTGGCAGGGCATTAGTAGCGCGAGATTGCGGGAGATTCTTGCGAAGTGTCCGGATCAAGTTCGGCAGGATGTTTTGAAGAGCTTGGCATATGCAAACGGCCTGTGGACCGGGACACCTCCGGATTCGCCAACTCTCAAGCGATGTCTGAACGAAGAAGAGCTTAGGCGATTAGCGCGGTTTCTGAAATCCACTACCTACGCTGATTCAGCGTGCAAGATGGTGAGTGGTCTGTGTGTTCGTGTCATCGATTATTATTGCAATGATGTGGATTGCCGGTATTATGTTGAATACCCGGGCAGCGCCAACCCACACCAAGCCTGCTGGAGGAACGGGTATTGTTATGGATTGAATTATTTCTACTGCAACCCCCAGAATTGTACGGGCTATCCCTATTGACGACAGAAGCATTATGATGCGGCATGGTCCCTAGAAGACAATAGTGGATTATGCCAATGATATATTGCCGGATCATTTTCTCGGCCTTACTTTGCTCTGCTTACGCTTCTGAGGGCATTATGGAAGCCAAGATAGCGCGCTTGAACAAGTTGCACGATGAATTGCAGGCGCAATATCCTGGGAAGTTGTCCTTTCTGGAGTTCGGGGTGCAACTCCAGACGGCATACAGGCAATCGCTAAAGCCAGATTGTATCCCTTTGCATTTGGCGAAATTGAGAGATGATGATTTGAAGGCGTTCTTTCGAGCGGTTTTTGGCGTGGCGTTCTTTACAGAAACCGAATCTGAAGCCCGTGATTTGGGAGTCATCTTTGCCGAAGCAGAGCGACGCAAGTTGGATGCTTTGAAGGATTGGAACCCTCGCGTAGGCTCTGGAGAAAACGCAACGAATTCGTATAGGTTCTCCATGGTGACCGATCTCTATAGAACATATATGAGTTCGCATTTGTATGAGGAGGCGCGTCTATTGGCAGAAAAATACCCCGTGGCGGGGGTACTTCCCCCGCCACGGGTTGGCGTTTCCACGGATTTAGAGAAAGCAAACAGGGTGTATGATGTGAGCGACGACGGCCGGTCCATGGCTATTAGACCGATCGACTTGAACAAAGGACAGAAAATAGTGATGGTGTTCTCTCCAGGGTGCGGCTTCTCCCGGCAAGCACTTGACGACATTGAAAGCGATGCTTTTCTGCTGCCGTTCTTTAAGTCGCATGCGGTTTTCATCGCGCCGCCAAGTGATGTCGTGGAGTGGAAGGCGCATAGAGACTGGAATATAGAGCGCCCTGCGTTTAGAGGCCATATCGCATATACGCGGCAAGATTGGCCGGAGCTGGACTTGGCGGGTACTCCCCAATTCTATTTCTATCGGGACGGCAAACTGATATTCCACTGCGGCGGGTGGATGCGTCCCGTGAGGGGGAGAAAGGCGGAGTTGGTCAAAGGGCTGCAATCGATTGGTTTGCCCGTCACCGAGGTATCAAGTGGGGCTACCATAAAGTCGGAAATTGCGTTTTTCAACGAATGGCTGAGCGAGTTGCAAGCGCGCTATCTGGCCGGGAATTTGTCGCAAAAGGAATTGGCAGATCGGCTGGAGACAGCATACAGAAAATCGCTTAAACCGGAGTGTCCGCTTTCGCAATTGGCGAAATTAGGAGACGATGATCTTAAACAACTGTTTCAAGCGGTTGATGCTGTTGCGCGCTATTCGCAATCAGAGCTTGAAGCCCGTGATTTAAAACTTATTTTTTCTGAAGCCGAGAGGCGCAGGATCGACGTCTTAGAGAATCTTCAGCCACGCACAAGTCCTGGAATCCAGGCGCCAACATACCAGTCATCCATGGTGGAAAAACTCTATAAAGCATTCCTGCTTTCGAGATTGTTCGATGAGGCGCGCGTGCTAATAGAAAAATATCCTGCGGCCGGTTTGACTTCTCCACCCGCTGTCAACGTCTCTGCGAGCGCCGGGACGGCATACAGAGTATACGATGTGAGTGATGACGGCCTATCTATGAATGTCCGGTCATTGGACTGGAAGAAAGGTCAAAAGATTGTCATGGCCTTCTCTCCGGGTTGCGGTTTCTCTCGGCAAGCGTTTGCCGACATTGAAGGCGATGCCTCTCTTGTGGCGGCATTCAGGAAACACGCCCTATTGGTTGCACCGCCGGGCGAGGTCGTGGAATGGCAATCGTACTCAAGCTGGAACAAAGAGCATCCTGGGCTCAAAGGCTATATCGGCTACTCGATGTCGGACTGGCCGGAGTTGGATTTGGCTGGAACTCCACGGTTCTACTTCTTTAGCGACGGCATGCTGAACGTGCGCTACGACGGCTGGAGAGAGCCAATCGCGGATAGGAAGGCCGAGTTGGTTAAGGGCTTGCAGTCTATCGGTTTGGCTCCCCTCTCAAAATGATCTCTGGTTCGGGATTTGCTCGTTCCGAGCTTATTGAGAAAACCATGGAATATGTTCGCAGGCACGTCTCAAGGCACTGGGTTGGTTATGCCTTAGTGTTAGTATGTCCGATAATCTCGATTGCGTGTACTAAACAACTGCTTAGTCCTGATTCCACTGATGCCTACCAATATCCGGTGAAGCCAGGGACAGAACAATGGAAGTCGTTGGCTAACCATGAGGAGATGTTAAAGGCGTGCCGAGTGCCCGAGCCGATTCTTCAGAAGATGTCAACGGCAGGCTTAGTAGAGACCGTCCTGAATTACCCGCTATACGGCGAAATCAGGGTGCACAATAGCCCACAACAGGGATTCGATGCTATTGCTGAATTCAGCGGTATTCAAGAGCTTCTCAGTCGCAAAGATGCTGGAAGTGCTCTGCTGGAGAGGTACCGGACCATGGACCCCGCAGGTTTTGGGACGGACTCATCGGCTGCGCAGAAGGGGCTCTATACGTGGAGGTTTGAAGACATCGAGATATTGCTTGCCCAGGAGACTGTTCTTGCCAACTTGACGGAAGCGCAACGCCATTATCTTCTCAAAGAGGGTATTGCGAAATACCAGGCGAAATCGGAGCATAAGAAATTCTATGGGATGTCTGGCAAGCAATCCGTCGCAATGTTGATCGGCAGAATTCTGCTGCGAGAAAAGCCCCCTGCGTTCATGGGTTGTGTGCAAGAGGATGTAATGCTCCAAACTTTTTTGAGCAAAGGGTTCCTCGCCAATGATTCGACCCTCGAAAAAATATTGGCACAGGCGCAGGAATTCCTCTTGAACAAATGAGAGTATGTCCCCCGTGACTTTCACTCACCCCAGACTCAAGTAGCCCCGCCCCCTCCGGCGAGCGGATAACGGTATCGCCTCCGGGGACGGCGCTTCCAAGCGCGCCGCCCCCTCTTCCGTCGGGCGAGCGAACTTCTCAGGGTCCACATGCGCACTTGCAGCCGCAAGCGGTAGCCAGCACGTAGGCCCTCACCGAAGCCGCCCCGCCCTCCCGCAGCGCCCTCCCGCAGGCCTCCAGCGTCGCCCCGCTCGTGCACACGTCGTCGACGAGCAGGAATTTCCTGCCCTTCACCGGGCCCGAGGCCTCGAAGGCCCCCGCCATGCGCCCTTCCCGCTCTAGGCGCGTCAGCCCCCATTGGGGGCGGGTGTTCCTCCTCCGATGGAGGGCTTCCACTACCGGCAAACCGCTGGCCCGCGAGACGGCCTGCGCCAGCAGCCTCGCCTGGTTGAAGCCCCGCCGGCGTTCCCGTGCGGGTATCGTTAGATGACATCGGAAAAATGAATATACGCATCCGTGGGCCCGGGCTATAAACAATATAGGCCATAAGGCCCAGGCGAATAGGGGTCCTATGATGTATAATCCATACATCCTGTAATCTCTGAGATTCGGTCAGGGAGTATCCACCCCCGAGCCTAATTCGGGGTAACCAGGGGAACCGGCGAGGCATGCCGGTACCCTGGTTTCTTATTTCCGGGGAGAGAGGTGGGGTATGATGGATTGGAATCGATTCCTCAAGATCACGGTCGCGGCTGCATTCTGTGCTCAAGCCGGCTGGAGTTTGGATTTCGATCAGGGCGTCGATGTCCCTCGAGTTCTGGAGAATGCGCGCGAGCAGGCCGGGCAAGCGAGGGATATTCAAGCATCGCCCTCGAAAGCGTCGAGTGATCGGGGAATCGTTTCCAGCCAGAAGTCCGATACCGATACAGCCGCCGATCCGGATGCCGGCTATCGGGATGGGATGTGGCCGCCAGGAACGGAGATGTGGACGGATCCGCCGATATGCAATTGGGCAGGGCATACGGGATACTATGCCATCTGCCTGACTTTTGAGAATCAGCCGACGGGGCATACCCACACCGTTCCGGCGCCGCCGCCGATACAGTTCAAGGATGCGTCGGTTCCATATCCTGGGTTCGGAGGTGCGCTTCAGCACTGCTACCTGAAGGTTCCGTTGAATCAGGGCGGGGTCAAGTTCAGGTGGGTTGCTCCCGCATATGCGACCATCCTGAAAAGGAGCGTTTTCTTCATGCCCTCTCCGGGTGGGCCGTACTATTGCGAGAACGGCGGTTCGACGGTGGACTTAGTTTTCGGCGTCTCTGGGATGCAGCAGCTTCAACCGGGTTTGGGTTATCAGCTTGAACCAGGATCGAACTCGCATCCGGATGTCCACTATGGCCAGATGATCACCGTCAACGGCATTCAGGCCATCGCGGCGCAGTACATGAGGGAATTCCCCATGGATTTGCCGCTGCCAATCATGCGGATGAGCCTGCCCAAGGGTGGCTTATTCGATATCGATGACAATTGGGCGCCGCCGCTGGTTCAGCATCGGCTCGGCTGGGAAGTGGACGTGAAGTCCGTGTATATCCCGCAGGAGCACCGGAGCCGGTTAGAGGAGATCGTGAAGGCGAAGGGCGCGCAGATCATCGTCTGTCCAGGGGAGTATTACCACCTGGACTTCACGCCGCAGACTCCGACGCAGGAGGCCGGCCCGATGTGCGATTAGGTTGCGATTAAGTCGAATTTGAGTGGAGGCCAATCAATGAGTGCTTTTCATGGCAATTTATTTCGCGCAAAAACAATTGCCACAGGACTGCTGACGTTTTTGATGATTGGATTTTCCACCATCGTCCAAGCGGAATCGGACGGGTTTGGTGTTAAGTTCAATTTTGACCAGGGAATCGATGTGTCACCTGTGGTTCAGGAAATCAGGCAACGGCTCCTTAAGCCGATTCCCAGGGCTTCACTGCATGAAGTTGCGTCGATTCGTCGTGGGCCAGCGCGAAATTCAAGATATGCCGGTGTTTATGGTCCTTGGCAGCCTCTGATTCTGAACAATGCGCCATACAAACAGGCGAGCGATTTGAGACAGGACCCGCGTTATCATGCTCTTGATCCCAACACCCTTGAACCGCTAGAAGCGCAATGGGGAGAAATTCAAGCGACCCGCAGCAGCTTGCTGGCCCAAACTTCTGCGCTGGAGGGGAAGGATCAGCAACTTTTTCGTGACGGCCAAGTCTTGGACCAAGAGACGGCGCGACTCAAGCAACGCAAGGAAGCCCTTGCTCGAGAAACAGCACAATACAACCAGCAGTGCACTGGGCATCCGCTTCCACCGGATCAGTATCAATATTGCGTGCAATGGCAAGCCAGCCTCAAGCAGCGCATAGCCCAATTAAATGCCGATATCGATCAGCACAATCAGAAGATACACGAGTGGAACCAGCAATCGGTTGCGATAAAGCAGAGTGCAGATGCCCTTGTTGCCGCAATTGCTGCCTGGGAAAATTGGATCAAGAACCTTATTCTCAGGATTACAGGGCTCTATGATGCTATTGGCAATCCATGTTTGAAAAAGTGTCTTGAGACCTGCAACGGGGCCTATGATATTGAGGCGGCAGAATGCGCGAAACTCCAAACGCCAGCTGAGCGAGAGCTGTGTTATCGTCAGGCGATGGAGCGTTATGCGGTGTGTCGAAGGCGATGCTATGACAACTGCCCGGGCCCAGCAATACTGCCAATCAAATGCCAATAACCGCCAAATTCCGAGAGTGGCATTTCTGGTATACGCGGGAAGGGAAAAGAATCAAGGGATATGCCTGGTTCTCTAGGCCTTCGCAAGATTCCAAGCGAAGAAATTGGTTTGTAATCTTTCAGCATGACTGGGACGGTGAAAAGCATAAATTGTACGGCGAAAATGAGAATCAAGTCATACGGCTGGCAACTGATTTTGTTCGTAAGCTATATGATGGGTTTATTCTCGAGGATGAAAATGGCACTCCATTCAAATGGGACACCTGATGATGCGTTTCGCCGGCCCGGCGTGTGATTAGATTGAGAGGTCGGCATCGAGGAGACAATTTCATGAGATATGGGAGGTTATGTGATGGCGACGCAGAAATCAAGCCCGATGTGCGATTAGAGGTGCCTCGGCAACAGGGTTTCATTTTGTTTGGATGCTGAAAGGAAGTGCTATGACGTTTGCTGGCGTTCAAGATAGTCGGGGGGATTGGTGATGATTAGAATGCGCGTGTTGGCTGTTGTTGCGATTTTGGCTATGTTCTCGCGTGGTGCTTATTCTGAGGATGATTTCTCGATGCTGCCTGAATTGGGCGTTCAGGAACATTCTCGCCGTGCAACAAAAATCAACATAAAGACTTTTTTGTCTCCCAAGACATTTTACTTGCCAATGCCCAATTTCGACCAGGGGATATCATGCATAGCTCAGCCATCACAAGTTATTGCAATCAAGGCTGATGCTGTTCAGGTTGCGGATTTCGACCCCCAAAATCCCAAGAGCCTTGGGCCTATTCCCGGTGCTCACCTGGGTGCTATTTTGCGTTATAACGCAAATCATCAACGTGCCTCCGCGTTACTTGCTGATCCCAGATTCGTTTATGTGGAGCCAGTTCAGCAACAACTTCTTCAGGCCGATTTCCGCAATTTGACAACGGAGCGTGATGGGATGTTGCCGAAAGCGGATGGCCTTGATGCTCAAAATGCCGCCTTCGTTCGGGAACTTGACGCGCTCAACAAGGAAAGAGCAGCACTATTGGCTGAAAAGCAAGATTACGATAGGCAAGTAATTGACCATAACCGCATATGCAATCCCGCTCCTGATGAGTCGACATACCAGTGGTGCCTAAAAGACGCGGCACGGCTGAAACAGTGGCTGGCAGTTCTTCTTCAAAAAGCAGAAATTTACAATAAAAAAGTTGATGATTATAACAAGAGGTATAGTCAATTTTCTTCTGTCTGGGATGCCTTCGTGGCCATAATTAGGATTTGGGAGAACAAGGTTATAAATCTCAGCCAGAGGATTCAAAATGCACTGAACAACGCAACGGGCGCTTGCACGGCTCCGCAGTTCGGGGATTTGCATGCGAAATACGAGAATGCGTGCAGGGGTGCACTGCCCAAATGCGACAATCTGCTGGGTTGCGCGGATATCGCGAGGAACATGAGGCGCAACCAAGCCTGCGCCGATGCCGCCAATAAGATCAACCAGACATGCTTCGGCGGCGCCAGCGGCAATGAGTATTCCGACAAGGCGAACGAGGCGTTATCCAACCAGGAGGCTTGCCAAACGCTTTTTGCAAGCAAGTGCGGTGGGTGGGATCCAATCAATGGTAAGTGCGACAAGGATTTGCATAGCATCTTGCAAGGGGCAGTCGATGCTGCCTGTGATCGTGAGCGTAGCTGTAACCGGGTGGAATACGGTGATTGTATTAAGCTGAGAGACTATTGGCGTAGGAACAGCGAGTGTTATGCTGCTCGCGTTACCATCGCTATCCGTTGCTATGACGGCGGCGATCAGGGCCATAAACAAGCGATTCAAGAAGCGCAAAATTCTGTAATCGAATGCGATCGCCGGCTTAACATTGAATGTCCGCTCCCGCCGTCGAAATAGAATCGAGTCGAAATGGGGAAGACTCCACCAAAGGCAGAGGCCCTGATACGCGAGATAGAGGTTGCTTTTTCAGATGTCCCCTATCCTGGGGACGATGACATCGCAATCATGACGTGCGATCCTTCGACAGCTGAGCATTCTGTTTCCAACCTGAAGGGAAAGCGGTGGCAGGACTGGAAAGATAAACCTCTCGAATTAATTGGCCCCGGGAAGTATCATGGTTCTCTGGCGTGGTTGTCGCCGAGAGCATATGTGTATTATCTTCCACTCTTCATGATTGCATGCGTGACGCACTGGCAAGGGGTCGATATAGCCGGTGATGAACTGATTTGGTCTCTTGGTCCCCCGACAGGGGAAATCCAAAGCCAAAGTGAAAGAGAGCAAGCCATTAAATTCAAGGAGGAGAAGTGGCGCGGGTTATCCCTGCCCCAAATTCGATCCGTGATATCGTTCCTCCAATTCATCGAGGAAGAACATGCGGAGAGCGGACTGCATGGCTATATCGTTGCCGCTATTGAAACCATGAGTGCTTTGGCTAAGATATGAAAGCCAGGAAGTCCATTGGAGTCGCCTACGACCTGGGACCCAATGCCGATATTCTGTTAGTCCCCGTGACTTTCGCACACTCTAAGCCTAAGTAGCCCAACCCCCTCCCCCGTCGGAAAAGGGAACTTCTCAGGGTCCACATGCGCACTTGCAGCCGCAAGCGGTAGCCAGCACAAAGGCCCTCACCGAAGCCGCCCCGCCCTCCCGCAGCGCCCTCCCGCAGGCTTCCAGCGTCGCTCCGCTCGTGCAGACGTCGTCGATGAGCAGGACTTTGCGGCCCTTCACCGGGCCTGAAGCCTCGAAGGCCCCCGCCATGCGCCCTTCCCGTTCCCCGCGGCTCAAGCCCCATTGGGGGCGGGTGTTCCTCCTCCGATGGAGGGCTTCCACCACCGGCAAACCGCTGGCCCGCGAGACGGCCTGCGCCAGCAGCCTCGCCTGGTTGAAGCCGCGCCGGCGCTCCCGGGCGGGATGCAGGGGCACCGGCACGAGGGCGTCGGCGCCCTCCAGCCCCGCCTGCAGGCGGAAGGCGCCGGCCATCCAGTCCCCCAGGGCCCTCCCGACCCAGAGGCGGCCCCCGTATTTGAACGAATAGAGCAGCTCCGGCAGGGGCGTCCGGTAGGGGAAGACCGCCCGGACGGCGTCCACCGGGGAGAGCTTCTTGCGGCAGTCGTAGCAGCAGGCCTCGGGGCCCGCCCAGGGCTTCCCGCAGCGCCGGCACGCGGGCCCGGACAGGCGCCGCAGCTTCAGCAGGCAGGAGCCGCAGAGGGGCCCCTCCAAAGGCGGAGGGAGGTCCTCCCGGCAGGCGGTGCAGATGCGCGGGAACACCCAGTGCAGGAGCGCTTCTTTGAGTCCCAATCCCCAGAGCCACACCCACAAGTACGTATGTGGGCCCTAAAAAGTTCCCCATGCGATGCCGTTCTCCTCTCGCATGGCCCCTGAGGACAGCCGATGCGCGTCGTTCGCATCGGCTAAAGGAGTCCGAAGGGGCAGGGTTCTTGGATGGATCCTAGAACTGGAACGTCAGCATCGTCCCGAACTGGTAGGACATGTACTCGTCTTCCTTCTGGTACTTGTGCCAGAGGCGGCTGACGGCGCCGTTGATCGTCATGCGCAGGTTCTTGGCGATCTCATAGTCGGCGTTGGAGTTCAGGTTGAAGAGCTTGGAGTTGTCCAGCAGCGTCACCGGGGACTCCCGCATCGCCAGCGAAAGGGTCGTCGTCCAGATGACGCGGTTGGTGAAGGCGAGCGTCTTGCTCGAGAAGGGGACCTTCAGGCCCTTCGGCAGGCTGATGTCGGTGCGGGCCAGCAGGCTCGGCGTGATGACCCGGGTGTTCTGGGTCTGGACGCCGTTGCCGAGCGTGGTGACGTCCTGCTGGTAGTCGAGCTTCGGCGTCATGCGGAAGATGCGCATGTCGAAGGTGGACTGCAGGGTCAGGTCCTTGTGGTCGGTGGTCTGCACCACCTGGCCGATGCGGAGGTCCTTCTTGCCGGTGGTCCGGTAGTTGAAGCTGAAGCTGGTGTCGAACTTCTCGCGGATGAGCGCCCGCAGGTCGGTCCCCAGGGAGTCGTCGGAGTCCAGGCTCTGCCCGACGTTCTCGGTCTGCCGGGCGGAGTACTTCAGGTTGATCTGTCCGTTGCGCATCCAGCGGTCGGTGAAGAGCAGGCGCTCGATCTGGGAGAGCGAGGCCAGCAGGTCGGGCAGGGTCGTCGACACCGTCTTGCTGCGCGTGCCCGTGACCTCGGAGCGCTGGAGGCTCTTGACGAAGTTGTTGGTGATGGAGAAGGTCTTGAAGGCGGCCTTGCGCCCCTCGATGTCGTAGGCCTCGAGCGGCGACCAGCGCTGGGTGGAGTTCAGCGTGTCCCGCAGGGTCAGGTTCACCCGCTGGGCGGCCGGGCCGTGCGTGCGCAGGGGCGTGCGGATCCAGAAGGCCGTGCGCGTGTTCAGGTTCCCCTCGACGTTGCTGTAGACGTCGCCGTCCTGGAGCTGGTAGCCGTTGATCAGGGTGAAGGAGCGCAAGAGCTTCGAGCGCGGCACGATCTCGGAGGCCGTCAGGCTGAGGGTGAGCCCGCCCGAGGCCGTGCGGTTGACGGCCTTGAACGCTCCGATGGCGAAGCTGTTGGTGGCGCCGGCGACGGTGTAGCTTGCCACGGCGAGGCTCCCGTTGTCCAAGCGCGTCGGCTGGAGCACGTAGTTCTCGATCGTGGAGAGGTTGTAGTTGACGCTCGGGTTGAGCCACTTGAGCAGCTGGAAGTTCGCCGTGAAGCCGGCCGTCTGGGTGCGGGATTTGTCGTAGGAGCTGCGCACCTCCCGTCCGCTCGTGAAGTCGAGCCGGTCCTCCCGGACGGCCGTGATGTTGTAGTTCGGGTTGAAGGAGCTCCCCGCCCAGGGCACGAAAGCCAAGCGGAGTCCGTAGCTGTTGGTGAACTCGTCGGTGTTGTAGTTCCCCGCGGCGGCGCGGGCGAAGGGGGACTCGAAGGACACCGAGTATTTCGCGTGGGAGGCGCTCACGCCCACCGTCCGGGGCAGCCAGTTCTTCTCCCTGGGGACGGTGTAGTCCATGCTCCCGTTGTAGGTCTTGCGGTCGTCGAGCCGGGTGAGCTCGTCGTACTCGGTGCGGTCCCTCGTGTAGCCGAGGCTCAAGCGGGGCCAGGCCCCCAGCGAGAAGCTGCCGTTGGCCGCCCCGTTCCAGGTCGTCACCTTGCCCTGGGACATCAGGCTCACCAGGTTCGAGCGGTCGCTGGTGGCGTTGGCGTTGGGGGTGATGGTCATGAGGCGCTGGAGCGTGAAGTTCATGGGGAAGAAGGAGAGGCGGTCGAATTTCAGGTAGGCGTTGTCGGCCCGGTTGTCCTGGTTGGCCACGACCGAGGTGGGGGTCTGGTAGTGCCGGTCCACGTAGCGGTACCTGGCTCCGAAGCTGCCCCAGCCCGGGACGGTGAAGTCCATCTGGAGCTTCTGCGCGTTGCCGGTCCGGGTGATGGGGTCGGCCAGGTGGATCTCGTCGAGCCAGAGCGCCCCGGCGTTGGTCGTGTTCCCGTTCGAATAGACCCCGGCGGTGAGCTGGGCGATCTGCTGGAGCTTCGGTGTCCCGGTCGAGAAGACCGTGGCGCCCGAGGGGGCGGGGCCCACGTTCCAGCGGTCCGGGATCTGGTCGCCCGTGGTGTCGACCTGCTCGGCGACGACCTTGCGCCAGCCGGTGAAGTTCAGCGGCACGCGGATCTCGAAGAAGTCCTTGTCGGAGCCGGCGCGCAGGAAGAAGGTCTTGTCCGTGTTCGCGGGGGTCGGGGAGGCGTCGCGGGCCTGGGCGTTGCCGTAGAGCAGGAAGGAGAAGCTCTTGTGCTGGCTGATGTCGAGGGCCCGGTTGAAGGTGCGCTTGGTGTAGACCGTCTCGGTGGAGGTGAGGTTCGAGAACCGGATCTCGAGGGCCTGCTCCTGGATGTTGGTGGAATTGGACTGCTTCTGGAGCTCGTCGACCGTGCCGTAGAGGTCGTTGAACACGTCCTGGGCCTCGCCGCCCGCCTTGTAGATGGGCAGGTAGTTCGGGTCGTCGGAGTTGTTGACGGCCTTGACCGTGACGGTGCCTCCGCTCGAGGCCCCCGTGAAGGGGTCGCCCGCCTGGCCCCTCTGCCAGCTGTTGCCGATGACGGCGATGCGGGCGAACTGGATGGAGCTGGCGGCGGAGCCGCCGGCGCCCCTGCGCAGGGAGATGCGCAGCTGCTTGACGGCGGTCCACTTGGCCGCGTCGGCGGTCGGGATGGTGATGGGGATCTGGAAGGTGTGCCAGCCGGTGAAGTCCAGCTTGGTGCGCGTGGAGCCCGAGGTCACGTCGTAGAGGCTCGTGCCGCCGCCCGGGGCGGAGTACCCGAAGTCCCCGCCCGAGAAGTCCGCCGGGTCGAGGCGGCCGTTGCGGTTGAGGTCCATCGTGTCGATGCGTCCGTTGCCCGCCCCGTAGCGCGCGGAGGTCATGCCCAAAGGCGAGTAGTCGAAGCCGTTATCCTCGTCGGGGTGCAGGATGCCGTCGCAGTTGAGGTCCTCGGTCTTGGGCGAGCCCGTGAGCACGCGGCCGTCCGCGCAGGTCAGGGTCGTCCCGCCCCGGCCGTCGGCGTCCTCGTTGATGCCGCCGAGGTGGAAGTTGATCTCGTTGTTGGTGGCGGCGCCCTGGTACATCTGCACCTCGAGGATCGTCTTCTGGGTGAAGTCCAGGCCCGTGGGGGAGAACGGGTAGACGAGGGAGACCTCGTCGGTCGTGCCGGCCACGCTGAAGTCGTAGGTCAGCTGGAGCACCTTCTGGGTCTCGTTGGAGGTGGCCGGCGCCTGCGGGTTGATGAGCAGGATGGGCACGTCGGGCGAGCTCCAGCCCATGGCGTTGGGGTCGGCGGGCGAGTTGTCGGGGTTCGCGGCGACCTGCCAGTTGGTGTCGATGAGGCCCGCGATGTCGTCCTGCTTGACCCCCTCCATGTTCTCGATGAGGGCCCGCTTGGACAGGTTCGGGTTCATGTGGCTGCGCGCGTACTCGCCGGCGAAGCTCGCCTGCAGGAAGGGCAAAAGCTTCAGGTTCTTGAGCTGGAGGTCCCCCTCGTAGACGAGCAGGCTCTTGGCCAGCTCCGAGACCGTCGGCACCGAGGGGGGCTTCGAGCCCGTCTGGTAGAGGAGGGTCGAGCCCACGGAGAAGTGCTCGTTGAAGTCGTACCAGAGCCGGGTGCCCAGCAGGCTCTCGGTGGCCGCGCCGGCGAACGGGGCGACTTCGTAGCTCACGTCGATGACCGACTGGTCCTTGATGCGGTCCTCGTTGAAGAAGGTGATGAAGCCGGATTCGTAGTCGATGAAGTAGTCCGCGTTGCGGGAGAGCCGGGCGCCGTCGACGAGGACGACTTCCGACTGGAGCACCAGGTTGGGCTCGAGGAAGAAGGTCTTCAGGCGGAAGCGGAACTCCATCTGCAGGATGCGCTTGGAGAGGGGCGTGGGCGAGTAGACGTCCGGGTCGGGCGTCGAGGTGTCCCCGACCACGGCGAAGGGCTTGTCCAGGCGGAAGACGCCGTTCTCGAAGTCCACGGTGATGGTGTCCGGGTACTTCTGGACCGGGTCGAGCAGGGAGCCGACCTCGGCGCGGTTGAGATCGAGGACCTTCAGGAAGAAGTTGCCCCGCCCGTCGTCGCGCACGATCTGGCTCCGGCCGATGCTGTAGAAGGTCTTGAGCTCGCGCTGCCAGCCGACTTCCGGCGAGCTCGCATCCGTCGAGACCTTCACGTCCGCGAAGGTCTTGATGAGCTTGTTGCGCCCCGTGCCCCCGGACGTGCCCGTGACGGTGGAGGTCTGCACCGAGATGGGCAGGCCGCCGGCGTCCGTGAAGTCGACGGCGACGACGTCCTGGGCGTCGAGGGTGTTGCGGAAGGTCAGGATGCCCTTGACGTGGTCGAGCGTGTAGTCCGTGCCGGGGACGAGCTGCGTGAAGATGCCGGTGTACGTGGCGGTGGCCAGCATCAGGTCGTCGACGGTGAGGGTGATGTCGCCCACGTTCTGCTGGCCCTGGGCCCTGCGGGAGAGGTAGACCTTCTCGCTGCCGGCGCGCAGGGGGAGGCGGGCGGGGTTGCCGAAGGTCAGGTCGTAGTACTGGCGCCGGATGTAGGAGGTGTCGAGCACGTCCATGCTGACGAGCTGGGTGTTGCCCTTGAACTGCTTGGTCTTGGTCTGGCCCTTGGTGCGCGAGCCGATGAAGATGGCCGAGAGCTTGCGGTATTTGAGCTGGATGCGGATGCCGAAGAGCTGCTTGTTGTAGGAGACGAACTCGGTCGCCGGCAGGGAGAGGTCGATGTCGCCGAAGGAGGCGTTCTGCACGACCTCGTTGGGGTCGCCGGTGTAGACCACCGAGATGTCCTGCTTGTTGACCTTCGTGTCGTCGTAGTCGACGTTCACGGTGATCTTCGGGCCGACCTTGCCCTGCATGCGCAGCTGCAGCTGCTGGGTGATGTCGATGAGGTTCGTGGACTTGGGGCGGCCGGTGATGCGCTGCTCGCGCAGGAAGCGCTTCTCCGTGTAGGAGAAGCCGATGAGCTTGCGGCCGGTGATGGAGAGCGTGGTGCCGTAGGTCGGCAGCTCGAGCTCGGGCCGCGGGGGGAGGGGCGCTCCGGTCGCGCCGGCCACCTCGTAGAGGCCGGAGGGCGGGGGCGGGAGCTCGATCTCCTCGCGGGGGAGGATGCCGTATTCCACGTCCTCGCGCATCTTGTTCCAGGCGTCGGGGCTGTACCGGAAGGGCTCCAGCTCCCGGAGGAACTCGTCGAAGTCCTTGGGCGGAGCGGTCGAGGCCGCGGGGAGCGGCTCGAAGATGCGCGAGGCGTCCTTGCGGTCGAGCAGGAGGAAGGGGCCCTTCCGCAGGCTCTCCGGCATGGGCGTCCGGGGCGCGGGGGGGGCCTCGGGCTGCTCCGCGGCCGCGGGAGCCGGCTCAGGAGCCTTCTCCGGGGCCTTCTGCTGCGCGAAATCCGGGTCGTAGGGGAACGAGAACTGAGCCTCGGCGTGCGGGCAGGGAAAAAACAAGAAACCCGCCAGGAGGGGCGCGAAAAGACCAGCCGACGACTTCCGAGAGGATGTCCGGTTCAATGCGTTGTGAGGCTCACACCCCCTCGGCGTGGGGGCTTCCGCGGCGCATGAGACTCTCGCGCCCGCGGACGCGGTGTTAAGTATAACGGGCATATCCCTGGCTGTCAATGGGAGCCTTTACACTATAGACGGCCGATGTTGCGGATTCTTTCCCGGCACGGCCAAATCGGGTATCATCGGTGTCGGCGATGCGTCTGCTCACGCGCTACCTCCTGCGCTCCTTCCTCCCCGCCTTCTCGATGGCCCTGGGGGCGTTCCTGTTCATCCTGCTGATGCAGTACTTCCTGCGCCTGTTCAATTTGGCCATCATGAAGGGGATCTCGCTGGTCTGGATCCTGTCCTGCTTCGCCCGCCTCCTGCCCTACTTCCTGAGCCTCGCCCTGCCCATGGCGTTCCTGGTGGCCCTGCTGCTCACCCTGGGCCACCTCTCCGAGACCGGGGAGGTGCTTGCGATGAGGGCTTCGGGCTGGTCGTTCCGCGAGATCCTGGCTCCGTTCTTCACCGCGGCCCTCGTCTTGAGCGGGTTCCTCTTCTACGTCAACCACAAGGCCAGTCCGGAGGGCTTCCATTCCTTCCGGAACGCCTACTCCCAGGCGGCCGACCGGGTGGCCCACGTCGACATCGAGCCCCGCACTTTCTTCCCGCTGGGCGAATGGCGCCTGTTCGCCGACCATGTCGGGGGGGGCGGCGAGGTGTTCGGGGTGCGGCTCGTGAAGCTCCGGGGACCTTATACGCGCCTGCGCGTGTCCGCGAAGGAGGGGAGGGCCCTCATCGAGCGCGGCCGGGGGGTCTCGCTGGAGCTGCGCTCCGGGGCCCTGCAGTGGCCCAACGACGACCCCGGCAGCCTCACGACCGCCACCTTCGGGCGCTACCGGCTCTTCGTGCCCTTCACGGACCCCAAGAAGGCCCCGCGCGAGCTGGACATCCCGGAGCTCGGCACCTCCCGCCTGCTCGAGCTCGTGCGCTCCGGGACGCTCGAGCCCTCCCGGCAGAGGGAGTACGCCACGGAGGCCGCCCTGCGCAGTTCCGGGGCGGGAGCGCCGTTCGTCCTGTTCTGGGTCGCCTGCCCGCTGGGTCTGCGGCTCGAGCGGCGCAGCCGGGCGATGGGCTTCGCCCTCAGTCTGCTGGTCATGTTCGGCTTCTACGGCCTGCTCGCCCTGGGGGTGGGCATCGGGCGCAAGGACTTCGCCTGGTCCTACTGGGCCCCCTGGCTGCCCCACGCGGCCACCTTGTTGGCCGCCCTGCCGCTGTGGCTGAGGCTCAGGCGCGCATGAGCCTGCTGGGGCGCTACGCCATCCGGAAGTTCCTGGGCCCGTTCTTCTTCGGGCTCGGCGTCTTCGCCCTGATCGTGTTCCTGGCCGACCTCTTCGACAAGATGAACCGCCTGCTCGGCAGCAAGGCGCCCGCCTGGATCGTCGCGGAATACCTGGGGCTCGCCCTGCCCTACTGGACCATCCGGGTGGTGCCGATGGCCACCCTGCTCGCCGTCATCTTCGCGGTGACCGGCCTCATGCGCACCGGGGAGTTCATCGGGGTGCAGGCCTCGGGCGTGCGGCCCAAGGATTTCTTCCGCCCCCTGCTGTTCGCGGCGCTGGCCATCGCGGCCTCCGCCTCGCTCCTGCAGGAGACCCTCCTGCCGGCCTGCTGGCAGAGGGCGCAGACCTTGTGGCGGGAGCGCATCCACCCGGAGTGGGAGTGGACGAACTACTCGAACATGGCCCTGAGCGTCGGCCCCGACCAGTTCGTGACGACCTCCCTGTTCGAGGCCAAGGAGGGGGTCATGGCGCGGCCCGTCCTGGACTTCTACGGCTCCGAGGGGCTCGAGCGCCAGATCGACGCGTCGCGCGCGTTCTACGACCGGTCGGCCAAGCGCTGGGTGTTCCGCGACGGAGTGGACCGGCGCTATCGGGACGGCCGCGTCGTCTCGGAGGAGGTCTTCCAGCGCCTGCCCAGCGGCATCGAGTCCGAGCCGCTCGAGCTGGTCATGCGCGCGGAGGACCCGGACACGATGAGCGTCCGGGCCCTGGGCAAGGCCATCGAGCGGGCGCGGCGCATGGGCGAGAGGCAGCAGCCGCTCAAGACGGCCCTGCAGGCCAAGCTCGCCTACCCGTTGACCAATATCGTTCTCTGCGCGCTGGGCATCCCCATCGCCCTGCGGCTGGGGCGCGCGAGCCGCCCGGCCAGCTTCGCCGCGGCGCTGGCGGTCTGCTTCCTCTACCTGTGGCTCATCGAGACGGGCCGCACGCTGGGCGCCGCCGGACGCATGCACGCCGTCCCGGCGGCCTGGCTGCCGCACCTGCTCTTCGGGGCGGCGGCGCTGTGGATGGGGCGGTCTTCTAAGATCTAGCCCGTTTTCGCCGCGGCGTCGGGCAGGGCGACGATGGCCCCGAAGAGGTCGGCGGCCTTCTGGAAGCGGCTCGGCGGCTCCGGCTGCAAAGCCTTCTTGATGACCATGTCCAGGGCCTTGGGCAGCTCGGGGACGACCTTGCTCGGCGGCTGGAAGGTCATCTCCCGCTTCTGGGCCAGGAAGTTCGGCCCTTCGAAGGGCAGGCGCCCCGTGGCCATCTCGTAGAGCATGACCCCCAGCGAGTACAGGTCGGAGGCCGGCAGGGCCGTCCCGAGCTCCTGCTCGGGGGACATGTAGGGCGGGCTGCCGTGCCCCTCCGCCCAGCTCAGCCGGGCCATCGTTTTCTTCGCCTGCAGGCCGATGCTGAAATCGAGGACCTTGACCACGCCCTGGGGGCTGACGATGATGTTGGCGGGGCGCAGGTCCCCGTGCACGATGCCCTGCGAGTGGGCGTAGTCCACGGCCGCGGCGACCTGCTGGAGCACGCCCTTGACCGAGCGCAGGGAGATGCGCTTGCCGGCGTCCAGGAAGCGGCTCAGCGGCTTGCCGGCGCAGAACTCCTCGATCATGTAGATGCGCTCGTTCTCCAGGAAGATGGAGTAGATCTCGGCGAGGCTCGGGTGCTTGAGGGCCTGCACGGTGCGCGCCGCGGCCAGGAAGCGCTCGATGTCCTTCTCGCTCTGGTGCACCTCCTCCCGGACCTGCTTGAGCACGACCTTGCGGTTGTGCTCGATGTCGTAGGCCTCGTAGACGGACGCCATCGAGCCCTTGCCAATCTGCGCGTCGATGCGGTAGTTCCCGCCGATGACCGCCCCGACGGCCCCGTCCGGGGCCTGCACGGCGTGCGGATAGGGGGTCGGCGTCCCGCTCTGGAACGGATTGACCGGGGTCGGGGTGGGCGTCGCGGGCCCGCCCAGGGCGGGCGGGTTCGTCGTGCGCCCGGTCGGCCCTTGGAGGGGCACCGGGGTCAGCGTCTGGAGCTGGCGCCGCTTGCGCAGGCGCCAGATGAAGAAGGAGAAGGCGATGAGGCCTCCGGCGGCCCCGGAGGCGATGAGGACGCTCCAGCGCTGGTCGGCCTGCGCCTGCTGCATCGAGCGCCAGGCCGCCTCCTCCTGGACGACCGCCTGGCTGACGCCGCTCTTGAAGTCCCGGATGGTCTTGGTGAAGTTGTCGAGGTTGAAGACGGTCTCGATCTCGTTGACGGTGGGGTGGACCTTGTTGCCCGAGACGATCTCCTGGAGCACCTGGGTGCCCATGTGCCACTGCTCGAGCTTCTTGATCTGCTTGAACGCCTCCTCCTGCTCGTTGAGCTTGGCGAGACGGTCGCGGATCTCCTTGAGAAGGGCGTCCCGTTCCGGGCGCAGGGCCTCGAGGTCGGAGTCGGGGGCGTATTTCCTCTGGAACTCCTGCAGGTCCTTGACGGCCCCCGTCAGTTCCTCCATCTGGCGCTCGATCTCCGTCTGGGCCTTCTTGGCCGGGCTGACCTGGGCCGCGGCGGGCTGGGGGGAGCGCTTCGCGGGCGCGGCGCGGCGCCCCTGGGCCCCGGCGAGGGGGCACAGGGCCAAAGCGCACAGCAAGAACAGCCCCGAAGAGAGCGTTCTCATCGAGAGATGCCGCAAAGCAGAGTGTAGGCCTTGGGCGGAAGGGTTGTCAAGGCGAGAAACCCAGCGCCCGGTCGGCCAGGGCGGCCCAGCCCCGGTTCGCCGCCGGGTTGGCCGGGCTGGGGTGGGGCAGGACGTCGATGGCGAGGTTCGCCGAGGAGAGGGCCTCCCGCGCCCGGTCGCGCGCGAAGTTCCCGATGCCGAGCACGCGTTCGGGCCGGTAATAGCCGGCGAAGCGGCGCAAGGCCTCGTCGCAGGCGGCGAGGAGCGGCGTCCGCTCCTCGCCGTGGAGCTTGTCGGGCGTGCGGTTCTTGCCGCTCTGCTCAAGGAAGAGCAGGGGGCAGTAGTTGAGCACGAAGAAGCGCTCGAAGAACCGTTCCGGGGCGCCGAAGCGGGCCCGGGCCCAGCCCCAGAGGCGGGCGCCGCTCACCTCGCTGCGGGGGCAGGCCCAGCCGAGCACCGGGCGCTTGGGGTGTTCCGAGTCCGGCCGAGACAGGGGGGCGTCCAGGCCGAGCCAGTCCCGGGCCAGGCGGACCTCGCCGAAAGGCACCCCCGTCTGGGCCATGCCCCAGGGGCCCGGGTTCATGCCGAGCAGGAGGATCTCCCTGGGGCCCTCGCCCCATCGGCGCAGGTATTGCTCGTGGGGTCCCCAGGCGTAGGTCAGGGGGTCGTAGACGTGGGTGACGGGGGGCGAGAAGCGCAGGCTCCGGAGCCTCGAGCGGAGCTCCAGGGCGATGTCGGCCGGACGCATGCCTAGTCGGCGGCGCGGCGGCGGCGGGGCCCCGCCCCGTCGCGTTCCTCCCCGCCGCCGTAGAGCATCGCGAAGCGGAAGGAGGCGCCGAGGTTCGTGGCGGCGCTCCGGGAGACGCCGAGGCTCCTTTCGTCGGCGCTCTTCGCGCTGAGCTGTCCGGCGAGGTCGATGAGGACGTGGAGGAAGTTCAGGCCGAATCCGGCGGTGAAGGTCAGGCCCGAGGAGCTCTCGGCCAGATTCTTCTTCAGCCCGAAGCGCAGGGGGAGGTTGAACTCCGGCTGGTTGAACAGGTCGACCTCGGTGCCCAGAGCCAGGACGCGGGACGTGAAGCCGTCGACCTCGGTGTTGTTATGGGTCAGGTCGATGTCGCCGACGAGGTGCCAGGAGTCCGCCGGGCTGAGCGCGGCGCCGAGGCGGGCCTGGCCCTGCAGGGCGAACCGGTCGGTCTCGCCCGCGGCCTTGGCCGCGGCGGGCTGGGAGAACGTGGGGCAGTTCACGTTGCGGCCGGTCAAGCCCAGGCGCGGCCGGCCGCGCAGGTCCGGCCAGGTCTCGCGCAGGTCCCAAAGCAGGCCGAGGTCCACGGCCGGCATGAAGCTCACCCGGGCGTTGTCCTTGAAGTTGCTCAGCTTTCCCAGGCCGGGGTCCTGCGTGATGATCCGGAACTCATCGAAGCCGACCTTCCCGAGGATGCCCTTGAGGTTCGCCCCGATGAGGAGCCCGGTCTCCTTGAGCTCAAGGCCGTAGCCCGCCCCGAACTCGGTGAAGGACCCGCCGCGCAGGATCAGGGCGGAGTCGTTGTTCGAGAGGCAGTTGACGCCGGGGCAGGCCCCGACGTTGATGCGGTCCGCGCGGGGGGTCGCCCCGGCGTAGGACTCGTTGAGGGCGAAGAACGCGGCCTTGCCGATCTTGATGGCGAACCCGCCGGCGACGTCCGCGAGGGCTCCGCTCCCCCGTCCTCCCAGGTCGTCGAGCGCCCGGGAGACCGCGGAGGCCGTGCACAGACTGCCGCCCCCCCGACAGGCTTCGCTGAGCTGGAAGAGGTCGTTGGCGCCCCGCAGGGCCGTCCCGGTGAGCTCCGTGCGCAGGCCGATGGGCATGGAGAAGCCGTCGGCGTTGTAGAGCTGGCCCAGGCCCGCCGGGTTCCAGTAGACCGCCTCGGGGCCCTGGGCGAGGGCCACGCCGGCCCCGCCCATGCCCATCGCCCTGGGGCCGAAGTCGTGCCACGGGGTGGCGCCCGCCGGGGCGGCGAGGGTCAGGGCGGCGGACAAGAAGAGACAAGACGCGGCCCCGAAGGGCCGCGTCTTGGTCATGCCTGCGGGCATGCTACTCGCGGATGAGCGCGATCTCGAAGCCGTCGAACTTCTTGCCCAGCAGGCGGTACATCACTTCGATGGAGACCGCCGCGCCGAGCACGAGGCCCAGGATGCCCGAGAGGGTGCTGACCGACTCCGGGGCGAGCTTGAGCAGGACGGAGAAGAGCCCCACGACGAGGCCCACCACGAACCCGCTCAGCAGCGCGAAGACCACCGCGCGCCACATGAAAGCCCACCAGACCTTCAGGGCGAGGGCCCGGGTCGGCTCGATGCGTTCCATCAGGCCGCCACCGCGCGCGCCTTGCGCGAGCCGAGGCCCGCTTCCTCGCGCATGGCCTGCGCCTTGTCGGTGCGCTCCCACTCGAAGCCCGGCTCGGTGCGCCCGAAGTGGCCGAAAGCGGCCGTCTGCCGGTAGATGGGCCGGCGCAGCTTGAGGGTCGAGATGATGCCGCGCGGGGTCAGCTGGAAGTGCTTGCGGATGAGGGCCTCGATGCGCCGCTCCTCGACGGCCGCCGTGCCGTGCGTGTTGATGTAGAGGCCCACGGGCTCCGCCACGCCGATGGCGTAGGCAAGCTGGACGGTGCACTCTTCCGCGAGGCCGGCCGCGACCACGTTCTTGGCCACGTAGCGGGCCATGTAGCAGGCCGAGCGGTCGACCTTCGTCGGGTCCTTGCCCGAGAACGCGCCGCCGCCGTGCGGGGCCCAGCCGCCGTAGGTGTCTACGATGATCTTGCGGCCCGTGACGCCGGTGTCGGAGACCGGCCCGCCGACCACGAACTTGCCGGTCGGGTTGATGAAGAAGCGCGTCTTGTCGTCGATGAGGCGCTTGCCGAGCACCGGGCGGACGATGGTCTCGATGATCTCCTTGCGCGACTTCTCGGTGATCTTCTTGCCGGACTTGTCGAGGATGCTCTCGTCGTGCTGGGTGGAGAGGACGACGCTGTCCACGCGCAGGGGGCGCCCGTCGAGATACTCCACGGTGACCTGGCTCTTGCCGTCGGGGCCGAGGTAGGGCAGCGTCTTGGCGCGGCGGGTCTCGGAGAGGCGCCGCACGAGCTTGTGGGCGAGCATGATCGGCAGGGGCATGAGCTCGGGGGTCTCCCGGTTGGCGTAGCCCACCATCATGCCCTGGTCGCCGGCGCCGCCCGTGTCCACGCCCTGGGCGATGTCCGGGGACTGCCGGCCGATGCCGTTGAGGACGCCGACGGTCTGGGCCGTGAAGCCGAAGCGCAGGTCGTCGTAGCCGATGTCGGTGAGGACTTCACGGACCAGGTTGTCGACTTCCACGTAGGTGTCGGTCGTGATCTCGCCGCCGACGATGACGAGGCCCTTGGTGCAGAAGGTCTCGCAGGCGACCCGCGCCATCGGGTCTTCCTTGAAGATGGTGTCGAGCACGGCGTCCGAGATCTGGTCGCAGACCTTGTCCGGATGCCCCTCGGTCACGGATTCCGACGTGAAGTAATAGCGGCCATGACGCTGCATGATGTTCTCCTTTTGGATGCCGACGTGTGTCCCTAATATACCAATTTTCGACGAGGAATGGGCCTCATATGTGGGCGTTGACCCACTTCGCGGCCGTCTCCAGCAGGGTCTGCGTCTTCTTCGGGCAGTCCGACTCCGCGTAGGTGCGGATGAGCGGCTCCGTCCCGGAAGGGCGCATGAGCACCCAGTGGTCGTCTTCGAGGATGATCTTGATGCCGTCCTCGACCAGGGTCGTCTTCACCGCGGTCCCCGCGATCTTCTGCGGCAGCTTCTTCTGGATCTTGGCCGCGAAGGCCGCCTTGTCGACGACCGCCTTGGAGACGTGGAAGTCCACCCGGCGGAAGCTGGAGGGGCCGTACTTCTTCTCGATCTCGGCCCACAGCTCCGAGGGCTTCTTGCGGCGCTTGACGATCATCTCCAGGAAGAGCAGCGCGCACATGAGCCCGTCGCGCTCGGGCAGGCCGCCCTTCCAGGCGTAGCCCCCGGACTCCTCTCCGCCGCAGACGGCCTGGTTCTGCGCGAGCTCCGCGGCGATGTACTTGAAGCCCACGGGGATCTCGGCGAAGGGCAGATTGTAGGCCTTGGCGATGCGTCCTGAGAGGTAGCCCAGGGAGACCGATTGGACGATGCGCCCCTTCAGGCCGCGCGTCCCGAGGAGGTACTCCAGCATCATCGGGTAGACCTGGCAGGGGGAGAGATAGCGTCCCTTGTCGTCGATGAGGGCCAGCCGGTCGGCGTCTCCGTCCAGGGCGATGCCGCAGACGGCCTTCTCCTGGAGCACGCGCTTCTTGAGGGGCTCGAGGTTCTTCTCGATCGGCTCGGGGCTCGCCCCGCCGAAGAGGGGGTCGCGCTCCGAGCGCATCTCGATGATGCGCTTGTGATTCCGGGTCATCTCGCTGAGCAGGCCCCCGGCGGAGCCGTACATGGAGTCGAGGACCACCGGCCCCGGCAGGCGGGAGACGAGCGCGGCGGGGTTGATCCGCGCGCGGAGGTAGTCCAGGTAGTCCTTCTTGTAGGACTTCACGACGGGCTTGCCGCCGCGGGTCGGGTTGGCGCGGTCGAGGAAGGACTCGATCTCGGAGGTGACGGCTTCCGGAGCGGTCCGGCCCTCCATCTTGATCTTGAGGCCGTTGTAGGCCGGCGGGTTGTGGCTGGCGGTGACGACCACGCCGTAGGCCTTGAGCTTGTGGGTGAGCAGGCTGATGGCCGGGGTCGGCAGGGCTTCGGCCAGGAGGACGGCCTGGTGGCCGTTGGCGTCCATCACCCGGGCGACTTCCTCGGCGAAGGCCTCGGACTGGAAGCGCCGGTCGTAGCCGACGAGGACGGTGTGCTTGGCCTTGGTCTTCGGGGGCTTGGTCTTGAGGTAGTCCGCGATGGCCTGGGCCACCTTGCGGACGGTGTCGTAGGTGAAGTCCCGGGCCATCACGCCGCGCCAGCCGTCCGTGCCGAACCGAATCTCCATGGAAGACCCCCTATCAGAGCTGAGAGAACCGCTTCACGACCGTCCCGTCCCCGAGCGCGCGCCCGGGCCCGATGGAGGCTCCGGCCTCCACGACGCAGCGGTGTCCGACCACGCAGTCCTTCAGCCGCGCGCCTTCCCCGATCCGGGAGCCGCCGAGGACGACGCAGCCGGCCAGCGAGGCTCCCCGCGCGATGGCGCAGCGCGGGCCCACGCAGACGGAGCCCGAGAACTGCACGCACGGGGCCACCCGCGCGCCCCTGCCGATCAGGACGCGGCCCTCCCCGTCGTGCGCGGCGTCGGCCGCGAGCCGGGCGCCCGGCTCGAGCAGGAAGCGGCCGCGCCGCCTGAGCGCGCGCTCGAGCGGGACGGCCCCCCCCAGGATGTCCAGGTGGACCTGCAGGTACTTCTCGACGGTGCCGATGTCCATCCAGTAGCCGCCGATCACGAAGCCGTAAAAAGGCGCGCCCGCCTCCAGCAGGGAGGGGAAGAGCCCGCGCTCGAGCGAGTACGGTACGCCGGGAGGGATGCGGGCCACGGCGGAAGGCTCGAAGAGGTAGGCTCCCGCGTTGATCGTGTTGCAGGTGACCTCGTCCCAGGTCGGCTTCTCGAGGAAGCGGAGGATGCGGCCCTCCGGGGAGGTCTCGACGAGACCGTACAGGGTCGGGTCCTTCACCCGGACGAGGGCGATGGAGGCCGCCGCCTTCCTGCGGCGGTGGCTGCGGAGGAACGCTCCCACGTCCAGGTCGTTGAGGACGTCCCCGTTGAGCACGAGGAGCGTCCGGTCGATGCCTTCCGCGGTCTTGCGCACCGCGCCCCCCGTCCCGAGCGGGCTGGGCTCGAAGGCGTAGCGGATCCTTAGGCCCACCTTGCGCCCGTCTCCGAAGGCCCGGCGGAAGGCCTCGGGGCGGTAGGCGGTGGCCAGCAGCACCTCGCGGACGCCGTGCCGCCTCAGCAGCTGGAACTGATAGAGGAGGAACGGGACGTTCGCGACCGGGAGCAGCGGCTTGGGCGTCTCGCAGGTGAAGGGGCGCAGACGAAGGCCCTGTCCGCCCGTGAGGATGAGTGCTTTCACAGAGGGGGGATTCTAGCAAAATTAATATAATCCGGCGGCCCGTGAAGAACACCGCCCTCTGGGGCTCCCTGTCCGCCCTCGCCCTCCTGCTCGGCTTCCAGGCCTGGCTGCTCGCCGATTGGAACCGCCGGGAGACGCGGCCCCCGGCCTGGGACCAAGCCGTCCATCTCGAGACCGCCCTCGACCTCCGGGACGCCGCGAGGGCCGGGCGGCTCTCGGAGTTCTGGAGCCAGAAGCCGAAATCCGGGATGCCGCCCTTCCCGCCGCTCTATTACGCCTCCCTGCTCCCGTTCGGCGGCGGAGCCGACGCGCAGAAGGCTCTCTGGGCGAACTGGTTCTACCTGGCCCTCCTGAGCGTGTCTTTGTGGGGCCTCGGGCGGCGCTTCGCGGGGGAGTGGCGGGGAGCGGCGGCCGCCGTCCTCTTCACCTGCATCCCCGAGACGCAGCTGCTCTACCGCAGCCAGCTCATCGACCTCGCCCTGGCCGCCTGGGTCGCCGCGGCCTACTGGGCGCTCATCGAGTCGGAATCCCTCGAGCGCCGGGGACCCGCTCTCGCCTTCGCCTGCGCCTGCGCCGCGGCCATGCTGACCAAATGGAGCGCGTTCTCCTATCTTTTCCCGGCCGCGTGGGTCGTCCTGAGGTCGGCTTTCTCCCCGGAGAGGCGCCGCAACGCCCTGCTCTCGGCCGCGCTGTGCTTCGCTCTGTTCCTGCCCTGGTACCTCAACCAGTGGCCCGTGCTCCTGCCGCGCCTCGTGGAGGCGTCCGCCGACCAGGCGGTCCCCGTCTGGCGCGGAGCCGCGGCCTTCAGCTACCTGTCCCAGATGGCCTCGGGCATGGACTTCCCGTTCTTCGTTCTGGGGCTCATCGCCCTCGTCGTCCCGTCGGTGCGCCGGGACGCGAAGGACAAGGGCGTCCTCATCGCCTGGTTCGCCGTCGCGTACCTCTTCTGGGCCGTGGTGCCCAACCGGCAGCTGCGCTTCCTCCTGCCCGGGATGATGCCCCTCGCGATCCTGTGCGCCTCGCTCTGGCCCAAGGCCCTTCTGGGAGGGCTGTGCGCCTTCCAGCTCTTCGCGGCCGCGAACTACCACCGCGGCTGGGTCGGCCCCCTGTCGCTCAAGGCGCCCATCCCCCTGAGCGTCTCCTTCTTCAGCGGCCGCCGGCCGGCGGCCGAAAACTGGAGGATCGACGAGCTCCTGCGCGCGGCCGAGGAGGCCCGCGACAAGACGGCTCCGGTCTCGGACCTCTCCCTGGTCGCGAACCATGCCTCCTACAACGGGGCCGCCTTCGACTGGGCGATCAAGCGGCTGGGCTTCCCGCGCCTCCACGAGCGCGGCGTCAATCGGCGGCTCTGCGAGTTCTCCGAGTTCGTGGTGGTGAAGACCGGCTCGCTGGGGCCGGCCGACGTCGTCAATCAGCTCCCCGAGGTCCAGCGCTTCATGCTCGATCCGACCACCTGGTTCCAGAAGGGCTGGGGCGAGCTGCGCCGCTTCCCCCTGCCGGACGGGACCGAGGCCGTGCTGTTCCAGCGCCGGAAGCTCGCCCAGGCCCCGATCCGGGAGGCCCGGGCGCATTTCGATTATTTCGAGGAGGGCAACGTCGCCGCCAAGGACATGAGCGTCGACTTCGGCCGATTCGACGAGGCGCGCGGCGTCTATCCCCGGGCCACGCTCACGGCTGGGGAGCTCTCCATCCGGGGCTTGGTCATCGAAGGGCTCTCCGCCGAGCTCGAGGACCTGGCTCTCATCCCCATCGACTCGAAAGGGCCGACCCCCACCCTCAACGAGTTCCGCTTTTTGTCGATGAAAAAGCTCACGCTCCTCTCGGCGTCGGTGCGCCGGGAGGCCCTGGCCGAGTTCCTGAAGCTCCGCGTGAAAGGCTTCGAGCCCGCGGCGGTGGAGATTGACCGCGGGATGGTCGCGGTGTCGGGCCGGCTCAAGGGGGTGGCTCTCTCGGCCGCGGCCTCCGCGGCGCTCGCCCAGGACGGCCGTTCGCTCGAGGTCGCGGTGAAGGCCGTGCGCGTCGCCGGGATCCCCTTCCCGACGGCCCTGCTGGGCCGCCACGCCCGCTTCGTGCGCAGCTTCGAGCCCGACCCCGAACTGCCCTTCGAGCTCGCCGTCTCCGGGCTGTCCCTCTCCGGCGGGCGGCTGACTATCGGGCCTTCCGCGCCGTGACCTCGAAGTCGTAGCCGAAATCCGTCCAGCCCAGCCGCCAGAGCCTGCGCCACTTCTGCCCCAGCCGGTAGAGCGCCCAGCTGGGCTGGGCCGGGACGAGCTTGCGGTACTCCTCGAGAGGGAGGCGCGGCTCCGGCGCGGCCGGGGCCCCCCACGGCTTGCGGAAGGGCTTCCACGAGCCCGGGAGCCAGCCCCGGGCCTTCATCCCCAGCTTGAAGTGGAAGTTGCGCACCGACAGGACCTCGAAGCCCGTCCGCTCGAGCAGGGCCTCCAGGCCGCGGCGGGAGAAGAACACGAGATGCCCTCCGTGGCGGGTCGGCACGGCGCGCTTCCACGCGCGGAAGAGGAGGCGGGTGGCCGAGAGGTCCACGGGCCCGTTGGGGAGGGTCAAGAGCAGGCGCCCTCCGGGCTTGAGCAGGCGCTCGGCCGAGCGCAGGGCCGACTCCGGGTCGGACTCGTGCTCGAGCACGTTGTTCATGTGCACGCAGTCGAAGGAGGCGTCCGGCCAGGGGGCTTTGGCGAGCGGCCCGCAGGCGATCTCGACCTCGTTGAGTTCGCGGCCCAGCGCGGCCGCGTCGGGGGAGAACTCCAGCCCCGCGGCCGTCCAGGCCGAGTGGGCGCGCACGCCGGCGAGCAGGGTGCCCAAAGCGCAGCCCACGTCGAGCAGGGCCCCCTTCTCCCGGAAGGCCCGCAGGTCGAGGGCGAGGGCGCGGCCCTTGAGGTAGTCCTTCCAGTACTGCCTGAAGAAATCGCGGAAGTAGAGCGGCGGGTAGCAGCGGGCGATGTCCTCGGGCGGCGGCATCGGATGGTAGAAGGCCGACCCGCAGTCCGGGCACTCGGACACCGCCCGCTCGGCGCCGGGATAGAGCAGAGCCCGGCAGGCGAAGCGGGGAGCCCCTTTCAGGCAGACGGGGCAGCCAGCCATCGGCTCAGCCTCTTGGCGGCGAAATAGACGGCGGCGAAGGCCGCGGCGGCGACCGCCCAGCGCAGGGGGAGCGGCAGGGTGAACAGGGGGCCGGAGGAGGAACCCAGGTAGAAGGGCGGGTACAGGGACAGGTCCCAGACCTGGGCCTTCTGTTCGACGATCGAGAAGGAGCCGGGCCACGTGAAATAGGCTCCGACCGCGTGCACCAGCACCGACCAGGCGAACGTCAGGCCCCAGAGCCTGCAAAGGAGCGGCGAGGCGGAGATCTCGCGGGACTGCTCGAGGATGAACAGGGCCAGGATCAGGCAGGACGTCGCGTAATAGCGGGTGCCGAAGGTCTGCCCGCCCGTCCAGTTGGAGTAAAAGGAGTAGAAGGCGACGATCGCCGGCAAGGTCAGGGCGAGCCAGGGCGCCCAGAGCGCGCGGGGATCGCGGGCCCGCTTCAGCATGCCCCAGAGTCCGAAGACCGCGGCCGGGACGAAGAGCAAGAGCCCGCGCGTCGGGCCGATGAGGAGGGCCGCGACGGCCTCGGGCTGGAACGAGGAGAAGATGCGCCCCTGGAGGTCGGAGTCCTGCGGCCGCAGGCGGCCGGTATAGACCAGCCAGTAATAGGCCAGGAAGGCGGCCGGGACGGCCGCTCCCAAGGAGAAGAACGGCACGCGGCGGCGCTCCCGGAAGAGCAGGTAGAGCCCCGCGGCGGCGAGGAAGAACACGCTGTCGGGCCGGGAGGCGAAGGCCAGGCTGAAGCCGAAGCCGGAGATCCAATCCTCCTTGCGCCCCGGATGGGAGCACAGCAGTCCCCAGAGCCCCAGCGCGAGGCCGAGCTGGGCGGGGGCGTGCTGGAAGAGCGCCTGGCTGCTCACGCTGAAGCTGTAGGTGCCGAAGGCGAAGAAGAGGGCCGCGGCGGCCGCCCAGCGCGGGGAGGCCCGCTCGCGGGCTAGAAGGTGGAAGACCGCGACCGAGGCCGCCGCGAGGAAGGAGGCCGAGACCTTCGAGAGCCCGTGCATGAGGAGCTCGGGCGGCTGCGCGGTGAAGAGGACGGCCGGCAGGAAGAAGGGCAGGGCGAGCAGGGCCGGCATGACCGGGAAGATCGAGATCAGGATGCCGCCCGGATGCACCGTGAACTCCGGGGCGATGCCTTTCTCCATGAACCAGGCCCGGAAGGGCTCCATGGAGAGCGTTCCGTGGCGCAGGAGCGAGAAGGGGAGGAGGCTGTTGGGGATGTCGTCGCCCCCGTGCCAGCGGAAGGTGGAGAGGTAGATCGCCGCCGCCAGCGCCAGGGGGAACTGCGCGGGGAAAGCGTCGAACGGGCTTTGGCCGCTTTTGCGCGCGCGGAGCCAGAGCCAGGCCGCCCAAATGGCCGTGGGCGGGTAGACGAGCGCCCACAAGGGGATCTCCGCGAGGATCCGCGTCATGCCCTCAGGGGGCGTCCTCTGCGAGGAGGCGGTCTTCCTGGAATCGGTAGAGGACGCGGCGGTGCCCCGGCGGAGTGATGCGGGCTCCGCTCTCCGCGACGCCTCCTTTCAAGTCCCAGCGCCCCAGCCAGATGCGCAGGGCGGGGTCGAACACCCAGTCCTGGTCGAAGGCCGGGACGTTCCCCACGTCGGTCGGGGCGCCCTCCAGGACGACGTACGCGGGCCCGGGCGGCAGTTCCGCCGCGCGCCTGCGCAGGCCCTCCAGCACGGCCTTCTGCACCGCCCAGGCCTCCTTCCACTCCCAGCCGCTCTGCCAGTTCGCGGCGGTGAACGCCGAGAAGCAGAGCCCCAGGAGCAGGGGCAAGACGAGCCGCCGGGACAAGAGGGGCTTGCCGAGAGGCTCCCTCGGCAAAAGCAGCCAGGCCCAGAGCATCGCGGCCGCCATCGAGGCGGGAAGATTGAGCCGGTTCTGGACGCTGAAGACGTGCGGCAGGTACTGGGCGGCGGAGAGGGCGTAGGGGGCGTTGCAGGCGGCCAGGAGGAGGGCGGCGCCGCCCGCCCAGGCGGCCGTCTCCCGCGCCTCCATCGGCGGGTCCGGAGCTTCGGCCAGGACGGAGGCGGCCGTCAGCCCGCCTGCCGCCAGGGCGGCGCCCCAGCCCAGCCACGTGAAGTGGGAGGAGGCCCTCTGGGCGTACACGGCGCACAGATGCACGACCCCGGAGAACTGGACTTCGAAAGCGCGCCCCAGGACCTTGAAGAAGAAGCCGGGATCGAAGGTCAGCCCGCGGGAGATGACCGGCGGGCCCCACCGCTGGATCAGGGCGTGGTAGCCGACCAGGGCGGCCGCCGTCGCCAGCGCGGCGGCGGCGTCGCGCAGGACCCGTTCCCAGACCCCGCCGGAGAGAGGCCCCTGCCGCAGTTCCCAGAGCAGGCGCAGGAGCGGCAGAGTCAAGACGAGCGGGATGGCCATCTCGTAGGTCAGCGCTCCCGCGGCGAGGAAGAGGAGGGCGGCCGCGAGGAACGGGCCCCGCGCATGCTTGAGCCAGAGGCTGAAGGCGAAGAAGGCGGCGGAGCTGGGGACCATCGCCGGGGGGACGTTGAGCCAATGGTGGGTCGCGCCGTGGCTCGGCAGGACGACGAATAGGGCGACGGTCAGGAACGAGAGGCGCCTGCGCCCGGTCGCGATGGCGAAGGCCAGGAACAAAAACCACGCCGTGAGGATCTCCAGGACGCGGTAGAAGGCCTGGTACTTCCATAAGTCCATCCCGGAGAGCCAGTAGGCGAAGGGGTAATAGAGGATGGCCGTGGGGCGCAGGTACCAGGTGGTCTTCCCATCGGATGCGACGCCCGCGCGGTCGAACGCCCGGATGACGCCCAGGAGGGACTGGTCGGGAGAGCGGACGAGGGGCTGGAGGATGTGCCAGTCATCCGAATAGAACCCCATGGAGCGGGAGTACGGCCAGAAGGAGACGAGGCTCAGCGCCGCCAGGAGCAGGCAGAGCCAGCCTGTCCGGCCGGTGAACGCCGAGCGGAGTTCCTCGAGCAGGAGCCGGCTGCAGGAGGGCCTGCCTGCGCCCGCGGTCGAGGTCGTCATCCGGGAGATTATATCTTAGTGGGTGCGTCCAGGTCGGCGACTGTGTTAGAATCCCCTCCAGGATGGAGAACCCGGACGCCCTGATGCTGGAGGTCCCCTGCAGCCTGTGCGGCTCGAAGGAGGCCGACGTCCTGTACCGGTCCAAGGCGACCGCGTCGGCGGCCGACGCCGCCCATTTCGCCGCGACCACCGACGTGTTCGGCCTGTACGGGACGCTCCGCCGCTGCCGCGCCTGCGGCATGGTCTACACGAGCCCCCGCCCGGATCCGGAGGCCCTGCTCGAAGGCTACCGGACGACCGAGGACGAGGACTACCGCCGGGAGTCCGAGTCGCGCTGCATGAACGGCTATCTGAGCCTCGCCCTGCTGCGGCGCCACGTGCGCTCGGGGCGCCTCCTCGAAGTGGGCTGCTCGGCCGGCTTCTTCCTCAACGCCGCGCGCACGAGCTTCGAGGTCACGGGGGTCGAGCCTTCGCGCTGGGCGCGCGAGTACGCGGCGAAGACGCTGCACCTGCCGAAGGTCGTCGAGACGCTCCAGGGGGAGCGCTTCCCCGACGCCCACTTCGACGCCGCGGCCCTCATCGACGTGATCGAACACCTCGACGACCCCCGCGGCATGATGCGGGAGGTCGCGCGCGTCCTCAGGCCCGGGGGATTCCTGTATCTGGTCACGCCGGACATCGAGAGCCTCTCGGCGAGGCTGCTGCGGGGCTACTGGTGGGGCCTGCGGCCGGCGCACATCCAGTATTTCTCGCCGCGGACCTTGAAGACGCTGCTGGACAAGGCCGGATTCGAAACGGTCCTGGTCAAGTCCTACGGGCGCATCTTCACCTGGGGCTACTGGCTCAGCCGGCTCTCGAACTACCCGCGCCCGGTCCACGCCGCGGTCGAGGCGCTCGTGAGGCTCCTGGGCCTCGAGGACAAGTTCCTCTACCTCGATACGCGCGATTCGATGCAGGTCGTGGCGCGCCGCCGCTGAGCGGGGCGCCCGCTACTCCCCGAGGACCTTCTTGTAGACCGCCTGGGTGTTGGCGATCATGTCGGCGAGCTTGAAATTCTCCAGGACCACCTGCTTGGCGGCCTGGCCGAGGCGCCGGCGCAGCTCGTCGTCCACGATCAGGTCCTGGATGGGCACGACGAGGGCCTGGGAGCTCTTGGGCTCGCAGAGCAGTCCCGAGACGTCGTTGCGGACGACTTCCGGGATGCCGTCGACCTGGCTCGCGACGACGGGGAGGCCGACCGCCATGGCCTCCAGAAGGGCGTTCGGCAGCCCTTCCCACAGCGAGGGCTGAACGTAGATGTCCACGGCGGAGAGCCAGCCGGCCATGTCCGCCTGCTCCCCGACGAAATGGACCGCCCCGTCGACGCCGAGGGAGCGCGCCAGGCCCTGCAGCTGCCCCTTGAGCGGCCCCTCGCCGAGGAGGACGCATTTGACGGGGTGCGAGGCGCGGAGCTTGGCGAGGGCCTCGAGCAGGAACGCGTGCCCTTTCTGGGGGTCGAGGCGTCCGGAGACGCCCAGCAGGGTCTCGCCGGGCTCGATGCCCAGCTGCTTGCGGCAGCGCGCGCGCGCGGCCTTGGAGATGGGCCAGCCCGCGATGTCCACCCCGTTGTAGACGCGCACGACCTTGTCCTTGCCGTAGCCGAGCTTGTCGACCAGATGGTTTCGGGAGGCGTCCGACTCGGCGATCATCAGGTCGTCGGCCTTCTTCAGCCAGCCGTCCAGGACCAAGGACCAGCTCCCGCGGGTGCGGTAGTTGACGCGGGGAGAGCTCACCAGATGGTACTCGGCGTAGCCCAGCCGGCGCACGGCCCGGCAGAGCTGGATGGCCTGGTACATGACCGCGTGGACGAGGTCCGGCCGGGCCTGGTGCACGAGCACGGCCAGCTTCTGGAGGTCGGCGATGCCGGCGGTCTTCTGGACGTCCAGGGAGTCCACCCGGACGCCCATGCTCTCCAGCAGCTTCGCGTAGTGCCCCTTGGGCTTGAGGCTCACGACCCCGGCGACCTGGTAGAGCGCGGGGTCGAGGAGGGTCGCGAGGGTGTAGAGGGTCTTCTCGGCCCCCCCGACCGTCGTCGACGTGCTGACGAAGAGGATGCGCTTCACGCGTAGAAGCGGCGGATCTCCTGGGCCACCCGGAGCGCGCGCTCCGCGCCCAATTCGGGGTACATCGGCAGGGCGAGCACCTCGCGGCAGGCCTGCTCCGAGACGGGGAAGGAGCCTTCCTTGAAGCCCGCGTCCTTGAAGGCCGGCTGGAGGTGCAGCGCGACCGGATAGTAGACCGCGTTGCCGATGTCCGCCCGGCTCAGATGCCGGGAGAGCGCGTCGCGCCGCTCGGCGCGGAGGACGAAGAGGTGGTAGACGTGGCGCAGGCCGGCCTTGGGCTCGGGCGGCAGGGTCACGGGGAGGCCGGCGAGCTCGCGGCGGTAGATCTTCGCGACGGCTTCGCGGGACTCGTTCCACGCGGCGAGCCGCTTGAGCTTCACGCGCAGGAAGGCGGCCTGGAGCTCGTCGAGGCGCGCGTTGCGGCCGGGGAAGGCGTGCAGGTAGCGCTCGCCGGGCGCGCGCCCCGCGTCGCGGATGCTGCGCACCCGGGAGGCCAGCGCCTCGTCGTTCGTGACGACCGCGCCCGCGTCGCCCAGGGCGCCCATGTTCTTGGAGGGGTAGAAGCTGAAGGTGCCCGCGTCGCCCAGGGCGCCGATGGACTTGCCCTTGTAGAGCGCGCCGTGGGCCTGCGCGCAGTCCTCGACCACCTTGAGGCCCTTCTTCGCGGCGACGGCCAGGAGGGCGTCCATGTCGGCCGGCCAGCCGAAGAGGTGGACGGGGACGACGGCCTTGGTCTTCGGGGTGAGGGCCTTCTCGAGCGCCTCGGGCGTGAGGGTGAAGGTCTTGAAGTCGACGTCCGCGAACACGGGCTTGGCGCCGATCGTGGAAACCGCCGAGGCCGTGGCGATGAAGGTGAAGGCGGGGACGACCACCTCGTCGCCCGGGCCGACGCCGCAGGCCTTCAGGGAGAGTTCGATGGCGTCGGTCCCGTTGGAGACGCCCACGCAGTGCTTGGCGCCCATGGCGGCGGCGAACTCGGCCTCGAAGGCCTTGTTCTCGGGGCCGGTGATGACGACCCCGGAGTCCATCACGCGGCGGGCGGCCTCCAGGAGCTCTTCCCGCAGGGCGCCGTACTGCTCCTTGAGGTCGAGCAGGGGGATCTTGGTCTGGGCGGCGGTCGTCGTCTTGGTCATGTCAGTAGGCTCCTTTGGCGAACAGCATCGCGGGCGCGGTCTTCAGGATGATCTCGAGGTCGAGTCCGAGGGACCAGTGCTCGATGTAGAATAGGTCGAGGGCGAACCTCTGCTCCGAGCTGATGTCCGAGCGGCCGGAGACCTGCCAGAGCCCGGTGATGCCCGGCAGGATGTTCATCCGCTTCTTGGCGGTGGGGCCGAAGAGGCGCACGAGCTCCTCCATCTCCCCGGTGGTCAGGGCGAGCGGGCGGGGACCGACCACGCTCATCTCGCCGGCCAGGACGTTGAGGAACTGCGGGGCCTCGTCCAGGGAGAAGCGCCTCAGCCACCGGCCCACGCGCGTGACGCGGGGGTCGTTCTTGGCCTTGAAGAAGCCGCCGGCCTGGTCGTTGGAGGCGGCCTTCACCGCCGCCACGGCCTTTTCGGCGTCGAGCACCATCGTCCGGAACTTGAAGGCCTCGAAGGGCCGGCCCTTGTAGCCGATGCGCTTCTGCTGGAAGAGGACGGGGCCCTTGGAATCGAGCCGGATGAGCAGCGCGATGAGGAGGAAGGGGAGGGCGGTGCAGGCCAGGAAGAGCAGGCTGAAGAGGACGTCGAAGGTGCGCTTGGCCGCGAAGTTGGCCCGGGTCAGGGAGGTGTGCTGGAGCCGGTAGGCGGGCAGGCCGAGGGAGTCGTCCATCTGGACCTCGCCCAAACGCAGTTCGAGCAGGTCGGGGATCATGGAGAAGCGGACGTCGGCCGACTCGCAGGCCTCGGCGAGCTCGAGGAGGCCTGTCCGGCTCTCCCCGCTGCGCACCAGGATCAGGTCGGAGACGCCCTGCTCGGCGGCCAGGCCGGCGAGCTCGTCGGGCTTCGGGAGCTCCTCGCGCTCGAGGATGGCCATGCCGGGATGGCGGGTGAGGAGGTTTCCGCGGACGAGCTCGGCCACCTTGCCGCCGCCGACCAGGAGGAGCGGGGAGGTGGCCTCGTGGCGGGCGAGCCAGGCGTCGATCTTGAGGACGACGAGCTGGGCGAGGCTGACGCTCAGGGCCGCGATGGGGCCGGCCATGAGCATCATGAGCCGGGAGTATTCGAGCCGGGCGTAGATGTAGGTGGCGGCGAGCACCGCGAGGGTGCCTAGAACGGCTCCTTTGAAGATCTCGAGCAGGCGGTCGAGGGCGCTGAGCCAGGGACGGGTGTAGAGCCGGGAAGCGTAGAAGAAGATGGCCAGCCAGATGGGGACGACCGCGAAGAGGAGGCGGCGGTAGAGCTCCCAGCCGGGGTCGTCCCCGATGACGGGGACGCGGGCGGTGAAGCCGGCGTGGTGGAACCGGAGCTCGTAGGCGGCCCAGTAGGCCAGGAGGATGGCTCCGGCGTCCAGGCCCAGGTGGAGGGCCGTGCGGACGAGGTGCCTCAGCCAGCGGGGCAGACTCATCCGCCCAGGGCGGCCCGTGGGCCGTGCTCCTTATCGGCCGTCCTCTGAGCGCGCATCATGAGGAGCGGCAGAGGGCGGCCCGGCGGACGTCCTCGATCTGGGCGATCTCCTTGGGGCAGACGCGGGAGTCGGTGAGGTTGAGGGGCGCGCCGTTGCGGACGAGGAGGTCGTCCTCGATGCGCACGCCGCCGAAGCCGAGCATCTTCTCGGCCTTGGAGAAGCGCACGGAGTTCTTATACTTGGCCCGCTTCTTGGGGTCGTTGAGCAGGGCCTCGATGAAGTAGAGGCCGGGCTCGATGGTGATGACGAAGCCCGGCTCGAGCTTGGCGACGAAGCGGATGGGGAACTTGAAGGGGTTCTCGAGCTTGCGCTTGGAGCCGCCGGCGCCGTCGTGCACGTCGAGGCCCAGCAGGTGGCCGATGCCGTGCGGGTAGAAGAGGCGCACGGCCTCGCTCTCGACGAGGCCCGTCGTGTCGCCGGTCAAAAGTCCGATGGATTTGAGGCCGTCGGCGAGCATCGTCATCGAGTGGACGTGGAGCTCGGCCGAGTTGAGGCCGGGGCGGAGCATCTCGATGCAGGACTTCTGGGTCTCGAGGACGATGGCGTAGACGTCGCGCTGGAGCGGGGTGAAGCGCCTGCCGACGGGGAAGGTGCGGGTGATGTCGGCCGCGTAGCCGTTGTGCTCCGCGCCGGCGTCCACGAGGAGGAGCTCCCCGTTCTTGAGCACGGCGTCGTTCTTGCGGTAGTGGAGCACGGCCCCGTTGTTCCCCGCGGCGACGATGGAGGGGAAGGCGAGGTGCTTGAGGCCGGAGCCGAGGCAGGCGGAGTCGAAGAGGGCCTGGGCTTCGTACTCGCGCATGCCGGGCCGGGCCTGGTCCATGACCCGGCGATGGGCGCGGGCGGTGATGTCGCCGGCCTTCTTCATGAGGGCGAGCTCGCCCTCGTCCTTGAGGGCGCGCAGCTCCTGGAGCAGGTCGGCGAGCTCGAGGCAGGGCTTCTTCTTCAAGGGGAGGAGCTTGGCGTGTTTGGCGAGGGCGGCGATGTTGGGGTAGAACTTGCGGTAGCCTTTCTTGGCCTTCTTGAGGCGCTTGGGGAGTTCGTCGGAGTAGGCGACGCGCTCGAAGCCGTAGAGCTTGCGGCACTCGGCGAGGCCGGGGACATAGCCTTCCCAGACCTTGTGGTGGGCGTCGATGCGCTGGATGAAGAGGGTGCTCGTGCGGCGCTTGGGGTCGAGGAGGAGGTGGCAGTTGGGCTCGCCCACGCCGCTGAGGTAGAGGAAATCGGAGTCTTGTCGGAAGGGGTGGCTGACGTCGCCGTTGCGGAGGACTTCGGCGCCTCCGGAGAGGAGGGTGAGGCCGTCCGAGAGGCGGCTCATGAGGGATTTCCGATGGTTGGAATAGAGGTTGTTCATCGACGCGATTATATCATTTGGGGTCGGGGCCTTAAGGGCGGAGGGAGTGCCTGCCGCAGCAGGCCATCTGCGCGGCGTGGCCTTGGAGACCGAGGCGCTTGATCTGGGCGATGCAGGCGGCGCGATCGGAGCGGAGGAGGAAGCCGATGAGCTTGGAGATGAAGTTGTGGAATCGGCGGCATTCCTTGGGGTAGGGGAAGTCGCGGCAGTCGGCGCAGGTGGAGTATTTGCGCTCGATGCAGCAGGAGCGGACCTTGCACCAGGAAGCTTTGACGTTGGCATGGCAGCCGGGACAGCGGCCCTTGAGGTAGGAGCGGCAGGCTCCGCAGTAGAGTCCGCAGTACGCTACGAGGCCTGGGTCGGTGGGGATGGCTGGCATGGGCGATTATTACTGAAAATGCATTAATATTAAAGCATATATTGGATATCGCAATTTGCGATATCCAATTTTCGTTGGAACTTTTTAGCTGCCATATACGTACTTGTTGGTATGAATATAGAAGAACGCATCTACACCGTACGCGGACATCGGGTGATGATAGATCGTGATCTGGCAAAGATCTTTGGCGTTTCAACGGGGCGTCTCAATGAGCAGGTTAAGCGCAAGAGTCAGAGATTTCCAGCGGATTTCATGTTTCAGTTGAGCAATGATGAAACAGTGAATTGGATATCGCAGAATCCGACATCCGGTTCATGGGCAAAGATGGGTCTGAGAAGGCCGCCTTATGTGTTCACCGAGCATGGTGTTGTCATGCTCGCGGCTGTCCTGAATAGCGAAGTGGCAATCGAGGCCAGCATACGAATCGTACGAGCCTTCAATCATCTGCGTCAGCTGGCCGTTGTAAACAAAGACTTGACCTGTGCTTTGGCGGAGTTGGCACGCAGGGTCTCTGGGCACGACGAGCAGTTCAGGGTCGTTTTTGAAGCTATTCGAGGGCTGATGGATCCGCCGGCGGAACCGTGTAGGCAGATCGGATTTCAGCCGCCGGAGAAATCCGAGTGATAACTCCAGGCTGAATCGCCGCTCCCAGGAAGCCGGCCTTCGAAGTGCGGTCGATTCAAGCCAATCTTAGGCATTACTTGTAAATTTCGCGCCGATGGCCAAGGTCAATTACGACGATAAGGAGTTCCCGGTGTCGCACTTCGTATATGATCCGATAGCTCCCTAGGCGATATGAACGCAATCCCTTGAGTTCGCCTAGAAGTAGTTTGCCCTCAAGCGGATTCTGCGCGATTGTCTGGAATGCGTTTATAAATCGCTGATAGAGCTTCCTGTCGGACCTGAATATCTTCTCCAGATCCTTGCTTGCCTGGCGGCTGAGCTCTGTCCTATACACTTTCTAATCTGTGCCGAAGGGCTTCTAACGAAACGGTCTTGCCGGCACGTGTCTCCCGCCAGGACTTGCGGATTCTCTTGGCGGCAGATTTGTCCGAGAGGACATCAATGGTCTCAAGCAGACCCTCATAGTCCTCAGGGCTGATCAGCATCATGACGGGATGGCCGTGCCGAGTGACGATGTAGCGGTCGAGCTTAGATTCAATGGAGTCGGCTACGTGCGGCAGCTCGGGTCGGAGTTCTTTGAGGGTAATAGTTCTAGTCATGCCATAAGTATACACTGTGGAGTATACATTCGCAAGACCCAAACAAAGCTGTTCGGGTGCGTTATGAAAATCGATATGCCTAAGAGTGGACTGACCTGTGCTTTCATGTCCTTAAAACGAATCCTAGCACGAAAAATTTCAAAAAATCCGTCCGATTTGGGGGTCGAGCTATGTTGGCGAGACCAGAAAAAGGCCGGCCAACCGGTCGGCCTATTTCTGGCGCGGAAAATGTTATCTTGAGCCATGCGCCTCACCGCGCTCCTCGCTCTCCTCCTCCTTCCGGGCCCGCTCTTCGCCTCTCCGAAGAACGGCCTCAAAGAGTTGATCGCCTACGTCGTCGACCACGGTCGCGACAACCTCATCGACGCCGACAACGCCCAACTCATGGGCTTCGCCCACGCGGTGGAGACCCCCGTGCGCGAGGTCGCCCTGGAGGGCCAAGGCTCGCCGGACGGCCGCCAGCGCTCCTTCACGGTCGCCTACAACTCGGACGGCAAGACGGTCCGCCCCGCGGCCGTCGTCCTCTGGCGCATGGACTCCACCGGGAAGGTGGAGCGGGGCACCCGCGTCATCGGCCGCACCTTCCTCATGAGCCTGGACGGCAAGCTCGCCCGCGTGCTGCGCGTGGAGCGCCTGTCCCTGGGGGCGGACGGGCTCGTCAACAACCTAAGCCCGGTGGACATCTACGAGACGGCCGTGCGGGCGGACTATAGGCGCGAACTCGAACTCTGGTTGAGCTGGCATCAGGCCCGGAAGAAGAAGATCTAGGCCGCGGGAACGGCCGTGAAGCCCGCCGCCAGCTTCCTGTTGAACACGACGATGCGGACTTCGCCCTCGAACTCCGAGGCCTTCGCCTCCGACACCATGAGCCGCAGCACCCGCTCCGGGTCGCCGCCCCCCGTGCCCGCTCCGATGAGGGGGAACGCCACCGACTGGAACCCCTTCTCCCGCGCCAAGGCCAGGGCGTTGCGCACGCAGGCCCGCAGGGACCGTTCCGAAGACCTCCAGAGCATGTCGATCCCCGCCACGTGGATGATTCCTTTGAACGGCAGCCTGCCCGCTTTCGTCAGCACCGCTCCGCCCAAAGGGATGGGCCCCATCCTCCCCAGCTCGAAGAACGGCCCGTAGCCCGCGCGCTTCTTGATCGCCCCCGAGACCCCCTGCGGCAGGAGCAGCCACCAGGGGATGATGTTCCGGTTCCAGGCGTTGACGATGCACTCCACGGGCTGGTCCAGAAGGTCGCCTTCGACGATCCGGATGGCCATGTCCGCGAGGCTCAGTCGCTCCAGGCTTCCACCGTGACGATCTTGCCCGAGGCGTCCACCTTGAGGCCGATGTAGTAGAGGTCGTGCAAGAAGAAGCCGAAGTGGTATTTCGCCAGCCCGATGGGCTCGACCTGGAAGCGCACGCCCGTGCTGCCCTCAGGCCCATCCATGGACAGCTCCGTCACCGGGCCCTTCCGTGCGAGCGCGGCGCGGGCGTCGGCGAGGGTCATGCCGGGCTGAAGGCCCGCTCCGGAGGAATGCCAATCCTCGAAGCGCGCGCTGCTGACTCCGATGAATACGAAGGGGATGGCGGCCAGGCCGAAGGCCGCCGCGCAGACGCCGGCGATGAGCAGGAGGCGTCGGAGGAGGGGGGAGCGGCCGGGAGTGCGGGACAGGCGGATCCCGCCGTAGGCGATGGCGCCGAGGAGCGCGAAGAGGAAGATCCCGACGAGGGGGACGTTGGCGGTGATATGACCCAGCATCGAGAGGGTCGAGAAGAGGACGATGAAGGGCAGGACGACTGCGGCCTGGAGCGTTTCCATTGGGGCTCCTGATCTATTCGAAACTGATGGACTTCATTTTACCATCAACTATCCCGAATAAAGCTCGCCCAGCTCCTGGAGCAGGCGCTCCAGGCCGTACTCCGAGCGGACGACTTCCCGCCCCGCCTTCCCCATCTCGGCGCGGCGGCGCTCGTCGGCCGCCAGGGCCCGCACCCGTTCCAAGAGCTCGTCCTCGTCTTGGACCACCCAGCCCGTCCTGCCGTTCTCGACGAGCTCGTGGTTGGCGGGGAGGTCCGAGGCCACCACGGGCAGGCCGCAGGCCATCGCCTCCAGCACCGCGTTGGGCAGCCCCTCCCAGCGCGAGTAGTGCACGAAGATGGAGCCGGCTTTGATCTTCTCCAGGGCGGCCTCGTGGCTCAGCCAGCCGGTGATCTCCACCGCGTCCCCGGCCAGGGCCCTCACGGAGGCCTCCAGCTCGCCTCCGCCGATCCAGACGAACCGGGCTTTAAGCCCCTTCTTGGCCAGCCGCACGAAGGCCTCCGGGTGGCGCGGATAGCTCATGCGGCCCGCCGCGCAGACGACCAGCTCCTTGGCCGGCGGGCCCTCGTGGAGCTCCCCCAGGTAGGCGTCGCGAGCGACCACCACCCGCCCGCTCGTCGGCAGGCTCCGCGCCAGGGCCGCCTCGCTCTCCGAGCAGGCCGCGATGGCGCCGATCCACGAGACCGAGGCCTCCAGTCCCCAGTAGAGCGCGCGGCTCAGCGGCGAGCGGTCCTGCTGGAGGAACGAATAGCCCCGCGGCGAATAGAAGACCTTCGGCACGCCGGCGGCCCAGGCCGCCGTCCGGGCCAGGACCCCCGCCTTGGAGGAGTGGGCGTGCACGACGTCCGGCTTGAGCTCGCGGAAGAGCCGATAGAGCTTCCACCAGGCCGCCAGGTCCTTGAGCGGAGCGATCTCCCGCGTCATCTCCGGGACGTGGACATAGCGCGCCGCGCCCGAGGCGAGCTTCTCGAAGTCGGCGGGCGAGCTCCCCGGGCGGACGGCGTAGACGAGCGTCGTCTCGAAGCGCGTCTTGTCGAGCCCGCGGACGATGGCCGCGACCTGGTGGCCCGTGCCGCCCGGGCCGCCGCATTCGAGGACCTGGATGGCGCGCGACACTAGTCGGCGAGCCGGTAGCGCAGCAGGCCCCAGAGGTACACGAAGCCGTCGCGCCAGGAGATCTTCTTGCCTTCCGCGAAGGTGCGCCCGCTGTAGGAGATGGGCACCTCGTAGATGCGCAGGTGGCGCTTGCAGACCTTGGCCGTCACCTCCGGCTCGAAGCCGAAGCCTTTCTCGCGCAGGGGGAAGGAGCGCAGGACGTCGGTCCGGAACAGCTTGTAGCAGACGCCCATGTCCGTCAGGTTCACGTTATAGAGGATGTCCGTGAGCAGGGTGAAGCCCACGTTGGCGGCGTAGTGCCAGAAGAACAGCACCCGGTGCGGGCCGCCCAAAAATCGCGAGCCGTAGACCACGTCGGCGCGACCGTCGAGCATCGGCTCGAGCAGGCGGGCGTAGTCGCGCGGGTCGTACTCCAGGTCGGCGTCCTGCACGATCACGGCCTCCCCGCTCGCCCGCGCCAGGGCCGTGTGGAGGGCGGCGCCCTTGCCGCGGTTCTCGGGATGGCGCAGAACGGTCATGTCCGGGCCCTGGAGCTTCTCCAGGATGTCCGGGGTGCCGTCGGTGGAGGCGTCGTCCACCACGATGAGCTCGCGCTCCACGGGCAGCTCGACCTTGCGCACCCGCGCGATGAGCTCCGCGACCGTGCGGGCCTCGTTGAAGACCGGGACCAGGATGCTGAGTTTTCGGACGCTCATCGGGATCCACGGAGTATTTCAATTTTCATGGCGGCCGTAAAGGGCGGCTTCGAGGGCGGCGGCGATCTTGGCGAACTGCGCCGAGGTCGAGCACCCCCGCGCGGCCTGGAGGCGGGCGGCGACGCGCTCCGAAGACTCGGTCTCCCCCAGCTTCCGCGCGACGTCCGCGTACTCCGCCGGGGATGAGGCCCAGTAGAGCAGGCCGCCCAGGGGCTTGAGAGCGGGCAGGGGCGCGGCGATGACCGGCCGGCCCGTGGCCAGGCACTCGTAGGTCTTCGCCGGGATGACGCCCTGGCTGAACGGCGTCATCGCGTAAGGCAGGAGCAGGGCGTCGCAGCCGGACAAGGCGCGGGGCAGCTCCTCGTGCGATACCGCCGGGAGCACGCGGATGGAGCCCGGCAGGCGCGGGGCTTCCTTGACGGGGCCCAGGAGGGTCACCTCGAAGCCCGCCCCCGCCAGCGCCTCCAGCGCGGCGAAGTCCAGGGCGCTCCAGACTGTGCCGAAATAGCAGAGCTTCTTGTAGGGGCCGCCGGGCTTCGGCGGCGGGAGGAAGAACTCCTCCGAGACGCCATGGTGGACCTCGAGCACGTGAGGGTGCCTTCCGCGGTAGATCCCGAAGAGCGTGTGCGCGTCGGTCAGCACGAGGTCCGAGCGCTTGAGCAGGGCGGTCTCGGTCAGCTCGAGGTCGTAGGGCGGATTCGGATGGGCGTGGAAGAAGGCGGCGCAGTCGTAGACCACCGCCGACGGGGAGAGGGCGTCGAGGATCGAGAGGGTCGTGGCGGTGGGCAGGTAGGCCACCACGGTCGGCCCCAGGCGCAGGCCGAGGCCCCTCAGCTTGCGCACGAGAGCCGGTACGAGGAAGGCCGCGTTGAGCGCGCGGAAGGCCGGGGCGGTCGGGGGCAGCACGCCGGGAGCGACCACGCGCAGGCGCGCCGGCGCCGGCGGGGCGAAGAGCCGGCCCAGGCGGGAGAAGACGCGGCCGGCGTCCTTCCAGCGCAGGCCGCGGAACCCGGTGTTCTCGACGAAGAACACCTCCGCCCCCGCCGCCGCGAACTGCTCGGCCCAGGCGTGGTGGCGCTGCCAGGCGGCGCTCCAATCCACGCTGGAGAGGAGGACGATCTGGCGGCCCTGGAGGAAGGGGTGCGCGCTCAAGTCACGACCCTATGCGGCCGCGCCAGTCGTCGAGGAGGGCGCGCAGGCTCTCCCGGAGCGTGAAGCGAGGCTTCCAGCCGGTCCGCTTGCGCAGGGCGGCCGGGGAGACCCGCATCCGGTCGGCGGGGGCGCAAGGGGCCTTCGCGCGCACGGCCAGCGGCCGCTTCGCCAGGCCCTGGAGGAGGCGCAAAGCTTCGCTCACCCGGGTCGTGCGGCCGGAGCAGACGTCGTAGGCCGTCCCGGGCTCCCCCTTGCGGGCCAGGGCGAGCAGCGCGCGGCAGGCGTCGCGCACGTCCACGAAATCCCGCCCGGAGGCGAGGCTCCCGCGGGCGCTCAGCTCCGAAAGGCGGCCCGCCTCGATGAGCGCGGCCTGGCGGCAGAACGAGGAGAGGGCGTGGCGCTCCGGCAGGCCCGGCCCCACGAGGTTGGAGAGGCGGGCGACGACGACCTCGACGCCCATCGGGACGTAGGCCAAGGCCAGCTGGCTCTGGCAGAGCTTCGACCAGCCGTAGGCGTCCTTGGGGGCGTGCTCGTGGGCCGAGCCCGCCAGGACGACGCGCGGGCGCGAGCGCGGCGGAAGGGAGCGGAGGGCCTCCAGGAGGCCGTAGGTGGACAGGACGTGGGCCTCCCAGAGCTTTGGCCAGGCCGCGTGCGTGCCGCCCGCCAGGTGGAAGACCGCGTCGGGGCGGGCCCTGCGCAGCGCCGCCAGCGCTTCTTTCGGCCTGCGCAGGTCGGCCCGCAGGAGCCCGGGGCCGGGGCGCTTATCGAGCCCGACGACGGCCGAGCGGCCCCGCGCCCGGAGCGCTTCGAGCAGGCTCCCTCCCAGGAAGCCGCCGGCGCCGGTGATCAGGATCCTCATACATTGTAGAGGCCGGCTTTGTAGTCGTCGAGATGGCCGGCGATGTGCCGCGCGGTGAGGCGCAGGCCGTCCTCGAACCGGACGGAAGGCTTCCAGCCGAGCAGGCGGCGGGCCTTGGCGTTGGAGGCGATGAGGCGCAGGACTTCGCTGCGGGGCGGCCGCAGGCGGGCGGTCTCCTTCCGGATCCGGGCCTTGCGCCCGACGACCCGCATCGCGGCCTGGGCGGCCTCGCCCACGGTGATCCCGCGCCCCGAGCCGATGTTGATGACTTCTCCGACGCTCTTGGGGGAGGCGGCCACGGCGAGGAACCCCGCCACGGTGTCGCTCACGTAGGAGAAGTCCCGGACCGGCGAGAGCGAGCCCAGCGACAATTCCTCGTAGCCGGAGAGCAGCTGGCTCAGGATGGTGGGCAGGACGGCCCGGGCGGATTGGCGCGGGCCGAAGGCGTTGAAGGGCCGGATCACGGCCACGGGCAGGCCGAAAGAGCGGTGGAAGCTCAAGGCCAGCTGGTCCGCCCCGATCTTGGAGGCGGAATAGGGGGACTGCCCCTGGAGGGGGTGCTCTTCGTCGATGGGCGTGTAGCGCGCGGTCCCGTAGACCTCGGAGGTCGACGTGTGCACGAGCTTGGCGGCCTTGGCGAGCCGGCAGGCGTCGAGGACGTTGAGCGTGCCCAGCACGTTCGTCTGCGCGTAGCTCGAGGGGGCCGCGTAGGAGTAGGGGATGGCGATGAGCGCGGCCAGGTGGAAGACGATGTCGCAGCCATGGACGGCTTCGCGGACGCAGGCGGGGTCCGTCACGTCCCCCGCGACCACCCGGATGCGCCGGAGCGTCTCCTTGGGCAGGGACTCCAGATGCCCCCACCGGTTGAGCGAGTTGTAGTGGACCAGCGCGCGGACCGAGGCGCCGCGGTTCGCGAGCTCCTCGCTCAGATGGCTTCCGATGAAGCCGCCCGCACCCGTCACCAGCACCTTCTTGGCTCTCCAGTTCATCGATTTCTCCGTCCGGCATTCTATCAGAATCAGGCCGGGTCCGGATGCCTCCAGCCGAACCAGTCCCAGGCGCCGCCGGCCTTGAGCTCGAGGTCGCCGACGCTGTCCCAGGCCACGATCTCGGTCCGGCACAGGAGCAGGGGGTCGCGGCCCTCGACGTTGAGCCCGTAGCGGCTCGAGCCGCCCAGGCGGTAGCCGGCCGCCCGGGCCGCGTCGCGCACCCGGCGGTCGACCGCCCCGTTGGGATAAGAGAGGGATTCGACCGGCCGGCCCAGCAGGTCCTCCAGGTACCGCTTGCTCGAGCGCAGCTCCTCGTCGAGCTCGCGCGGGCCCAGGGAGGTCAGCAGGCGGTGGGTCTTGGCGTGGGAGCCGATCGAGACCCCGGGCAGGCGGGCCAGCTCCTTGAGCTCCGCCTCGTCCAGGTAGAGGGGCGAGCCCTGGCGGATGAAGTCCGCGGTGGCGAAGACCGTGAAGGGGATGTTCTTTGCGGCGAGGAGGGGGGCGGCCTTCGAGAGGACGTCCTTGAAGCCGTCGTCGAAGGTCCAGGCCAGCCCGAGGCTGTCCGCGGGCGGGGCCGCGAAGGGGCAAAACGCGTAGCCGGCCTCGCGCGAGGAGAGGTGGTCGACGTGCCGCTTGAACGAGCATTCGTCGATGCCGATGCCGTGCGGGTCGTCCGGGAGGGCCGTGCCGACGGAGTGGTAGAGCAGGACGCGCAGGCCGGCCTTGGGCGGGTCGCGGAGGGCGTCGACGAGCCTCGAGAGGGGCCGCATGAGCAGGTACTTCGCCGGGGCCCTCATGACGCCTTGAGCCCCGCCGCGGCGGACAGGAGGGGATGGGCCCAGGAGGGGGAGGACCAGTCCCACTCGCCCAGGTAGTCCGTCTCGACGCCGCCGAAGCCGCGCTTGAAGTGGTCGACTCCCGAAGACCCCTTCGAGGCGGGGTCGATGCCGCCGAAGTCGAAGCGGCTCACGCCGCGGCCCTTCAGGGCCTCGAAGAGCGCCGGGACCATGGCGTAGGCCGCGCTGAGCTTGCGCCCAGCGGCGTTGGTCGCGGCCATGAGATAGAACGCGCTCCCGCCGGCCAGCAGGACGAGACAGCCGCTCACGGGCGCGCCGTCCTTGCGGCCCAGAAGGATGAGGCAGTCCTCATCGAAAGAGCGGCGCAGACTTTCGATGCTGGAGGGCGGGAAGAGCCGGCCCCCGATGCCCTTCGCCCGCGCCAGCTCCTCGTAGAGGGCCAGGAACGCGCGGCCGTGCTCTTTCGAATGCCCGCGGTCCCAGCTCAAGCCCGCCTTCTCGGCCTGCTTGACGTAGTAGCGATGCTTGGAGCTCATCCTGGCCCGCAGCTCCGGCAGAGCGCCCGAAAGGTCGTGCAAAAGGGTCTTCCCGCTGTTGATGGCGACGACGGGCCTGCGCAGGCAGGCCGACATCGCGGCGGCGCGCTCGGGGGAGAGCGGGAGGTGGCAGCGGCAGCGGAAATAGATCCCGCCCGTCGAGCGGAAGCCTTTCAGCCAGGCGTCCAAGGCCGGGGCGAGAGCGTCGGGAGCGGAGCCGGCCAGGGGCCCGCCGGGCGCCCAGGCCAGCTTGCGGCCGAAAGGGAGGGGCTTGACCAGCGCCTGCAGGCAGGCGAGGCGCTCGCCGGCGCCGCCGTAGGCGGCCCAGCGCTCCGCCCGCCAGCCCGCGGCGCGCTTGTGGCCGGCCCAGGCGCGCGCCTGGAAGGGATTCGCGTCCGGGGCCTGGGCCAGCCAGGCGTCCCAGTCCTCGCCGGGGGCGTCGTCTTGCAGGCGCTTCCAGGTCACCATAGGAAGTGGGCGAGCCGGATGTCCCGGTGGTGCGCCGGCGCCCGGGCGGCCAGGGCGCAAGGCAGGTCGGGCCAGGGCAGGGGCTCGAGTCCCTGGGCCGCGAGCGCGCGGCGCGCGCGCTCCTGGTCGGCCTCCTTCACGCGGAAGGGGAAGGCGTAGGGGGCGGTGTTGGCGGGCAGGGAGGCGAAGACCGGCTCGAAGCCCTCCAGGCGCAGCCGGCTCTCGAGCAGGAGGTAGAGAGCCCTCCTGCGGGAGACCTCCGTCTCCGGGTCGGCCGCCGCGATGGGCGAGGCGAGGAGGCCGCAGGGCGCTTCGGGAGAGGGGAGCGCTGATTCGGAGCCCGCGCCGGGGACGCGGGCCCCCCGCAGGGCGGAGAGCATCCCGTGGAAGCGCCGCGCTCCCAGCGGGAGCGCGAGCGGGCGCAGGGCGGACTTGAGCGCGGCCCGCAGGCCCCCGGGGCCGCGGAAGGCGTCCTGCGGGAGGGCCCGCAGGCGCTCGTCGTCCTTCCGGAAGACGAGCGCTCCGCCGTCCGGGATGGGGAGCGTCTTGCGCAGGCTGAAGAGGCCCAGGTCGGCGCGCGAGCCCAGGAAGGCCCCGCTCTCATCCCGGCTGAAGAGGCCGTGGGCGTTGTCCTCGATGAGGACCGCCCCCGTCCGGGCCGCGTACGCCTGGAACAAGGAGAGGTCCTGCGGGAAGCCGAAATAATCCACGGCGAGCACCGCTCCCGCCGAAGGCCAGCGCTCCGGCCCCTCGGCCGGCCGCAGGTCCGGGCCGACCCGATAGAAGACCGGGGAGGCGCCGGCCGCGGCGAGGGCGCAGAGCAGGTCGCCGCAGATGAGCTCGGGGAGCAGGACGGTGCGGGGGGAGGAGCCCAGGACGGCCTTCAAGCCGGCCGCGAGCGCGCGGCGGCCGAAGCTGAAGTAGCGGATCTCGAAGCCGGGCAGGAACTGCTCGAGCCGCCAGGGCGCGCGCGCCCGGGGGGGCGCGTAGACCGTGGCGAGCAGGCCCTCGCTCATCGCGCGAAGCCCAGCGCCCAGAGGGCGGCTCGGGCCAGGTTCTTGGGCTCGAAAGGGAAGGCGCGCAGCATCCGGAGGGCGTACGCCTTCTGCAGCGCGGCGTCCTCGCCCTGCCGCATCAGCTGGCCCAAAGCGGAGCGGTAGACGGCCGAGAGCCGGCGGCGCATGCGCAGGCGGGCCGGGAAGTCGGGGGCCTCGCCATAGAGGGCGGCGAAGTGGTCCCGGAGCAGGGCCTCCAGGTTCGAGTGGTGGTATTCGACCTTGCGGGAAGCGGCCCTTTCGACCACCTGGTACTCGCCCAAAACGCGGCCGATGAACCGGAAGACCGCGACCCGGCTCAGGCGCATCCAGTAGTCGTAGTCCTCGACGGTGTTGAACTCCGGGTCCTCCCGGAACCCCCCGACGGAGAGGGCCTTGGCTCGGCGCACCGTCGTCGAGGAGGGGGACAGGGCGTTGCCCTTGAAGAGGAGGCGCTCGTACATCCCCTCGACCCAGGGCCCGTAGTGCTTCACCTCCAGGACCCTGCCGTCCTGGACGATGTTCTCGCTGTGGCCCACGAGGTCGGCTTCCGGGTGCTCCCGGAACTCCCGCATCACGACCTCGAGCTTGTCGGGATACCAGAGGTCGTCGTGGTCCAGGAAGGCGAGGAAGGCGCCCTGGCTCTCGCGCATGGCGGTGTTCCGTGCGGCGGCGATGCGCTTGTTCTCCTGCCGGACGCAGCGGCCGCGCAGGCCCTGCCGCTTCAGCCAGCCTTCGACCACCGCGTGCGTCCCGTCGGTCGAGCCGTCGTCGGTCACGACGATCTCGAAGTCCCGGTAGGTCTGGGCCCGGACGCTCTCCAGGGTCTTCTCGATGAAGGCCGCCGCGTTAAAGGCTGGGATGAGGACCGAGACTTCCGGGGCCGCCGTCACAGCCCGTGGGCCCGGAGGTCGTGGACCTGCACCAGGCCCACCGAGCGGCCGCGTCCGTCCACGACGGGGAGGACGTTGAAGGGGTCTTTCCGGTCGGCCATGAGCTCGACGGCCTCGAGGGCCGGCCGCGACGCCAGGATCGCGGTGGGCTTCGGGTTCATGACCTCGGGGATCGTGAGGGCGAGGAGGTCGCGTCCCTTGGGCAGCTGCCGCAGGGTCCTCCGGATGTCGAAGTCGGTCACGAGGCCGATCAGGCGCCCCTTCCGGTCGATCACGTTGACGGCCCCGGCCTGCTTGCTGGTGATCTCGGAGAGCAGGCGCTGGATGGAGGCGTCGGCGCGGATGAGGGGGTTGTCCTCGCCGGAGCGCATGATGTCCTCGACCTTGAGCGTCAGCCGCCTGCCGAGGGGGCCCCCGGGGTGGAGGCGGGCGAAGTGCTCGCGCCCGAAGCCGCGCAGCTCCATGAGGGCGACGGCCAGGGCGTCCCCGACCGCGAGGGCCGCGGTGGTGCTGCAGGTCGGGGCGAGGTTGAGCGGGCAGGCTTCCCGGTCCACCGGCAGAAGCAGGACCGTCTGCGCGCTGCGGGCGAGGGTGGAGCGCGGGCGGGAGGTCATCGCGATGATCTTCACGCCGATCTTCCTGAGGGCCGGGAGGATGGCGGTCAGCTCCGGGGACTCCCCGGACTTCCCGATGGCCAGCACGAGGTCCCGCGCCTCGACCATCCCGAGGTCTCCGTGCATGGCCTCGGCCGGATGGAGGTGGAGGGCCGGGGTGCCGGTCGAGGAGAGGGTCGCGGCGATCTTCTGGGCGATGAGCCCGGACTTCCCCATGCCGGTCACGATGATCTTCCCCCGGCAGCGGGAGGCCAGCCGCACGGCGCGGACATAGCTCGCGTCCACGGACTCCCGGACGCGGATCAAGGCCTGGACTTCGAGTCCGAGGACCCTCCGGATGGTCGCCAGGACGGACGGGGCCTTCTTCATGGTCACACTCCGATTCCCATCGCCGCCTTCATCTGCCCGAGCCCCTCCGCCAGGGTCATCGGCGCGACGCCGAGCTCCTCCTGCATGCGCCAAGTCGAGAAGGTCGTGTCCTTGGGGCGCGGGGCGATGCCGGGGAAGCGCGAGGAGTCGACCCGCTGGAGGAGGGCCGCGTCGAGCCCGAAGGTCTCGGCGACCTTGAGCCCCAGCTCCCACCGGCTGACGCGGTCCGCTCCGGCGAGATGGAAGAGGCCCGAGGGCCTGCGCTCGAGGATGCGCCAGAGCGCCCGCCCGCACTGGTGGTTGTGCAGGGGGTTCTCGAAGACGTCGTCGACCAGCTGGACCTCGTCGCCGTGCAGGAGCTTCTCGTAGATCCAGGTCACGGGATTGGGGCGGTTGACCGAGTGGTTCCAGCCGTACATCAGGATCGGCCGCACGATGGCGTGGGGGCCGGCCTCCCGTGCGGCCGCCTGCTCGCACTCGAGCTTGATGCGCCCGTAGTGGTGGAGGGGGCTGGTCGGGGAGTCCTCGGCGTAGGGGGGGCGGGTGCCGTCGAAGACCGCGTTGGTGGAGACGTACACCAGGTAGGCGCCATGCTCCCGGCAGGCGCGCGCGACGTTCAGGGTGCCTCCCAGGTTCGAGCGGCGGCCCTCCTCGGGATGCTTCTCGACCTGATCCACGGAGGCGATACCGGCTGCGTGGACGACGGCGTCGAAGCGCTCCTCGGAGAAGAGGCGCTCCACGGCCGCCCCGTCGCGGACGTCGAGGGTCCGGTGGCGCGCTCGGGAGTCCTGGGCCTGATAGCTCCGCAGGTGGACGCCGACGATCTCCTGCGGGCCCGGGGCGGTTTCCTCGAAGCCTTTGGCCAGCAGGCCCGTGCTGCCGGTGATTAGCACCTTCATTCGAGGGTATTCTATCAACTATCGAAGGTTCATGCGGGGCCGCGCCGGCCCGACAAGGACCTCTTGAGACTCCGGGCCCTGTCCCAGACGGAGGGGAAGTGCTGCTGCATGAACCTGGGGAGCCAGACGCGGCCGAGCTTGAGGGGCCGATGGGCGAAGACCAGCAGCTCCCAGTTCTCCTGATAGTACCGCAGCTTCTCTTTGAACTCGGGGGAGAACTTGAGCACTGAGTCGCGTCGTTCCTGGCTGAAATTCGAGTACGCCGCCTCGTCCACCAGACCCTCCGCGAAGCAGCGGTCGCCCAGCTCCGTCCCCCGGTAGGGGTAGAAGATGTTGACGCCGCTGCTGTCGGGGCGGATGCGCCGGTTGAGGGCGATCGTGTCGCGGATCATGTCTTCGTCCTCGTGAGGGAGGCCGATCATGTTGATGGCGTTGGCGCGCATGCCGTAGCGCTTGAACAGCGCGTAGGCGTCCACGATCTGCCGGTCCGAGATGTTGCGCTTCATCACCTGGTTGCGCATCCGTTCGTTGCCGGACTCGACGCCGCAGCTGACGTAGACGCAGCCGGCGCGGCGGAGGTCCGCCAGGAGGCCCTCCTCCACGATGTTGACCCGGAGCTGGCAGACCAGCGGCAGGCCGATCTCCCGAGCGTAGAGTCCGCAGAACTCCCGCGTCCAGGCGCGGTCCAGCCCGAAGGTGTCATCCCCCACGAACACCTTCTGGAACGAATAGCGGCGGGAGAGCTCTCGGATCTCCTCGATGCAGCGTTCGGGGCTCCGGTACCGGGGCTTGTTGGAGTGCCGGCCGTAGACGCGGGCGATGGCGTGGTTGCTGCAGTAGCTGCAGTTGAAGGGGCAGCCGCGGCTGAACATGAAGTGGGCGTAGCCGTCCTTCTCGATGAAGCGCTGGTATCCATAGCGCTCCCGCTCCGGGAAAGGGAGCGCGGCGAGCGACTCGAGGAGGGGGTAGAACGGGTTCTTGCGCAGGGCCCCTGCCTCGACATGGGCGAAGTTCCTCACCTCTTTGAAGGAGCGTCCCGCGCTCAGAGAGTCGAGGAAATCCGCGAAGGCGAGGTCGCATTCCCCGATGAAGATGCCGTCAAGGGATGGGGCTTCCAGGGCGCAGCCGGGGAAGATCGTGGGGTGGACCCCTCCGCAGACCTGGACCACCCCTTCGGGGCAGGCGGACCGGACCTTGGCCGAGATCTCCTTGACGAAGGAGAACTGGGACGAGACGGCCGTGTAGGCGACGAGGCGCGGGGGGCGGGCCGCGGTCTTGCGGCAGAAGGCCTCCAACTCCTCCCGGGTGTTGATGACTGCGTAGTCGTACTCCCAGCCCTTCTCCCTTGCGACGCTGGCGATGGAGGCCAGGCCGAAGGAGTAGGCATCCCCGTAGGTGCCGTTGATATTGGTGATGACGAACAGGACGCGCATGGGGCTCGGGGGGCTCTGAGGCCGATGATACCATTTGCTGACGCGGCGGAGCCGGACATGGTAAAGTATGCCTCGCGTCATGGTCCTCTTCTGCCCTCCCTCCCGAGCCCGTCTCGAAGCCCCGGCGTCCGACTGGCTGGTCCTCGGCAAGGAGGCCTCCCTTCCGGCGCGGCTGGAGGAGCGCCTCGGCCGGCCGCCCCGCGCCCTGGGAGGGCTCCTGAACGAGGAGGCCCGCCGCCTCAAGGGGCCGTTCCTGGAGCTGACCGCCAGGCTGGGGAAAGGGGCGGACGCGGCTTCGTGGTGGGCGGGGACTCTCCCGGGCAAGGCTTGGGACGCCTCCGACCTCTTCCTGCTCTGCTGCTACCTGGGGGTCTCTTGGCGCCTGGCCGCGGGCGGAGGCTCCCTGACGGTGGTCGTCGAGGACCCATGGCTGCTCTGCCAGCTGGAGGAGGCCCTCGCCGGCTCCCCCTCAGCCCGGGTCGACGCCCCGCGGACGCTCGTGCCGATGCGCCTGCAGCCGCTCCTCCTCGGGCTGGCCCGGCGGCTGAAATGGGCGTCGAGGACTGCGTGGGGGCGGCTGCGCCAGGAGGCTTGCTGGCGGGGGCGGCCGGGCGGCCCGCGCATGGAGGGGGTGCTCATCTACAGCCACCTCACGGCCCGGAGCCTCCAAGGGGAGGAGGGCTGGGAGGACCCCTTCCTGCCCGGCCTGGACAAGGAGCTTTCCGAAGACGGAGTCCCTTCGGCGAGGCTCGTCTATTCCGACAGCACGGGCTTCGAACCCCAGCTCGCGCGGCGCAAGGCTGCGGTGCTCCCGGCCATCCTCTGGGCGTCCTGGGGCGGGTTCTTCGACGCCCTGGCGGCGCTGCCCCCATCCCTGCCGCCGCGAGCGGACCTCTCGGGTCTCCCCGTCGGCCGGCTGCTGGAGAGGGAATGGTGGCACGATTTCTCCCGCGCCGGCCGCTGCGCCTACCGGTTGTTCCTGGATTGCGTCCGGGCCCTCCTCGCCGAGGGCCGCTTCAGGGCCGTGGTGATGCCCTGGGAGGCGCAGCCCCAGGAGCGGATGCTCGTCCTGGCCGCGAAAGCCGCCGGGGTGCGCAGCGTGGGCTACCAGCACACCACGGTCCCGGAGTTCCAACTGCCGTTCTTCTCGACGGAGCGAGAGTACCTGGAGAGCCCCCTGCCGGACGTCCTCCTGACTTCGGGAGAGCAGCCCGCCCGCGTCCTGCGCGAGGCGGGGTTTCCCGCAGGACGGCTGAAGGTCGGCGGCACCCGCCGATACGCGCATCTCCTCAAGGACGGCGCGCCGCCCGCCCTGCCGCCGAACGGGAACGTGCTCATCGTGCTGCCCATCGACCCCTTCCACGCGCGGCACTTGACGGCGGCGCTCGAGCGCGCCTATCCCCGGGGGCTCCCCGGAGGGGAGTTCCTGCTGCGGCCGCATCCCTCCGGGCCCGAGGACGTCCGCCGGACCCGGCTGCGCGCCCGGCTCGCCGAAGGTCCGATGAGCGAGGCCTTGGCCGCCTGCGGGGTCGTCGTCTTCACCGGGAGCACGGCCGGGCTGGACGCCCTCGCCGCCGGGCGTCCCGTGCTGCGCTACCGGCCGGAGCGTCTGCTGGACGTGGAGCCGACCGACATGTTCCCGGACGGGGAGATCCCCACCGCGTCGGACGCGGACCTGCGGGAGCGGCTGGAAGGGCTGCGGAAGGCGCCGCCGGAAGGGGCGCCGGAGGCCCTGCGGAGCAGGCTGCGGCAGGTCTTCTCGCGGCTCGACCGGGCGGCCTGGCGGGGAGCGGTGCTGGGCTAGGCTTTCCCGAGCATCATCCGTCGGACCGTCTCCAGGTCCGCCGGCGTGTCCACGGCCGTCGTGTCCCGCTCCACCTCGATCATCCGCACCGGCATCCCGGCTTCGATGAAGCGCAGCAGCTCGATCTCCTCCACCTGCTCCACCCGGCCCGAGCCCAGTTCGCAGAACCGGCTCAGAGCCTCCGGCGTGAAGGCGTAGACGCAGACCTGCTTATAGCGGGCGGGGTCGCCGCCCTTCTTGGCGAACGGGATGGGGGCCCGGGACATGAACAGCGCTTCGGAGCGGGCGTTCACGACGACTTTGATCACCGTCGGGGCCTCGACGTCCTCCGGACGGCGGATGCGGGTCATGAGGTTCGTGACCGGAGGCCGCGGCCCCTCGCTCGACAGATAGGGGGCCAGGGCGGCACGGATCGTCGCTGCCTCCAGCATGGGTTCGTCGCCCTGGATATTCACGTACAGATCGGCCTTCGTGCGCCGGGCCACCTCGCCCAGGCGGTCGGTCCCGGTCGGATGCGCAGGGTCCGTCATGATGAAGTCCATGCCGAGGGTTTGGCACGCGTCGCGGATGCGCTCGTCGTCGGTGGCGACGAGCACCTGGTCGAACTCCGCCACTTCCCGCGCGTGGGCGTAGACCCAGGCGATCATCGGCTTGCCGCCGATGTCGGCCAGCGGCTTGCCGGGGAAGCGGCTCGACTTGAAGCGGGCGGGGATGACCGCGAGGATCCTCATGGCCGGGCCTCCAGGCCGGGGACATCGAGGTAGTTCTGCAGCCCCTTGTAGAACTGCTGGTAGCTCGTGGGCGTGAGGATGTGGAGTTCTTCCCGGCCCGAGGCGGTCAGGTGGTCGCTGATGGAGGCCAGGATCCGCTGGCACCAGCGGTGCCGGTCGAGGATCTCCTCGCGGCTCTCGGGCTCATCCTTCTCGGCGTAGAACAGGGTGCCTCGGCCCTCGGGGAGATGGGCGTAGCCATCCATGCCGGCGACGAACACCCGCTTGGCGCCCATCACGATGGCCACGGCGCACAGCAAAACCCCGATGGTGCGGCCGTTCGTGCCGATGACGCCGTTGACGATGCGGAAGTCCGAGGAGAGCCGATCGGCGTAGCGGAGGCGTTCGACTTCGCGTCCGGAGTACTCGCGCACCATGTCGTCGTCGAGGTACTGGCCGACCAGGAGCTTCGAGTCTCGGTGTGCCTGGGCGGCGTAAGACATGAAGCGCTTCTTGTTGATGAAGGCGTGGTAGTGGGGGACGAAATGCCCGCCCAGGTTGTTGGCTCCCAGGAGGATGGGGTCGCGGCGGCGGATGAACTCCTGGACCTGGTCCTTGTACTCGATCAAGCTGGGGCCGCCGGCGAGCACCAGGAAATCCCGGCCCTCGTGCCGGCCGGCGTAGGCCGGCGGCTCCTGCGCAGCGGCTTCCTGGGCCCAGGCGTCCCCGGCCGCCTCCGTCGTGGGGAGGGGGCCGAGCAGGCCGCTCCCCACGATCTCGGAGAGCAGCTTGCGGTCGTAGCCGACGGGGGAGGCGAGCCGGACACGCTCGAGCGCCTTCCAGACGTCCTCGATGGCGTACTCGTGGAGCTCCACGAGGTCCTGCGCGTAGTAGGGGTGGCACTGGAAGATGCCGGAGAGCATATAGGGCAGCTGATGCCCCCAGCCGAGCTGGCGGTTCAGAGCGATGAGGTGTCGGTCGATGCAGTTGAGGACCGGGATCACGTTGTACTTGTCCTTGCGGGACTGCTGCAGGTAGGCCAGAAGGGTCTCGAGAGGCAGGTTGCCGGCGCCGCGGCCCATGCCGAACTGGGTCGCGTCCAGATAATGGACACCCACCCGTAGGGCCTCCAGCGTGTTGGCGAAGGCCATCTGGAGGTTGTTGTGGGGGTGGAAGCCGATCTCGAGAGGGCCGCCGATCTCGAGCAGGGGCTCGAAGATGCCCCGGATCTGGTCAGGGAACATGGATCCGTAGCTGTCCGCCACGTAGAGGATGTCGACCGCAGAGCCGCGCGCCAGATTCCGCAGCTCGGCTCGCTCGGCCTCGCTCATGCTGGTGAAGCCCATCACGTTCAGGACGGCCGTGTAGCCCTTCTTCTTGATCTTCTCGAGCAGGGCGAGGGCGCCCGGGATCGCATCCCGATGGGCCGCGACGCGCACCATGTCGACGACGCTGTCCTTGCGGTCGCAGAAGTCGTCTGCCTCGATCTTCCCGAAGTCCGCCATCAGGGCGACCCGGGCTCCTCCGCCGCGCACGGCCTCCCTGAGCAGGCTCTCCGGCGTGAAGCGCCAGGGGCCGAACTGGGCGGGATCGAAGCAGCGCTCGGTCCCGCGAAAGCCGAGCTCGACGACGTCCACCCCGGCCTTGGAGGAGGCCCGGTAGACGTCCCGGACCATGCGCTCATCGAAGCGCCAATCGTTGAGATAGCCTCCGTCCCGGATGGTGCAGTCGAGGAGTCTCACTCTGTTCATGGGGTCATCCACGGCCCGCGGCGTCGCACAGGACCTGGTCGAGCTGGCTCAAGTCCTGGATGTGCGGGGCGTCCGCCGCCAGCCAGGCGGGCCGCCCGGAGGCGCGTGCGATGAAGCGCGTCCGGTTGGCCCGGGCCGCCTCCTGGTCGTTGCGGGAGTCGCCGATGAGGACGACCCGGTCCGCCGGGTAGCCGCCCGACGAGAGGATGCGGGCGACGTTCTCGGTCTTGGGGGTCGGCGAGCCGAAGATGCCGGCGAAGCTCGAGGCGATGCCGAGGCGGCCGCAGATCTCACGGAGCTCGTCCTGGTCGGACCCGGAGACCAGATACAGCGGGAAGGGATGGCGGCGGCCGAAGTACTCTGCGGCGCCCGGGATGAAGGGCGAATCGATGACCGCCTGCTTGACCAGGGAGGAGAACCTCTCCGCATGCCGCCCGAGCTCGCCTGGGGGGATGTCCCGCTTCAGGATGTCCTTGAAGAAATGGGCGATCTTGTCGTAGCGGGAGAGCCCGCCGTTCTCCTCGTGGTAGCGCAGCAGGGCCTCGACCGCGCTTTCCGGATATCCCGAAAAGAGGCGGCGGAAGCCTTCGGTCCGCGCCGGGTTGGAATCCAGGACCACCCCGTCGAAATCGAAGAGGACCGCCTGCCAGAACCCAGGGTTCATCGGGGGGTAGTATACTCAGGTTGTCTTCGCGCATCAATCCGCGCCGCAGATCCTCCGGACTGCGCGGCAGGCCCGTTCGAGGCTCCGGCCGTCGTCCAGATAGGTGGCGTAGCGGCGGCGGGCCTCGGCGTCCTGGACGTCCGCCAGGACTTCGCCCGCAAGGTGGCGGCGGAAGAGCGAGGCGAACTCGTCCGGGTCCCGGCAGAGGACGGCGCGCCGGGCGAGCAGGGACCGGGCCTCCGGGTCGAAATGGATCTGGAGCGGGTCCTCCACGATGAAGATGGGCTTGTCGGTCAGGAGGGCTTCCAGCAGGCTCGTCGAAGCGAAATTGAAGATGAACCCGGCGGCCTGATGGAGGGTGTCCTGCATCTGGGCTCCGAGGAGGAGCTTGCAGTTCCGCAGGGGGGGGGTCTGGGCGGCGAGCCATCCCGTCAGATGGGGCATGTCGTCGTTGGGCGGCAGCTTGATCCGGAAAGAGAGGGAATGGAACTCCGAGAGGATCCGCAGCATGCGCTTCTGCTGGGCGAAATGATGGGGCGAAGTGCCGCCGTTGAACGGATGATGCTGGATGTTGGTCGCGGGGTTGTAGAGGACGTAGTGGTACGCGGAGGCTTCGGCCGGGCGGGGGCGACGCGCGGCCAGGCGGTCGAGTATGGCCGATCCGACGTCCACGACGCGGCCCTCGGGGCGGAGCCCGCGATGCTGCGCCAGTTCCCGCGTGCCGGGCCCGTAGGAGAGGAACCACCCCTCGGCCCTCAGGTCGGTCGCGAAGAGCATGGGGGAGTGGGGGATCCCGTACCCCCCGCCCTCCTGGTAGAGGATGAAGGGGATCCCCGCCTCCCGGGCGGCCACGACGACGCCGTGCCCGGCATGGCCGAAGTTGCTCGAGCAGCTCAGGACACAAAGGGGCCTGGCGGCGCTCAGGCGTCCCTTCCAGAGCCGATAGGCGTGGACGATCTCCGAGGGCGCGCGCGTGACGAAGCGTTCCAGGCGCTCCTGCGCGGAGTCGAAGAGGTCCAACCCGTGGAACTGGAACCGTCCGCGCCAGGCGCTGTCTGCGCAGAGCCCCCGCCAGAGTCCCTCGGCTTGGGAATCGATCTCACGGAGGGCGTTCCTCAGGGGGCCTCCGCGCGGAGCGGGCAGGACGCCCATGAAGGGCGCCCTGCGGGTCTCCCAGCCCTCCGCGGCCAGGCCGCGTAGGATCTCCGGGATATCGTGCCATTCGGCCAGGGCCAGCACGAACGGCCGGGGCGGGCCCCTCCGGAGCGGCTGCAGGGCGCAGTCCTCGAGACGGGAGAGGATCCCTCTCAGGTAGCGCGGCCATCGACGGGGGGAGAAGCGCCGCAGCAGCGGGTTCGCCGCGTCCGAGGCGAGGGCCGTGGGGGGGGGCATGGGCAGGGCGAGCGCGCCCGCCGCCTTGGCCGCGGCCGGACAGAGCCTGGAGAAGGCCGACTCCCGTCGGAAGAGGAGGTCCGGGGCGACGGAGGCCTTCCGGGCAGGCGTGTAGTACACGGCTTCGGGCCGAAGTTCGAGGAACGCGCCGGACAAGAGATGGGCCTTCGAGGCGAGGCAGTCGACGAGCATCTTCAGAGCGTAGTAGTGCAGGGTCGCCGGCTTGATGTCCGCGTCCCGGAGCGCGGGGATGGACGCCTGCATCCGGCGGTCGAGGTCTACGCAGAACGCGTCCAGCCAGGAATACCGGTCCAGGGAGGCGCGGTTGAACTCCTCCGCGGGGGTGAACTCCTCGAGCAGGCGGTAAGGGATCTTCCGCAGATCGAGGGCCGAAGAGGCCTTGGCGTCGAGTGAGAGGACGAGCACGCCGCGCGGCAGGGAGCCGAGTCTGGGGAGGTCCGACGCCTGTTCGATCAAGACGAGCTTGGACATGGAGGCCGGCTCATCGCTCGGGAACGCATTGCAGCGCGTGGTAGCGTTGGTAGAGGCGGCCCTTCGCCAAAAGCTCCTCGTGCGTCCCGACTTCCGCGATGCGTCCCTTCTCGAGAACTAGGATGCGGTCCGCCCCCCGGATCGTGGTGAAGCGGTGGGCGATGACGAGGAGCGTGCGGTTCTGCGCCAGCTCGTCGGTGGCCTCCTGGATCATCTGCTCGGTGACCGCGTCCATGGCGCTGGTCGCTTCGTCCAAAACCAAAATCGGGGCGTCCCGCAGGAAAGCGCGGGCGATGGCGATGCGTTGGCGCTGCCCGCCCGAAAGGAGGACGCCGCGCTCTCCGACCCGGGTCTGCTCCTTCTGGGGGAGCGCCGAGACGAACTCAAGCGACCGCGAGCGGCGCAGGGCCTCCGTGAACGCCTCGCGGCTGCAGGCGGGTGCGCCGTATTTGACGTTGTTCTCCAGCGTGTCGTCGAAGATGAAGGTGTCCTGGCTGACGACGCTGATGAGCCGCGTCCAATCCCCGCGACGGATCGAGGGCAGGGGCACGCCGTCGACGGTGATGCGGCCTTCGGTCGGGTCGAAGAGCCGCAGGAGGAGCCGCGCCAGGGTCGTCTTGCCCGAGCCGGATTCTCCCACGACGGCCAGGGTCTCCCCCTTGCCCAGGGTGAAGCGCACCCCCGTGAGGGCCGCCGAGTCGGCGCTGGGGTAACGGAAGCCGACCTCCTCGAAGGCGATGCGGCTCTCGAAGGCGGGCTTCTCGCAGTCGCCCCAGCTGAGCACGGGAAGGCCGGAGTCTGAGAGGGCTTCGGGAAGCAGGGACACCCTGGACAGGTATTCCGCGACCCGGATGCGGCCGTCGTTGATGTTCGTGATCTTCGGGATGATCCGGGTCAGGATCACCAGGAACGTCAGCAGGGCGGCTCCGGATACGGAGAGCCTGGAGACGGCCAGATAGACGAGCACGCAGAGCAGCCCGTCGCCCAGGATCCCCTCGCTGAGGCTGTTGGACGCCTGGGCGTCGGCCACGGCCGTGGCGTTGGCCTCGATCTCTTGGGTCAGGTGGCGGAAGGATTCGGTCTCCCGCTCCTCCGTGCCGAAGCATTTGACGACGTCGATGCCCTGATGCATGGAGATGAGGACGGATTTCAGGCGGGTCATGATGGCGATGTGCTTGTCGCCCAGCGCACGGGTGCGGCGGATGAAGATGCCGGACACCCCGTAGCGCAGCGCGCCGAGGAGGCAGACCAGGGCGGTCAGCTTCCAGGAGACCGTGACGATGAACGCCACGTACACCAGGATCGAGAGGGCGCTCGCCGCGATGAGCACGATGAAGTTGAAGGACTGGCCCAAGTACTCGACCTCGTTCTCGAGTGTCCGGTTCAGGGTCGCGCTGGAGCCCGAGTAGAAGTAGAAGAGGTGGGAGCGGAGGATGCGTCCGAAGGCCTCGTCGCGCAGGTCCTTCATGAGGGGATTGTAGATGCGGGCCGAGAGGACGAACACGGCCAGCTTCAGCAGGAGCGTCGCGACGATGACCCCGAAGATGAGCAGGATGAAGACGAGCACCGAGGGCTGCAGGCCGACGGTCGAGAGCGCGGAGAAGAGGCGGCGGGCGGCGCCCTCGTTGAAGAAGGCGTCTCCGCGCTGGATGTATTCGATGAGCGGATAGAAGAGCCCCAGGCCGACGCCTTCGGAGAGGGTGGCGGCGACCATCAAGGCGGCCAGCGCCGCGAGGCGCCCGCGATAGGGGGTCAGGAAGCGGCGGTAGAGCCTCCAGAAGGGCATCGCTAGAGCAGCGCCCGCTCAAGGGCGGCTGTCTTGAGGATGTGCGCGACCCGGTCCGTCTGGGCCTCCGTCAGGGAAGTCGAGGAGGGGATGTTGATGAGCGTCCTGTAGGCCCGCTCGGCGTTCGGGGCCGGAGCGTGTGCCCGGCTGCGGTAAGGCTTCTGCCAAGGGAGGGGCTGCCAGAGCTTGCGCGCGATGCAGCCCGCGGCGAGGAGGGCCTTCAGGAGCCGCTCCTGCTCTGCGTGGGACGCGGCCTGGACGGAGAGCAGCCAGCGGTTCCAGCGGATCGTCTCCCCGACCGGCGCCACGGGGACGCCGCCCAGGCGTCGGCCGTACCATCGGGCGATGCGCTCGCGCTGGCGCAGGAAGCGGGGGAGGAGCTCCAGCTGCGAGAGCCCGAGGGCGGCGGAGAGGTTCGTCATGCGGTAGTTGAAGCCGATCTCGTCGTGGATGTATTCCTTCCCGGAGGACTTCGCCTGCTGGGTGAGGTGCTTGATGCGCCGGGCGAGGGCGGGGTCGCCAGCGAGGACCATCCCTCCCCCGCCGCAGGTGATGATCTTGTTCCCGTTGAAGCTGAGGATGCCGGCGTCGCCGAGCGTTCCCGTGTGGCGGCCGCCGATCCAGGAACCGATGCTCTCCGCCGCATCCTCGATGACGAGCAGTCCGCGGCGGCGTGCGATGCGCAGGAGCCGGGCCATCGCGGCCGGGTAGCCCAGGATATGGGCCGGGAGGATTGCCTTGAGAGGGGCTCCGGAGGGCGTCAAGAGCCGGCCCCGCCTCCGCCGGCACCGGTTCTCCAGCAGGTCCTCGAGGGCGTCCGGGTCCAGGTTGAACCGGGCCGGGTCGCAGTCGACGAAGACGCACTCCGCCCCGCAGTGGGCCACGGCGTTGGCGGTGGCGATGAAAGTCATGGCAGGCACCGCAACCGCGTCGCCCGGGCCGATCCCGAGCGCGCGCAGGGCGGTGTGGAGGCATGCCGTGCCGTTGACGCCGGCGACCGCGCGCCGGGAGCCGGTGTAGCGGGCGATGGCGAGCTCGAATCCCGACACGTAGCGGCCGACCGAGGAGACCCAGCCGGTGTCGAGGCAGTCCCGCACGTACTTCCAGGCGGCGCCCTGGATCGAGGGTTCGGAGAGAGGGATGCGGTCTGGGCCGTTCATCCGGGGCTGAAGTGGTCGGGGAACTCTTCCTGGGCGCGTTCGTAGTCGCCCATCCGGCCGATGTCGATCCAGTACTCGCGTATCGGGAAGCAGCCGATGGACCGGTGGCGCTTCTTCAGGATCGCGGCGAGGAGGTCGGGCATGTCGAAGCGGCGGTTCTTGGGGATCCAGCCCAGGACGGAGGGTTCGAGGACGTAGATGCCGGCGTTCACGAAGAACCGGTGGGTCGGCTTCTCGATGATCTTGAGGAGCCGATGCCCCTCCATCCGGATGACGCCGAAGGGGACCTGGAAATCGTACTCGCGTACGCACAGGGTGGCCAGGCAGCCTTCTTCCTTATGGAAATCCAGCAGGTTCTCGAAGTTGACCTTGGTCAGCAGGTCCCCGTTCATGACGATCAGCGGGTCGCGGACGGGGCCGGGCAGCAGCGAGAGGGCTCCCGCGGTGCCGAGGGGCTTGCGCTCATGCACATAGCGGATGTCGAGCCCCAGGCGGGAGCCGTCGCCGAAATGGCTCCGGAACTGATCGGCGTGGCGGTTGATGGCGAGGATGAAATTGTGGAAGCCTGCCGCCGAGAACTGTTCGAGGATGGTCTCGAGCAAAGGCTTGTCGCCGACGGGCAGCAGCGGCTTCGGGCGGAGCCGGGTGAGGGGATGGAGGCGCCGGCCGGCCCCGCCGACCAGGAGCACCACCCAGTTCGGCCGCTCCTTCCGGGAGGAAAGGTAGTCTCCGATGTAGGCGAGGCTCGTCACGCGGCCGCGCTCGTCCACCAGCGGGATCTGGTTGCGGGGGGTCTTGCGGAAGATCTCGCAGATCGCGGATCGATCCAGCGTGCAGGGCAAGGTGAACGGCTTGGCGTTCATGATCTGGGACAGCGGGGCGCTCAGCGGCAGCCCGCAGAGCATCGCTTTCCGCAGGTCGGAATCCACGACGACGCCCAGCAGCCGGCGCTTCCCGTCGACGACCATGATCATGAGGCTCGAGGGGGGGCCGACCATCTTGCGCATCGCCTCGCGCATGGTCGCGCTGGGCGGGAGCTCGAAAGGATGGGTCGGGATCATGCCCCTATTCTATCACTTTGACGAGGAGAGCTCGGCACGCAGGACGTCCCGGATGCGCTCCAGGGCCCCAGCGTCCCGGTGGGCGTCCAGGGGGCGCAGATCGCTCTCGCTGAGCAGCTGGGTCGGGCGGGCGCGCCCCTGGAGGATCTCGGCGACACGGTCCGCCAGGGCCTGCGGGGCGTCCAGGACGAGCCGCTTCTCGGGCAGGCGGCAGAAGGGATGCTGGCGGTTGCCGCTGTCGTCGTAGTAGAGGGCGTCGACCCCGCACAGCAGCGCGATGGTGCTCGGCGAGGTCATGGCCAGGGTGACGACCACGTCCGAGACGGCGATGAGGGCTTCCGGGTCGCGGACCGAGCCCGAGACGTCCTTGAAGTTCGGCAGCGTTCGCAGGGCGTCCCAGCGCTCACGGTAGGCGGCCCGATGGGTCGGGCTGATTAGGCTGTCGTAGGAGTCGAGCCAGAACCGCTTGCGCTTGAGCAGGAACAGGGTCTCGGGCAGGGCGCGGGCGCAGAGCCGCATGGAATCCAGATACCGCAGGAACATCGCCTCGGGGTACTCGTAGACGTCTCCGAACGTGGTGTCGAAGAACGAGACGGCCCGGCCGCGCCCCAGGCCGATCCTCTCGCGCAGGGCGTCGGCCCTCCGGCGCTGCTCCAGGAAGCTGGCTTTGAAGATGCATCCAGTCGAGAGCGGCTGCGCAATCTTCTTGTGGCCGGCGTGGAAATCCCGGTGGCCCTCGCCCCAGAAGAAATACAGGTCGTGGGCGATGAAGGCGTGATGGATCTCCGGGTAGGCGGTGATGTCGCTCCACTGGATGAGGAAGGAGCGCGCCCCGTGCCGGTTGGCGGCCATGGTCTGCGGCACGTCCCCCCAGTCCTTGTTGGAGGAGATGAGCCGCACACGGAACGAGCGCAGCAGGACGTCGTAAGGCCAGGATTGCTTGAGGAAGAACGCCGCGGCCGGGAGCAGCTGGAGGTTGCCTTGGGCGGCCAGCCGGAGCGCGTCTAGGACGGGGCGCACGAAGTAGAACAGGAGCGGGGCGGCTGCGCCGGGCCCCAGGGGGATCGGCAGCGTGTCCAAATCCTGGAGGTCGTAGCCGAGCTCAGGGCACTCGCCGGCGGCCGGGTGGGGGCTCTCCCGGGAGCGGTCCAAAAAGAGGACGTCCCGCGGCTGGATGCCGCGGCCGTCCACCATGGGGTCGTCGCGGAGCACCGCGCGGCCGAATCCGTCGGAGAGCTCCCGGGCGACCGCGTACGCTTTGCGCTCGGAGCCTAGGCGGAATCCTCGCCGGAAGACCTCCCGGACGAGCCAGAGATAGTAGAGGGGGAGGGCCAGCCAGCCCATCGACATGACCCACGAGGCGTTTGGGCTGAAGCCGCGGGTCTTCCTCAGGTGGTCCATCGCGAAACGGTTCAGGGGCGTGTCGGGCAAAAAGAGGGCCGCGCGGGTGGGCACGTCGGGCGTCAGCCGCAATAGGTGGAGGTCGAGCAGGACGGCGAATAGTTCCAGAGCCAGCTGTCCCTTGAGGAAGACGTCCATCTTGTCGGAGCGGAAGAAGCGGTCATAGGCGCTCGCCAGATGGGCCGTTCCCGCCGTGGCCGCGCGCCAGGCTTCCTCCGCGAGCCGCAGGGTCTCGAGGTTGGTCTCGTACCAGAGGCCGGGATGGTCTCCCGCCTTGCAGTCCAGGATGCCGATGCGTCCCTCCAGGCCCAGCCGTGCGAGCGTCCTCTTCATGCGCTCGAAGGCGTGGGGGGTGAGCAGGATCCGGTCATGGACCAGGAGGAGGAGGAGGAGGCTGAAGGCTTGGAGGGGGGAGTCGCCAGGGATGAAGACCGGCTCCGAGGGCGATGTCCCCATCTCCGTCCTTAACGCGTCCGTCGGCACAGGTCTAGGACGCGGAGGGCTTCGAGGGCGCTTTCGGAGGGCACCGGGGGCGTCCTGCCGCGCCGGAGCGCGCCCCAGAGCCGGCCGTAGTAGTCGGTGGAGAAGCCTCGCTCCACCGGGATCTTCAACGACTTCCAATGGATCCTCTCGCCGGAGAGGTAGGAGCGGTCTTCGGGCCTGCCTCGGAGGACGTCGCGCCGCCTGTGCCATGTCGCTTCGAGGACGCCTGGGAGGGAGCGGAGGGCGCCGCGGGTCCCGTAGATGAGCCACTCGGGACCGGAGAAGGCCTGCGCCCAGGAGACTTCGATGTCCGCGACGCATCCGCCGGGGAAGCGCAGCAGGAGCTTCGAGTGGTCGGGGGCGTCCCCCTTGGAGATCAGCTTGCGCAGGTCGAACCATTCCAGGCGGGGCCGTTCCTGGAGGAGGTGGATCACCTGGTCGATGGAATGGACGGTCGCCGCGTTCAGGATGCCGCCGCCCTCGTCCGACCGCGCCTGCCAGTCCTCCCTGCGGTTGAAATAGCCGACTTGGCGCTTGATCAGGAAAGGCTTCCCGATGAGTCCTTTTTTCAGCAGAGACTGGATGAGCAGGAAGTCCCTGCTGAAGCGGAAGTTGTAGTACGGGCTCAGGAGGCGCTTCCTCTTCCTGGCGAGGGCCTGGAGCTTCGAGAATTCCCGGGCCGAAGAGGCCAGGGGCTTCTCGAGGACGACGTGCAACCCCCGCTCCAGGGCGCCCCGCGCCATCGGGACGTGGTCGTTGCTCTTCGAGGCGATCACTGCGAGCTCCAGCCCCGGATGGGCGAGGAGGCCCTCGTGGCCCGCGTAGACGGCGCAGCCCAGCTCGCGTCGGGCCTGCCTGCGCCGTCCTTCGAGCGGGTCGCAGGCGGCCGCGATGCGGTAGCGCGGGTCGTCTCTCAGGCTCCGGACGTGCAGGTCCCAGCCCGACCGGCCGAGCCCGATGACTCCGACGCTGACCGGGCGTCTAGCGCCCATGAGCGGCGAGCCTCTTCTCGACGGCGGCGGCGTGCCGGAGGATGCGCCGCGCTGCGGGGCCCATCCTCGCGGCCTCGGCGGCGCAGGGCATGGAGGATTGGGTGGGGAAATAGAAGAGCTCTCGCTCCCACATCCTCTCCGCGACCGGGCAGAGTCCGCGCCGGTAGTCGGCCTTCCCCCGGTAGTACGGGGCGGTGAAGGGGTAGCCTTTCCGCCCGAAGGCGATCTTCCGCTGGTACATCGGCTGGTAGTAGATGGGCTCGTAGCCGCCTTCGCGCAAGGGGACGCCTTCCAGGTTCATCGCCTGGACGAAGGCCTTTCTGGAGAGGCCCGCCTTCCTCGGGTCGAGCTTGAGGCAGAGGTAGTAGTACACGTGCCGCATGCCGGCCGGCACCTCCGGCACGGTGATCCCCTCCAGGCCCCGGAACGCGTCGCGGACCGCGTCGCTGATCTTGATCCGTTCACGGACGAGCCCCTCGAGCTTCTTGAGCTGCTCGAGGGAGATCGCCGCCTCGACCTCGTTCATGCGGAAATTGAAGCCGAGGATGTTGACGATGTCCTTCGTTCCCCTGGCCCCTACCACCGCCTCTCCGTGGTTGCGGATCAGACGGATGCGCTCGGCGAGCCGGTCGTCGTCGGTGACGCAGAGGCCCCCCTCGCCGCAGTGGATGTGCTTGTGCCGGTTGAGGCTGAAGACTCCGATGTCCCCGAAGGTCCCGCTCCGGCGGCCCAGGTAGCGTCCGCCGAGGGATTGGGCGGAGTCCTCGATGAGCTGGAGGCCGTGCCTGCGCGCGATCCCCCGCAGGCGCCGCCAGTCGGCGGTCGCTCCGTAGATGTCGACGGCGATGATGGCGCGGGTGCGGGGCGTGATCAGGCGCTCCACCTCGGCGGGGTCGATGCAGAAGGTGTCGGGGGAGATGTCCGCGAAGACCGGGACGGCCTGGTAGAGCACGATGCCGGTCACGGTCGCGCTCATGGTGGTGGGCGTCACGATGACCTCGTCGCCCGGCTCGATCCCCAGCGCGCCGATGGCGGCGTAGAGGCCGGAGGTCGCCGAGTTGACGCTCAGGGCGTGCCGCACCCCGAAGTACCGGGCCCAGCGCTCTTCCAGGCGCCGCACCCGGGGGCCGCCGTAGAACTCGGGCACCCAGGCGCCGATGAAGCCCGAGAGCTTTCCGCTCTTGAGGACGGCGACGGCCGCGTCCAGCTCTTCGCGCCCGATGGGCTGGTATGCCCGGAAGGGCTTGGAGAAGGCGGGCTTCCCGCCCAGCGCCGCCGGGAGGTCATGGCTAGTCATAGGTGTAGGTGCGCTGCTGGACGGCCTTGTTCATGTCCCGCACCGCAGGGTGGGCGTCCAAGTAGGCGATGATATCCGCCGCGGTGAAGGCGGGGTCCTGGGGGTAGAGGGCCGAGAAGGTGGAGCGGATGACCTCATAATCCTCCCGGGTGTCCAGGGTCAGGCGGATGTCGGTGCGCCGCAGCGGCCCCTCCGCGGCCACGTTGCGCAGGCGGAATTCGGCGGGGTGCTTGCAGAAGTAGTTGACGACGTGCTCCCGGTCGACGGGGTGGGAGGTCTTGCGCTCCACGCGCTCCAGCAGTTCCCGCGGGAAGGCGCGGGTGTTGAACCCGATGGGGAAGGTCTCCTCGAGATCGTTGGCGACGTAGTCGACCTCGCCGGCGTGCTCCAGGAAGGTCCGGATCACCGAGGAGGAGATCCCGGGGTCCGCCAGGGGGTCGTCCCCCGTGATCTCGACGATGAGGTCGGTCTTGAAGCGCTGCGCGGCCAAGACCACCCGGCCGAGGACGTCCTCTTCGGAGCCTCGGAAGCAGCCGGCGCCCATCTCCCGAGCCAGGACGGCGATCGCGTCGTCGGACTTATTCTCGGTGGTGGCGACGATGACCCGTGTGACCTCGGGGATCCTCTTCAGGCGCTCGATCATGTGCGCCAGCATCGGCTTGCCCGCGCCGGGGAGCAGCACCTTCCCGGGAAGGCGGGTGGACGTCATCCGCGCTTCGACGATCACGTCGATGTTCTTGATCTGGCTCATGCTTTGACGATCTCCTGGATGCGGCGCAGCCGGGCGAGCTGCTTCGGGGACAGCGTCCGGAGGAAGTCCCCCCGGCCGTCGGCGATCCCGTAGACGACCCTGGGGCGATGGATGTTGTCGACGACGACCTCGTCCCGCCTCCCCAGCAGGCCTCCGGACACGATGGACTCGCCCCGCCAGAATTTGCGCCCCTGGCGCCGTTCGACGATGCGCTCGATCGCGAAGAGCTCGTTGATGAGCCCCTCGAAAGCCGCCGTGATGTCAAGCCGGTGGATGGGGATGCCGATCCGCTCGGCCTCCCGGAGGGCCGAGGGGAAGAAGACGCCCTTGCCGACGTCGACGATGAAGGCGCCGGGAGCCAGGTCCCGTACCATCTGCGCGGTGATGACCGGTTTGCCGTTGGTGGTGCCGATCAGGATATCCGCATTCGCGGCGGCGGCCCGGTTGTCCGTGAGGCCCTGGACCTTCGCGGTAGTGTAGGCGGGCTTGATGCAGTTGAGGGCTTCGGTGATCAGGCGGAGCTTCCTGACGTCGCGCCGGGTGATGGCGACGCTGGCGCCCCGTTCCACCAGCTTCAGCGCCAGCTTCGAGCCGAGGTTGCCCGCTCCCAGGATGGCCGCCTTCTTGCCGCCGATCCCCCGGACCGAGCTCTTGGTCAGCTGGGTCAAAAGGCAGTCGACGGCCTCGACGGAAAGGTCGTTGCCCTTGTAGATCCACAAAGCCGACCTCTTCAGGGTCTCGCGGACGGCGCGCTCCACGTTGGCGGTGTCTCCCCTCATGGAGAGCTCGTCCGGGATCTTCTTCTCGGCGTCCACCAGTACGCGATCCACCTTCCCGTCCACCGCTCGGGCGATCTGGACCGCCTGGGCCTCGCTGTAGACGATCACCCCCGCCACCACCATGAGGTTCGTATCCCGAAGGGGGGTGAAGTAGAGGCTCTGCGAGTCAATCTTGGCGGTGTTGCCGATGCAGAAGCCCGAGGCCTTGCGCCTCTTCTTCGCGAGGGCGGCGACCGTTCGGGCGAGGCGTGCGGCCTTCAGGGGGGCGTTCATCTTAGATGTCGTCCCAGGTGACGGGGTGGTCCTCGGGGATCGTCCTCTGCGCCTTCCTGCCGACCACGACCTCGAGATAGCGGGGCAGAAGGCCCCCTCCGGGGCCCTTGATCGCCAGGTTGTCCCGGGTCAGGGTCTCGCCCTTCCGTATGAGCCGCGCCGCGTAGAGGCTCTTGCGCTGCTGGTTCAGGGTGTCGTACTCGCTGGGCTGGATCCTCTTGACCCCGTCGCCGAGGATCAAGGGGACCTTCCGGGTCATCTCGACGAGCTCGGCGAATTCCGCGGGCTCCGACGAGAGGATGTGGTCGGGGCCCTCGAGGGTGCGGTCCAGGGTCAGGTGCCGCTCGATGAGGTCGGCGCCGCGGGCGATGGCGATCTGCGAGACGAAGAGCCCGATGGTGTGGTCCGAGAGGCCGACCGGCACCGAGAAGCACTTGCGGAGCGTCTCCATGGCGTTGAGGTTCATCTCCTCCAGCGCGGCCGGGTAGGAGGAGTTGCAGTGCAGGAGGATCAGATTCGGGTTGCCGGCGCGGATCACCGTCTCCACCGCCTCCTCGATCTGTCCGAGGGTCGACATCCCGGTCGAGAGCAGGATGGGCTTGCCCGTCTTCGCGGCGCGCTCGATGAGGGGCAGGTTCACCAGGTCCATGGAGGCGATCTTGTAGAGGCCCGCCCCCAGTGATTCCAGGGCGTCGACGCTGGCGAGGTCGAAGGGGGTGGAGAAGATCTCGATGCCGGCCGAGCGGGCGTACTGGAAGAGTGTCTTCTGGTCGCCGGGGCTCATCGCCAGGCGGTCAAACATCTCGTAGAGGGTCTCCTCCGTGCCGATGATCGTCTCGGCGTAGCGCACGGCCTTGACCTTCTTGGAGATCCGGCTGGAGGCGCGGAAGGTCTGGAACTTGACGGCGTCGCAGCCGGCGCGCTTGGCGGCGTCCACCAGCTGCTTGGCGATCTGGAGGCTTCCGTTGTGGTTGAGGCCCGCTTCGGCGATCACGTAGCACCGCTGGCCTTCGCCGATCGTCCGGCCATGGAGGCTCACATGGCGGTTGGGGCGGCAGCGGGGGGTCTGGCGAATGGTCTGGGTGAAGGAGGAGTCCTTGCCCGTCAGGACCGCCACGGTATCGAAGACCTTGTGGAAGATCACCTGCAGGTCCGAGTAGTGGAACTCGCCCCCGGTCCCCAGGGAATAGATCTGCTGGAACCGCGAGACCGCCGAGCGGGTCTTCGCGAGTTCCTCCTGGTAGCCCCGGTACTGCAGGGGGTAGACGAACTCCTCCGTGCGGACGTCGCCGGCGGTCATCCGGCGCGCCGGCGCCAGCCCCACCCTCTCGACCTGCGCGGCCGTCCTGCGGATGAGTTCCGCGGCGTCCATCCCATGGACGGCGTCGCCCGGGCTGCAGGTGATCTCGGCGGTCAGGTAGGTCTTGCGCTTGGGCGCCAGGAAGGGGGAGAGCTTCTTGGGCTCCGTGATCCGATGGAACAGGATCTGGGGCGAATCGTAGTAGAACCAGTGGATGTCCTTGGGGAGGATCGACTCCAGGTCGTAGGCCAGGTAGACCGTCCGGACCCCGCGGAAGCGCAGGCGGCTGCGGTAGCCCAGCATCCCGGCCAGGGCGGTGATCGGAAGGCTCGAGATGATCACGTCCTCTCCGGCCGACTTGACGGACTTGCCGTTGGCGAAGTGGATCCCCCGGATCTGGCGGCCTTGGGTCTTGAGCCCGCGGACTTCCCAGCCCGTCCGGATGCGTCCTCCCAGGCGCAGGATCCTCGTCCGGATCTCCTCGAAGAGACAGCCTGTCCCGCGCTTCCCGACGGCATTCCATTGCTTGTGGTAGAAGGGCGTGACTTTCTGGCGGAACTCGATCCTGCGCGGCGCCCAGTCCGGGGTCATCTCATCGGTGGAGATGCCCCAGATCTTCTCGGGGTACCTTTCGAAGAACATCCCGCGCAGGGTCTCGCCGACCTGGGCCCTCATGTACTCCTTGTAGCTCTTCGCGCGGGCTTTGCCCTCGACGTCCGGGGTCTTCAGTTCGGACAGGATCCGGTCCTTGAGCTCGCGGGGGTAGCGGGAGATGCTCTCCCAGGAAAGGGGATAATCCCAGTAGGCCTTGAAATCCTCCCCCTGCACGTTCTTGCACCAGAAATCGCCCTTGAGGAAGAGTCCGCCGAACTCCTTCTCCCAGAAGCGGGCGAGGTTCTCGTCCGGGGTGTGGAAGATGTGGGGGCCTGTGTCGACGAGGAAATCCCCCCACCGCCAGGTCTTGCAGAGGCCGCCGACGCTCCGGTCCTTCTCGAAGACCTCCACGTCCCAGCCGCTCTCGAGGAGCTTCCAGGCGCTGACCAGCCCGACCGGGCCCGCGCCCAGGATGAGTGCCCGCTTCCTGTCCTCAGTCATGATGGAGCTCCTGCAGCCGGCGGCGGGCCTCCGCGTGCGCCGGGTTCGCCTTCAGCGTGTTCTGATAGGACTCGACCGCGCGGGGGATGTCGCCCTTCTTCCGGTAGGCTTCGCCCAGGTAGAAGTTCGCGAAATCGAAATGAGGGTAATGGTTGACCACGCTCGAGAAGTCGGCGATGGCGCGGTCGAGGTCGTACTTCAGCAGGTTCGGGTTGTTGCGGAAGCAGACGTCGATGATGGCCTCCTCCCGGATCTCGCGGAGGAGTTCCGGGGTGAATTCCGGGGTGCGGATGATGCTGCGGTGGAAGCTGCGGATCGGGTCGAAATCCCCCTCCTTGATGTAGCCCTTCTCGATGCAGGTCCGGTACATCGCGGTCTTCGGGATGGGGGAGGTGATCGAGAAATAGGACCAATCGAGCTCGAGTTCCTTGGCGTATTCGATCGTGCGCCGGATCGTGTCCCGGGTCTCCCCAGGGTAGCCGATCATGAAGAAGCCGCGGACGTCCATGCCCAGCGCGCGGATCTTCTTGACCAGGCCCGGCACGCGCTTGAAGTCGACGGGCTTGTTCATGAGCTTGCGCACGACCTCCGGGTCTCCGCTCTCGATGGCCAGGGTGACGGAGTAGCAGCCGGACTCCCGCATCTTCTCGAGGAGACGCTCGTCGAGCGTGTTGACCGCCATGCCGCTGGGGACATGCCAGCTGAGGTGGAAGCCCCGCTGCGTCATCCCCTCGAAGAGCTCGAGGGCGCGCTTCTTGTCCGCGGTGAGGTTGTCGTCCTCGAAGTGGAGCTCCCGGATCCCGTAGCGTTCGACCAGGAGCTCGATCTCGGCCAGGACGTTCCCGGCGCTGCGGAGCCTCTGGCGGCTGCCCCAGTGCGCGTCGAGCGCGCAGAACGCGCACTTGTAGGGGCAACCCCGCGACGTGATCATCTGGGTGAAGGGGGCGTTCCTGAAGAAGCCGTGGGATTTGGCGCTGGTGAAGTAGCGCGTCATGTCGAAGCGATGGCGGGCCGGGAAAGGGATGGCGTCGATGTCCGAGATGTAGCGCGTCTTGGGCGCGAGGCGGACGCCGCCGTCGGCGCGGTAGGCGATCCCGTCGAGCTTCGAGAAGCTGCCGCCGCTCTTCAGCGCGGCCAGCAGGGCGGGGAAGGATTCCTCGGCCTCGCCCAAGAGCACGAAGTCCGCCGCCGGCTCCTCGCGGAGGATCTCCTCCGCCATGCAGCCGGCGTGGGCGCCGCCGAGGACGGTCCGGGCGGCGGGCGCGGCCCGCTTCACGAGGCGGCAGACGTTCTCCGCGTCCCACTGCATGGCGGAGAAGAGGCAGGCGACGCCGACCACATCCGGGGCGAAATCCGCGATCTTCCGGGCGATCGCCTCGTCGGAGAGGCCGTAGCGCAGCCGCTCCCCGCCGTCCATCGGCCGTCCCTCGTCGATGTCCCCTTCGCTGAGCGCGTCGAAAGCCGCCGTCTCGTGGCCGCCCGCGCGCTCCAGCACCGCCAGGAGGTAGGCGATGCCCATGGGGAAGAAGACGCTCACGCGCACGGCCTTGGCGGAGAAATCCTTGGGCCGGGTGACGGGCGGGTAGATGAACAGGACCTTCATGGCCGCCCTTGCGGGCGCCCGCTCGCGGGCGCGAACCGCTTCTTCAGGAGTTTCGGGCCGAGGTCGACCCGCGCCAAGATCCTCTCGATCCTCTCGGCGGCGCCGCCCCGCCCGTAGGGGTTCTTCATGCCGGCGAGGCCGCGGCGGAAGTCCTCGTCGAGGCCTTTGCGGATGCCGCGCAGGATGTCCGCCTTCTCCTCCCGGACGCAGAGGACGTTATCGGCGATCAGGCGTCCGGCCTGCCGATTCCCGATGTTGACCACCGGCAGACGGAAGCTCTGGGTCTCCACGACCCCGCTCGAGGAGTTGCCGACCATCAGGTCGACCACCGAGAGCAGATTGAGGTAGAGGAGGGAGCCCAGGGACTTGAAGACCTTCGCGTTGGGATGCGCCCGCGCGAAGCCCTCGATGGCGGAGATGATGACGCGGCCTCCCGCGTCGGCGTTCGGGTAGGTGAAGAGGATCTCGGCGTCGACTTCGGCCAGGGCCGCGAGCAGGTTCCGGACATGCCGGGCGGTCTCGCCGAGCTGCAAAGTCACCGGATGGTAGGTGACGAGGATCGTGGGGCGCGAGAGCCGCGCCCCGAGGGTTTTCCTGAGCCGCGCCCGGCTCAGACGCTTCATCCTGCGGATGTTGTCGATCCAGGGCCCCCCGATCACGTGGACCCGCCAGGACTCCTCGCCCATCTGCCGTACGCGCGCGGCGTTCTCTTCGAGGGACACGAAATGGATGTGGCTCATCTTGGTGATCGCGTGGCGCAGCTGCTCGTCGATGGCGCCCTCGGTGAGCTCGCCGCCCGAGACGTGCGCGATCGGCAGGTTCAAGACCGTCGCGGCGGCGGCCGCCGCGAAGATCTCGTAGCGATCGCCGGTCAGCAGCAAGAGGTCCGGCTTCAAGCGGGTGAAGCAGTCCGCGAGGCCGATGATCCCCAGGCCCATCGATTTTGCCACGGCCGAGGTGCCGTCGGAGGAGAGCTGGCTCTCGACGCGTTCTGCGATCGGGATGCCGTCGGCGACGATCTCATCGACCGTGTGGCCGAATTCCTTGGAGAGGTGCATCCCGGTGACGACCAGGCGCAGTTCGAGGCGCTTCGAGCGGCGGATCACCCTCAGGATGTTCGAGAGGACGCCGTATTCGGCCCTGGAACCGGTGACGACGCAGATCCTGCGCTTCATAGCTCGATGAGCTCGTCGGCCGCGAAGTCCCGTACGGCGAGGGAGCCGAGCGCCCGGTCCCACTCCATGGGGCTGACGCCCGTCCCCGGCCGCTTCGCGGCGAGGTTCTCCTCCGTGAGGGCTTCTCCCCTGCGGATCGCCCTCGCGGCGACGATGCTCCGCCGGGCGATGGGCTTGTTGCGGCTCTCCGACGGGGACGCCTTCTTGACCCCGTCGCCCAGCGCCTTCTCGATGTTCCGGACGGCCTTCACCAGGGCGTCGAGCTCGGAGGGGGCGAGGGAGGCCCGATGGTCCGGCCCCTCCAGGGCCTTGTCGAGGGTGAAGTGCTTCTCGAGGACCACGGCTCCGAGGGCGGCGGCGGCGACGGCCACCTCGATCCCGGGGGTGTGGTCGGAATAGCCCACGTCGACCCCGAAGGCCTTCTGAAGCGTGAGCATCGCCCGGAGGTTCACGTCCTCCATCTGCGTGGGGTACTCCGTGTTGCAGTGCAGGAGCGTGATGTCGGCCTTCCGCATCCCGGCCCCCAGCAGGACGTCGAGCGCGGCTTCCACCTCCCGGAGGTCGGCCATGCCGGTGGAGACGATGAGCTTCCCGCCCAGGCCGCCCATCTTCCGCAGATAGGGCAAATGGGTGATCTCCCCGGAGGGGATTTTCATCGTCTTCAGGCCGAGACCCGCGAGGAAATCGATGCTCTCGGAGTCGAAGGCCGTCGAGAGGAACTGGATGCGCCTCTCGCGGCAGCGGTGGTGGAGCTGGGTGAAGGCCGCGAAGTCCAGCTCCAGCTTTCGGGCCATCTCGAGCTGGGACTCCCGGGCGTCGGTCGTCTTCAGCTGGTACTCCGCCTTGGGAGCGAACCGGCTGATGACCTTCTCCGCCTTGAAGGTCTGGAACTTCACGGCGTCCGCGCCGCTGCGGGCGGCGGCGTCGACCATCTCGAGCGCCCTGCCGAGGTCCCCGTTGTGGTTGATCCCGGCTTCTGCGATGATGAAGATTTTTCTCACCGTCCCACCTCCCGTCGATGATCCCGGATGAGGGCCGCCATCCTCTGGAGCAGTCGGTCGAGGTCCCTGCCCCCGGCGTCCTGATGCACCGGGAGGTTCAGGATGCGGCCGGAGATGTCCCGCTCGACGTCGAAGGAGGCGTCGATCTCCTGGACCAGCTCATGGTAGAGGCTGACCACGCCGTATCCTTCCGCGTTCAGCTGGAAATAGAGCCGGTCGCGCAGGCGCGTGTCCGGAAGCAGGATCGGGAAGGTCTGGGGGACGGCCCCGCCGGGCTTTCCCCGGAGCAGGGTGATGCCCAGCGCCTTGGCCCGCGTCGAGAGGGCTCTGCGGATGCGCTCGTAGTTGCGGATCCGCTGGTCCGCGATCCTCCGGAGGTCCTGCCCGAAGAGGTCCAGCTCCGGGC
>DMEZ01000014.1:0-12859 GCA_003450735.1 Elusimicrobiota bacterium | reverse complement strand
TCGTCGAGCCGATAGAAGCGGAAGGGGGTGCGGGTCTCCCGGATCGGGTCGAAGACCCCCGACCCTTCCCGGGAGCTCTGCCCCACGTAGGCTGGGACGAGGATCTTCCGGCCGCGCTTCGCCTCGGCCCGCAGGACCCGCTTGAGCCCGGCCCGGGCGGAATCGAAGTAGAGCCAGCCGAAGGCGTAGCGCAGAGGGTCCTGCTGCTTCTTCTCGATGATCATGTCAGCCGGTAGCGCAGCAGATGGTGCGAGGCTTCCGTGCTGGGGTGCTGGAGCTTCCAGCGGGCGCATAGGTCGGCGTAGACCTCTTCGTCGAGCACGTGCTCCGCGACGAAGAAGGAGGAGGTCTTGTCCGAGAAATTCCTCTTGAACCTCAGCAAGGGATCGTCGTCGGCGCCGGAGCGCCCGCCGCCGATGTGCAGTTTCTCATATCCGCGTGCCTTGCACCAGAGGATCAGCTCGTGGTGCAGCAGGTTGTTGGCCCCGGTGTTCAGGAGCGCCCGGTCCGTGCCGATCAGGTGGCAATGGGCATGGACCAGCCCGAGGAGAGCCAGCAGGACGGAGATGGTCCTCCCCTCGAGCACGCAGGAGACGAGGACGTAGTGGTTCGCCAGGTCCCTGCGAACGCGGTCGAAATAGTCCGCGGAGAAGAGATAGAACGGGTCGGCCTTGTTGTCGGCCATGGTGTCGGCATAGAGCGTCCTGAAGGCCCGCCAGGCCTCTTCGTCCTGACCGAAACGCACCTCGATGCCTCCGCGCTTGGCCTTGTTGATGTTCTTGCGGTTGGCGTGGCTGTAGATCTCCTGCCAGCGGCGGGGTTCCTCGACGGCCATCTCCGCGTACACCGTGGAACGCTCCCGCTGGATGCGGCCGGGGTAGGAGGGCTGCAGCGGCAGGTGGTTGCCCAGCAGGGGATGGAACTTGATCAGTTCTGCAACCACGCCGCGCTGGGACGCCTCGTCGCGGAAGCGGCGGCAGGCTTCGGCGATGAAGTCGGGGTCGTCGGTGTTGGCGATGGGCCCCCCGTAGCCGTAGGGGGTCGCGATGTCGAAAACCCCGGGTATGAAGGGGACACCTCGCAGGAGGAACGGGTACAGGAAGACCCGCTCCCCGCTCGAATAGACGTAGCAGGCCGCCTCGGCGTCGGAGGAGACGTAGAGACGCGCGTATTCGGGCAGGAAATAGACGTCCCGCTTCTCGGGGGGGAGCTTCGCGAGCCAGCCTTCCCAGGCCTGCCTCTGGGAGTAGTCCAGCCAGAGCGACCGGCCGGTCAGGCTTTGGTGCATTGGATGATCCATTCCTTCGTCACGTGCGCCTGGTTCTTCTCTGAGCGCAGGAGGGTGTCGACGCTATCGATCCTGAAGGGGTGATACAGTTCGGGAATCTCCCGCTCGCTCGTCAGGCGGATCAGGCCGCAGCCTTGGCGCAGCGGGCCTTCGCGGAGCTCCAAATAGGTGTTCTCCTCGCCTTCCAGCTTCGGGCCGGAGCCCTCGCCGGTCGTTCCCGTCATGAAGGTCTTGGAGAAGAGCTTTCCCCCCGGCTTGAGCACCCGGTGGATCTCGGAGAGGATGCGCGCGCAATCCTTGCGGCTGTTGGCGTAGAGGCATTCGATGTCGATCGCGCAGTCGAAGGTCTCGTCTTCGAAAGGCAGGGAGACGATGTCCCCGACGAGGACGGTGCCTTCCAGGGACTCCGCTTTCAGCCTGGCGGCGGCCCGCTCCACCCCGACGCGGCTGCCGTCGATGCCGGTCACGCGGAAGCCCTCCCGAGCCAGGTACCAGAGGTTCGCGCCGGTGCCGCAGCCCACCTCCAGGATCCTCACGTCCGATCGGGAGGGGGCGGCATAGAAGTCCCTCGCGATGAAGCGTATCAGGTCCTCGGGCGGGTACTTCCCCCATTCGTTGTCAGAAAAGATGGTGTCCCAGATCCTGTTCCACATCCGGAGCCTCTTAAGGTATAGGGGGCCCCGCGCTGGATGGGCCCAGAGCGCATAGTCTACAAATTTATCGGCTTCTCCTTGGGCGCCGGCCCTCCGTTCGGCGCGGCTTGAGTCCCCTGCGGACTTATGCAAGAATGAGCGGATGGACGCGCTCCGCGTGGCGGTCGTCGGGACGGGCAGCGCCGGGATGCATCATCTGCGGGCTCTGCGCGTCCTGGAGGGCGTCCGGCCCGTGGCCGTGCCGTTGAGGCCTGCGCGGCGCCCGGAATTGGAAGGGATGGGCTTCGAGACGGCGGAGAGCCTCGCCCAAGCCGCCCGGCTCGGGGCGAAGGCCTGCGTCGTCGCCACGGATACGCTTCGGCACATGCGGGACGCTTCCGAGGCCCTGTCCTTGGGGATGGATGTGCTGGTGGAGAAGCCGATGGCGCCGGAGGCGTCCCAGGTGCGGGAGGCCTGGCGGCCTTTCTCCGGGTCGGGACGCAAGGTCTTCGTGGGCTGCGTGCTCCGCTTCTCCAAGTCGCTCAACCGCTTCCGGGAGCTCCTCGTGGAGATCGGCCCCGTCCACTCGGTGGGCGTCGAATGCCGCTCCTTCCTCCCGGACTGGCGGCCTCAGCGTCCGTACCGGCAGAGCTATAGCGCCCGAGCCGAGGAGGGGGGCGTCCTCCGCGACCTGATCCACGAGATCGATTACGCGGGCTGGACTTTCGGCTGGCCCGAGGCGGCCTACGGCCTGCTCGGCAGCACGGGCCGCCTGGGCATCGAGGCCGAGGAGTGGGCGGAACTGGTCTGGGAGACCCCTGCCTCCGCCGTCGTTTCAGTCGGGCTCGATTACCTGACGCCGGCGCCCCGTAGGAGGATGTGCGCCGCCGGGGAGCGCGGGACGCTGGAGTGGGACGTCCTCGGCCAGACCGTGACCCTCTCCTTGGGCGGGCGGCCGCCCTCGCGTGAGACCCTGCCCGAGGGGAGCGACGCCCTCTTCGTGCGGCAGGCGGAAGGCTTCGTGGAGGTCCTCCGGGGGGGGCGCAACTCCCGTCTGGCCTCCCTGGAGGACGGCTTCAGAGCGCTGGCCGTCTGCGACGCCGTGCGGGCTTCGTCGGATACCCATCGCCGGGAGGTCGTGCAAGGCTTATGAACGACGCGAATGGACGTCTGCTGGCCGTGATCCCCGCGCGGGGAGGGTCCCAGGGCCTCCCCGGCAAGAACGTCCGTCCTCTCGCCGGGCTCCCGTTGATCGCCCATTCCGTGCTTCTAGCCAAGAGGTGCCCCGAGATCGCCCGCTGCGTCGTCTCCACCGATTCCGAGGAGATTGCCGCCGCGGCGAAGAGCCATGGGGCCGACGTCCCGTTCATGCGCCCCGCTGAGCTCGCCGGCTCGAAGGCCCCCCTGTGGCCCGTCCTCCGCCACGCGCTCGAGTCGGTCGAGCGCCAGGAAGGGCGGCCCTACGAGTACCTCCTGCTGCTGGACCCGACGTCTCCTACGCGGCTCCCCGAAGACGTGCGGGGGGCGTTCCTCCGTCTGAAGTCGGTCCCCGAGGCGAACGGCATCCTGTCCGTCTCGAAGCCCTACTACAGCCCCGTCTGGCACGGGGTGGTGGAGCGTGGCGGCTGGATGTCCGACTTGTTCCCCGAGTACGCCCAGGTGACGCGCCGGCAGGAGATCCCGGACGCGTTCAACGTGAACGGCCTGATCTACATCTGGCGCGTCCCCTTCATGAAGGCCAACGACTCCTGGCGCGACAAGGGGAAGCACCTGATGTACGTCACGCCGGAGATCCGCGCGGCGTCCATCGACGACCTGGAGCAGTTCGAAAGGGTCGAGGCCTTGATCCGGGGGGGCGGCATCCAGCTTCCTTGGCTGGACGGCGGCAAAGGAGGACGATGATGCGGCCCATTCCTTCGTTGATGAGCTTGAAGGGCCGGCGCGCCCTGGTGACCGGAGCGGCCGGGCATATCGGTCTCGCCATCTGCGAGACCCTGATCGAGTTGGGGGCGAAGGTGGCGGTCTTGGACCTCGATGCGGCCCGATGCCGCCAGAGGGCCCAGCGCCTCTGCCGGATGCGGGCCGGGGCCGCCTTCGCCCTGCCCTGCGACCTGCTCGACGAGGCCGCAACCCGCGGGGCCGTGCGCGCCGCCATCCGGCGGATGCGCGGCCTGGACATCGTCGTCCACTCCGCGGCCTACGTGGGCACCACCGAGTTCCCCGGCTGGGTGGTCCCGTTCCCGAAACAGTCCGTCGAGGCCTTCGACCGGGCGATGCGCGTGAACATGACGTCGGCGTTCGTCATCGTCCAGGAGGCCCATCGGGCCCTGGCCCGGTCCGGCCGCGGTTCCGTGATCCTCATCAGCTCGATCTACGGCGTCGTGGGCCCCGATTTCAGCCTCTACAAGGGGCTGGATATGGCGAATCCCATCGGCTACGCCGCGTCGAAGGGGGGGCTGATCCAGTCGGCGCGCTACCTGGCGACGGCCTTGGCGCCCCGCGTGCGCACCAACGTGATCACGCCCGGGGGCGTCCTGCGGGGGGGGCAGCCGGCCGAATTCAGGCGGCGCTACATCCGGAAGACGCCCTTGGGGCGCATGGCGACGGAAGAGGATCTCAAGGGCGCCGTCGCGTTCTTGGCCAGCGATCTGTCCGCCTACGTGACCGGCCAGAACCTGATGGTGGACGGCGGCTGGACGGCCTGGTAGCCCTTCCTCAAGACCGCGGATCTTCGAGCCGCGAGCGCGCGAGCTCCGCGATGCGCCGCGCCGCGCCGGGCTGGATCGGGAAGCGCCGCATGGAGGCGACGTCGGCCGCGCGCTCGGCATCGTCGAAGAGCAGGTCCTCCAGGAGACCTTCCAGGCGTTCCGGCTCGCGGCAGGAGCGCCCGAGCCCGAGGCGGCCGGTGATGAGCGTGTCGGCTCCCCTCCGGCGGGGCTGAAGGCTCAGCGTCACGCAGCCGAGCCAGCCGCCTTCGATGAGGAGGAGGGTGTCCATGCCCACCACGAGGTCGGAGCCCAGCATCAGCTCGTAGGGGTCCTCGCCGCGGACGACGGGGCCCTCGAAGAGGGCCGCGAATTTCCCCGGGGTCTCGCGCGGGTGCAGCTTGACGGCCAGGCGCAAAGGCGCCGCTCGCCTCGCCGAAACCGCCTTCGCCGCGTCCCTGAGGGCCTCCAGCGCGTCGAACTCGTCGTAACCCAGGGTCTGCAAGGCTCTCTCGCGGCCGCCGTAGTACTCCCGCATGTCCTGCGAGAGGAAGAGTACCAGGCGCGCGCCCTGCGGGGCCCCCAGGGCCGAGCGGACGCGCTCCCTCTGCTCCAAGGTGAAGGACGATAGACGCCCGGGCAGGAGGTCGAACTGGGGCTGGCCCAGGGGCAGCAGCCGCTCGGGCGGGGCGCCCAGGGCCGCCATCTCCGCCTTGGCGTGCTCATCCATGACCACCAGGGCGTCGGGCAGGTACGCCCAGGGGTCGGATCCCCGGGCGAAGCGCTGGTCGTAGCGGATCCAGGCATCGAGCACGCCGATGCTGGGGACGTGGCGGCGGCGGGACTCGGAGACCAGCGCGTCCTCCAGGCTGGCGCCGACGCTGCTGCCGACCAAGGCCAGCCGGGGCGGTTCCTGCCCGAACGCGCGGGAGAACGCCGCTGCGGCCTCGCTCGCCCGCAGGCGCTGGGGCGCCCAGCCGGCACGGGCCAGGATGTCCCAGGCGGGGCCGTCCGCCCAGGCCCGGATATCCGCTTCGGCCTTCAGGGCTTCGAGCACGGGCAGGACGGCGTTGCAGCCGCCGGCGTCGTGGGCGGCGCAGAAGAGGCGGGGTCTCATCGGGTCTTCAAGTCTGCCTGAAGCCGCGGAAGGCCGGGTCTTTCTCCAGGTAGAGCTTCCGGGCCGCGGCCAGGGTGCGGGCGGCTTGTCTCGCGTAGTGGTTCTCGATGAGCGTCTTGTTGGCCTCGTAGAGGGCCTGGTGGAACTCCTCGTCGCTCATGTCCGTGAAATTGACCGAGAGGAGGTCGGAGTTCATGTGCTTGTTCTCGTAGAAGTCGGCGACGTCCTTGACGAGACCTTTCTGGACGGCGTGATCGAAGAGCGGCGAGCCGGGGTAGGGGGTGACGGGTCGGATCGTACGGAGCTGGGCCCCGTCATCGTATTTCAGCAGGAACTCCATGCCCTTGCGCAGCGTCTCGCGGTCCTCTCCGATGTTCCCGAAGATGATGTTGAGGCCGGGGCTGATCCCGACCTCGAGCGTGGCTTCGACCCCCGCCGTGATCTGCTTGGTCGTGAGGCCCTTGCGCATGTTCTTGAGGATCCGGTCGTCGAAAGCCTCGATGCCGTAGTTGATGAAGACGCAGCCGGCCTCCTTCATCAATCCGAGGACGTCGCGCTTTGCGTAGTTGAGCCGCCCGTTGCAGTCCCAGCGGATGCCGAGCTTGCGGCGCAGGAAGGTGCGGCAGACCTCCACGGTCCGCTGCTCCGAGGACATCAGCAGTTCGTCCGAGAAGGTGATGAAGTTGATCTGGTGCTGTTTTTGGAGGAACTCGATCTCGTCGGCGATGCGTTCGGGGTCGCGGGGACGCAAGCCCTTGTCCATGCGGTAGCAGAAGTTGCACTGGAACGTGCAGCCGCGCCCCGAGAGCAGGGTCATGGAGAAGTCCGAAGGCGCCATGCGGGGGATGCGCAGAAGGCGGTAGTACTCCATGGGGAACAGGGAGTAGGCGGGCCAGGGGATCGAGTCGATGTCCTGGATGAGGGGCCTGCGAGGGTTGACTCGGAGCGTCTCGCCATCGCGGTAGGCGATGCCTTTGATGGACCGAAGGGAGGAGCCCCGGCTCAGGGCTTTGAAGAGCTCGACGGCCGTCTCTTCGCCTTCCCCCATGACCAAGGCGTCGAACCCGGTCTTTTTGAAGAAGTACTCCGGAGCCGGCACGGGGCCGTGGCCTCCCAGCACGTAGAACGGCTTCTGCTTCGAGCGGTGGATGGCGTCCGAAAGGGAGAGGAGCTTGCGGTACTGGTAGTATCCGCCGATGACGCTGACGCCGACCGCGTCGTATCGGTTCTCGTCGAGGTGACGGGTGAGGTGCTCGTCGGGCCAGTGGTGCATGTCCTGGCTGTAGACCTCGACCTCGAAGCCTTCCTTCTGCAGGACCGCCGCGACATAGGAGAGGCCCTGCGGGAAGCAATGGATGTAGGCGCCGTTGTCGTATACGACGAGGAGGATTCTCATGCGAGACGGACTTGAAGCGCATGGATTCTACAAAAATTGGACGCGATGATGGCTGAGTGTGTATCATGCTGTCCCGTCCCGGAGGTTTTTGTGACAATGATGAGAGTGCTCTCAGCCTGCCTGGCGATAGTCTTGGTCCAGGGTTTCCCGGCCTCTGCCGAGGAGCCGAAGCCGCCCAGGAGCCTGGAGGAGCTGACGGACATCCTCCAGAAGAAGGGCGTGCTGAGCGAGGGCGAGCGCAAGAGCGTGCTCGACGCGCTCTCGCGCGAGACCCCGTCGATGTTCACGGGGCTCAAGGGCTTCAGCCTGAAGGTGAACGGCCTGGGCCAGTTCCGCTACACCTTCGCGGACTCGGGCGCGGGCTCGGCGAACGTCAGCTCCTTCAAGGTCGCCACGGCGCGGGTCAAGTTCTCGGGCGACATGCCCCTCAAGTTCAAGTACGCCCTCCAGCTCGCCTTCGAGCGCGCGAACGGCGCGACCACCCAGCAGAACAGCGCCCTCTACGACCTGCTGCTGACCTTCGCGCCCCTCCAGGAGTTCAACGTCACCGCGGGGCAGTTCCAGATCCCGGCCGGCGCCGAAGCGCACACCCCGACCGACGCGATGGACCTCGCCAATCGCTACAACGCCCAGGACCGCATCCTGAACCCCGGGACGAACCACGACGTGGGCGTCATGGTCTCGGGCAGGGCCCTGGACAAGCGGCTCTATTACGCGGCGGGGATGTTCAACGGCAACGGGGCGAACTACGTCGCCAACGACGACGGCAACCACCTCTACTCCGCGCGGGTCGAGGGCGTCCCCCTGCGCTGGAACGTCGGCGGCTGGGACTCGGAGCTGTCGGTCGGCGTCGACGGGATGTGGAAGCGCACCAACAACGACCCGAGCTCCTGGCGGCAGACCGACTTGGCGGCGACCACCTTCAACGAGCCTTTCGACCGCACCGTGTGGGGCGCGAACGCCGCCATCAAGGCCGGCCCTGCGGCTTTGAAGGGGGAGTATATCCAGGGCAAGCTCAAGGGCCGCTTGAACAACGATCCGGTCAAGAACGCGGAAGGCTGGTACCTGCAGGGGGGCGTGAAGGTGCTCAAGGGGGCGCTCGAGCCGCTGGTGCGCTATCAGACCTACGACCCGGACGACAGCGTCGTCAACAACAAGGACATCGAGTGGACGACGCTGGGCTTGAACTGGTTCATCAAGGGCCAGAACCTCCGGCTCCTGGCGAACTACACCTTCAAGACCGAGAAGGCGAGCTGCTACGACAACGACGAGTTCGTCACCCAGCTACAGCTGAGCTTTTAGGCAGAGCAGGTACTCGGTGTTGCCCTTGGGTCCCTTGAGAGGGGACTCGAGGAGGCCGTCTTCGAGCAGGCCGAGGGCTTGGGTTGCGGAACGGACCTTCGCGAGGGCTTCCTGCCGATATTCTTCCTTGCGCACGACCCCCTTGGGGGTCTTCTTGGGCTCGAGCTCGAACTGGGGCTTGACCAGGAGGATGAGCTGGGCGGGGCGCGCAAGGCAGGGCAGGAGGGCCGGGAGGATCTTCGTCAGAGAGATGAACGAGACGTCGGCCGTCGCGAGGTCGGGCTTCTGAGGGAACATCCCGGGGGTGAGGCGCGCGGCGTGGGTCTGCTCCATGACGACGACGCGGGGGTCGGCTCGCAGCTTGGCGTCGAGCTGGGCCGTGCCGACGTCCACGGCGTAGACCTTGAGGGCTCCGCGCTGGAGCAGGCAGTCGGTGAATCCTCCGGTGGAGGAGCCGACGTCGATGGCGGTGCGGCCGCGGGGGTCGACCTTGAAATGGTCGAGGGCGGCCTGGAGCTTGAGGCCTCCGCGGGAGACGTAGGGGACGGCGTCGGGCTTGACCGTGATGCGGACGTCGGGCGGGACGGTGGTGCCGGCCTTGGGCTGGGGGTGGCCTTCGACTTCGACCTTGCCGGCCATGAGGGCGGCCTGGGCCTTGGTGCGGGTGGGGAAGAGGCCGCGTTCGACGAGGAGGAGGTCGAGGCGGAGCTTGGGCATGGGGGAAATATCTTATTATATTGGCGCAAAGGGGCATGATGATATTTCAGGACCCTGCGGTTTTGTCATGACAATTTTTCAGGATTGTGAGGACCGTTGAGTGATGAGAGGGGCTTTCGGCAGCCCGGAAGGATTGGTCATTTTGACGACTCGAGCCGGAGCATTCGCGCCGAATGCATATCCACTTTAGCCGGCTTGGCAGGATAGTCCTGCCTTGCTACATAGAATCATCAGGATGGTGACCGGATGGTGATATGCATCTAAGGTGCTTGACGATTCAGGACAGGCATAGCGGCGACGAGAGCGCGACGGGATGTGTCCGTCACGCGGCAGCATGATTATGCTTATTCTGTAATGGTTATTTTTTACTTACCTTGCCCAGGCAAGGTGGAGATCGAATAATGCTTCATTATCCGAGATTATTTCTTGCAGCCTCGACATGGTATTGAATTTAGGAAGTTGCTCTAAAATCCGTCGCCGCATGCAATCAGGTCATCGATACGACATTTTTTCAGTGCTATGAGGACCGGGGAGAGATTATGAGAAAGGTTTTCGGGTTGATCCTTGCCGCGGTCGTGTTGTCAGGGTGCGCGGGGAACACCATCCGGTGCAGGCGGGGGGAGGCGGAGGAGGCGTGCAGAAAAAGACTCGGATGCATCAGCACATTCACCGCGGAGAAATGCCGGAGATATTATCATGATATGGGATGCAACGACTCCATGACGGTAGAGGAATGTCGAGAGCTCGAATTCAAGAATATCATGGAAGCGGAGTGATAAAACGTCATGCATATGGGCGGAAGCTGGACCCTTGACGCTCCAGAAGGGCCTGTCTACACTTTATTGAGCGATATGAAAGTATCGGTGATATTCATCTGTCTGCTCTTATGGGTGCCTGTGCGCTGCTTCGCTGCGGGCACAAAAGCCGCTGATCAACCGGTCCAAGATGAGAATCAGTTGCCGGTCGATGAGCTGACGCCCGAACAAGAAGCCGAGTTCGTGAATCAAAGAATCGAGCGCATGCAGAGGAGTGATAGGTATTCCAAGAAAGAAATCAATGAGTTCAGGAACATCCTTGATTCTTTGCCGGTTGAGGAACGATCTAAAGCAATTGAGTTGATGGCCGAGCTTCAAGACTTGAGGAAGGAATTCAAACCTTTCATGAGTCCTGAAGAGATGAACGAACTGCGTTCAAAAATGAAGAACTACAACCATCAATTATGGTCGATCAACCCCGCGTTCGGGAATCGTCTCGGCAAGAACATGCACGATCCCGGAGAGCGGCGCGACTTCTTTGAGGCGGGGTCAAAGGCCTATCCTCAGAACGGCAACATCAAGCAGAACTACGCCGACTCCCTGCTCAAGACCGGCGACAACCAGCAGGCCGCCCAAGTCGCCCGCGAAGCCATCGATCTCAACCCGAAGAACGCCCAGGCCTACAGCACCCTCGCCGACGCCCAACTCAAGCTCGGCGACACCGAGTCCGCCCTCGAGACCGCCCGCGCCGGCTTCGCCGTCACCCGCAGCCCCACGCTCCTCTCCCAGGTCAAGCTCCTGGAGACCAAGGCCGGCGCCGCCGGCGCCGCGAACGCCCCTCCGGGACTTCCGCCGCCCTCGAACACCCCCCAGAGCCGGCCCTACGATCCCGACGCCGCCGCCCTGCGCCCCGCCCCCTTCACGATGACCGAGCTCAAGACCCCCGCGCCCGGGATGATCCCCGTCGAGCAGGGCGAGCGCTCGCGCAGGTACGCCGCCGATGCCTCCCAGCGCCTCAAGGGCGGGAACGTGGAAGAAGCCGTCAAGCTCGCCACCAAGGCCATCGACGAGAACCCCTCCAACGCCAACGCCCTCACCCTCCGCGCCGCCGCGCACATCCGCGCCGGGCACTGGACCGAGGCCCGCAAGGACATCGCGGCCGCCCACAAGCTCGCTCCCGCCAACGCGAACGTCCTGGCCCTCTACTCCAAGGTCCTCACCCACGACAAGGAATACGACGCGGCGCTCCAGATGGCGGAGGCGGCCATCCACCACGAGCCCCGCATGGCCGACGCCCACTACTATAAGGCCCTCGCTTTGACCGGCCTCCGGCGCTATGGCGACGCGAAGGAGAGCCTGCACGAAGCGGCCTTGCTCGCCCCGGAGCAGTATCAGAAGACCTACGAGTGGGCGCTCCAGCTCCCCTCGGAGGACGGCCTGGCCGCCCTGCTCGGGGAGACCCCGATCCAGACCGCCTCGGCGCCTTCTCCCTCCAAGCGCTCCAACGCCCGCTTCCTGGGCGTCGGCATCGCGAGCCTGGTCGGCGGGTTTTTGGTCGCCCTCGGCCTGCTCCAGACCCTCTCGGGCGGCTGGGCGAGCCGGGTCAAGACCCGCATCACCGGGCGCCGGACCCTCAAGGCCCCCGCCATCCCGGTCGAGGCCCTGCCGGGGACGACCCTCGCCGGGGTCTACCAGATCCGCAAGAAGATCGGCATCGGCGGGATGGGCGTCGTCTACGAGGCCTCCGACCTCAGCCTCGAGCGGCGCGTGGCCGTCAAGAAGATGCGCGAGGAGCTGCGCAGCGACCCGCGCGAGGCCGCGCGCTTCCTGCAGGAAGCCCGCATGGTGGCCCAGCTCCACCACCCCAACATCGTGGACATCTACGCGGTGGTCGAGGATCACGGCGATATCTACCTCGTCTTCGAGTTCGTCGACGGCATCACCGTGCACCACATCATCGACCAGCGCAAGCGCATGGCGTTCCCCGACATCCTGACCATCCTCCGCGGCACCTGCTCCGCCCTCGACTACGCGCACGGCCGGAACATCATCCACCGCGACCTCAAGCCCGCCAACATCATGCTCACCCGCGAGCGGGTGGTGAAGGTGATGGACTTCGGCGTGGCCCGGCAGGCCAAGGACAGCCTCGCCCGCCTCTCGATGACGAACACGGTCGTGGGGACCCCGCCCTACATGGCCCCCGAGCAGGAGCAGGGCGCGGTGTGCCGCGAGACGGACGTGTTCGCGCTGGGCGTCATGGTCTACGAGATGGCCACCGGCGACGTCCCTTTCAACGGGGGCGGCGCGGGGATGCTGCTCTGCAAGATGAACAAGACCTACGCTCCGGCCTCGCGCGTGGCCCCGGGCCTGCCGCCCGGCTTCGATGAGTTCATGGCCCGTGCGCTCGAGCCCGACCCGGCCAAGCGCCTCCACTCCCCCGGCGAGTTCCTGCTCGGGCTCGAAGCCCTCTCCTCCCGCAGCCCCGCTACCTGAGGCAGCGCTCTTGAAGCCCTTCGACGACCTCATCGGAGAGCTTGAGCTGTCCCATCTCGGAAGGGGAGAGGGGCTGGACGCCGCCGTAGTAGAGCTCCTTGAGGCGGCCGTAGAAGCGGTAGCGCAGTTCCATGCTGCGGATCTCGGCTCCCGGATTACGCCTTAATCGAGACGTGTCGAAGCCCGGGGAGGCGGCGCGGGCGGCCCAGTAGCGGGCCTTGAGCTCCAGGGTCCTGGTCTGCAGGCGGTCCACCGACTCCTCCCAGTCCTCGCAGCCGCCCTCGCGAGCCGGGGCCCAGGGGACGGGGGCGCCTTCCCCCAGGTCCGGGGGCGGGGGCACGGACCAGCGGCCCCAGCCTGCCGGAACCGAGGCGCTCTTCCAGTCCCGCGGAGCCTCCGCGGCCGCAGCTCCCAGGATGCGGGCCGTCCCCGCGTCGATGAGGCGGGCGTTCAC
>DMEZ01000074.1 GCA_003450735.1 Elusimicrobiota bacterium | reverse complement strand
GACTGCGGCTTGACACCGGCCCCGTCTTGGTAGTAAAATCCCTTAATGACATATCGCCCGCGCGTCCTGGGCCTTTTGACCCTCCTTTGCTGTGCATCCTTGGTCCTGGGATCCTCCGCATTCGCCGCCAAGAAGACCGACAAGGAATTCAAGGCCAAGTTCTTCGGGGAAGGCGGCCAGACCTATCCGAACACGCCGGACCAATCGGACTACCAGACCGCCGAGCCGGAGTACCAAAAGCCCCCGGCGCAGAAGCCTTCCACCCTGCCCGCCGCGCAGGCGCCTGTCCCGGTGATGACCCAGCCGGTGGCCGTCCCGGCGCACTCAGCCGATGTCGTGGTGGCGCGCCCCGAGGCCGAGTCGGCCGCCGCTCCCGCCTATCGACCTGTCTGGCCCGGGGCGACCCGGCCCGGGCACGCCGCGTCCGCGCACGGCCAGCCTTCCTCTCAGGCCGCAGGGGCGGAGCCGTTGAAGGACGCGCCCGCTCCGGCCCGCTACTCTCTCTGGTCCGGCCTCAACGCTCCGATGATGCTCCCGGCCTCCAAGGTCGGGCAGGTCACCGCCGACCAGGCCAAGTCCATCGGGCGGCTCGACTACGAAAGCCACATCCTCGGCGCCAAGAGCGAGGCCGGGATGCCGATGGAGAAAGGCCCCGGCGGGCCGGCCCTGGCCGACGCCGTCCCCGAGTCCGGCGAGGGCCTCTTCGTGACGCTCGACGTCGACGTCACCGCGACCCCGGGCGAGTACCGCGACGCGGTGGCCGAGATCTCCCAGCGCTCGGGCCTCCGGATCGATGAGCGCTTCCCGCCCGCGTTCGACGACGCCGCCAAGACCCGGGTCTCGCTGCGGGGCTGGGTGGCGCCCTCCCAGCTGGGCGAGGTGTTCGGGCCCAACGTGCAGAGGCTGAGGGTCGAGCGCTCCCCGGCGCGGTCCGTCCCCGATCTGCCCGTGACGGAACTCCTGGTCGGCATCCGCATCCCCCAGGGAGCCTCCCCGAGCGCCACCCTGGCGACGGCTCTCGAGAGGCTCTCCCAGGGCCCGGGCTTCAAGCTCAAGCGGGTCATCGGCTATCAGCCCATCCCGGGCACCAGCCAGATGGTGCTCGTCGTCGCCGGGAAGGTCCCCGTCCAGAGGATCGCCCAGGTCCTGGGCGACCCGCTGGTCGTCAAGGTCGTCCCTTCGCCTGAGCCGGTCGTCTCCGCCCCGAACCGGCCGCAAGCCCTGTGGGGCCGCCTGTCCAAGCGCTTCTTCTCGTACGCCGCCTCGAAGGAGCCGCGCCTGCTGGCGGGCACCGTCCTCCTGACCCTGCTGCTGGCCGGCACGCTCTTCCTCCGCGCTCGGAAGCGCTGATCCCTCCCGCTTGACACCCTCTGAGAAAGGCGTTATGTTCTGATGCTGCCTATGCGCAGAGCGCTGCCGGGCGTCCTCTTCCTCATCGGCGCGTCCCTCGGCCTGCTGGCCGAGGGGCTGCTTGCTCTCTGGGCCCACACCTCGGCGGTGGAGGCCTGGATCAAGGACGACCTGAGGGTCATCGTCTTCATGAAGGACGGCGTGAGCGCCGCGCGCCGGGCCGTGGCCGAGGAGAAGCTGAGGGCCCTGCCCGGCATCGAATCGGCCCGGCTGGTCCCCTCGGAGGAGAGCCTCGGAGAGTTCACCGCCGGGGACCCCGACCTCGCGCGCTCGGCGGCGTTCCTGGGCGTGAGCCCGCTGCCGGACGCCATCGAATTCCGCCTTTCGGACGAGGGCCTGCGCGGCCTGCCGGACTGGCTCAAGCGCGCCGAGGACATTCCGGAGGTCGGGGACATCGTCTACAAGCCCCTCGAGGTCCAATCCGTCCTGCAGGTCCAGCTCTACCGCCGCCTGCTGACCCTCACCCTCGCCCTCGCTGGGAGCCTCTGGCTGTTCGCCCTCGCCTACCGCCTGTGGGCGCGGGCCGTCTCGGGGGTCGCGGCCGCGGCCGGGGCCGCGGTCTCGGCGCTGGCCTCGGGGCTGGGGACGGCCGCCGGCGCAGGTCTCCTGCTCCTCCTCCTGCTGCCCGTCCAGCGCCGCGGAGCGGTGCCGGTGTGGCCGCCGCTCTGGACGCAGGCCGCCCTGCTCGCCGCCGGAGCCGCGGCCGGCTGGCTCCTGCACCCCTCCCAATCCAGGCGCTCCTCGGAGCGTCTGGCCGCCGCGGAACCTAAGGCGGGGGGCTTGAGCGCCCTCCTCTGCGCCGCCGTCCTCCTGGGGGCCCTGCCGGCCGGGGCCGCATCGCCCGATGCCCAGCGCAAACAGCGCGACCTCAAGAAGATCCAGGAGCAGATCGAGAGCAAGCGGGCGGAGGCCGAGCAGTACCAGAAGCTCCAGAAGGCGGCCCAGCACGACATCACGAGCATCCTCGGCCGGAAGCAGCGCTCCCAGCGCCGTCTCATCGAGCTCAGAGACCGCCGGGAGGAGGCCCTCGGCCGGGCCGGGGACCTCTCCGAGAAGCTCGGGGCCCTGCGCTCCGCGCACGGCAGCGGGCAGCACCTGCTGGCCGAGCAGAACCGGGCCTACGCGCTCGCCCTCGTCTGGACGGAGCCCTTCTACGGCCGCTCCGAGCTCTGGGGGCAATCCCTGCGCCGGTCGGCCATCCGCGCCCGCCTGCGACTGATGGGCGGCCTGCGCTCCGCCGAGAGCCGGGCCGCGGCCCAGCACGACAAGGTCCGCTCCGAGGCCCGTTCGCTCGAGGCCAGGACCTCCAAGGCCGCCGCCGAGGTCAAGCAGCACGAGAGCCTCTATCAGCAGAAGCAGGAGGTCTTCAAAGCGGCCAGCCAGAAGGTCGCGCAGACCCTGCAGGAGCTGCGCGAGCTCGAGGAGTCGGCGCGGGCGCTCGCCAGCTTCATCGGGGACATCGAGAAGCGCCGCAGCGCGCGCAGGTCGGGGGAGGCCCCGCCCATCCCGAGGCACTCCCTGCCTTGGCCGGCGGAAGGCAAGGTCGTCAGCCGCTTCGGCAAGACGCACGTGCCCAAGCTCGACGCCTGGGCCATCCACAACGGGATCAAGATCGCCACCGCCCAGGGCGCGCCGGTCCGGGCGGTCGCGAGCGGCCGGATCATCTTCTCGGGGCCGTTCCGCTCGTACGGGAACGTGCTCATCGTCGACCACGACGCCGGCTTCTACGGGATCTACGGCCAGTTGGGCCGCATGACGAAGGGGAAGGGCGAGCGGGTCGCCCCGCTCTCGGAGATCGGCGCGGCCGGCCCCGCCGGCGAGGGGGGCGTCCTCTACTTCGAGATCCGCCGGGGCCAGGCGCCGCTCGACCCGCTGGGCCTGCTGGAGCCGAAATGACGGACCTGGAGACCATGATGAAAAACAGAAGGACGTACCGGGCCATCCTCCTCGCCGCCGCCGTCGGGGGCCTGGCCTTGTGGTCGGGCGTCCCCATGCGCGCGCACGCCGCCATCGACAAGACCTACGAGCAGCTGAAGATCCTCATCGACATCCTCGACTACATCAAAGAGAACTACGTCGAGGAGATCGAGACCAAGAAGCTCATCTACGGCGCGGCCGGCGGGATGGTCAAGACCCTCGACCCCTTCTCGCAGTTCATGGACCCCGATCTGCACAAGGACATCAAGACCGAGACCGAGGGACAGTTCGGCGGCCTCGGCATCCGCATCGGCATGCGCGACGATTGGCTGACCGTGATCACGCCCCTGCCGGGGACGCCGGCCTACAAGGCCGGGGTCCTCCCCCAGGACCGCGTCATCAAGATCGAGGGCGAGAACACCAAGGGTCTCACCCTGGTCGAGGCGGTCAAGAAGCTGAGGGGCGCGCCGGGCACCAAGGTCGCCTTCACGGTCGCGCGGGCCCCGGAGGAGAACTCGAAGGACGCCAAGAAGGAATGGACGACGCACGAGTTCAGCATCACCCGCGAGGTGATCAAGATCGAGAGCGTCCAGTCCAGGATGCTCAACGACAAGATCGGGTACGTCCGGATCATCGAGTTCAGCGCCCACACCTCCGAGGACACCTTCAAGGCCCTCTCGAAGCTCAAGGAGGGCGGGGCGACCTCGATGGTCCTCGACCTGCGCAACAACCCCGGCGGCCTGCTGACCGCGGCCGTGGACGTCGCCTCCGACTTCCTGGGCGAGGGCAAGCTGGTCGTCTACACGCAGGGCCGGCGCGCGGAGAGCCGCCAGGACTTCCGGGCCGGCCAGAAGGCCCCCTTCGGCGGCCTGCCGATGGTCGTCCTCGTCAACGAGGGCTCGGCCTCGGGCAGCGAGATCGTCGCGGGGGCCCTGCAGGACCACCGGCGCGCGGTGGTCGTGGGCGAGCGCTCCTTCGGCAAGGCCAGCGTGCAGTCGGTCATCCCGCTCGCCGACGGCTCGGGCCTGCGGCTGACCGTGGCCAAGTACTACACCCCCAGCGGACGCTCCATCCAGCGCGACGAGAAGGCGAAGACCGGCGGCATCTCCCCGGACATCGCAGTCCAAGTGGACCGGGAGACCGAGATCAAGCTCCAGGCGCAGTCCGAGGAGGTGTTCGCCCCGGGCAAGGATTCCAAGTCCATGGTCAAGGAAGCCGAGCAGGTCAAGGACCTCGCGCTCGACCGGGCCATGGAGCTGCTCCGCGCGCGGGAAGTCCTCGGGAGCCTGAAAGTCAACGACGGTTAAGGCCGGGCGCATGAGCCCAGCGCCGGTCGTTCTCGGCATCGAGACCTCCTGCGACGAGACCGCCGCGGCCGTCGTCCGCGGCGGCCGCGTCCTTTCGAGCGTCGTCTCCTCCCAGGCCGACCTGCACAGCGTCTACTCCGGGGTCGTCCCGGAACTGGCCAGCCGGGCGCACATGGAGCGAGTCGCCTCGGTCATGGAGCGGGCAGTCCGTGGGGCTTTCGGCGGGGCGCCGCTCTCCAGCGCGAAGGGCCGGCTGGGCGCGGTGGCCTTCACGCGCGGGCCGGGCCTCGCCGGCGCCCTCCTGGTGGGCAAGGTGGCGGCCCAGGCCCTGGCCCGGGCCGCCGGCCTGCCCCTCGTGGGGGTCAACCACCTCGAGGCCCACGCCTTGGCCATCGCCCTGGCGCTCCCCCAAAGGCGCCTTTTCCCGTACCTGGCCCTCATCGCCTCCGGGGGGCACACCGACCTGCTCTGGGTCGAGGCCCCGGGACGCTACCGCGTGCTCGGCCGCACGCGCGACGACGCGGCCGGCGAGGTCTTCGACAAGGTCGCCAAGCTGCTGAAGCTCCCCTACCCCGGGGGGCCCTCGGTGGAGCGCGCGGGCCGTTCGGGCGACCCCTCCGCCGTGCCTTTCCCGCGGCCCATCCTTCCGGGCTGCTGGGATTTCTCCTTCTCCGGCCTCAAGACGGCGGTGCTCTACCACGTCCGCGACCACGCTCCGAAGAAGGCCGGCGCACGCTTCGTCTCCGACATCTGCGCCTCCTTCCAGGAGGCCGTCGTGGACACCCTGATCGAGAAGACCCTGTCCGCGGCGGAGCATCTGGGAGCCCGCCGCGTCGTGCTGGGCGGCGGAGTGGCGGCCAACGGGCGCCTGCGCGAGAAGTTCCTCGCGCGAGCGGGCCGCGTGGAGGTGCTCTTCCCGCCCCTCTCCCTGTGCACCGACAACGCCGCGATGATCGCCCACGCGGGAAGCCTGCGGCTGAAGAGGCCGCTCGAGCGAGTCCTGCGAATAGACCCCAACCTCCCGGTCCGGAGCTGGTCCTGAGCGCGCTGCGCGTCTGGGCCCCGGCGGACGCGCCCAGCGACGCGGATGGGGCGGAGTTGGAGATCACCGCGAAGCCGCTCGCGGAGCTCTGGGCGGGGCTCTTCCAGATGCTCAGGGACCCCGACGCGCCCCGCCCGGACATCGTCGCCGTCCCCTCCCACTGGACGCCCCAGCTCGCGCGGCTCGGGCTGCTCATGGAATTATCCGCGCTTGAGCCGGCATTCGATCCCGCCGCGTGCCCGGCGCCCCTGCGCCCGCACGCCTGCCCCGAGGAGGGGAAGGCGTTCTCCCTGCCCTGGCGCCTGGAGGCGCCCGCGCTCTTCTGCCGCGGGGACATCCTGGAGCGCGGAGGCCTGCGCCCGGAAGAGCTCGCCTCGCCCGACGCCTTCCGCCGCGCCTGCCGCTCCCTCGGCAAGGTCGCCGGGGGGCGGGCGCTGCTCAAGGGGCCGAGCGGGAGCCTGCGCTGGCGCGACGCCGCGCCCTTCGTGTGGGCGCGGGGCGGGGACTTCTTCTCGACCGAGGGCCGGGCCCTCTTCGCCCGGGAGGAGGCCTTGCGCGGCTTCGAGGACCTCTTCGAGCTCATCGCCGAAGGCGCCCTCGTCCTCTCGGAGGACAGCGGCCTGCCCGTCCCCGGCATCGGCGAGGGCGGCTGCGTGTTCGAGCTCGGCCCCGCGCCCGAGGGGCCCTACGCGGACCGGGTCGTCGCCCTTCCTTTCCCCGGCGGCGCCGCGCCCCTCCTCTGGGCGCTCCATCTGGCCGTGCCCAGCGACTGCGCCTTCCCCGCCGAAGCCTGGAAGCGGGTCCGCTCCCTCTCGCCGGCCCCGCCGCCTCTTCCTGACGTGAGGACGCTCCCCGCGCTGCTCCTCGCCGGCACCCTAGAGCGCATCCTCGAGCGGGCCCTCGAGCGCCTCGCCGTCCTGGCCCTGGGTGGCGCGTACTCGAAGCAGGGCCTCCAGGACGAGGTCGCCCATGCCGCGGCCGAGGCGGACGCCGTGTCCGGACAGTATGCCTAGCTTCGGCCACGGGACGCTCTACCGGTTCCACCAGGAGCTCGGCCGGCCCGTGTCCGGGACGCAGGAACTGCTCTCCCGCGCCCTCGGGCTCATGGCCCCGCTCCTGCGCGCAGAGCGCCTGAGCGTGCTCTCCTGCCGGCGCGCCGAGCGCTCGCTCAGACTCGCGCTCTGCCGGGAACGCGGCCGACTCGTCGGGCGCGACGAGACGCTGGTCTTGGGCCCGGACGCCCCGCTGTGGCAGCTCGTCGAGGGGCGGCGCCGCCGCCTCTGCTTCGCGAAGCCGAGGCCCCTGCTCTACGTCCCTCTGCGCTGGGAGGGCGGCTGCTGGGTGCTCCGGGTCGAGCGGTTCGCCCGGCGCCCCCTCCGGCTTCCCAGCGCCTGCGGGGGCGGGCGAGAGGAGGACGGCCGCGCCCGTCCGTTCACGGCCCGGGAGCGCGTGCTCGCCCGCCTGCTCGGCGAGGAGCTCGCGCGGAGCCTGCGCCAGACGCTGAAGGCGGAGCAGAACCGGAGCCTGCTCGGGCGGCTGATGGAGCTCACCGACATGACGGCCGTCTTCGCCGGCTCCCTGCGCGTCGAGCACGGCCTGCGGGTCATCGCCCAGGGGGTGGCCCGCCGCTTCGGCCTCGACCGCGTCCGGCTCTACCTCGTCGACAGCGCCTCCGGGGTTTTGCGGGGAGAGGTGAGCGTGGACGTGCGCGGCCGGGCGCTGAGCCTCCGCTCCGAGGAGCTCCCGCTCGACGAGGGGGAAGAGGAGGGGGGGCTGCGAAAGGACCTCTTCGAGGACCGCGCGCTGGCCGTGCCGCTCGTCGTCAAGGGGCAGAGGATCGGCCTGCTCGTCGCCGACAACCTGCTCTCCCAGCAGACCCTGCCCTCGGCGGACGCCGCCCTGCTCAAGACCTACGCCGGGCAGATCGCCCTGGCCGTGGACAACGCGCGGCTCTTCGAGGAGGTGCAGGCGCTCTCGCTCTACGACGCCTTGACCGGCTTGCCGGTGCGGCGCTTCTTCACCCAGCGCTTCCAGGAGGAACTCTACCGCTCCGAGCGCTCCGGCCAGCCCGTCTCGGTGGCGATGCTGGACATCGACCGCTTCAAGGCCGTCAACGACACCTACGGGCACCAGACCGGGGACGCCGTCCTGCGGGAGGTGGGCTGCGCCATCTCGAGGAACCTGCGCAAGCTGGACTTCTCGGCCCGCTACGGGGGCGACGAACTGCTCGTTCTGCTCCCCCAGGCCGGCCCGGAGGAGGCCGTCTCGATCATGAGCCGGCTCCTCCAGGAGATCCGCCGCATCCGCGTCCCGGTGGAGTTCTCGAAGGCCGGCTGGGTGGGGGCGAGCGCCAGCATCGGGCTCGCGTCCTACCCGCACGACGGCCGCACCGTCGACGACCTCGTGCGCAAGGCCGACGAGGCGCTCTACTGGGTCAAGTCCCACGGGCGCGACGGGCTGGCGGACACCCGGATAATTTTGAACAATCCCCAAGGCAACCTCCTATGAGGACCTTCTTCCTGGCCGCCGTCCTGCTTTTGACCGCTCCGTCGGCTCGAGCCGCCTTCGAGGACGCCGGCTTCGGCGCCCGCTCCGCCGCGATGGCCGACGCGATGACCGCGGTCCCGGACGATATCGTCTGCGCGCCCATGAACCCGGCGACCCTGGGCCATCTCCAGCGGCCCGAGGTCGAGACCGGCATCCGCCGCCTCTTCCACACCTCCGCGGGGGCGACCGACCTGAGCGGCTTCGTCCTGGGCGGCGCCGTCCCCGTGCGCCAGCCGCCCTTCGAGGGAGGCTTCGGCGTCTTCTGGCACTACGACGACATCAAGGACGTCTCCCTGGACAGGACGCTCTCCTTCGCCTACGGGACGCGCAACTGGCGGGAGGTCGGCTCGGCCGTGCTCGACGCCGGCGTCGCGATCAAGTCCCTCACGCGCTCGGGCAGCGTCCCCGGCGGGAGGGCCTCCAAGGCCGCCGTGGACTCCGGAGCGATCCTGCGCCTGAGCGACGACAAGACCCTCGGGCTCTCGATCCTCAACATGAACGGCCCGAGGATGGACCTGCCGAACATCCCCGACCGGGCGCCCGTCATGGTCAAGCTGGGCTTCTCCCAGCAGGTGCGGCGCTTCAAGGTGGCGATGGACGTCACCCAGCGCGAGGCCTCGGCGGGCTACCGCACGACGATGTCCGGCGCGATGGGCACCGAGTACGGCTGGAGCACCGCGAGCTTCGGGGCCTTCGCCGCGCGCACGGGCCTCACGGTGGGGGGGCTCTCCCGCAACTGGAGCCTGGGCGCGGGCTGGCGCCGCTTCGGCGGGCGCCTGGACTACGCCATGCGCATCCCGCTCTCCAACGGCTCGCGCTGGGGCCACAGCGTGAGTCTGAGCTGGCGCTTCGGCGCCTGGAATCCCGAAGCCGAGTACGAGCGCGTCCTCAAGTCCGAGATCACCTACCGGCGGGACCTCTCGCGCGCCCTGGAGGCGGCCGAGGTCAAGCAGTGGAAGCTGGCCGAGGAACTGCGGGCTCTGCGCGAGGAGATGGAGGGGCTGCGCCGGGACATGCTCACCGAGGCGGCCGGCCGGGGCGAGGCCGAGCAGAAGCTCAGGGACGCCCAGCGGCGCATCCAGCTCAAGGAGATGGAGGAGCGCCACCGGAAGGCCGAGGAGCGGCTCAAGCTGCTCAAGGCGGAGCAGGAGCGCATGAAGAAGATGGACCACGAGCTGCGCTTCCGCGAGGAGTGGCAGGCCTACCAGGACCTCAAGACCCAGGGCGCCTCGGACCTCGTGCTCATCGAGCGGCTCAGGCAGATGCTCTCCGAGTTCAAGGGCCTCGGCGTGGACCTCGGCGAGGCCAACTTGGAGCTCCAGCGGCTGCAGGCGAAGTGACGCGCGGGCATCGCATCGCCCGCGCCTTCTGCCTGCTCGCCGCCGTGTTCCTGCTCGCGTCCGCCTCCGCCGCTTCCTCCCGCCTGGAGTCTCTGGTGGCATCCGGGATGGAGTCCTACGACAAGGGCGACTTCCCGGCCGCCTCGGAGCGCTTCGAGCAGGCCCTCCCCTTGGCCCGCGCGGCCTCCTCCGAGGAACTGCGCACGGTCCTGAAGAACCTCTCCGCGGTCAACGACGGCCTGGGCGACTATCCCAAGGCCCTCCGATACGGCGAGGAGGCCCTCGCCCTTTCGCGCAAGGCGAAGGACCGGCAGGACGTCGCGGAAAGCCTCGTCAACCTCGGAGCGATCCACCGCAACCAGGGCGACTACAAGAAAGCCGTCGCCTGCGCCCAGGAAGCCCTCGGCCTGTTCCGTAAGCTGGACAACGACGAGGGCGCGGGGTTCAGCCTCACCAACCTCGCGGTGGCCTACGACAACCTCGGCCGGTTCGACGAGGCCGTGCGCGCCTACGAGCAAGCCTTGGCGCTCACCCTCCGGGTCGGCGATAGGGTCAACCACTCCAACAACCTCGGCAACCTCGCCTGGTGCCGCTACGAGCACGGCGACTACCGCAAGGCCCTGGAGCTCGCCGAGCAGGCCCTCGAGGCCAAGCGGCGGCTCGGCGACAAGCAGGGCATCGCCAACCAGCTCTCCAACCTCGGCAACATACGCATGAGCCTGGGCGCCTACCGCAAAGCGCTGGAAGACCTCGAGGAGTCGCTGAACCTCTACCGCCAGGCTGGCGACAGGAAGGGCGAAGGCATCGCTCTGAGCGCGCTCGGCCTCGCGGCCGTCGGGCTGGGCGACATCCCGAAGGGCCTCCTCTATCTGGAGCGGGCGCTCTCCTTGGACCGGGAGATCGGAGACCGGCAGGGGCTGGGCTCCGATGAGGAGAACCTCGGCCGGGTGTTCCTCTCGCTCGGCGACGCCCCGAAGGCCCGGGAGCATCTGGAGGCCGCCCTCCGCGTTCAGAGGGAGGTCGGCGTGCCGAGCAGGACGGCCGAGCTCGCTCTAGCCGACCTCGACCTGGAGACCGGCGCTCAAGGCCGGGCCGAAGCCGCCTACGACCGCCTCCAGGACCCGGCCGGTCTCGGACTCGCCGCGTTGAGCGCCGGACGCCATGAGCAGGCCCTCGCCCATTTCCGCAAGGACCTCCAGGAGGCCTCACTCAACAAGGACGTCGACGCTCTCTTCGTGGATCATTGCGGCCTCGGCTCCGCCAGCCTCGGCCTCAAGGACTTCGCGGCCGCGCGCGAGCACTTCGAGAAAGCCGTGGCCTTGGTCGAGGACCAGCGCTCCGGTCTCCCGGTCGAGGACCGCTCGAGGTTCTTCTCCGCCAAGATCCGCCTCTTCGAGCGGACCCGGGCCTACGACGGGCTCATCGAGGCCCTCGCGGCCTCGGGCCTGCCCGAGGAGGCCTTCTACTACTCCGAGAGCCTCAAGGCCCGCTCCCTGTCCGACGCCATGGCCCGCGGCTTCGGCCAGGCCTCCGCCGGGCTCCCGGCGCGGCTTCTGGAGGAGGAGGCGGAAATCGAGCTGCGCATCCGCGGGCTGCGCAGGGACTTGGACAAGCTCTACCGGGGCGGCGACCTCGGAGGCTACGCGGACGCGGAGAAGGAGCTGGCTCGGGCGAAGAAGGAGAGGGAGCGCTTCATCTCCAAGCTGCGCAAGGCCCAGCCGGCCTACGCGTCCTTGAGGTATCCCGACCCCGCGCGCGCCGAGGACCTGCCCCTGGGCGCCGGGGAGACCCTCCTGGAGTTCAAGGTCACCCGGGACAAGACCTTCCTGTTTACGGTGCGGGGGGGCTCCGGGAGGGTCGTCGTGCGCGAGATCCCTGTCTCCAAAGAGGAGCTCCAGAAGCTCGTCCGGGGATACCGGTCGTTCTTCGAAAGCGTCAGGGGCCCCTCGGACCTCGCGAGGTACGACGCGGCGGCGGGCCTGCGTCTCTACCGGCTCCTCCTGGGCTCGCATCCCGCGGGGGGGCGCCTCATCATCGTCCCCGACGACGCCCTCGCCCTTCTGCCCTTCGAGTCCCTGCCGGTCAAGCTTCCGGCCGGCGAGTCGTTCGGCGAGGGAAGCCGCGGTCCGTTCCCGCTGGGAGTCTCGTATCTTGGAGACGGCGCCGACGTCTCCTACGCCCAGTCCGCGGCGTCGCTCATGCTCCAGCGCTCCGCGCCCGCCGGCGGCGCGGCGCCGCGCCGCGTGCTGGCGGTCTGCGACCCGGCCTTCTCGGGGGGAGCCTCCGGCCTTCTGGAGGCCTGGCGCGCGATGGGCGTCGGCGGGTTTCGCGGCCGAGGGGAGGGGGGATCCTCTTCCGCGGCCTCCCTCTTCCCGCGCCTCGAGAAGACCCGCGAGCTGGGCTCGGACCTGCGGCGCCTTTTCGGGGAGGAGGCCGACGTCTTGAGCGGCGCGGGAGCCACCAAGGCGGCTTTGCTGGCATCGCCGCTGGCGAGCTATCGCCTCATCGTCTTCGGCACCCACGGGATCCTGGAGGACGATCTGCCCTATATCCGCGAGCCCGCTCTCGTGCTGGCGTCCTCCGGAGGCGACGAGACCGAAGGGTTCCTCACGATGAGCGACGTCCTGGGGCTGAGCCTCAAAGCCGAGGTCGTGGCGCTAACCGCCTGCAAGACCGGCATCGGCAGGAACGTCGGGGGCGAGGGCGTGCTCGGCCTGGGCCGCGCCTTCCAATACGCCGGAGCCCGCGATGTGCTCATGAGCCTCTGGTCGGTGGCCGAGGACGGCTCGGTCGCCCTCGCGCGCTCCTTCTCCCGGCATCTCAAGGACGGATCGAGTCCCGGCGAAGCCCTGCGCCTGGCCCGCGCAGACGTCCGCAGGGAGGGGTTCGAGAACCCCTTCTACTGGTCGGCCTTCGTCCTCGTGGGCCGCTGAGACGGGAGCCCCGCCTTCCCTCGGCGAGGCCGACCTGGAGCTCCAGCGGGCGCAGGCGAAGCAGCCTCCGCCTTCCGGCCCTAGCGCGAGGGCGTTCGAAGGACTCCCGCCTCGGGTGTCCGTGCGTCCCCGTCGCCCTGGCCCGCATGTTCGGCGCGCGCGGGTCTCGCCGGAGCGCGGGCGCCGGAGCGCGTGGGAGGCCGGGGCGGGGCCGGGCCCGAGGCAGGACTCCGCACAACGATGCTGTCGACGTCGACCTGGATGCCGCCGGTGAAGATGAAGCCCAGCCGGTCCCCCGTGAAATCCCTGATCGTCATATCGTGCACGAGCCAACCGTTGATATAGAATCCCACCCAGTCGCCGGACACGACGACTTCCAGCCTGTTCTTCGTTTTGCGGATGGCGGCCGATCTTCGATTCCCGATGAGGTTGCTCCATTCCCCATCCGAGATCTCCCGGACGTAGTATTGGCCGTTGCCGTCGACCAGGAAGGTGTAGCGGCTCTCCAAGCGGTCCCCCGAGGCTTTCCCTCCGAAGAAAAGCCCGTAGCGGGCCCGGCGATCGCTGCCGGCGTCCAGGAACACGGCCTCCACGCTGAGATTCCTTGAGCCCGCGGGGGTGAACGGACAGAATAGATCCAGCCTGTCCCGGGTGACCCGGACCTCGAGCTTGCCGTCCCGTATCCCCACGGAGTG
>DMEZ01000016.1:8435-17919 GCA_003450735.1 Elusimicrobiota bacterium | reverse complement strand
GCCCCGGACCCGAAGTACCCGGCCGACAAGGGCTTCACCCTGCACAAGGAGCGCTTCCTCGCGGTGTCGCTCGAGCAGGTGAAGGCGAACTTCGACAAGTACGGCCTGCTGGACTCGCAGGTGGAGTTCCTGAAGGGCTGGTTCGCCGCTACGCTCCCGAAGGCGCCCATCGGGAAGCTGGCCGTTTTGCGCCTGGACGGCGACCTCTACGGCTCGACCATGGACGCCTTGAAGGCGCTCTACCCGAAGCTCTCCCCGGGCGGCTACGTCATCGTGGACGACTACGGCGCCTGCGAGCCCTGCGCGCGGGCCGTGGAGGATTTCCGCAAGGAGCGCGGCATCACCGACCCGGTCGAGAAGGTGGACTGGACGGGCGTGTGCTGGCGCAGCTCTAAAGGGGGAGCGTGAGCGCAATCCGCATCGTCATCCCGGCCTACAACGAAGCGGCGAACCTGCCGGCCCTTTGCGAACGCATCCAGGTCGCCCTGGAGAAGCCCTACAAGCTCTTCATCGTCAACGACGGCTCCAAGGACGGCACGAGGGAAGTCCTCGAGAAGCTGGCCAAGGCCCATCCGATCGAAGCGCTGACGCACGAGGTGAACCGCGGCATCGCGGCGGTGTTTTTGACGGGCCTGCGGGCGGCGAGCGCGGACGCGGAGGACGACGACGCGGTGGTCGTGATGGAGGGGGACGGGACGAGCGCGCCTGAGATCCTGGGGGAGATGCTCGACAAGCTCTCCGGGGACTGCGACGTGGTCATCGCGTCCCGCTATCAGCAGGGGGGGTCGTACAAGGACTTTCCGCCGAAGCGTCTATTCTTAAGCTGCGCGGCGAACACCCTTTTGGGGCTCATCTGCCGGGTGCCGGGGGTGCAGGACTACACCATCTTCTACCGCGCCTACCGGGCGGGGCCCTTGAAGAGGGCCTTGAAGGAGTTCGGCGACCGGTTCACGAGCACGGGCGGCTTCGCCTGCAACGCGGAGATGCTTTTGCGGCTCAAGCCGTTCATCCGCGAGGTGCGGGAAGTGCCGCTGGTGTACGACTACTCGATCAAGAAGGGTGCGAGCTCGATGAACATCGAGAAGAACCTGAAGTCCTACCTCGAGCTGTTCCGCATCTGGTTCAAGGAAGGGCGCTAGAGATTCAGGCCGAAACCCCTCGAAGCGGGCCATTGACAACATAGGTAAGTCAGGGTAAACTATAGTTATGAAAAGTCATGTCTTCGCCACGAAGCTGCCCAAGGACCTGATCGAGCAGCTCTCGGACGTCTGCGCGGCGCTCGGCCTCAAGAAGAACTTCCTCGTGGAGGAAGCGCTCCGCGAGAAGATCGAGGACCTCCTCGACTCCTACGACCTGCGCCAGGCCATGAAGGAAGCGACGGGCTTCCATTCCTGGGACTCCGTCAAGAAAGAGCTCGAGTGAGCCGCGGCTACCGCGTCGAGCTCGAGACCCGGGCCAAGAAGGAGCTCTTGGCGCTGCCCAAGGACGCCCTGCGGCTCCTATCCTCGGTCATCGAGGACTTGATGAACGACCCCAGGCCTCCGGCTTCCAAGAAGCTCGTGGGCGTGGACGGCTGCCGTGTCCGGAAGGGCGATTACCGGATCCTCTACGCGATCGACGATGCGAAGAAGCTCGTCCGCGTCTTCCGGATCGGACACCGGCGGGACGTCTATCGAAGGCTCGGGCGCTGACTGACGCCCGCCTATAATTAGATAGAATAGGGCCCTTAATAGGAGGCCCGCCACGAGCCCAACGAGACCCCGCGTCCTCATCACCGGCGGCGCCGGCTTCATCGGCGTCAACACGGCCGCGCGCTTCCTCTCCCGCGGCTGGCGCGTCTCCGTTTTGGACGACCTCTCCCGCAAGGGCGTCCAGAAGAACCTAGCCTGGCTCAAGCGCCAGGGCCCCATCGACTTCGCCAAGCTCGACGTCCGCGATCCCGGCGCGGTCCGCCGCTGGGCAGAGAAGCGCGCCGACGCCCGGCTGGCCTTCCACTTCGCCGCCCAGGTCGCCGTCACCACCTCCGTCACCGACCCCCGCACCGACTTCGAGGTCAACGCCTACGGCGCCTTGAACGTCCTCGAGGCCCTGCGCCGGCTCACGAACAAGCCCCTCACCCTCTTCAGCTCCACCAACAAGGTCTACGGCGGCATGGAGCACGTGAAGACCATCCTCCGGAAAGGCCGCTACGCCTACGCCGGCCTGCCCCAGGGCGTCGGCGAGCTCGAGCCCCTCGACTTCCACTCGCCCTACGGCTGCTCCAAGGGTGCGGCCGACCAGTACTTCCACGACTACACCCGCATCTACGGCCTCCCCACCGTCGTCCTGCGACAGTCCTGCATCTACGGCCAGCACCAGCAGGGCAACGAGGACCAGGGCTGGCTCGCCCACTTCATGAAGGCCGCCCAGGCCGGCCGGGGCATCACGGTCTACGGCGACGGAAAGCAGATCCGCGACGCCCTGCACATCGACGACCTCATCGACCTCTATGAGGCCGCCTACCGCCGGCGCGCCCTTTGCGCCGGCCGGGTCTACAACATCGGCGGCGGCCCGAAGAACACGCTCTCCCTGCTCGAGCTCATCCAATGGATCGAACAACGCCAGGGCCGCAAGCTCCCCGTCCGCTGGTCCGGCTGGCGGCCGGGCGACCAGCGGGTCTACGTCTCCGACATCCGCCGGGCCCGCCGCGAGCTCGGCTGGGCTCCCCGCATCGGCGTCCCCGAAGGCCTCGAGAAGCTCTGGGCCTGGCTCGAGAAGAACCCTTGAACGGCATCTTCTCCATCGTCATCCCCGCGCTCAACGAAGAGCAGGCGGTCGAGGCCATCCTGAAGCGCTGCCTCCAGGCGGCTGAGGGCATCCGTGCGGCCGGGGTCGGCATCAGCGAGGTCGAGGTCCTCCTGGTCAACGACGGCTCGCGCGACCGCACCGAGGAACTCGCCCGCAAGGTCGAGGGCGTGAAGGTCCTCACCCACGAGGTCAACCGCGGCTACGGCGCGGCCATCAAGACCGGCTTCGCCGCGGCGAAGGGCGACTGGCTGGGCTTCATCGACGCCGACGGCACCTGCGACCCCGAGATGTTCAAGGACCTGCTCCGCCTGGCCCAGGACCAGGGCCTCGACGTCGCCCTCGGCTCGCGCATGCACCCGGGCAGCCGCATGCCCGCCGTGCGCCGTCTGGGCAACTGGCTCTTCCGCACGCTCCTCAACCTCATCGCCGGCGGCGGCGTCACCGACACCGCCAGCGGGATGCGCATCCTCAAGCGCGAGGCCCTCGAGCGCCTGGCCCCCCTGCCCGACGGGCTCAACTTCACCCCCGCCATGAGCGTGCGCGCCGTGCTCGACCCCCGGCTGCGCATCGGCGAGACGCCCATGCCCTACGAGGAGCGCGTGGGCCGCTCCAAGCTCAGCGTGGTCAAGGACGGCTTCCGCTTCCTGGGGATCATCCTCCAGACCGCCGCCACCTACCGCCCCTCCACCTTCTTCGGCTTCGGCGCGCTCGTCTTCCTCTCGGCTTCGATCCCGCTGCTCTTCCTCGACCTCGGCGGCCCCTCGGCGCCGGTGCCCTTCTATTTCGGCCACGGCCGCATCGAGGACTGGATGATCTTCCGCCTCATCCTGGTCAGCGTGCTCATCGCCGCCGCGGTCTTCCTGATGTGCCTTGGGCTGGTCGCGCAGACCCTCGTGGACCTCATCCACCGGGGACAGGACCCCTTCGCGGCGGGCGGCTGGCGAGCGGCCCTGCTCAAGCGCTTCCCGGCCATGGGCCTTCTCAGCCTCCTGCTCGCCCTCTGGGTCGACCGCCGGCCGCTGATGAGCTACTTCCAGACCGGACAGATCCCGCTCGGCCAGGGGCAGGAGTTCTGGGTGTTCCCCGTGGTCGGCGCCATGTTCACCCTCATCGGCCTCGAGCTGCTGGGCTTCTCGGCCGTGGCGGGCATCGCGCGCCTGCTCTGGGAGCGCGAGGGGCTCAAAGCCCCCAAGGCATGACCCGGCGCGGCTGGCTGCTGCTCCTCATGGCCGCCGCGCTCGCGGCCCGGCTCGCCTTCAGCTGGAAGTTCCCGCAAAGCCTGCCCGATGGGAGCATCCAGGACTTCGACCTGTACCACCGCCTGGCCCTGACCCTGGTCGAGAAGGGGAGCCTGCTCGACGCACAGGGCCTCAAGACGGCCATGCGCGAGCCGGCCTACTCCTTCGTGCTGGCGGGGCTCTACCTGCTCACGGGCGCCAAGTACTGGGCCCTCTGCCTGCTCCACGCGCTCATGGGCGCGCTCACCGTCCTGCTCGTCTTCCAGCTCGGCCTGCGGGTGTTCGGGGCGACGACCGCATGGCTCGCGGCCCTCATGTGCGCGTTCCACCCCCAGCTGCTCTACTATGCCGCCATGCCGCGTAGAGAGACCTTCCAGGCGCTTCTGCTGGCCTGGAGCGCGTGGCTCCTCTTCGAGGCCTGCGACAGCCCGACCCCGAAGCGCGTCCTGCTCGCCGCCGTGGTCTGGGCCCTGAACCCGCTGGCCAACTCGGTGTTCCTGCCGGCCGGGCTCGCCGCGGGTCTGGCGTTCTATTTCATGGGCCGCAGGAAGGGCCATGAGATGCTCAAGCCCGCCGCGCTGTTCACCGCGGTCTTCCTCGGGGTCTATGCGCTCTGGCCCGCGCGCAACGCGCTGGTCTTCGACCGCTTCATCCCCGGCATCACGGGCGGGGGCAACCACATCTACATCGGCATCGTGGTGCCCAACGAGATCGCCGGCACGCCGGAGGAGCAGGCCATCGTCTCGACCGACCCCGTGGTCGTGGAGGCGGGCAAGCAGCCGGAGGACCAGAAGGACGCCACCTTCTACCGCGGGGCCCTCGCTTGGATCCTGGCCCATCCCGCCCAGTTCGCCGGCAAGATGTGGGCCAGCCTCCTAAAGCTCTGGCGGCTCTACCCCTACCCCCGGGACTACGGCATGAACTACCGGCTCATCAAGTGGGTGAGCCTGCTATCGGACGGCTGGATCATCCCGCTGGGCCTGCTGGGCCTCGTCCTGGCCGGGCGCCGCATCCCCGAGACCGACCTTTTCAACCTTGTTTTGGCCTCGGTGACGCTGGTCTACATGGTCTTCTGGGCGGTGGTGCGCTACCGCATCCCGCTCATGCCGTTCGTGTTCCTCTACGCGGGCTACGCCCTGCAGAGGCTCCAGGAGAAGGTCTCAGCGAGGGCGACATGAGCTACTGGGACGGCAGGAAGGTGCTGGTGACGGGCGGGGCCGGCTTCACCGGCTCGCATCTGGTCGAGCAGCTGCTCGAGCGCGGGCGGGGCGTGAAGGTCACGGTGGCCGACGACCTCTCGAGCGGCTCGCTCGAGAACCTCCGGGCCGTGAAGGGCCGCGTCCGCTTCCTCAAGGCCGACCTGCGCAAGCCCGAGGCCTGCGCGAAGGCCTGCCGCAGCCAGCAGGCCGTCCTGCACCTCGCCGCGCGCATGGGCGGGGTGGCCTTCAACTCCGCGCACCCAGCCACGATGTTCCGCGAGAACACCCTCCTCACCCTCCACGTGCTCGAGGCCGCTAGAGTGGCCAAGGTCGAACGCTTCCTCATGACCAGCTCCGCCTGCGTGTACCCCCGCTTCTGCACGGTGCCCACGCCCGAGACCGAGGGCTTCAAGGACTGGCCCGAGCCGACCAACGAGGGCTACGGCTGGGCCAAGCGCATGGATGAGTTCCAGGCCATGGCCTACCGGAAGGAGTTCGGGCTCAAAGTCGCCATCGCCAGACCCTACAACACCTACGGCCCGCGCGACGACTTCGACCCCAAGACCTCCCACGTCATCCCCGCCCTCATCCGCCGCGTGCTCTCGGGCGAAAACCCCCTGCGGGTGTGGGGCACCGGAAAGCAGTCGCGCTCCTTCCTCTACGTGGACGACGCCGCCCGCGGCCTGCTCGACGCGGCCGAGCGCTACGCCGTCTGCGACCCGGTCAACCTCGGCACGCGCGAAGAGGTGACCATCGCCGAGCTCGTGAAGCTCATCGTCGAGCTCGGCGGCAAAAGCCCGAAGCTCGTCTTCGACCCCTCCAAGCCCTCCGGCCAGCCGCGGCGCAACTGCGACACGCGCAAGGCGCTGCGCAAGCTGGGCTTCAAGGCCCAGGTGAGTCTGCGCGAGGGCCTGAGCAAGACCATCGCCTGGTACCGTGAGACGCGATGAAGAAGACCCTCGTCCTCCTGAGCTTCAACGAGATCGAGGCCGCCCCCAAGGTCCTCGGCACGGTCCCCCTCCAGGCGGCCGACGAGGTGTTCGCCGTGGACGGGGGCTCCAAGGACGGCACCATCGCCTTCCTCGAGTCCAAGGGCCTGCGGGTCGTCCTCCAGAAGGAGCGCGGCCGCGGGGTGGCCTTCCGCATGGGGATGGAGGAGGCGAAGGGCGACGCCGTGGTCTTCTTCAGCCTGGACGGCAACGAGGACCCCGCCGACATCCCGAAGCTGTTCGCGAAGCTCGAGGAGGGCGCCGACCTGGCCATCGCCTCGCGCATGATGAGGGGCGCCCATAACGAGGAGGACGACCAGCTCTTCCGTCTGCGCAAGTGGGTCAACTTGGCCTTCACCCTCATCGCGAACCTGCTCTGGAACCGCGGCCCCTACGTCACGGACACCATCAACGGCTTCCGGGGCCTGCGCAAGACCGCTTTCGAGAAGATGAACCCCGACGCCAAGGGCTTCGTCATCGAGTACCAGCTCTCCATCCGCGCGATGAAGCTCGGCCTGAAGGTGGCCGAGATCCCGACCCGGGAGAACCCCCGGGCGGGCGGCGAGAGCACGGCCAAGTCGCTGCCGACCGGCGTGGTGTTCCTCAAGCAGCTCTGGAGGGAGATCGTGCTCGGCCGGGATTTCGCAGGGAGGTAAAGCGCATGAAGGTCTCGATCTGCCAGTTCGACCCGGTCTTCGAGGACAAGGAGGCCAACAAAAAGAAGGTCTCGGCCCTGCTGGACTCCGCCAAGGAGCTGGGCGACTGGGTCGTCTTCCACGAGATGACCCTCACCGGCTTCACGGCCAGCTGCGCCGCGGCTACGCTCTCCGCCGCCGACCACGCGTACTTCGCCGAGCTCGCCCGCAGCAGGAAAATCTGGCTCTCCTACGGCGGGGCGCAGGACGGGTTCAACAAGCTCTTCACTTTGGACCGCTCGGGCCGGCTCGTCTCGGAGTACTCCAAGATCCACCTCTACTCCTTCGGCAACGAGCACAAGGAGTTCAAGGCGGGCTGCAAGCAGACGACCTTCCCGCTCGAGGGGCTTGCGGTCACTCCGATGGTCTGCTTCGACCTGCGCTTCCCCTACCTGTTCTGGCACCTGGCCCCCAAGACCGACCTCTACGTGGTCATCGCCGGCTGGCCGATGCGGCGCGCGGAGCACTGGATGACCCTGCTCAGGGCCCGCGCGGTGGAGAACCAGGCCTACGTCATCGGGGTGAACCGCATCGGCAAGGAGCCCTCCGGCCTCGAGTACAGCGGCAACTCCATGGTGTTCGACCCGCTGGGCAAGGTCGCCCTGGACTGCCGCAGCGAAGAGGGCGTCTTCACGGCCGAGCTCAAGAAGGAGCTGGTGGACACGACCCGCAAGCGCTTCCCCTTCTTCAACGACCGCCTCAAGGAGCCCGCATTCGCATGAAAAAGATCCTATCGCCGAAAGACGCCGTCAACGTCATCCACGACAAGGCCAGCATCATGGTCAGCGGCTTCATGTGCTGCGGGCAGGCCCTGCGCCTCATCGACGCCCTGCTGGAGAAGGGGAGCAAGGACCTCACGCTCATCACCAACGACTCGGGCTTCCCCGACAGGGGGGTGGGCAAGCTCATCGTGGCGGGCCGGGTGAAGAAGCTCATCGTTTCGCACATCGGCTTGAACCCCGAGGCCGGCCGCAAGATGAACGCGGGTGAGATGGAGGTGGAGCTCGTCCCGCAGGGCACCCTGGCCGAGCGCATCCGCTGCTCCGGCGCGGGCCTCGGAGGAGTCCTGACCCCCACGGGCCTGGGCACGGAGGTCGAGAAGGGCAAGCAGAAGATGGTCGTCGACGGGCAGGAGTACCTGCTCGAGCGTCAGATCCACGCGGACTTCGCTTTCCTGAAGGCGGACACCTGTGACCGCTACGGCAACGCCTTCGTCGCCAAGTCCGGCAAGAACTTCAACCTGGTCATGGCGATGGCCGCCCAGCACGCCATCGTGGAGACCGACGAGCTGGTCCCGGCGGGGGGCATCGACCCGGAGAAGGTGACGATCCCCGGCGTCTTCGTGAACTCCATCGCCTGGGAGGGCAAGCCATGAGCGACGACAAGCAGTCGAAGCGCGACCGCATCGCCAAGCGCATCGCCCAGGAGCTCCCGGACAACTCCCTCGTGAACCTGGGGATCGGTCTGCCGACCCTGGTGGCCAACCATCTGCCCAAGGACAAGCTGGTCCTCCTCCATTCGGAGAACGGCTTCATCGGCCTGGGGCCCGAGCCCGAGGACGGCCTGGAGGACCTGCGGCTCGTCAACGCGGGCGGGGTCCCGGTGACCATCGTCCCCGGCGGGTGCTTCTTCGACTCTTCCATGTCCTTCGCCATCATCCGGGGAGGGCACCTGGACGTGACCGTGCTGGGGGCGCTCGAGGTGGACCAGGAGGGGAACCTGGCCAACTACATGATCCCGGGCAAGTTCGTGCCGGGCATGGGCGGCGCGATGGACCTCGTGGTGGGCGCGAAGAAGGTCATCGTGGCCATGGAGCACGTCACGAAGGCGGGGGAGCCCAAGATCCTGCCCAAGTGCACCCTGCCGCTCACGGCCAGGCGCGAGGTGGACCTCATCGTGACGGACCTCGCCGTCATCCGGGTGCACCACGACGGCCTGCACCTCGAGGAGATCTCCGAGGAGACGACGGTCGAGGAGGTCGTGGAGAAGACCGCGGCCAAACTGACCGTGCCGCGGAAGGTGGCGGAGTTCTAGCGCTTCTTCCTGTAGATCTCGAACACCGGGTTCGCGGTGGTCTCGGACCAGTGCACTTCGAGCCACGGCACGAGCTTCGGGCGGTCGAACCGGGCCGCCAACGTATAGCCTTCCAGTACCTGGAGCGCTTCCGGCCTCCTGAACAGCTTCGGCTGGTGCAGGACGACCCACTCCGGCAGGTCCTTGCGGTCGAGCTTCTCCGCGTCCCGGTAGTCCAGCAGGGTGAGCGGGAACTTGTCGAGCCTGAAGTACGGGGAGTTCGCCGGCCTCGGCAGCTCCCAGAGCCCCACCGACTCCCCGGGCTTCACGTTCTCCTCCAGCCAGACCCCGGCCTGCCGGTGGGTGGACTTCGGTCCGCACGCCGAGGCGAAATTGTTCCCCAGCGTGGCCGCCGAGAGGGCCAGATGCGCCAGGGCAAGTCCTGAGACGCTCCAGTGCAGGGCCCTCATCCAGCCTCCCGCCGGCCGCGTACGCTCGGCCGCGTAGGCCGCCAGGAGCCCTGAGAAGGCCACCGTGGACAGGAAGTACCGGATGCCCCGGTC
>DMEZ01000016.1:0-8197 GCA_003450735.1 Elusimicrobiota bacterium | reverse complement strand
ATGGCGTGGAAAGCGGAGTAGCCTGCCTGCGTCGCCAGCTCGGCGCGCACGGTCGGGATGTCTGCGAGCCAGTAGGGGTTCACGACGAAGAAAGCCAGCACCGCCGCGGCGGCCGCCGCGGCCAGGCCCTTGGCCTCCACCTTCCAGTCGGCTCCTCGACGCAAAACCCGTAGAAGGGCCGCCGCAGCGGGGAACAGGCAGACCAGCGCGGCCAGGGTGAACGTCCCGGCGGCGAGCCCGGCCAAGGCGCCGGCCAGCAGGTAATTGCGCAGAGGACCGGAGGTGAGCCAGCGCGGCTGCTGGGGGCCCGAGTGCTGGGAGCCACCCTCCAGGATGCGCAGGCAGACACCGAAGCAGGCCAGGGCCCAGAGCGGCCAGAGCGTGTGCTGCTTCATCACGTGGGTCTGCACCATCGCCCCAGGCGAGAGGGCGCAGACCAGGGCCGCGCCGAAGCCGCAGCACTCCCCGATGAGCCGGCGGCCGAGCCGCCAGGCCAGCAAAACCACTCCGAGCCAGGCGAACACCGAGAAAAGCCGGCCCGAAAGGTAGAGCCCGGCCAGCCAGTCCGGGCGGGCGAAATAGGCGGTCAGCTCCCGGGACAGGTGCCCCACGCCCAGCAGCGCGAAGCCGCCCATCCACGCCCCGAGGGGATAGAGGTAGCCGCCTCCGTAGAGGTACATCCGGGGCCTGAAGTCGAGCTGTTTGGGGCGCATCTTGGAGAACAGGATGAGGAAGGTCTGCTCGTCGTCGTGGGCGGAGCGCAGGTAGAAGGAGCGCACGCAGTTGACCAGCAGGGGCGGCGGCTCCTTCCAGCCTCCGGGGACCTGCTGGAGCCCCTGGAAGCTTGTGAGCTCCTGGGAGGCGATCATGAGGTTCTCGCCCAGGCTCTCGTGCATCTTCCGCCAGCTTTCCTGCAGGCTCTTATGGAACTCGGGATTGTCGAGCCCGGCCGGAAGGAGCCAGGCCAGCCGTTGCTTGGAGGGCAGGGTCCAGCCCAGCCCCCAGAAGCCCGCGCCCAGGGTGAGGAGGGCCAACGCCAGGACCTGCAGGGAGGGGCTCTTCATGACTTCACCGCGTAGAGCGTGACCACGTCGCGCAGGTTGAAGCGCACGCCCAGCTCGCCCAGCCAGGTGCCCTTCACCGCGCGGTAGAACGGGTCCACGAGGAAGGAGGGCAGGATGTAGCTCAGGCGGAACAAACAGAGCGTGAAGGTGGCCCAGCGCGGCTCGTACTCCTCGCGCTCGGTCTTGAGGCCGCGCTCGGAGAGCAGGCGGATGAGGCCGGCCTTGGAGAAGTACCAGAGGTGGGTCGGCGGGATGTAGATGTGCCAGCGCCGGCCGAGCAGGCGCGCGAAGAGGGAGCTCCGGTCGCCCTGCTGGACGGCGAGGAGCCCGCCGGGCCTGAGCAGAGCGGCGGCCTTGTCCAGGACGGCCTTCGGGTCGCGCACGTGGTCGAGCACATCGAAGAGGGTCACGACGTCGAAGGAGGCGGGACCTGCCGGGTAGGCCAGGAAGTCCCCGACGAACACCTTCACGTCGGTCGGCGGGGGCGAGTCTTCCAGGAGCTCCCTGGAGAGCTCGACGCCGTGCTTGTCCCACTCCGGGCCGAAGGCGCCCAAAAACGACCCGTTCGCGCAGCCCACGTCCAGGATGCGCCCTTTGGGGACGAAGGAGCGGATGGCCTCGATGCGGGCCGCGAAGCCGCGCGCAAGGCACCCCGCCTCAGCCGCGTAGTCCGTGTAGCCGAACTTCGAGCGGTTGCCCTTGAAGTAGTCGAGCGTGTAGACCTTGCGGATGTCCTCGGGCGAGGGCAGAGGGTCGACCGAGGCCGTGCCGCAGGCCCGGCAGAGGGCGATGCGATGGCCGAACTTCTCGAAGAGGGGCTCGAGGCCCCCGCCGCAGAGGCCGCAGGGATTCATCGGTACAGGCCGCGGAGGTCGAAGAGGCGGATGAGGGCCATCTCGTAGAGCGAGCGCGCGATGTCCAGCCCGATGCGCACCTTGGAGCCCGGCTCGTCGCGCCAGGTCACCGGCACCTGCTCGATGGCGAAACCGGCCTTCTTGGCCAAAAACAGCAGTTCCGCGTCGAAAGCCCAGCGTTCGATGCGCTGCTTCGGGAAGATCCCCTCGCTTGCCTCGGCCGTGAAGCACTTGAAGCCGCAGGTGAAGTCCCGGATCTCGTAGAGGATCATGAGGCGGCTGAGCAGGATGTAGCCCCGGCCGAACAGGCGCCGCGGCAGGGGCTGGGGCTCGGGCAGGCTGGAGCCGGGCACGTGGCGCGAGGCGATGACGACCTGGGAGCCTTTCTCAAGAAGCGGCCTGAACTTGTCGAACTCGGCCATGGCCGTGGAGCGGTCGGCGTCGCGGAAGAGCCGCCAGCGGCCCTTGGCAGCCAGCATCCCGGCTCGGACCGCCGCGCCCTTGCCTTGGTTCTGCGGCAGGCGCACCACGCGGATGCGCGGCTCCCGGGCCGCTCGCTCCTCGCTCATGCGCACGGTGCCGTCGGTGCTCCCGTCGTCGGCCACCACGATCTCCCAGCTTTCCTTCCCTCGGGAGAGGTAGGCCAGCACCTCGTCGAAAACGGGGCCGAGGCGCTTCTCCTCGTTGAAGGCGGGGATGACGACGGAGAGGTCGATCACTTCCGTCCCCGTTCGGCCAGGATGCGGTCGTAGACCGCGAGGGTCTTGCGGGCCGAGGCGTTCCAATCGAAGCGCTTGAGGTTCTCGAAGCCCTTGGCCCGCAGGCTTGCGTGCAGGCCGGGTTCGAGGATGAGCCGCTCCATCGCTTCGCAGAAGGCTTCGGGCGTGGGCTCGGGGACGAGGCCCGCGTCGCCGATGACCTCGGGCAGGGCGCCGGCGTTCACGCCGATGACGGGGATGCCGCAGCCCATCGCCTCCACGACCGGGAGGGCGAAGCCCTCGTCGAGGGACGGGCACACGAAGGCGTAGGCGGCCTGGAAGAGCTTGTGGATGTTTTCCTGCGGGACGATGCCGGTGAACACGACCTGCTCGAGCAGTCCGGCCTTGGCGAGCCGCTCCTCGATCCACGGCTTGTCCGGGCCGTGGCCGCCGGCGAAGACGAGGCGGTGCGGCAGGTCGGGGCGCTTGGCCTTGAGCTTGCAGAAAGCCTCGGCCAGAAGTTTCGGGTTCTTGTGCGGCCGGGTAAAGCCCACGAAGAGGAAATAGGGGCGCTCGACGCCGGGCGGTGGGACGGGCTCGCCTTCCGGCGGCGTGAAGCGCGTCGTGGGACTGCCGTAGTAGATGACGTCGATCTTGTCGGCCGGGGTCCCCCACGCCTTGAAGGCGGAGCGCTTGCAGTGCTCCGAGATGGCGATGACGCGGTCACACTGGCGCACGGTGCGCTCGGTCATGGTGTTGAAGTAGAACTTGTCGTAGCCCTTGAAGTCCCAGAGCTCGGAGAAATGCAGGGTCGTGGTGGAAGGCAGGCGGTCCAGGGGGGGGGTGCGGCTGTTGACGCCGTGCACGATATCCACCCCGTGCTCGAGCAGGAAGCGCTCGTGGTAGCGCAGGCCGCAGAACTCCTCCAGGGGGAAGAGCAGGCCCTGCGGGAAGCGGCGGAAGTCCCTGAGCACGTTCGGGCTCTTGGGGAGGTCGAGGTGCTCCAGTTTCCGCGGGAAATCGCGCCAGAACACGCCGAAGAGCAGGTACTCGTTCTCCGGGCCTTCCTCGACTAAGGCCTTGAGGATGCTCTCGGTGTAGCGCTTGTAGCCCCCGCCGCCGAGCGCGCCGGTGATCTCGAGCGCGATGCGCTTCTTCATGAGACGGACTTGAACCAGGCCAGGGTGCGCTCGAGTCCTTCGGGCAGGGCGACAACGGGCCGGTAGCCCGCGTCCCGACGCGTGGGGGAGAAGTCGGCCCGGCGCCGGCGCGTCTTATCCCAGGAACGCTGGGGGATGAACTGGATGGGGGCGCGGTTCCCGGTCAGGCGGTTGACCATGGCCGCCAAGTCGCGGATGCGGGTCTCCGTGCCCGTGCCGATAGCGTAGGGCAGCTTGGCCGAGGCCTTGGGCGAGCGAGCGACCGCGAGGGTGCCGGCCACGATATCGTCGACGAAGGTGAAATCCCGGGTCTCGGAGCCCGTGCCCGTCACTTGCAGGCGCTCCCCGCGCAGGGCCCTGTCGATGAAATTGATGACCACGTTCCGGTAGCGGCCCGGGAACTCGCCGGGGCCGTAGCAGTTGTAGTAGCGCACCGTCCGGAAGGGCAGGCGCCGGGCGGCGCGGTAGTAGCGGCCGTAGAGCTCCCCCGTGAACTTCGAGGCCATGTAGGGCGTGCTGAAGCCGTCGGGGAGCCCCTTGTCGAGGTCGCCGGTCATGGAGGAGGTCGAGGCGAAGACGAGGACCTTGAGGCCGCGCAGGCGCGAGGCCTTCTCCAGGAGCAGCAGGGTGCCCAGAGCGTTGGTGCGGAAATCCTCGAGCGGGTGGTCCACCGAGTTCTGGTTGGCGAAGAAGGCGGCCAGGTGGTAGATCTCCTGGAACGGGCGCGCGAGGACCCGGTCGAGCAGCTTCGAGTCGGCCACGTCGCCGCGGTAGAGCCGGACGGCCTTGGGCAGCAGGTCCGGCCGCCCGGAGCTCCCGTCGTCGAGCACCGTGACCTCGGCCGCGCGCTCGCGCAGCAGGGCCGCGACCAGGTTTCGGCCGATGGCTCCGGCGCCGCCCGTGACCAGGATCCGCTTCATGGGGATAGGGGCCTCCGGAAGCCGTTCTCCGACGGGAAATTGGCGTCCGGCAGGTCAGGCGGAGTATACTTATTCGGCTCACAGAGCGTCAATGAAAGTCCTCCACGTGGTCGGCGCCCGTCCGAACTTCATGAAAGCGGCCCCCGTCCTGGCCGCCCTGAAGCGCCGCGGCGCGCGCCAGGTGCTCGTCCACACCGGCCAGCACTACGACGCGAGCCTCTCGGATGTCCAGTTCCGTCAGCTCGGCCTGCCCCGGCCCGACGAGAACCTGGAGGTCGGTTCGGGCAGCCACGCCCAGCAGACGGCCCTCATCCTGGGGCGCCTGGAACCGGTGGTGCTCGCGCGCCGACCGGACTGGGTGGTGGTCTATGGGGACGTCAACTCCACGGTGGCCGCGGCCCTGCTCTGCTCCAAGCTCGGCGTGAAGGTCGCGCACGTGGAGGCGGGCCTGCGCTCCTTCGACCGCAGCATGCCCGAGGAGATCAACCGCCTGCTCACCGACCAGGTCGCCGACCTGCTCTTCACCCCATCGGTCGACGCGGACGCCAACCTGGCTTGCGAGGGCGTGGCAGCCTCCAAGATCCGCCGCGTGGGCAACGTGATGATCGATACCCTCGTGCGCCTCCTGCCCAAGGCGCGCCGGCCGCGCATCCCCGGCCTGGCCGAGCGCTGCATCCCGGTGACCCTGCACCGCCCCTCGAACGTGGATGATCCGGCGTCCCTGCGCCGAGTCGTCCGGGCCCTGGAGCGCATCGCTCGGCGCGCGCAGGTGGTCTTCCCGGTGCACCCCCGCACCCGGGCGCGGATGAAGGCGGCGGGCATCAAGGCTTCCGGCCTTCTTCTGACCGAGCCTCTGGGCTACCTCGAGTTCCTGTACCTGCAGAAGCACGCCCTCGCCGTCATCACGGACTCGGGCGGCATCCAGGAGGAGACTACCTTCCTCGGCGTGCCCTGCCTGACCGTCCGCAGGAACACCGAGCGCCCCATCACCCTCACGCTGGGCACCAACGTCCTGGTGGGGGAGGACATGGCTCGCCTCGAGAAAGAGGCCGGCCGCATCCTCGATGGACGCGGCCGGCGCGGTCGGGTGCCGCCTCTCTGGGACGGCCGTGCGTCCGAGCGGATCGCGGACGCCCTACTCAGGGCTTAAGCTTCCTTCTTCGCCGCCGCCAGCGCGATCTTCTCCGCGGTCAGTGGCATCGACTTGATGCGCACCCCCAGGGCGTCCTCCACCGCGTTGGCGACCATCGCCGCGGCCGGGATCATCGTGTGCTCGCCCATGCCGCGCGCGCCGTAGGGGCCGTCGGGCTGGGGGCACTCCACGATGATGGGAATGACTTCGTCTGGGATGTCCAGCGCGGTCGGGATCTTGTAGTCCGAGAAGTTCGGGTTCAAGAGCTTGCCCTTCTCGTCGAAGCGCATGTCCTCGTAGAGGACCGTCGCCAGGCCCTGCAGCATGCCGCCCGTGACCTGCCCGCGGACGAGGTCGGGGTTCAAGGCCTTGCCGCAGTCGACAGCCAGGGCGGCTTTGAGGACCCTGATCTTCCCGGTCTGCTTGTCCACCTCCAGCACCACGCCGCCCGCCCCCGTTGTGTAGTGCACGTTGGGGTGGCCGCCCTGACCGGTCTCCGGGTCGCCGATGGCCGATGAGAACTCGGGCATGAACGTGCCGCGGCCCAGGATGGGGCCGCCCTTGAAGGTGTGGTCCTCGGCCTGGATGCCGTTGATGACGAAGTCCTTGAGCGGCAGGGCCCAGCCGGGCTTCGTGCGGCACTTGACCGCCTCGTCCTCCAGGTAGAGCCCGTCCTTGGGCAGGTGCAGGGTGCGCGCGACCACGTCGAAGATCTGCTCGCGCGCGTCCAGGGCCGCCTTCTTGACCGCGTTGCCGCAGCCCCAGGTGACGTGGGAGGCGACGGTCTGCCACTCGTAGGGGTTGCGGTCGGTGTCCGGGCACTCCACCCGGATCTTGGAGGTCGGCACCGTGAGCACCTCGGAGGCGACCTGGGCCATGACCGTCAGCAGGCCCTGGCCGATCTCCATGCCGGAGACCATGATGTTGAGGCTTCCGTCCTCGTTGAACTTCAAAAACGAGGAGGAGGCCGCGTTGGGCGGCATGGCCGGCGCCTTCCAGAAGAGTACCAGGCTCTTGCCGACCGCCTTATGGGGGCCGCTGGGCTTCTGGGTCTCGCCCCAGCGGATGGCCTCGGCCGTCTTCTGGATGGCCTCCGGCAGGCCGTTGGGGTTCATGTGCGCGCCGTAGGGCAGGATGTCGCCTTCCTTGATGGCGTTCTTTTTGCGGAACTCGACCGGGTCGATCTTGAGCTTCTTGGCCGTGCGCGTGATGTGCGACTCCAAGCCGAAGAAGAACTCGGAGTAGCCGAAGCCGCGGTAGGGTCCGCCCGGCGGGAGATTCGTGTAGATGCACAGCGAGTCGATCTTCACGTTGTCGATCCTGTAGGGCCCCGTGGAGGAGAGGCCGACCGCGTTGACCACGTTGGCCCCGTACTCGACGTAGGCGCCCGCGTCCCAGTAGAGGGTGTGCTCGAGGGCCGTGATCTTCCCGTTCTTCTTGACCCCGATCTTCACCTTCGCGACCAGGCCCTGGCGCTGGTAGGTGTTGTAGAACTCCTGCGCGCGGTTCCACATCACCTTGACCGGCTGGCCCTTGACCGTGGTGGCCAGGGCCGCGCCGATGATCTCCATGGAGATGCCGGCCTTGCCGCCGAAGCCGCCGCCCACGTAGGGGGTGATGACGCGCACGTCCTTGTGCGAAAGGCCAAGGGACGCGAGGGCCTCGGCGAAGCCGTGGCGCTGGGTGAAGGGCGACTGCGAGGCGTTCCACATCGTGAGGCGCCCCGAGGCGTCGAAGAGGCCGACGTTGGCGTGGGGCTCGATGGCGCAGTGCGCGTAGCGCGGCACGGTGTAGGTGTCCTCCCACACGAGGTCGGCCTCGGCGAAGCCCTTCTCGGCGTCGCCCCGGCGGATCTTGCGCCAGTGGGCGATGTTGGTCTTCGCCTTGGGGAAGAACCACGGCACGTGCGGGTAGTCGCCTAGCTCGGGGTGGACGAGGGCCGAGCTCTTCTTGAGCGCCCCGACCGGGTCGAGGACGGGGGGAAGCAGCTCGTAGTCCACCTTCACGAGCTTGGCCGCGCGCTGGGCGGTCTTGGCGTCCTCGGCCACGACGGCGGCCACCTGCTCGCCGACGAAGCGCACGCGGTCCTGGGCGAAGATATAGCGGTCCTTCATGTAGAGCCCGAACTTGAAGGGGAAGTCCTTGCCCGTGACCACCTTGACCACGCCCGGCAGCTTCTCGGCCGCGCGGGTGTCGATCTTTTTGATCTTGGCGTGGGCGTGCGGGCTTTCCACCACGCAGGCGTGGAGCAGGCCCGGGCCGAACTCGAGGTCGTCGACGAAGCGGGCGGCGCCGGTCACCTTCTCCCAGCCGTCGATGCGCTCGACGCTCTGGCCGACGGACTTGTAGGCCGGACCTTGGGGGGCGGC
>DMEZ01000030.1 GCA_003450735.1 Elusimicrobiota bacterium | reverse complement strand
CATCTTTGGATTGGAATATGCTTGAAGGCGGAAACGGTATAATCCCATCCCGACGCCCCATGAAAAGGAAATCCACCGCCGCGGACTGGATCGGCCGCATCGTCCTCTACGCCTTCTTCGCCCTGCTGGGCCTCTTCGTCGTCCTGTTCGTCATCGGGCTGCTGGTCGGCCCGTCCGCCCACGATCCGCTCTCCGACTCGGCCCTCCGTCAGCAGTTCGACACGGCCGAGGTGGACGTCCGGGTGGCGCGGAAGCTCTTCGAGCAGGGGCGCCTTAAGGAGGCCGAGGAATACCTGAGCAAGGCCGAGGACAAGGCCTGGCGCTGCGAGCAGGGCGGGGTCGGAGCCCCCCTCCTGTCGAGGATCAAGGACGGCGCGGGCGAGATCGCGTCGCGGCATGCGGGCTTCATCGACGACGTCCGCAGACGGCGGGCGCGGGAGCGCCTCTCGTCGAGGGCCGAGGCGATGCGCTCGGCCCTCCGGGCCCTCGAGTACCGCAACCGGGTCTGGGGCGAGGTGCTCGAGACCGTGCAGGCCCGGGTGCGCCGGCAGGCGGCCGGCGCCGAGGCCTCCGTCGAGAGCCCCTTCCGCGTCGAGCCGGGCGCGCTCCGCGAGGCGCTCGTCCGACGTTACGGGAAGGCCTACCTCGACGAGATGCAGAAGTCCGCTCCCGGTGTGCTGGAGCGCGCTCTCCAAGACGCCGAAGCGCTGGCCGAGACTCCCGGCTCACGCTGAAAACCTGGATTCCCCCACCCATCCATCTTGACCGACAGGGAACTTTTTCACCCCCTCATCCGTACTTGTGGGTGATGAAAGACGATGCGAAGGATGATGAAGCAGGGAAAGAGGAAGAGGTCTTTCTGGGCTCCGCCCTGCTCTTGAGCGCGAGGGCCGCCCGCCGCTTCGATTCCGTGAAGCCCCACCAGTGGATCCGAGCTCTGCGCAAGGGGCTGAGGATGACGCAGGCCGAGCTGGCCGAGCGGGTCGGCATGGCGCAGGAAGAGATTTCGCGCATCGAGGCCGGGGCGATCGACCTGAGGCTCTCTGCGCTCCAAAAATTGTTCGAGGCTCTGTACTGCAGGCCGCTCATCCTGCCCAACGCCTCGATGGAGTACGATACCCGGGCGGCCGACGAGAGATGGATGACGGAAACTCCTAAGCAGCCTTTTGACGCCTACATGGAATGGGTCCGGCGAGGGCAGGAATGGCAACGGGAAAATATCGGTTAGAGCGGGGTGTCTACGAACAGGCGTGGCCTGGCATATCCCAAGCCAACCCTGCCCGGAATATGACGCCCGCCTCATAAAACAGGGTGGTTTTATGCGCTGGGGCTCATATTCTGACAAGCGGCCGGAATGGATGTGTCCCGGCGAGGGCCTACGGGAGTTCGGCGTGCCGTAGGGATAGCCCGGATCGGGGCATCCTCTCGACGGGAGCCTACGCCGGGGTCAACTCCGGCATGGCGTCCCAGGTGCGCCCATCGAGCAGCCGCCCGGCCTGCTTCTTGCTGCGGTGGCGCTGGCCGTTGGCATCGTGGAGGCCCCACTGCTTGAAGAAGAAGGGCACGCCCAGTTCCTGACACTGGTCCCGGAGGTCGCGGGCCCACTCGGGCCGCATGGGCCTCGCGTGGTGGCCGCTCTCCCCCCCTACGATCACCCACTGGATTTTCCTGAGCACGGAATTCTTCAACTTGACCGGGCCGAGCAGGGGCTCGATCGAGAGGAACTTGATCTCCGCCGGGACCCGGAGCAGGTCGTCCGCACGCCAGGCGTAATCCTGAGATTCGATCGAGACTCCGGCCCACACGTTGCGCGGCCAGCGGCCCCGGGTCTCGGCCCAGTCCGCGAGCCGCTTCGGGCGCTTGGTCAGCAACTGGAAGGTATGCCAGTGGGCCTGGGCCATGGTGTCGAAGACCTGGCCCACGAAGGCGTCGGGGACATCCTTGTGGAAGAGGTCGGACATGGAGTTGACGAAGATCATCCGGGGCTCTTTCCAGGTCAGCGGCAGGCCCAGGCGCTGCGGCCAGAGCTTGAGGTCGAAGCCCTGCTCGAAGGGATGGCCGCGCGTGCCTCGGAAGCGCTCGGCGAAGGTCTCGGCGTAGCAGTGGGCGCAGGCGGGACTGACCTTGGTGCAGCCCGTGACCGGGTTCCAGGTCGTCTCGGTCCACTCGATGGAGGACTGGTAGCTCATGTCTTAGAAGAGGCTCCGCTGGTTGTCAGACTCGATCTGCTTGATCTTCTTCCCGAAGACCAGCAACAGCGAATATCCGAACACGCCGATCGGGAGGCAAAGGGCAGCGTGAATTGGCGCCATGACCGCGAAGTAGAACAGCGTCACGCCAGCCGCGATATAGGCCAGGGCCTTCACGCCCCTATTGTATCCACCCCCAGCGAACTCCGCTAGGGGATGTCCTAAGCAGCCATTTGACGCGTACATGGAATGGGTCCGGCGAGGGCAGGAATGGCGCAGGCGGGGCCTGGCATGTCCCAAGCCAACTCTGCCCGGAATATGACGTCGGACTCATAAAACAGGGTGGTTTTATGCGCTGGGGCTCATATTCCGACGAGCGGCCGAAAGTGATGTACGCGAGGCGAGGGACCACGGGAGTTCAGCATGCCGCCTGCAAGCCGCTCTCTGTGACGGGATGCTCGAAGTGCTGCCCGGCCCGGCGGGACGAAACGAAAGCCCCCGGCCGCGTGATGCGCGCGGCCCGGGGGGGCTTTCGTCGGAGATTGGAGCGGGCGATGGGAATCGAACCCACGTCTAGAGCTTGGGAAGCTCCCGTTCTACCATTGAACCACGCCCGCTTTCAGCCGGCCAAAGAACACGACGACGGAAGCTAGTATATCAATTTCCCGCCGGGGTCAATCAAGCGGACGCTAGACTGGAAGCGCCCGGGGGGCGGCGGCGCCCACGGCCTGCGCGATGCGCGCGAGCGCCTTCTTGGCGTCGCCCGTGAAGCGCACGAGCACCGCCCGGCGCCCCGCGGCGTCGAGAGCCTGGAAGTCGCCGAGGGCCTGCGCGTTGACCAGGTCCGCGAACCCGTAGGGCATGCCGGGGATGGCGGCGTCCGGAACGTCCTCGCGCGCGAGCACCAGGAAGAGGCCCTTGTCCGGCCCCCCCTTGTGCATCTGGCCGGTGGAGTGCAGGTAGCGCGGGCCGTAGCCCGGCTGGACGGCGGCGGGGGTCGCCGCGCGCAAGGCTTTCGCGAGTGCCTGGACTTCCGTCTCGTACTCCCCCCTCGGGCTCACGAACGGAAGCAGGCCGACGTAATCGCCGGGTTTCACGGCCGACAGGAAGCCCTGGAGGGAGCCGTCGAGCCCCTGGGCCTTGGCCGTCTTGGAAGCGGCGGAGAAGGAGACCTTGAAGCCCTGCTCCTGCGCGTCGGCCGCGACCTTGGGCAGGGCGCCCGACTTTACGCGGTGGTCGAGCACCGACTTGGTCTTGTCCTTGGCCGACTGCACGTCGGGCTGGTCGAAGGGGTCGATGCCGAGGCGCCGGCCCAGGACCGCCGTGGCGACCTCCCAGCGGAAGAACTCGGCCCCGATGTCCAAAGCGTCGTCCATCGAGAGGCGCAGGACGGGGTGCCCGGCCTTCTCGACGGCATCGGCCAGCGCCTGCGGCGCGGAGCTCTTGGAGCCCTTGAGGCTGTAGAGGACGAAGACGCGGTCCGGGCCGTAGGCGGACGCGGCCGAGACCGGCTCGCAGGCGATGGGCAGGACACCCTGCCCTTCCTTGCCGGTGCTCTCGGCGACCAGCTGCTCCAGCCAGAGGCCGAGGCTCTCCACCTCGGGCGACATGAGCAGGGTGACCTTGTCCTTCCCGGCGGCGGCGTAGGCCGCCAGCTGGGAGCCCAGGCGCAGCCCCGGGTTGTCCTTGCCCTTCTTGCGGCAGGCGAGGGCCATCGCCTGGGCCCGCTCGAGCAGGACCGGGAGGTCGAGGCCCAGGAGGGCGGCGGGGACGAGGCCGAAATAGGAGAGCGCGGAGAAGCGGCCGCCGATGTCGGCGAAGTTCTGGAACACGCGCCGGAAGCCGCGCTCACCCGCCTGCCCCTCCAGGAACGAGCCGGGGTCCGTGATGGCGACGAAATGGGCGCCGGCCTTCTCCTTCAGGGCAGCCTGCGCGCGGCCCCAGAAATAGTCGAACAGGCGCAGGGGTTCGGTGGTCGTCCCCGATTTGCTCGCGACCACGTAGAGGGTCTTCTCCGGCGGGTTCTCCCTGTCCGCGGAGAGCACGGCCTCGGGATCGGTGCTGTCGAGCACGGTCAGCTCGAACCCCCCCTTCTTCGCAGGGAAGGTGCGCCGGAGCACCTCGGGGGCGAGGCTCGAGCCGCCCATCCCGAGCAGGACGGCTTTCGAGAAGCCCGCTTCCCGGGCGCCGTCGGCGAAGGCCTTGAGCTCGGCGCAATGAGAGGGCATCTCCTCGGGCATCCTCAGCCAGCCCAGGGAGTTGGCGATGATCCTCTGGTGCCCGGCATCGCTCTTCCAGAGCGCGGCGTCCTTGGCCCAGAGCCGATCGATGACCCGGTCGTCCAGGGCCTTGGATTTCTTGGCGAGCCCTTCGACCATCTGCCGGAACGACTCGATGAAGGCCTTCACGCCGGCCTCTTCGAGCTCGCGGGTGACGCGGGCCATGTCGACGCCGGCCTTCCCGAGGGCTTCGAGCGTCTTCAGGGCCTCGCCGCCCTTGTCGAGCGTCTTGCGCGCCTTGCCGTGGTCGCGGAAGGCCGCCCAGGTCGCGGGCGGCATCGTGTTGACCGTGTCGGGGCCGATGAGCCCGTCGATGTAGAGGACGTCGCTGTAGGCCGGGTCCTTGGTGCCCGTGCTCGCCCACAGCGGCCGCTGCACGCGCGCGCCCCTGGCCTTGAGGGCCTGGAAGCGCGGGCGGGCGAACACCTCCTGGTGCTTGCGGTAGGCCGCCTGGCCCTGCGCTAGGGCGGCCTTGCCCAGCAGCCCCTGGAGTTCACTGCGGCCTTCGGCGATGAGCTTCTTGAGCTGCTTGTCCACGGCGGTGTCGATGCGGCTGATGAAGAAGCTGGCCACCGAGGCGGCCTGGTCGAGGGGGCGGCCCTGGGCGGCGAGCTTCTCGAGGCCCGAGAGGTAGGCGTTCATGACGGCCTCGTAGCGCTCGACGGAGAAGATCAGCGTGACGTTGACCGGGATGCCCTCGGCGATGAGCTGCTCCACGGCCGGAAGGCCTTCCTTCGTCGCTGGGACCTTGATCATGCAATTGGGCCTGCCGACCTCGGAGAAGAGGCGCCGCGCGGCGGCCAGGGTGCCGGGAGCGTCATAGGCGAGGGCCGGGGAGACCTCGAGGCTCACGAAGCCGTCGGCCCCGCGGCTCGATTCGAACACCGGCCGCAGGAGGTCGGCCGCGCCGCGGATGTCGTCGAAAGCGAGGCATTCGTAGAGGCGCTCGGGGTCGCTCTCGCCCGCGGCGAGGTGCGTGGCCAGGGGCTCGTCGTAGTCGGCCCCCGAGGACAGGGCGCCGGCGAAGATCGTCGGGTTCGAGGTGACGCCTTTGAGGCCGTCCTCGCGGATGAGCCGCGCCAGCTCGCCGGAGCGCAGCAGGCCGCGGCCGATGGTGTCGAGCCAGGGGCTCTGGCCGAAGCGGCCGAGTTCCTTCAGGGCGTTGGGCATGGGTTTCTACCTCGTGGAACGGACCAGCGCGAGGAACTCCTCGCGGGTGCGGGGATCCCGGCGGAAAGCGCCGAGCATGGAGCTCGTCACCGTCGGGGAGAGCAGGCTGCGGGCGCCGCGCATCTCCATGCAGAGATGGCGGGCCTCGAGGATCACGCCGACGCCCAGGGGCTTGAGCCGGCTCATGAGCGTCTCGGCGATCTGCTGAGTCATGCGCTCCTGCACCTGAAGGCGCTGGGCGAACACCTGCACCAGCTTGGGGATCTTCGAGAGGCCGACGACCTTCTTGTCGGGGAGATAGGCGACGTGCGCCTTGCCGAAGAAAGGCAGGGCGTGGTGCTCGCAGAGGGAGTAGAACTGGATGTCCTTGACCAGCACCATCTCGCTGTAGTCCACTTCGAAGAGGGCGCCGTTGATGAGGGCGCCGATGTCGGCGCCGTAGCCCGAGGTCATCTCCAGCAGGGCCTTCGCGACGCGTTCAGGCGTCTTGCGGAGCCCCTCGCGGGAAAGGTCCTCGCCGAGGAGGCGCAGGATGTCGCGGTAGCGGGCGGCGAGGGGCTCGACGACTCCGGTCGCGGGCTTGCGGCGCTTCATCTCAGCGAGAGCAGGTAGCCGATCGTCGAGCGCACCATCGCGCCGGTGCCCCCCGCCGGACCGAGGTCCGAGTCTCCGCCCGAGAAGGAGGGGCCTGCGATGTCCAGGTGCACCCAGGGCCTTCCCGCCACAAACTCCTGCAGGAAGATCCCGCCGATGATGGCGCCGGCCACCTTGGGCTTGCCCATGTTCTTGAGGTCCGCGATCTTGCTCTTGATGTGGTCCCGGTAGCCCGCGAACAGCGGCAGTTCCCAGAGAGGCTCCCCGGCCTGCTTCGCCGCCGCGGCGAAGCGGGCGAAGAGCGCCCGGTCGTTGGTCATGGCGGCCGTGATGTCCTCGCCCAGGGCGATGACGGCCGCGCCCGTGAGGGTCGCGAAATCGAGGATCGCCTCCGGCTCCAGGCGCGCGGCGTAGACCAGGGCGTCGGCCAGGACGAGCCGGCCCTCGGCGTCGGTGTTGAGCACCTCGATGGTCTTGCCGTCCATCGCCTTGAGCACGTCTCCCGGCTTCAGGGCGTCGCAGCCGGGCATGTTGTAGGCGAGGGGCGCGATGCCGTGGACCTCGGCCTGCACGCCCAGGCGCGGAAGGATCTTGAAGAGGGCCAAAACCACGGCCGCTCCGGCCATGTCGCTCTTCATCTCCTCCATCCCCTCCCGGGGCTTCAGGCAGAGCCCGCCCGAGTCGAAGAGCACGCCCTTGCCGACCAGGGCGATACGGCGCTTCGTCTTCCGCTTGGGCTTGTAGACCAGATGCAGCAAGCGGGGCTCGTGCGCGGAGCCGCGAGCGACGCCGAGGAGCGCCCCCATCCCGTGCTCTTCGGCCGCGCCCTTGTCCAGGATCTTCACTTCGACGCCGCTCCCCTCCAGGGCTTCGGCCCGTTCGGCCACGGAGCTCGGCGTCTTGTCGGAGGGCGCCTCGTTGACGAGGTCGCGGGCATAGAAGACGGCTTCGGCGGCTAGGGCGGCTCGAGACGCCGCAGCCTGCAGGCGCGAACGCTCTCCCGGGCTCTGGTAGACGAGCCGGACGGTTCCCAGGCGCGCCGGGTCGGCGGGCTTCTTGTAGCGGTCGTAGGTGTAGGAGGCGAGCAGGAGGCCCTCGGCTTCGGCCAGGCCGTCGCGGCACGGGACGAGGGCGATAGACGGATGGCGGCGGGCGGCCTTGGCCAGCGAGGCCGCAGCCCTGCGCAGAGCTTCGGGAGACAGCTCGGACCGGCGGCCCAGGCCGCAGAGCAGGAAGCGGCGCGCCTTGGCGCCGTCGGAGGCGGAGAAGGATGCGGTCTCGCCCGCCTTGCCGGAGAAGCCTTCTTCCTGGGCGCGGGCGAAGAGGGCCTTGCGCACGGGAGCGGGCAGGAAGGACGGCCCCGGCAGGCCGTCCTCGAAGGCGAAGAGGGCCAGAGGGCTTTGTCCGGAGAGGGCTTCTTTGGCCGGCATGAGCGCGAGGTCGATCATGAAGATACTATACCAAAGCGCCTCCCGCGGCGCGAGGACGGGGCGGCTGCGCCGCCGCCCTCAGCCGAGCGTCTTCAGGAAGCTCTCGACCGCTCCGTAATCGCGCTCCTTCGTGATGTCCTCGTTGACTTTCACGAAGGCGACCTCCCCTTTCTTGTCGATGACGACCGTCGCGCGCTGCCCGATGTTGGCGGCCGGGAAGAACATCCCGTAGGCCTTGATGACCGCGCGATGCATGTCGGAGAGGAGGCGGTGCTTGAGCTTGAGGTGCTCGGCCCAGGCCTTGTGCGACCAGACCGAGTCGCAGGAGATGGCCGCGACCTCCCCGTATTTGTCGAAGCGGGAGAGGTCCTGGGAGAAGCAGACGTTCTCGTTGGTGCAGGTCGGGCTCCAGTCCAGCGGGTAGAAGAACAGGATGATGTTCCTCTTCCCGAGGTGGTCGGAGAGCTTGAACTCCTTGTCGTGCTGGTCCTTCAGAGCGAACTCGGGCGCTTTCGCGCCGACGGCGATGGGCGTGGTCATCTGGATCCCTCCTGGGCGCGTCGTTGTCTGTGGAGAGTCTATAATACCTGACAATACATGTCAAGTATTGGGCGGATAGCTGACCTTGACGATCTCCAGCGTCCGTTCCCCCTCCTCCCGGGGCCAGACGACCGTGTCCCCGGCTTTGGAGCCGAACAGGGCCCGGGCGAGCGGCGAGGTCCAGCTCAGCCTGTCCGAGGCCGCGTCGGCCTCGTCCTGCCCGACGATGGAGAACCGGTGGACGGCTCCGTCCGCGTCCCGGGCCTCGACGACCGCGCCGAAGAGCACGTCGCTGGCGTCCCGGCCCGCGTTGTCCACCAGGAGGGCGCTCTCGACGCGGGCCGATGCGTAGCGGAGGTCCCGTTCGGTCTCTTTCAGCTTGCCGGCCGCCAGGGGGTCGTCCGATGCCTTTTTGAGCTCCTGGCGAAGGGCGGCGAGCTCCCGCGCCCGCTCCCGCAGCATCGCGAGCCCGCGGGGCGTGACATAGTTGGGCTCGGGGCTGAGGGGCCGCTCAGGGAGGTCGTCGTTCCCCGGGCCGTCTTCCTTGATGAATGCGCGGCTCATCCTGGGGACATTATAACCCCGGAAGCCGGCCGGCCGTCAATCGAGGGTGATGGACGAGGAGGAGGAGCGGCGGCGCGGCGCGGGCTCGCTTCCGCTGAAGCGATAGGAGAGGCCCATGCGGTGCGTCATGCCGAGGGCCCCGTAGGGCGCCCAGGCGTAGTCGAATCCGAAGCCCTGCGCGGCGACCCCGAATCCGAACGAGATCCCCGCGACCCCGTCGAGGTCGGCGCTGGACACCCGGCCGCTGAAGCCGGCCCGCACCAGGCCCGTGATGTCGCCAGGGAAGCGCCAGGAGAGCTCCGAGCCGACGTTGGGGTAGATCTTGCTGTCGTTGGGGCCGACCACGTCTACGGCCAGAACCCAGTTCTTCAGGATCCGGGCGCTCTGCCCGACGCGCACCGAGATCGGCAGGGGGTCGCTGGCCTGCCGGTAGCGGAGCTTGCCCCCGAAGTTGGCTCCGGACACCGAGAGGGTGTAGGGCCACAGGTCCGCGAGCATGAAGCGGAAGCGCGCGCCGAAGTCGACGGCGCCCGTCCGGGCGCTGCTGACGATGCGCGAATCGACGTACTTGAGGGCGAACCCGAGGTCGACGTTCTCGATGACCGTCGAGCCCCAGCCGGCCGTGAAGGCCATGTCCCGCGGAGTGAACGCTCCTCCCGTGGAATTGCCGTCCTTGTCGACTTCCTTGATCTCGCCGGCGTTGAGGTAGAGGACTCCGGCCGCGAGCGTCCCCAGCCCGCTGGGCCTCAGCTCCCGGCGCCTCAGGGAGACGGCCGGGCGGATGGGGTGGGCGTAGCCGAAGAAGTCGCAGAAGACGGACTGATAGAGGAAGGCATGGGTGAGCCCGGCCTGGCGGGTCTCGAGGGCCGCGAGTCCGGCCGGGTTCCAATACAGCGCCGAGAGGTCGTCGGCGACGGCCCCCATCGCCTCGCCCATCCCGGCCCCTCGGGCGTCGGCCCCCAGCTTGAGGAACTGGCCCGACGCCGTGCCCACCGAGTCCGCTCCCAGAGCGAAGGCCTTTCCGGGGAGCAGGAGGGCGGACAGGAGGAAAAGCCCTCGGACTCTCATCGTTCGATGGCGAACTTCAGGACCGTCGCCCCTCCCTCAGAGGATTTCACGTAGCCGAAGTAGACCCCGCTGGCGACCAGCTTCCCGCCCTTGTTGCGCCCGTCCCAGACGAGCTTGCCGACATGGGTGGCCTCGAAGGGGAGGTCGGCCACCAGCTCGCCGGCCAGGGTGAAGACCTTGACCGAGCCGGTGACGGGAAGATTGTCGAACACGATGCCCGATCTCCCGTTGAAGGTCGCCGAATCGAAGGGCCCGCCGCTGCCCGGCTGCCAGGGGTTCGGCCGGACGAAGGAGGATGAGACGTCGGGGCGTATGCCGCTCGGCCCGTAGACCGCGAAGATGGAGAAGTGCGGGGTCAGGCCGATGGCGCGCTTGCTGGCCGTGTCGACGGTCGTGGGCAGGGCGACCCAGCGCGCGACGCTCTCGTCGAGCGTGTAGACCACGAGGCTCGAGGCCGGCATGGGCGGATGGGTGTTGTCCACCAGCCCGTTGCTGTCCGCGTCGGGATAAGGCAAGGAGACGCTGGCGGACGAGCCGAGGTTGCCCGTGAAGGGCACGCCCCCCACGTTCGCGATGACCTCGATCAGGGTGCCCGGGACCATCGCGTGGGCCGTCGGGGGGTTCGCCAGCGCGTCGAGCACGGTCTGCACCGGCACCGTGATGGGGCGGCGCACCGGGTCCGAGGATACCATGATCGTGGCGGCGCCCCCGAAGGCGTTGGGAGGCACGATGATGTGCGTGAAGGCGTTCGGGGAGGGGAGCACGACCTCGGAGGAGCGGTAGGAGGCGTAGAAGGTGGCGGTCTCGGCGGCCGAGAAGGCGCGCCCGGAGATCAGGTGCACGTCGTCGATGGCTCCATTGAAGGGGTAGATGTAGGAGGAGGCGTTGTACTGGCCGTTGCCGATGGTCAGAGGGAAGGCGTTGCCGATCCGCGCCGCCGGGGCTCCGCTCGCCGCGGCGCTCGAGACGACTCCGTTGACGTAGAGGGCCATCCTGCGGTTCCCGGCATCGTAGACGCCGAGGAGGTGCGTCCACAGGCCGACGTTCATGCTCTGGGTGGAGGTCAGCGAAGCCAGGTAGGTCGCCGGGGTGATCGAGTCCCGCACGAAGAAGCGCCAGCACCGCTCGCTCGTGCGGGGGGCGGCGCAGACCCCGAGGCCCAGCCCGAAGGATTCGTTGGCGTCGACGCCTTTCTGGACGATGGAGGCGTTGGTGACCTGCGCGGAGGTGAGCGGCTTGACCCAGGCCGCCACCGTCATCGACCCCGTCCCCGCGAGGTTCGCCGTGTGGGACACCAGGCTGAGGGAGTTCGTCACGCCGCGGGACTGCACGGCCGTGCCGAGCCCTTCCATCCCGCTGGTGAAGGTCGGGGTCGAGATGCAGTGGGCGTCGAGGCAGGTCAGCAGGGCGTGGTGGCCGAAGCCGGAGGAGTCCGCGGCGCGCGTGCTCGAGCCCTCGTCGAAGTGCCACACGCCCACCGCGCTGCCGTCCGGGATGTAGGGGCTCGAGGGGGCCGGCGTGGAGGAGATGGAGGGCACGTCGTAGGTGCGCTGGGTGACGGCGGCGCTCGGGGCGGTCGGGACGCCGTTGCCGTTGACGGCTCGCACGCGGACCGCGTAGAGCGTGGAGGGCAGCAGGCCCGAGAGCAGCAGGCTCGACTGGCTCACCGTCCGCGTGCTCACGTTGCCCGCGAAGCCCGTGTCGGTGGCGATGAAGAGGTCGTAGACGGTCGACGTGCTGGGGTTCCCGTTCGCGAGCCAGGAGACTCCGATGGACTCGGTGGAGGCGGAAGTCACCGTGATGGGGCCGGGGACGTCGGCGAGGGTGAAGATGAGGGCCTGGTTGCTGTCCGGGCTGAAGCCCGAGGCGTTGCGGATGCGCAGGGTGGCGCCGTACTCGGTGTTGCGGGCGAGGTGCGTCTGGAGGAAGCTCGTCTGCTGGGTGCGCACGAGCGTCCCTCCGGTGGAGGAGACGAGCACGTACTCCTGGGCCGAGGGGTAGGCGCTCCACGTCCAGAGGATCGAGGAGAGGCCCTGGGCGGTGCCCACCAGCAGGCCGGGCTGGGGCACGGTCAGGATGGTCGATGAGACGTAGGCGGAATAGAGCGAGCCGAGCGTCGAGTAATCGCCGCCGCTGCCGTTGATGGCCCGCAGGCGGACGTAGTAGGTGGTCGCGGGCTGCAGGCCCGTGAGGGCCTTCGAGTCGAGCACGTGGTTCGCCGTGACCACGATGGGGGTCGAGTAGGAGACGAAGTTGTCGGTCGAGAGGTTCATCTCCCAGCGCGTGTAGCCCGGGTTGCTGTTCACGTTCCAAGAGACGACGAAGCTTCCGGTGGTGTGGTAGGAGGAGTAGATCGCGGAGGCGGGGTTCGGGTAGGTGTAGGCGCTCGTCGGGGTCGTCAGGGAGCTGTCCCCGTACATGGTCCTGGCCCCGATCTGGCGGCAGTTCAGGCTGTTGGCGCCGTAGCCGGCTTCCGTGTAGTAGAGGTTGCCGATGCCCGTGACGAGAGGCGCCGTGTTCGAGCAGGGGAAGTAGAGGTAGGACCCCCCGGTGCAGAGCCGGGGAGAGGCTTCCCAGGTCCAGTTGATGCTGGCGGCGCTCAGGGGCGTGGCCGAGCTGGCGGAGGGCGGCAGGGGCGCCGCCAGGCTCACCGTGATGGAGCGGTCCTGGGTGACGGTGTTGCCCGCCATGTCCTGGAACATGAACCGCAGGTTGTTGACGCCGGGTTTGAGCGGGACCTGCACGGCCGTAAAGGTGTGCGTGTCGTGCGAGCCGTCATAAGCGGCGGGGGTATAGCTGGATGCGCCCAGATACCAGATCGTGCTGGGTATCGAAGCGGTGGTGGTGGTCCTGAATACGAACTGCCCGCCCCACCAGTCGCTGGTGATGGCGTCCTGCGAGAGGGGCATGTTCAAGACGCGGACCTCGTCGATGTAGCCGCGCCAGGCGTTGCTCCCCCCCCCTCCGTTGCGGCCGATGTAGAGGTGGTCGCTTACTCTCAAAGGCGCCATCGCTCCCGCGTTCCTCGAGGAGACCAGGGTCTGGTTCCAGTAGATGGACGCGAACTTCGTCCCTCCTCCCAGGTTTCCGTAGACCAGGGTGATGAGGCTCCAGTCGTTGAGGGGGACGACGCCGGGGGAGGAATACAGGTCGTGAGTCACCCCGTCGGTCGTGACCATGTTCGCGTAGAGGCTGCCGTTGGTGCGCAGACGCAGGTAAGGGCCGCGAGCCCCGCCGTCGTCTCCCCACTGGAAGATCGTCCGCTCGGTGGTCAGGGGATCCTCGTTGGGGTACACCCAGGTCTGGAAGGTCATCTGCTCGGTCGTGCTGTTGAGGGAGGCGGATTTTACGATCTGCAGGTGGTCGTCGGCATCCCAGTAAAGCGCTTTGCCGAAATCGGTCTGGCCGTCAGGGGATGTCAGCCCTCCGGTCTTGCTGGTCGTGTTGCCATAGGTCGTGGAGTCGACGGCGACTCCCGCTGCCTCATCGAGGTGCAGCAACAGCACGGTCGGGGAGAGGGCGGAGTTGCCGCCGACGTGCGGCTTGCGGCCGACCCGGAAGCCCGAATTGTAGAAGACGACGGTGGTGCTCGAGATCGCGCGATCGACGACCTTGATGGTGAAATTCGGCGAGCCGGTCGAGGCCGCCACCGATTCGTCATAGATGCCGTCGCATTGCGTCATCCCGTAGTCGAAGAGGTTGGGGATGGCATCGTCCGCAGCCAGGGCGGGGGCGGCCAGGAGCAGCGCCAGCAGGGCGTGCAGGGAGCGGTGAAGCCTCACATTGCGAGTATAGCAGGACAAGCGGCCCATTTCTATTTCGTGCGTGTTACGGTCCGATTAGTTTTTAGTAAGGCGGAGCCGTCGTACGAAACGGAGAGCCTCCTCCCTGTCCCGGACGCGCCCCTCGGACTGGGCCTCCTCCAGTTTCCGGAGGACCTCCCCCACCGGCGGCCCGGGCGGGATGCCCAGGAGGTCCATGACCTCTTGACCGTCGAGAAGCCGGACGGGCCTGGCGGTGTCCGGCTGGAGGAAATAGCGCTGCAGGAGATAAGCGATGACCTGCAGGTGGCGCAGCGTCTTGGCCGTGTCCTCCGGCAGGGACTTCGGGGGGCGGAAGGCATGAGGGTCTTCCGAGGCCCAGCGGAGGACCTTGCGCAAGTCGGCTTCCTGGAGGTAGCTGGCGTGGTCGGCCCAGCAGAGCAGCAGCTGGCTGACTCCGAGCGGGCCCAGGTCGCGGAAGAAGCGGAATACCGCCTTGTCCGTGACGGCCCCGGCCGCGGCCAGATTGCCCGGACGGAGGTGGTGCAGGGTGAGGGCGGCGGCGATATGCTCCTCGTCGCGAGAGCAGCGCAGGCGGCGCAGGATCCTCGAGACGGCCTCGGCGCCGCGGTGGTCGTGCCCGAAGAACCGGAGCCGGCCCTGCACCTGGCGGGCGCAGTCGGGCTTGGCGACGTCGTGGAGCAGGACGGCGAGCTTCAGGAGGGCGCCGTGCTTGGAGAGGTCGTGATGGTGCTCGAGGAGATGGGCCCGCAGCGGCGCGGCGAGCTCGCCGAAGACCTTCTCGAGGTTCGACCAGAGGAAGTCCATGCGCGCGACGGCGTCCAGGGTGTGCCGCAGGACCCCGCCGGCCCCGTAGTACACTTCGGCGCAGCGCCGCTCGGGCTCGAGCTCCTCGAGGACGGCCGTCAGCAGGCCCGTCTCATCCATGGTCTTCAGCCAGACGGCGCTCTCGGGGGAGCCCAAAAGAGCCATCAACTCGGCGCGCACGCGCTCCCCGGCGGGCTTCAGGATGAGGCGGCGGTGCTTGCGCACGCCCGCGAGCAGGGACGGGTCCTGCGAGAAGCCCAGCTGGGCGCTCAGGCGGAACGCCCGCAGCAGCCGCAGGGGGTCCTCCACGAAGACGCGTTCGGACACGGGCTTGAGCCGGCGCTCACGGATGTCCCGCAGACCCGCGAAGGGGTCGACAGCCCGGCCGCCGGAGGACTCGAGCGGGAGCGGCACGGCGACCGCGTTGACGGTGAAATCCCGTCTGGCGAGGTCTTCTTCGATGTCCTGGCCCTGGATCTCGGCGAGGTCGGCCTGGAGCCCGGACTTGAGCACGACGCGGTAGACGCGGGTCTTGTCATCGAGGGTGACGAGAGCTCCCTTCGTCCGGCGGGCCAGCGCCGAGGCCAGGTTTTTTGCGTCGACGCAGGCGAGGTCGAGGTCGGTGAACACCCGGCCGAGGCAGGCGTCGCGGACGCAGCCGCCCACGGCGTAGGCCGGCTCCTTCAGGCAGGCTTCGACCTCGGGGAGCAGGGGGTGCGCGGCCAGCCGCCGGAGCGCGGAAGGCGGGATCCTCGGCGAAGCTATCGCGGGCCTCCCCGCTTCTCCAGTTCGACCTGCCTGAGGACGCGCTTGAGGACCTTCTGGAGGGCGTTCTTCGGGAGCTCCTGGACGATCTCGACGTCGCGCGGCCGCTTGTAGGCGTCGAGCTTCTGACGGCAGAAACGCAGGAGGGCCGGACGGTCGGCGGCCGCTCCCGGCTTGAGCACGAGGAAGGCCTTGATGGTCTCGTCGCCGTCCTCGCCCGGGATGCCGACCACGGCCGCTTCCTGGACGTCCGGGTGAGAGAGCAGGACGGTCTCGACCTGGGCCGAGAAGACCTTGAGCCCCTTCACGATGATCATGTCCTTCTTCCGGTCGCGGATGTGGAGGTAGCCGTCCTCGTCGAGGAGGCCGATGTCGCCAGTCTTCAGCCAGCCGTCCTCCGAGAGGGCCTCCCGCGTCGCTTCCGGCTGCCCGAGGTAGCCCTTCATGACGCAGGGGCCGGCCACGCAGACCTCCCCCTCCTGACCCCGGGGCAGTTCCCGTCCCGCTTCGTCGACGATGCGCAGGCGCGCGTCCGGGATGGGCAGCCCCGTGCTGCCCAGGCGCATGCGGCCGGGCGGGTTCACGGTCACGACGGGAGAGGTCTCGGTCAGCCCGTAGCCCTCGTGCACGTCTTGGCCCAGCGCCTCCTGGAACGCCTGCGCGACCGGCACCGGCAGGGGGCCCGCCCCGCTCACGCAGAAGCGCACGCCCCGGAAGCACCAGAGCCGGAGCAGCCAGCGCTTGAGGCCCACGGCCTGCTTGGCGAGGACGGCGTAGATCTGGGGGACCGCCACGAAGACGGTCGCCCGGCGGCGGCCCATGCGCATCAGCCAGGGGGCCGGCGGGGTGATGGATGAGATGACCAGGTTCAAGTCTCCCAAGCGCATCGGGATGAGCACGCAGGTAGTCCACGCGAAGGTGTGGAACATGGGCAGCAGGCAGGGGAACACGTCCTCCCCCTCGGAGAGGCCGAAGTGCCGGATGGAGGCGTCGCAGTTCGAGACGAGGTTGGCGTGCGTCAGCATCACGCCCTTGGGGTTCCCGGTGGTGCCGGAGGTGTAGAGCACCGCGGCGACGTCCTCGGGCTGGGCCTCCCCGTCCCCCTCCGCCGGCGGGAGGCCCTTCAGCGCGGTCCAGAAGTCCTCCGCGTTCGGCGCCTTCCCGTCCGTGATCCAGACCGTCGAGAGTCCCTCGACGCCCGCCGCGGCGTGCTGCACCTCGCGCAGGAAGGCCCGCTGGGTGACGACCGCCTTGGCGGCGCTGTCCTGGAGCATGAACCTCAGCTCGTCGGCCTTCTGCACCATGAAGTTGATGGGCACGGCCGCCGCGCCGAGCCGGGCGAGGGCGAAGTACGCGGTGACGAAACCCAGGCCGTTGCGGTGCAGGATGGCGACGCGGTCTCCGCGCCGGATCCCCTTCGAGCGCAGCAGCGAAGCGGCCCGCAGGACGAACTCCCGGAGCTCCGCGTAGGTGACGAGGTGCTCGCCCCTCGCGCGCGCCTCGTGGGGATGGGGCGCCGCGCTGTGGTGGCCTTCCTCGACGAGGAGGGCGGTGCGGGAGGGCCAGCGCGACGCGCTGGCGTCGAGCAGGCCGTTGAGGGTCTGCAAGGCTAGAGGACGGTCGTGACGAGGGTCTCGGTGGAAAGGACGCCGGGGATCGAGCGGATGTCGCTGACCACGGTGTTCGAGAGGCTCGGGAGGTCCTCGGTCTCCATGTCGAGGACGAGGTCCCAGCGTCCGAAGACGGCCGAGACATGAGCCACGCCGGGGGCCTGCTTGAGCCTCTGGAGGACGGTCTTCTCCTTGCCGGCCGACAAGCGCACGAGGACGAGTCCAGTCACCATGGGGGCATCCTTTCCTTCGGGGTTTCGCGCAGAGGCGCCATCCCAAACGTCCAGAATCCGTAGGTTTGGGACGTCCCGAAACTACGGCGTGCCGAAGTTCGGGACGTTCGCATGCGCGCGTGAAGTATACTAAAATCCGGCCGTCTTTCCGGCTTATGCGACTCCTCATCCAACGAGTGCTCAGCGCGTCCGTCCGCCTGCCCGGCGGAGAGCGCCGCTCCATCGGGCCCGGGCTGGCGGTGCTCGTCGGGATCGGCTCCTCCGACGACGAGGCCGCCTCGGAGCGCCTCGCCGAGAAGGCGGCGAACCTCCGCATCTTCTCCAACGAGGAGGGCAAGTTCGACCGGTCACTGCTGGACGTGAGGGGCGAAGCCCTCGTCGTCAGCCAGTTCACGCTCTTCGGAGACTGCGCCCGCGGCCGGCGTCCGGACTTCACCTCGGCGGCGCCGCCCGCGAAGGCCGAGCCTCTCTACCGGGCCTTCGCGCAAGCCCTGGCCCGCCGCGGGGTGCCGGTCCAGACGGGGGAGTTCGGCGCGGCGATGCAGGTGGAGCTGGTCAACGACGGGCCCGTCACGATATGGATCGACTCCGAGCGGCTCTGAGCTCCAAGGCTCTGCGCTGGCTCGCGGCCGTCGCGGGGGTGTACGCCTGCTTCTTCGCCGGCTACGTCCTCACGCGCCGATGGGCTTCCCTGACGCTCGACACGGGCAAGTCCTCCTACGGCCGCGACGAGTTCGTCGACATCCGCCTGCGCACGCGCGACCCGCAGCTCCGCGCGCTCTGGCAGCGCACCCCCCCGCGCGTCCGGGTGGCGCGGGGCGGGCGGCCCGTGCCGACCATCGGAGGGCTGCTCGAGCCGGCCCTGGAATGGGACGGGAACCGGGGCTGGGTCGGGCGCTGGCCCTGTCCTTGGAAGGCCGAGCCCGGCCAGTACTCGCTCGAGCTGGCTTCCGAGCTCCCCCCCCGCAAGGCCGAGGCGCTGCGGGCCGGGAGCTTCATCCTCTCGAGCCGCAGGCCGCGCGCCCTCCCGCCCCGGTTCGCCGCGGTGAACTGGGAGAGCTCGAAGCCTCTGGCCTCGCTGAAGGTCCTGGCTCCCGACGGCACGGTCAAGGACTGGCGCGGCCTGCTCGACTGGGTCGAGTATGTCGGCGCCGACGCCTTCTGGATGCTCGGCGGCCAGACGCCGGGCCTGGTCCACGGGGAGACCTGGGTGACCCACAACCTGCCCCTCATCCCGGAGGTCGCCCGGGAATGCCGCCGCCGGAAGCTCAAGTTCGGCGTCTGGGCGATGTGCTACCTGACGATGTCCGCCAAGGACCGTGTCCCGGGCTACGAGTACGCCCTGGAGATCGAGGAAGGCCGGCCCAAGCCGACCCGGGCCCTCTCCCTGCGCGATGCCCGGCGGCCTCACGACGTGGCCGTCCTGCTCAAGCGCTTCGCGGCCATCCCGGAGGTCGATTTCATCGGGCTCGATTACATCCGCAACCCGCTGGGCGGCTACGAGCTGGTGGACGATTTCATGGCGGAGATGCCCGGCGTCGTCAAGCCTCCGGACTGGGACCGTCTGACTCGAGCCGAGCGCATGGCCCGCTTCGCCCAGCGCAAGATCGCCCGCACGGACGCCGATTTCATCGACGCCTGGCAGTGGTGGCGGGCCCACCGTGCCGGACGCGTCATCCGTCAGATCCGCGAGGAGGTCGGCGGCTCCAAGCCCTTGTGGGCCTTCGTGCTCACCTGGGAGAAAGGGTGGCAGCACGGCCAGGACCCGGTGATGTTCAGCGACGCCGGCGCCGACGCGCTCGCCCTCATGATGTACGAGGCCGACCGCGTGCAGTTCGCCCAGATCATGAAGGACTGGCGCGGCTACGTGAGGCAGGGCGACGCCCAGCTCGTCGCGGGGAACATCGTGGACTGGCCGCTCCACCAGCGCTCGCCCAAGGGCCCGGCCGAGTTCGGCCGGCGTCTGGACTGGGCCGCGCGGGCCATCACCCCGGACGGGCCGGCGGCGGGCCTCTTCATCCACGACCTCGAGCGGGCCCTGAACGGCCGGCTCGGCCCCTATACGACCAGGGACTGGATGGACGAAGCCCGGCGGGTGGTCCGGCGGTTCAAGGCCCTGCCCTCATGAGGATCCTGCTCCTCCTGGCGGCGCTCGCGCTGGCGGCGCCCTGCCGCGCCCAGGTGGACGTCGGGGCGTCGGCGGGGCCGGACCTCTTCCTGGGCGGCGGGAGCCTGCCCGAGCGCTCGACTTACACGCCCCTCGCCCTCGCGCTCAGCCTCTGCTTCGACTCGACGACCTGGGCGCTCATCGGGGTCTCCACGGCCTCGCCCGCGGCCGAACTCTCCCGGTTCGCCCAGCGCGGCTACTACAAGCTCGAGCTCCTCCTGCTCATCCGGCTGGCGGAGCGCAGCGGCAAGCCCCTGGCCTACCTGGCGGCGCGGCGCGAGAAAGGCGAGGCCCTGCGCGCGCTCGCCGAGTCGCTTGGGGCGGATTATGACTCGCTGGAGGAGCGGGCCCTCGAGGACGACCGCCTGGCCGTCCTCCGGCTCGACGGCCTCGTGAGGGTGTCCCCCTTCGAGTCCCCCCCGCATCCTGGAGGAAGACCATGAGACGATCGATCGTCCTAGCCTGCACGCTGGCGGCCCTGGCCGCCTGCAAGCCCGAGGCCCAGCCTCCCGTCCTGAGCGCCCCGCCTTCGCTCCAGGCGCCGGCGCTCGTCCCGGAGCCGCGCCTGTCGATCCTGCCGACCACGAAGCTGCGCCTGCCCGACGGCGAGGTGCTCTTCGTGGAGGTGGCCGATACGCCCGAGAACCGCGAGATCGGCCTCATGCACCGGAAGTCCCTCCCCAAGGAGTACGGCATGCTCTTCGTCTTCCCGCAGGAGCAGGGGCTTCAGTTCTGGATGAAGAACACCTTCGTGGACCTCGACATGGTCTGGATCACCCGGGACAAGAAAGTGTCCGGCGTCCACCGGGACGTCCCGAAGTCCGCCGCCCAGATGAGCGACGACGAAGTCGCCCGGCGTTCGGGCCTGGGGCAGTACGTGCTCGAGCTGCCCGCCGGCGCGGCCCTGCGCCACAAGGTCGGGGTGGGCTCCAAGCTCGACTTCGAGTGGAAGGCGGTCGACCGGTGAGGGAGGCGCTCCTCGCCTTCCTCTGCGGGGCCGCGGTCCTGGTCCTGGAGATCCTCGGCGCCCGTCTCATCTCCCCCTTCTACGGGGCCACGGTCTACGTCTGGTCGTCGGTGATCACCGTCACTCTGGCGGCCTTGGCCGTCGGCTACGCCGGGGGCGGCTGGCTCGCGGACAAGCGCCGTCCCCTGCCCGCGCTCGGGGGCCTGCTCGCGGCCGCCGCCGCGTGGCTGTTCCTCGTGCCCTGGATGCGCCGGTCGGTGCTGCTCGGCTCGGCCGTCTTCGGCGTCCAGGCCGGGGCCCTCTGCGCGGCCGCCGTCCTGCTCGCCCTGCCGCTGGCCTGCCTGGGCGCGGCCGGGCCCCTGCTCATCCGCCTGCGCGTCACCGAACTCTCCCGGGTCGGGCGCGCGGCCGGCTGGGTGAGCGCCGTCTCCACCGCCGGGAGCGTGGCGGGAGCCCTCGCCGCGGGGTTCTGGCTGATCCCGGGCTTCGGAGTCGGCGCCCTCCTCGGCGGGCTCGGAGCGGGGCTCATGGCGCTCGCGGCCTACTGCTGGTGGTCGGGCCGCCGAGCCCCGCGCCCCGCGGCGTTCCTCCTGCTGGCGGGCCTGGGGCTGGGCGGCTGGACGGCCCTGCGGCCGGGGCCGGCGGACGCGGCCGTGCGGTTCCATGCCCGGTCCTTCTACGGCGACTTGAAGGTCGTGGACGTCGAAGCTTGGGGCAAGCGGGTGTTCTACATCGACGGGATGCCCAACACCGTCGTGGATCTGAAGACCCTCGAGAGCACGTCGGACTACATCCGCTCCTTCGAGCTGCTGCCGTTCCTGCGGCCCGAGGGGACGCGGGCCCTCCTCGTCGGGCTCGGGGGCGGCAGCCTGGTGGACCGCTACCGCCGCTACTACGGGATCGAGACGGACGCGGTCGAGATCGATGGGAAGGTCGTCGAAGTCGCCCGAGACTGGTTCGGCTTCGAGCCCAGCGGGGAGGTGCGCCTGGAAGACGGCCGCCGTGCGCTGGAGCGCCCGGGGCCCGGCTACGACTTCATCGTGGTGGACGCCTTCAACGGCGACCAGCACCCCATCCACCTCTTCACGCGCGAGGCATTCGAGGCCGCCGCCCGTCGCCTGAAGCCGGAAGGCGTGCTCTCGCTCAACGTCATCGGCTTCGCCCTCGGCGCCAAGGCGGACCTCCGGCGCTCCGTGGAGCGCACGCTCAAGGCGTCCTTCCGGCACGTCCGGGTGCTGGCCGCGAGCTCGGGCCACGACCCGCGCAGCAGCACCGTGAACCTGACCTTCTTCGCCTCCGACGCCCCGCTCCTCTTCCGGCGCGAGCCCGCCCGGGGCCGCCCCGAGCTGGCGGACTACTACGCGAAAGTGCAGGGCAGCTTCCTGGAAGGACTCGACGCGCCTTCCGAGACCGCCCGGGCCCGCCTGCTCACCGACGACGACAACCCTGTCGACGCGCTCGCCGCCGAATCCGGCCTGTTCGTGCGACGGGCCCTGCTCCAGCAGTCGGCGGGGTGGATGGCGGATTAGCAGGCCGCTGAAAACCTTTCCGTATATGGCGCGACGGGTCCTGCCGGCGATGGGGCCCATCGGCCTCTGCTCGCTTCTCGCCTGAGTCCAGTGGCTGCGCAACCGGCCGATCCGACCCATCGCCGTCACCCCTCGCGCTCGAGGAGGGTTTTCAGCGGCCTGCTGGCTAGGCGATGCGGGAAAGGAGCTCCGCGAGCTCCTTCGGGTGGGAGAGCATCGCGTCGTGCCCCGAGTCGAGGGAGAGCGGAGCCACGCCCAGGCGCCGGGCGGATTCGAGCGCCCGCTCCCGCGGGACGGCAAGGTCCCGGGTGCAGAGGATGTACTCCCGAGGGACGGCTAGGTCGAAGAACTGCCCGTTGGGGACCGCCTCCCCGAACGGCTTGAACGGCTCCGGCGTCAGCCGGGAGTAGGCCGCCCGGGCTTCCTCCCCGTCGAGCTCCTCGAAGAAGATCTCCCGCGCGCGCTCGAAAGAGGATCTCACGCTGAAGCCCGGATCGTTCGCGGCTTCCCGGGCGTAGCGCGAGCGGAGCTCCCCCGGGAGCAGGTCGAAGATGCACTCGCCCGGGTTGGGCACGAGGGCCGCGAGGAACACCGCCATCCGCATGCGCGCGGCGATGGGCGGCACGGCCAGAGTCAGCACGACCCCTCCGGCCGAGTGCCCCACGAGCACCAGGTCCCGGAGGCCGGCCTCCTCCGCGTAGTCGACGACCGCGCGCTGGTAGCAGGCCAGGCGGATCTCGGCCCGGGGCGTGTCGTCGTCGCCGTGGCCGGGCAGGTCGATGGCGTGGGCCTCGTGGCCGAGCGCTCGCAGGCGTTCGAGGGTCTTGTCCCAGCACCAAGCGCCGTGCTGCGCGCCGTGCACCAGCAGGAAGACCGGCACGCGCCGTCTACTTCTTGGTCAGCACCAGGGTGCTGTTGAAGACGGGCTCGTTCTTCTCCGCGACGCTGTATTTGTTGGGGGACTGCTTGACCTTAAGGCTCAGGGACGCGCCCCAGAGGCAGACCTCGAAGACCTCCTTCGGGCCGGGAGCGCTGCGCCCCTGGACTTGGACCTGGACCGTCCGGATGTCGGCGCGGAGCAGGCGCCTGCGCGGGATGCAGATGCCGCCGCCGGGCGGGTTGGGGAGCGGGATGTTGTCGCACTCCTCGAGCCAGGTCTCGCTGCGGAAGTCCTGCGGCCGGGAGACGGCGGGGCTGTTCTCGTCGAAGACGAACTTCTTGCAGTCCGTCTCCACCCACATGCCGGTGACGGAGGCGGCCTGGAAGGCGGCCTTCTCGGCCGAAGCGTCCTTCTGGGCCTGCTGGAGGGTCGCCTGGACGTCCGAGGCGGCCTGTTCGATCGTGCTCGTCTCTCCGGCGTAGGAAACGGCGGAAAGAGCCATCGCGGCGAGAGACAGCAGCGCGGTCATCTTCTTCATCCACACCTCCATGAGAGTCTGATGGGATTGTACCAGAGGGCTTAATGCGCGGCATGGGCCGGAGGGGCCGGTCTCCCGTAGGACTTTAGACTAGCCGCGTCGGATAAGCCACTCCCACGCGGGGAGGCGCTGCGCGGGCCGGCCCGGAGGCATCACCTCCCCGTCGCGCAGGAGCAGGCGAAGCGCGGCGCGGCCCTTGGCCGCGCAGACGAAGACGCCGTCCTCGTGGGAGACTTTGAAGCCGCGGCGCAGCAGCTCGAGGGCGACGGCGTTCTCCAGCGCTCTCTCGCGCGGGAGCGCTCCGACCAGGGCATGGTCGGCGCAGTAGAGGCGGGGGTGGCCCGGCCCCCGGGCCGGGACGGCGAAGAGGAGGCCGCTCTCCAGGGTCCAGGACAGCCAGGTCTTGAGGGTGTTCAGGCTCCCGAGGCCGAAGCGCCGCTTCAGCTCCGAGAAGGGCGCCGTGCGGCCCGGGTGGGTCGTCAGCTCGAGCAGGAAGCCGCGGAGGGCGTCCAGCTGCCGGACGCCGTGCCGGGCGGCGATGTCCCGGTAGAGGACGCGCTCATAGGCGCCCGGGGCCGGCATCCCCCCCTCGGACAGGTAGCGCGCGAACAGGGCGCGGAGCCGGCCGCGCTGGGTCGGGTTCTCGAGGCCCCGCTCGGGGGAGGCGCCGTGGAGCCGGACGAACTCGCGGAAGGAATAGGGATGCAGGCGCAGATGCGGCACCTCGGAGGAGACGGCGGCCGCTGTGAACACCACCCGCAGGCGCCGCTCGCGCGCCCGCCGCAGGAGGGCCTTCCAGTCCGGGACGGCCGTCAATCCGTCGAGGAGCAGCGTTCTGCGCTCGCCGAAGGACTCCGTGAGCGCCTCGATCAGCCCGTCGAAACTCGCGGCGGAGAAGCCCAGGAGGCGCTCGTCCTCGAGGTCGCAGTAGTGGCAGCGGCTCTCGCCGAGGCGGCGCGAGAGCTGGCGGAGCAGGACGGTCTTGCCGCAGCGCCGCACGCCGACGAGGGCGGAGACGGAATAGCGCCGGGGGAGGCCCGCCAGGGTGTCCAAGCCTTCGCGCAGGAGCCCGCTTGGCCGGCGCAGGAAGGCCGCGGCCTGCTCGCGCAGGAGGATAGTCATTAGTAATGACAATAATACAAATTAATCAATCAGTAGTAATGAACTTAATTATTCGAGGGGGGCGTTTTGTGGTCTGCCGGCCAGGATACGTTCTTGAAGCGGCGGTGCATCCAGAGCCATTGTTCGGGACGCGCCCGCACCCAGCTTTCGACTTTCGAGGCGATGGCCTGGGTGGTCTTCACCACGTCCCCGAGATCGGCCCCGAACTCGAGCTCCGGCTCGATGCGCACGCGCATGACTCCGTTCTCGTCCCGCCAGCCCCACCCCGGCAGGATCGCGGCTCCCGTCCGCTGGGCCAGCGTGGCGACGGCCGCCAAGGTGTCCACCTGGACGCCGAAGAAGCGGACCGGGAGGCCCATCGGGGGCCGGAAATACTGGTCGTTCATGAAGGCGACGGCTTCCCCCTTTCGCAGGGCCCGCAGGACGGCCGGGACGGAGCCGGGGTGGTACGCCGCGCTCACGCCGGTGGAAAGGCGGCACTCGGTGATCTTCCGGTCGAGCCACGCGGGCTTGAGGACGGTGGTGACGATGGTGATCGGCTGGCCGGTCAGCCCGGCGGCCGCGGCCACCATCTCCCAGAACCCGATGTGGCAGGAGACGAAGAGGATCCCCTTGCCCTTAACCCGGGCCCGCTCCCAGTTCTCGAGCCCTTCGAGCGAGCAGTTGCGCAGGGCGTAGCGGCGGTAATGGCCGGGGAAGGGCGAGAAGAAATGGGTGAATTCGAAGAACAGGATGCCGTAGTGCTCGAAGTTGCGCCGGATCAGGGTCTTCCAGGCGGCCTCGTCGAGCTCCGGGAAGCAGCGGCGGATATTGTCGCGGACGGTCTTCCGCTTGAAGAGGCCCAGCCAAAGCACGAGACGCCCCAGGATGGGACCGGCCCAGAGCTCGAAGCGGCGCGGAAGGCAGGCCGTCCCCAGGGCCAGCGCGCTCAGCAGCAGGCGCAGCGGTACGGACGCCCAGGCCGTCAACGTCGAGTCCCAGGCAGCTTCAAAGCGGGATGTTCCCTCGGTTCTCGTGGGACCCGGGCTTGCGCTTGTCCTGCAGGAACTTGAAGGCCCGGATGACCTTGTAGCGGATCTGGGAGGGCTCGATGACCTCGTCCACCGAGCCGGTGGAGGCCGTCTGGTAGGGCGAGGCGAAGCGCACCTCGTACTCCTTGCTGAGCTTTGCCCGCAGGGCGTCCTTGTCCGGGGCGGCCGCGATGTCGCGGGAGTAGAGGATCTCGACGGCGCCCCGGGGCCCCATGACCGCGATCTCGGCGCAGGGCAGGGCGAAATTGAAGTCCCCCCGCATGTGCTTGGAGCTCATGGCGATGTAGGCGCCGCCGTAGGCCTTGCGCAGGATGACGGTGACCTTGGGCACCGTCGCCTCGGCGTAGGCGTGCAGGAGCTTGGCGCCGTGCCGGATGATGCCGTGGTGCTCCTGCTCGACGCCGGGCCAGTAGCCCGGCACGTCCACCAGGGTCAGGATCGGGATGTTGAAGCCGTTGAGGAAGCGGATGAAGCGGGCGGCCT
>DMEZ01000059.1:23633-27508 GCA_003450735.1 Elusimicrobiota bacterium | reverse complement strand
ACGCCGCAGGCGTAGGGCACGCCGATCCAACGCCCTGATTATACCAAACCTAGCCCATCAACTTGAACGCCAGATCGGCGCATAGCCCGGCGAGCGCGTCCAGGTCGGCCGGGCGGAAACGCCCGGTCCTCGTGAACGTCATCATCAGCGTGCTCCGCGTGCAGGCGAGCTGCTTCAGGGTCAGGGAGACCTTCAGGAACTCGTCGAGGCTTCCGACCCGCGAAAGCACCGCGGCCGCGGCCTTCTCCGGTTCGCCGCGCGCCTCCATCCCGCCGAGCCACGGGAGCTCGACGGACAGCTCGGGGAGGGAGGTCTTCCCGATGGGCTCGTAGTAGACCGGCCGCAGGGAGCGCACCCGCGGGCCCACGTAGAATTCCGCCTGCGGGCTCAGCGAGACCGGGATGGAGACGGCAGCGGTCTCCTGGAGCTGGTTCTCGGGGCCGATGCGCAGGCGGATGGTCAAAGACAGGCCCTTCCGATCGAGGAGCAGGGTGCGTTCCCCGAGGCCCTCCGTGTAGCGCCCGCCCGTGCCCTGCTCGAACTCCCGGCGCCTGCGGGCCGCCGCGGCGCGCGACCAGACGGAGGCGGCCGCCCCGAGCACGCACAGCCCCGCGAAGCCGCCGGCCAGAGCGAGGAAGACCGGTTCGATCATCCCATCAGTCTGAACGCGAGGTCCGCGCTCAGCTCCACGAGGGCCTTCAGGTTCGACGGCTCGAATTTCCAGCGCGTCTCGAACATCAGCTCCAGCTTGCTGCCTTTGCAGGCGAACTGCTTCGGCTTCCAGCCGGCCGAGATGAAATCCTCGAGGTTGACGACCCTGGACAAGATCTCCGCGGCGGCCTTCTCCGGCGCGCCCCGCGCCTGCCACTCCCTCAGCCAGGGGATGTCCTGCTCGAGCGGGGGAAGGCTCGAGAAGAGCTGTCCGAGAGGCTTCGCGAAGATGTTCTTGGGGCCGACCAGGAAGTCGGCCTGCGGGCTCAGGGAGACCGCGATGGTGACGGCCGCGAAATTGGCTTGCGATTCGTGTCCCGATGCCTGGAGCAGGATGCTGAGCGGAAGCCCCCTGGGCTCGGCGCTCAAAACCTGCCCCCCGAAGGTCATCCTGATGCGGCCCCCCGTCGCCTTCTCGATGGCCCGGCGCTTGCCGCCCTGGGCGAGGTACACCACGACGCCGATGGAGGCTCCGATGGCGATGACCCCCAGCTGGATGACGTCCACTGGGAGCATCAACGCTTCCGCTTGCGCTTCTTGACGCCGTACTCCCAGGGCGGCTCCGGCTTCTTGAGCGCCCAGAGGCCTTTCCCGGCCTCCTGGGCCGCGTCCTGCAGGGCGGCGAGCTCCTCGTCCTTGGAGTAGCGCACGTCCCACCAGGCCAGGCCGGCCTGCAGAAGCTCGCGGTCCAGGTACTTCTCGTCCAGGACGACCCGTCCGTAGAGCTTCCCCTTGCGCTTCACGACGTTCTCGACCCGCACTTCCCGTCCGTACAGCAGCGCGGTGGTGAACCTCCGGGCGGCCTTGGAGAAATCCTGGCCCGGCTTGGGACAGGCCGCCTCGCTGAGCCGGATCTCGGTTTCGCGCACGCCGTTGTGCAGGATCAGCACGTCTCCGGCTTCGACCCTGTTGATCTTGCCGAAAAGGACGGATTCCTGCTGGGCGAAGGCCTGGAGCGGAAAGAGCAGCAGCGCCGCGAGGAGAGCCATGTTCAAAAGGTATCAAGCCCCGTTCGGCCTGTCAAGGAACGGCCTGGGCCCTTGAATCCCGAGGACTCCATCGCGTACACTGAGGGCATGATAAGGAGCGGCCCGTGCCTCATCGCGGCCGCCGCGCTCCTGCTCGCGGCGGGCTGCGCGGCGCCCGACCTCTCCAAGCTCGGCTTCCAGCGCGTCGCGGTGACGGCCTTCAGGGACGCTCCCGGAGCTCCGGGCTCGGGAGAGCTCGCCGCCCATGTCCTGCGCCGCGAGCTCGCAAGGAAGGGCTTCATCCTCCGAGAGCCCTCCGAAGCCGAGGCGGTCCTGAGTGGAGAGGTCTCCGAAGCCTCCGTGCGCCGCGAGATGGTCCCCGCGACGCTGGAGGACGAGGAGCGCGTGCGGACCGACGGCCCCACGCCGGAGCTGGAGCGCATCCCCGTGATCGTCCGCCATGACGACACCGACACGGCCTCATTCTCCTTCAGCGCGCGGCTGTCCGGTCCGGAGGGCGCGCTCCTGTGGTCGGGGAGCGCCTCGGAAGAGGACGAGGACGGGAAGCTGTCCATCGCGGCCGAGCGCGCGGCCATGTCCGCCGTCTCCGGCCTGCTTCGCGCCCTCCTCAAGAGCAGGGCGGACTAGTCCCCTCATGAAGAGAGCCGCTGCGCTGCTGCCGGCCCTGCTCTGCGCCTGCGTGTCTTTGCCGCCGGAGAGCCTCGACATCGCCCACAACCCCTCCGGGGGCCTGACGAGCGGCTTCTTGGACCCCGGGCCCAGCCTGCACCTCGAGCCCAGCCGCCGCTTCCTGGTCAAGGCGGGGGACTTCGTGGCCGCCAAGCGGGTCTCCCGCCAGGCGGAGCAGGACTACGAGCGGCTGATGGCGCATACGGGGCTCTTCAGCTTCCAGCCCGCGGGGCTCTATCCCATCGTCATCTACAAGGACTCCGGCGAGTACTTGCGCAAGACCTCGGCCCCGGCCTGGTCGGGCGGGATCGCCGCCGGCAACGCGATCTATTCCTACGAGGGGCCCGAACTGCGGCGCACGCTCGCCCACGAGATCGTCCACCTCATCTTCCACGAGTACATGGGGGGGACGGGGCGCCTGCGCTGGTTCAACGAGGGCCTGGCGGTCTACGAGGAGAGCCAGGTGCTGGAGGGAGCGGCGAAGCGCGAGGTCCAGGACTGGATGGCCTCCTCCCACCTCCGGCCGATGTCCTTCTCGAGGATGGTGTCCTACGAGCCCGGCGGCCCGGAGACCCGGGCCTGGTACGGACAGGCGGCCTCCGTCGTGCGCTACATGGTCGAGGTCGGGGGGCGCGGCGGGGTGGAGCGCTTCCTGAAGGCCTCCCGGGACGGAGCGGGCCTCGACCAGGCCCTGGCCGCGGGCTTCCCGACCCTCTGCGCCGACCTCGAAGGCCTCGAGAAGCACTGGCTCCAGATGAAGGATTAGGGCCGGGGCGGCGCCTCCCTATGCGTTCCGCCGGGCTTTCGCCAGGACGCTGTGGTGCCGGCTGTAGAAGAAGTAGATGACGAAGCCCAGGATCAGCCAGACGATGAGCCGCAGCCAGTTCTCGACCGGCAGGGAGAACATCAGCACCAGGCAGGTGCCGATGCCGAGCAGGGGGACGAGGGGCACCATCGGGCAGCGGAAGGGGCGGCTGGCGTCCGGGTCGGTTTTGCGCATGACGAGCACCGCCCCGCAGACGATGACGAAGGCGAGCAGGGTGCCGATGTTCACGAGCTCGGCCAGGATGCGCAGGGGGATGACGGCGGCGAGGAGGGCGACCACGGCCCCCATGAGGAGCGTGGACTTCCACGGCGTGCCGAAGACGGGGTGGATGTCCCCGAAGAACTTCGGGGGGATCATCCCGTCGCGGGCCATGGCGAGGAAGATGCGCGGCTGGCTGAGCATGAGCACGAGGAGCACCGAGGTGATGCCGGCGATGGCGCCGATCTCGATGAGGAGCTGGGCCCAGGGCAGGCCCTTCTGCTTGAAGGCGACCGAGATGGCGGCGTCGATGTCGAGCTGGTCGTAGGGCACCATCCCGGTCAGGACCGCCGAGACCGCGATGTAGAGCACCGTGCAGACGATGAGGGAGGCCATGATGCCGATGGGCACGTCCCGCTGGGGGTTCTTGGTCTCCTCGGCCTGGGTGGAGACCGAGTCGAAGCCGATGTAGGCGAAGAAGA
>DMEZ01000059.1:9534-23544 GCA_003450735.1 Elusimicrobiota bacterium | reverse complement strand
ACCGAGTCGAAGCCGATGTAGGCGTAGAACACCATGGCCGCGCCGGCGAGCATCCCCAAGGGCTGTCCGCCGGGGCCCACCTGCCCGAGGATGGGCTTCCCGAAGAAGCTCAGGCCGCTGTAGCCGAAGGGAGCGAAGGGGATCCAGTTCGCCGGGTCCACGAAGAAGGCCCCGACGATGATGACGAAGAGGACGACCGCGACCTTGATGGCGACCATCCCAGCGTTGAACTCGGCGCTCTCCTTGATGCCGCGGACCAGGATGGCCGTCAAGCCCAGGGTGATGAGGATGGCGGGCAGGTCGCAGACGGTGCCCGTCGCGACCATCTTCCCGAGGGCCGGGTCGAGGTCGAAGGGCGCCTTCGTGAGGGCCGCCGGGAAATGGATGCCGAAAGTCCCGAGGAAGCTCTGGAAATACGCCGACCAGCCGTGGGCCACGCTCGCGGCGGCCACGGTGTACTCGAGCACGAGGTCCCAGCCGATGATCCAGGCGAAGATCTCGCCCAGGGTCGCGTAGGCGTAGGTGTAAGCCGAGCCCGCCACGGGGACCATGGCGGCGAACTCCGCGTAGCAGAGAGCCGAGAAGATGCAGGTCATCCCCGCCACGACGAAGGAGAGGATGAGGGAAGGGCCGGTCTTGTCGTGAGCCGCCACGCCGGTGATGACGAAGATGCCGGTGCCGATGATGCAGCCGATGCCGAGCAGGGTGAGTTGGAGGGGGCCGAGGACCCGCTTCAGGCGGTGCTCGCCTTCCATCTCCGAGAGCAGCATCTTGAGCGGCTTGCGGGCCAAAAGGTGTTCGGAGTTCATGGCGGGAATCATACAAAAATCCTTATGCTACAATGAGTTCCGCCATGACCCAGACCCTTCTCCTCCTTTTGTCGTTCGTGCTGCCGGCCGGCGCCCAGGACCTGCGCCAGGCCTCCACCCAGGAACTGCGCGAGGTGCTCTCCACGGGGCGCTGGAAGAACGGCTCGGCGGTCATCCGCCCCTTCGTGTTCCGCCACCCCAACGGCCTGGCCGCCGCGGCCCAGAGCGCGGGATTGGAAGGCTTCCTTTATACGAAGAGGGGACTGGAGGCCCGTTTCGGCGACGCCTTCCTGCACCAGCTGCCGGACTGCTTCAGCTATCTCGACAGCCTCCTGTCCCTGGCCCCCTGGACGGGGGAGACGCGCAAGGCCCTCTCGGAGCTCTCCGCGGCCGCCCTGCCGGACAAGGAGAAGAATGCCAAGCTCGACGCGCTCCTGCAGGGCTTCGCCGCTCAGCTCGGGAAGGAGTTCCTGGAGCGGGACAAGGCCCAGTGGGCGCGCAAGGCCCGCATCTACCAGATCTTCCCGCGCGCCTACAACCTGAAGGGCCGGCGCAGCGGCGAGGCGCTCTCCACCTCGACGCCCCGCGAGGTGTTCTTCCGCGACTTCGAGGCTTCGGACTTCGGGCCCATCAAGGACAAAGGCTTCGACGCGGTCTGGCCGCTGGGCCTCTTCCCCATCGGCGAGCGGGGGCGCTGGGGCACCGGCGGCGGCTCGCCCTACTCCATCCGGGACCACCGGACGGTCGAGCCCTCCCTCGGCAGCGAGGCGGACTTCAAGCGCTTCGTGAGGCTGGCCCATGAGGCGGGGCTCAAGGTGATCATCGACTTCGTCCCCAACCACACCTCGATGGACAGCGTCCTCCTGAAGGAGGATCCAAGCTACTACATCCACCGGAAGCCCGATCCCAAGGCCGACAAGCCGCCCAAGGGCTGGTTCCTGGTCAAGCACAAGGGCCGGAAGCTCTGGGTGCACCACGGCGGCTACGAGGTGTTCGGCGACCTGGCCACCTGGGACGACACCGCGCAGGTGGACTACAGCCGTCCCGAGACGCGCCGGCGCATGGCGCAGATCGTGCGCAGCTGGGTGGAGCGCTTCGACGTGGACGGCTTCCGCGTGGACATGGCCTACCAGGACTTGAACCACAACTTCGGGCGCAACTGGGGCGTCGGCATGCCCAAGGCCGAGTTCTTCGAGGAGCTCTTCCGGGAGGTCCGCTCGCTCAAGCCCGAGACAGGCTTCATCGCCGAGGCCTACGCCGACCAGGACATGCTCTCCGCCGTCGGGTTCGACGCGGTCTACAACAAGTGGGAGGACGGCCGCCTCGAGGGCCAGACCGGCTGGTATGACGCCCTGGCGGGGGGGAACCCCGCGGAGGCGCTGGCGGCCTTGGACCGGGCCGCCTTCCTCTCCTGCCGCACCGCCGGGGCCGGCAGCCTCGTCTTCGTCGGCAACCACGACGAGAAGGCCCCCCGGAAGATCTTCGGCGAGCGCCTTCCCGCCGCCGCCCTGGCCACCGCGCTCCTGCCCGGAGCGTTCCTCTTCTACAACGGGCAGGAGATCGGCTTCGACAAGGCCGTCCCCTGGGAGCACAAGACCCTGCCCTTCAGCACGCCGGTGCGCATCGACTGGAGCGCCGAGGACCCGGCCCTCACGAAGCTCTTCAGCGAGACCTTCTCGGCGGCCAAGGCCGTGCGTGCCGAGCTGGGCGACTACTGCGTGGAGCCCCTGCGCTCCCCGGAGCCGGCCGGCTGGACGGGCTTCCTGATGGAGTCCCGTTCCCGTCCCGGCCTGCGCAAGGCTTTCATCTCTGACCTGGGCTTCAAGCCGGTCAAGATCGACCTGAAAGCGCAAGACGCCGGCTTGACGCTGCAGGACTCCCTGGAGCCGGGGCTCTACCGGCTCAAGGATATCCAAGCGGAAGGAGCGAACCCATGACGAGCTTGCTCACCCTTCTTCTCGCCGCCGCCCCGCTGGCGGCGCAGGTCGCCGTGCAGGATCCGGAGAAGCCTGCGTCGCGGACTGCGTCCGCGCCGCAGGAGGCCCTGCTGACCCTGCAGACCGCCGTGGAGACCCTCTCGAACGAGTCCCAGCTCACTCCCGAGAAGTTGAAGGCCCTGCAGGAGGTGGACCGCGAGCTCGCCCGCCTCGTCGACCCGGATGGGACGAAGGAGCTTTTGTCCCGCGTCGACAAGAACCTCGCCGCGCTGATCGACGAATCCTCCGCCGCGCCCGCGCCCAAGCGGCAGGCGGAGATCGAGAAGGGCCTGAAGTCCCTCAACGACAAGCTCCAGGCCCTGGCCGACCCCGAGGCCCTCAAGAAGATCCTGGCCGTCCAGGCCGAGTCCCGCGCGAAAGGCGCCCTGGGGTCGGTGAGGGCCGCCCTGGCCGTCTTCAGCGGCGATTCCGAGGGACGCTACCCCGTGGACCTGCGCCAGCTCACCGAGAACGGCAAGTTCCTCAAGGCCCTCCCGGAGATCGAGGTCGCCGGCCACGCGCGCGGGGCCAAGGTGCGCCTGCTCACGCGGGTGCGCGACCAGTTCGACCTGGAGGGCCAGCTCGAGGACTCCGGGGGCTGGCTCTACGTCGCGGACAGGGACTCGCCCCTCTACGGCACCGTCGTCATCGACTGCACGCACGAAGACTCGCGCGGAGTGCCCTGGTACCGGTATTGACCCGCCTCGGCCTGCTCGGGATCGCGGCGGCGGTACCGCTGGGATTCTCCGGCTCGCTCGATGACGGGACGGCCCTCCCCAAGCTCCTCCTCTTCGCCCTGAGCGCCTGCGCCCTCGCCTGGGGAGCGGCCTTCAAAAAGAAGGGCCCCGAAAGCCTCCGGACGCCCTTGGACCTGCCTCTGCTCGCGCTGAGCCTCGTCCTCCTGCTCTCGGCCGCCCTGTCCGTCGATCCCTGGGTGAGCCTGCTGGGGCAGCACCGCGTCAGGGTCTGGGGCCTCCTGCAGGCCGCGCTCTGCGCCGCCGCCTTCTACGCCGCGCGCTGGGGGGCCGAGCCTTCCGACGGACGGCTGTTCCTGCGGGCCTGCCTCGCGGCCGGGGCGCTGGTCGGCCTGCACGCGCTGCTTCAGCGCGCCGGCGTCGAGCCCCTGCCGGGATTCCCGGCGGTCTCGCAGGGGCGGCCGTACTCGACCCTGGCCACGCCGGTCCTGCTCGGGGCCTGGCTCCTCATGCTCCCCGCGCCGGCTCTGCATCTCATGCGCTCCGAGGAGCGTGCCGACCGTGCGCTCGCCTGGGCCGGTCTCCCGCTGATCGCAGCCGCCCTCTTCCTGACCCAGTCCCGGGCCGCCTGGCTCGGGGCCGCCGCGGCCGCCGCCGCGTACCTCGTCCTTGGATCCAAGGAACGGCGCCCCTCTCCGAAGACCCTTCTGCTGGCCGGCGCGCTCCTCCTCGGCGCGGTGGCCGCCGTCTCCTTCCTCCGCAAGACCTCCTTCGTGGACGCCGCCCGCTGGGAGCTCTGGAAGACGGGCTGGCGCGCCTTCCTGGAACACCCTTGGCTCGGCTCCGGTCCGGACACCTTCCTGTGGGCGTACCGCGCCCACAAGACCGCGCGGCTTTACGAGCTCATGGGGGCGTTCCGCAGCCAATCCTTCGCCCACAACGACCTCGTCCAGGCCCTGTCCACGACAGGCCTGCTCGGGGCCGCGGCCTGCCTCTGGCTGGTCTGGGCCGCGGCGCTGGGAGCCTGGCGCGCCCTGGGAGAGGGGGAGGAGCGGAGCCTGCGCGCCGCGCTGGCCGCGAGCCTGCTGGGGCTCTTCGTCCAGCTCAAGTTCGATCCCTGCTCCATCGCGAGCCTGGCCCTGGCCTCTGTTTTCGCCGGGCTGCTCTTCGCCGCGCCGCCCGTCCCCGTGGGGAGGCGCGCCGCGCCCTTCTCGGCCGTTCTGCTGTGCGCGCTCGGCGTCCTGGCGGCCGGGGCTCTTTGCCGCGCGGACGCCTTCTACCGCCGCTGGCGCGTCGCCTCCGCTTCGGGCCGTCCGGCCGAGGCTCTCGCGCACCTGGAGCGCGCGGCCCGGGCGGATCCGTACGAACTGCAGTATCGCTGGGACCTGTCCATCGCCCTCTTCAACGCCTCGGACGCCGCGGGGGGCGCGGAAGAGAAGCTCCGCCTGGTCCGCGAGGCCGCGGCCGAGGCCGACGAGGCGGCGCGCCTGCATCCCCTGGATGCGCGGGCCCTGGAGCTGAAGGGCTACACGCGGATCTGGCTGGCCAGGCTCACGGGGCCGGAGCCCTTGGCGGAGGCCGAGCGGCTGCTAGACCAGGCTCAAGCGCTGGACCCGACCTACCCTCCGGTGATGAAGGCGCGTCTCCAGCTGGCCCGGCGGCGCAAAGACGCGGGCAAGGCCTCGTCGCTGGGGGAGCGCCTGAAGACGCTGTCGGCCGAGCCGGCGTACGGGAGCTATTGAGGGGTCGGCCCGCCGGCCCGGCAGAAACGCTTCGCCTCGCTCCTGCGTCCCTGCAGGGTCAGCAGCCCGCAGAGGTTCCTGCGCGCGGACGGATGCTCCGGCAGGACCGACAGGGCCGAGCGGCAGCGGTCCTCGGCTTCGGCGAACCGCATCGCCTTCAAAGCCTCGGCGCAGAGGTTGTTGTGCGCCCGCGCGAGGTTGCGGCGGACGGGATCCGACCCCGGCAGGGCCCGCAGGACTTCCCCGCACTTGGCCGCGGCCTCGTCCCAGCGGCCCAATCCCACCAGGGCGGAGCACCAGTGCGAACGGGTCAGCACGAAGACGGGGCGGACGGACTCGCAGCGCTCGAGGGTCCTGACGACCGTCGCCCAGTCCCTCCTCTGGACCGCGGCCAGGGCCCGCATCTCGTTGGACCGGGGCGAGAGGGGGTCGAGGGCGAGGGCGTGGTCCCAGAGGACGACCGGGTCGCGCCAAAGCCTCGCCTGGGCGTACGCGCGGCAGCCCAAGGCCAGGAGGTAGGCCGCACAGAGGACGGCCGCGAGCCGCCGGGCGCGGCTGGCCAGAAGCCAGCCGGCGGCCAGGAGCGTCCAGGGGAGGCAGGCCAAGTAGCTGTAGCGGTCGGCCACGAGCTGGGCGCCGTTCTGGAAAAACCCCAGGACGGGGAAGACCATGGCGGCGTACGCGAAGGCGGCGCACGCCAGCCCCGGCTTCCCTCGGCGCAGACGCGCAGCCGCCCACGCGAGGGCCGCGGCGGCGGCGAGCAGGGAGGCCGCGAAGGCCGGCGCCAGGGGAGACAAGGGCGGCAGCAGGTCCACCATGGGCGAAAGGTCGCCGGGCCAGAGGCTCTTTCGGACGTAGAAGACCAGGCCGTAGCAGGACTGGACGAGGCGGCTCGCGAGGCCATGGCCGGTCAGCGGGATCAGCCCGGTCGCCTGATGCGATTGGGCGACGAAGGCGATGAGCGCCGCGGCCGCCGAGAGCGCCAGGTAGGGGAGCTTCTCCCGCACGAGGGGAGCCCATGGCTCCCATCGGAGGAGGGGCCTGTCGGTCGGGACCCTCTTGAGAGGAGTGAGGTCCGCGGCGAGCAGCATGAAGGGCAGGGCCAGGGCCGAGACCTTGGAAAGGAGGGCCAGGGCGAAGAGGGCGATCGAGGGGCCTCCGCCGCCGCGGCCCTCGCTTTCGAGCCGGCGGAGATGGAAGAGGGCGGAGCCGAGGAAGAAGAGCCCGCAGAGCACGTCCCGGCGCTCGGTCACCCAGCAGACGGACTCGGCGCGCAGGGGATGGATCCCGAAGTGCAGGGCCGCGAAGAGAGCGCAGAGGTCCAGCGGGAGCGGCGGGGCCTCGGGACGGGCCGCGGCGAGCAGGCGCTTCGCCAGGAAGAAGACGAGGGCGGCGTTGGCGGAGTGGAGCAGGAGGTTCGTGAGATGATAGCCCCAGGGGGCCATGCCGTAGAGATGGTAGTCCAGCCCGAAGCTCATCCACGTCACCGGGATGTAGTGGCCGCCCAGGAACGCGGTGAACATCCAGCGCAGGCGGGCCAAGCCGAGGCCCCGGTACTCCGGGTTCTCGACGATGTTCGCGGCGTCGTCGAAGTCCTGAAAGGAGCCGTCCAGGGCGGGCAGGAAGGCCAGGAAGGACAGCAGGGCGGCCAGCCAGGGGAAGAGGGCGCTGGGACGGCGCATGGACGCGGGGTCTACTTCGACCAGACGGCGTAGTCCTTGCCGTAAGCCGACAAGGACCAGCCTTCGCCCGGAGACCAGGAGCCGGGCCCGATCTTCACCGCCAGCTTCCCGCCGACGATGGCCGCGTACTTGGACCCGTCGGCCGCGAGGATCTGCACGGAGCTCGTCGAGGTGATGCCGGCGGCCTGGCGCAGCTGCCCGAGGGCTTTGAGCTGGTCGTAGAGGCCCCAGTCGAAGAGGTGGGGCCAGTAGAGGCAGGGCACGCCGGGGTGCGTCAGGATGTAGGCGTAGCCCTGCATGATCTTGTCGCCCGGGAAGGGCCACAGGTTCTGCCCGGGCCCTCCGGTGCTCGCCCCCGTGTCGTGGTTGTCGAGGAAGGTGACGGCCTTGGCCGGCCACCAGCCGATGAGGCCGGCGGGCTTGCCCTGCCGGTCGCCCAGCCGCCAGTACTCGCCGGAACTCACGGCCTGCTGGAGCAGGGCCTTGGTCGTGAAGTCGAACACCGAGGAGCGCCCGCCCATGGAGTCCAGCCAGTCGCAGAGCTTCTGGCGGTGGGCGTCGGGGTTCCCGGAGTCGAAATCGTCCCAGACCTCGCCCACCGCGAAGGAGGGGGAGGTCGCGTCATGGTACTGGGCCAGGTGCTTGGAGGCGAAGCCCCGCACGTAATCGTAGCGCCAGCCGTCGTAGCCGATGTCCTTGCGCAGCCAGTTCATCCATTCGGCGACGCTCTTCTGGACCACGGGGTTGGCGTGGTCGATGTCGCGGCCGGCGTGGAAGCCCTTGCCCGTGTCGCGGCCGCCCCGCGCGCCGACCCACTCGTCGTCTCCGCAGACGGACTCGGGGCCCCAGGCCGGCTCGGTGAAATCGCCCCAGTCCTTGGTCCCCACCCGGTGGTTGAGCACCATGTCCGCGATGGCCTTCACGCCGTTGGAGTGCAGGGAGGAGATGGCCTTCTTGAGCTGGTCCTGCGTCCCGTAGCGGGAGGTCTGCACGTAGAGGCGGCTGGGCAGATAGCCCTCGTCGCTCTGCGCCTCCGAGGACGGAGGGAACCAGACGATGTCGACGCCCGCCGCGGCGATGGCGGACGCCTTGGAGGAGAGGATGCCCCACCAGGGATAGGCCTGGTGGGATTCCCAGTGGAAGCCCTGGAGCATGACGGCTCCGGAGGAGCCGGCCTTCCTTGAAGCCGCGGCGAGCTTGATCGGGGCGCCGGCTGCTTCGGGGACGTCCGGCGCGGCGCCGCGAGAGCTCTCTACGAGCTGGCTCAGGGCCGGAGAGGCCTTCTCTTCCGCATAAACGGTGAAAGCGCTCAGCGCAAGCGCTAGGAGGAGGGGGATCGTTCTTCGCATGGACCTACGCGTATTATAGGCCTTTCGGGCCCGCGCGGGTAGGGGTATTGGGCCTAGAACGAACCTAGGACCAAGGTCCTACCCGCCCTTCCGGCTCCGGGCGAGGCGGCGGATGCGGTTGCGGGCGTTGGTGTGCTCGTCGAGGGTGCGGCTGAAGACGTGGCCGCCGGTGTTGTCGGCGACGAAATACAGCGCGTCCGTGGAGGCGGGATAGAACACGGCCCGGACGGCGTCCACGCCGGGGCTGCAGATGGGGCCGGGCGGCAGGCCGAAGTGGACGTAGGTGTTGTACTTGGAGGGATCGGCCAGGTCGGCGCGGCTGAGGGCGCGCTCCCACTCGCCGGTGTCCTTGCCCAGGGCGTACTGCACGGTCGGGTCGGCCTGCAGGCGCATGCGCCGCTCCAGCCGGTTGCGGTAGACCGCGGCGATCATCGGCATCTCGGAGATGAGGCGCGCCTCCCGCTGGACGATGGAAGCCAGCGCGACGACCTGCGGGAGGGTGAACCGGCTCTGGGCGGCACGGACGAACTCCGGCTCCACGAAGCGCCGGAAGTTCATGTGCATGTGGTGGGCCACCTCCTCCGCCGGGAGGCCCCGGTTGAAGAAATAGGCGGAGGGGAACAGGAAGCCTTCGAGGTTGTTCTCCCGCACGTAATCCATGAAGGCCGTCCGGTCCGTGACGCCCGCTTCGTGGAGGCGGGAGGCGATCTGAGCGGCCATGAAGCCTTCCGGGATGACGACCTTCTGCTGCTCGCTGCGGCCCTCCTTCAGCCAGCGCAGGGCCGCCATCGTCCCCATCCGCTTGCGCAGGAGGTAGACCCCGGGCTTGAGCTTCTGCTCCGAGCGGGTCGCCCGTGCCGCGGCCTTGAAAAGGAGGGAAGAGAAGATGACGCCTTCCCTCTTCAGGAGCCGGGCGACGCCCGAAGCTCCCATCCCGGCCCGGACATCGACGCGCACCTCGGGGCCCGGCGGAAGCAGGAGGGGGACGAGCAAAAGGGCGAGAAGCAGCGCGGCGCAAGCGGCGGCGAGGCGGGCCTTCACGAGAACCCCAGCGGGAAGCGGGCCGCCGTCTGGTAGTCCGGGCCCTCGGGCCGCAGACGGCTCTCGACGAGCTCGAAGGCCTCCGCTCTCTCGGCCTCGGGCCAGAGCTCGGGTGCCCCCCAAGGCGCGGCCGCCTCGGCCAAGGCTTTCGCGGCCCTGGGGGCGCGCAGGCGGGCGAGCGTCACGTGGGGCTCGAAGGGGCGGTCTTCCAGCTTGAAGCCTTCGGCCAGGAGGGCCCGCCGCAGGGCCGCCTCCAGCCGGCGGCACTCGTCGGCCCCGGAAGAGAGCCCGGCCCAGAGCACGCGCGGCCGCTCCCAGGACGGGAAGGCCCCCAGCCCGCGCAAGGCCAGCCGGAAGGGAGGGCAGTCCGACGCCGCGGCTCCTCCCGAGCGGCGCAGGGCGTCGAGGCGCGCGGGGGGGACTTCGCCTAGGAAGGCCAGGGTCAGGTGCATCGCCTCCGGCCGGACCCACTTCGCGTCCGCTCCGCAGGCGCAGAGGGCCTTGGCCGCCGCGGCCAGCGCGCCGCGCGGGCGCTCGGGGAGCGGCAAGGCGAAGAAGAGGCGCACGGGATGCTCAGGACTTGGCCCGCCGCAAAACCGCGCGCAGCCGCGCGAGCAGGTCCTCCGACTTGAAGGGCTTCACGATGAAATCGTCCACGCCGAAGTGGAGAGCCTCGAGCTCGTCGTCGGCCGTCTGCTTGACCGTGAGCATGATGACCGGGACGCCGAGCAAGGCGGGCTCCCGGCGCAGAGCCTGCACGAAGGTCTGCCCGTCCATCTTGGGCATCATCCAGTCCACGAGGATGGCGTCGGGGCGGGCCTGGGCGGCTTTCGAGAGGCCGTCCTGGCCGTCGGAAGCCAGCTGGACCGCGTAGCCGGCCGTCTCCAGGATGTCCTGGATGATGATCCGGAAATCCTCCTCGTCGTCCACGACCAGAACTCGAGCCGCCATAGGGCCTCCTAGACCATCCTCAGGTTGAAAAGGAACTGCGTGCCCTTGCCGGGCGCCGACCTCACGCTCACCTTCCCGCCGTGCGACTCGACGATCGACTTCACGATGAAGAGCCCGAGCCCCGTCCCCTTGGGCCCCGCAACGCCGGGCTGGACGTTCTTGCCCTGCTGGAACTTCTGGAAGAGCCTGCGGAGGTCCTCCTCGTCCATCCCGCGCCCCGTGTCCGCCACGGCGAGCTCGAGGTAGCGCTGGCCGCCCTCGCGGTAGGACTCTCCCTGGATCCAGACGTGGCCCCCGGCCGGGGTGAACTTCAGCGCGTTGGAGATCAGGTTCACGAGCACCTGCCGCAGGCGCTCCGGATCGCCCTGGATCTCGGGGGTGTTCGGCTCGAGGCGGTTGGCGAGGGCGACGCCCTGCTCCTTGCACTTCGCCTCGAAGAACTGCGTCACTTCGTCGGCGACCTCCTGGATCTTCATGGGTTTGAGCTGGCACTCCATCTTGCCCCGCTCGATCTTGGCCACGTCGAGGAGGTCGTTGATGAACCCGGAGAGGCGGCGGACGTTCGCCTTGATGCGCCCGAAGTACTCCCACACCTGCGGAGAGTTCGCCGCCTGCCCGTTGGCGGACTTGCTCTCGATGAGGTTGAGGAACGACTCGATGGCCCCGAGCGGGGAGCGCAGCTCGTGCGTGACCGAGGAGACGAAGTCGCGCTTGAGCTGGTCGAGGTCCTCGAGCCGCTCGGACATATGGTTGAAGCCCTCCACCAGGGCCCCGATCTCGTCCTTCGAGCTCCACTGCAGGCGCACGTCCAGCTTGCCCTTGGCGATCTGGGCCGCGGCGTCGGAGAGGGCGGCCAGGGGACGGGTGAGGCGGCGCGCGAACCAGTCCGCGAAGAGCACGGCCACGATGATGGCGATGCCGAAGAGGCGCAGGAGGTCCCGGGTCAGGCGCCGCATCTCGTCGTCGATGCGCTCCTGCAGCTTCCCCTGGTCGATGCCCACGGCCAAGGTCACCTTCCTCGTGCCGTCCATGGGGTCGCGGACCAGCGTGGTGCGCTCCGTGAGGGAGGCCGCCCCTTCCGAGCCGACCATGAGCGAGCGGACGCCCGAGGCGCTCACCCAGCGGATGCGGCAGTAGGCCAGCACCGGGTACTGGAGCTGGAGGAACTTCACGTAGCTCACGAGCAGGACGTCATCCTTCTGAAGGAGGGCGTCCCGGGCCGCCCGCTCGACCGAGTTCATGACGATGGCCACCCGGTCGGCGTTGTCGTAGGCCATGTGCCGCTTCTGCAGGGCGACGAGGCTCCAGCCCAGCACCCCCAGGGAGACGGTGAAGAGCCCCGCGACGAGCAAAGACAGCTTGGCGCGGATCTTCAACGCGTCCCTCCCTGGAGGATGTCGGCCTGCACGCGCTGCTGGGCGCGGCGGGCCGAGGCGTTCTGCGGATCGATCTCCAGGATGCGCTGGAACATGTTCGCCGCCTCGCTCAGGCGGCCCTGCGCGTAGAGGTCGACGCCGGCCTCGTACATCCGCTGCACCTCGAGGGGCGAGACGCCCGCCGGCTTGGAGGGCTTCTCGACGGCGGGGGCCGGGGCGGCCTCGCGGGCGACGCGGTCCATCAGCGAGACCATCGCCTCGATGTAGGACTTGAGGGCGCTCTTGGCGGCGGGCTCCGGCTCGTGCCGGTAGGCGAGCCGCAGGTGCTTGAGCGCCTTCGGGTAGTCCTTCTTGGCGTAGAAGGCCGTGGCCATGCGCTTGTTGGCGAGCACGTTCTCCGGCGAGATGTCGAGGACCTCCTTGGCCAGCTTGACGACCTTGTCGTAGTCGCCGTCGCGCAGCGCGACCTCCATGAGGGCCAGGCTCGCCGCCACCACCTTCTCCTTGCCCAGCGTCGGAGCCGCGGCCGGGGCCGCCGGCGCCGCGGCGCGCGCGACGCCCGTCTTGTTCTCGACGGCCTGGAGCAGCTTCTCGTAGCGTTCGTCGGCCGGGTTGAGGCTCTGGGCGTAGGCGAGCTTGCGCAGGGCGTCCGCGTCCTTGGCGGCGACGAAGTCCAGGGCGCCCTCATAGAGGGCCGCCTCGCCGGCGTCGGCGCGGAAGTTGAGCACCTCCGGGAACACCGAGGCGACCACGGCCATCCGGTCGTGGCTCGAGGCCACGGCCTTGTCGCCGGGGTTCAAGCTCAGGGCCTGGTAGAGCTTCGCCTGGGCCTGCGCGAAGCGTCCTTCCGAGGTGTCCACGCGGGCCTGGCGCAGGAACTCGCGCTGGGCCGTGCGCTTGTAGAGGGCGAGGTCCTCGGCCTGGGCGCGGAACTCGGGGGTCCCGACGTCGGCCAGGTCGCGCAGGTTCTCGAGGATGGCCTCGGACACCTTGGGCTCCGCGCCGCGCGGGCGGCCGAAGCGGAAGCTGAGGCCCATGCGATGGTGGCCCATGGTGCCGGACACGGTCCCGAGCGGGATGGAGAAGCCGTAGTCCACCTGCATCCGGAAGATCCTGTAGGAGAGGCCGAAGGCGAGCTGGCGGTAGTCGCGGTCGCCCAGCCCGATGGAGCCCCGCACGCCGAAGGTGCCGTGCAGGAGGGTCGGCAGCCACTTCTCGGCCGCCGCGACGAGGACCTTGTCCGTGCTCCCGTCGGGCGCCTTCAGGAACTGCAGGTCCGAGGAGAAGGTCGTCCAGCCGGTCTGGTAGGCCGCGCCCAGCTTGATGTTGCGGCCCAACGGATCGCTGTCGCTCTCCGAGATGGCGATGTTCGGCTCGAAGAGGTGCTGGACATCCAGGCCCAGGGTGAAGCGCGGGCGCACCCGGTAGAGGAAGCCCAGGTCGAAGTCGAAGTTGGACTTGGAGCCCTTCTGCAGGACGGGGTCCGGCCCCTGGTTGGCTACGCCCGTGTCGTTGAAGGCGTTGTCGGCCGCCGCAACCTTGCCGAGGCCGCGGGTGAGGTACTTCGCCGTGAGGCCGGCGTAGAGCCCCGCCGGGACCTGTTCGGCGAACACCTGCCGGCCGTAGGAGCCCGAGAAGCTCATCTCCCGGTAGAGGTCGTCGAGGGTGAAGTAGTTCCAGGACAAGCCGTAGCCGCCCTGGCGGCCCTGGTCGATGGGCTGGGCGAAGGCCACGTACGAGTTCTGCAGGTTCGAGTTGTCCGAGAGGCCCGTGAACAGCTTCGAGTAGGTCGTCGCCAGCTGGGCCCGGTCCAGCACCCCCAGTCCCGCTGGGTTGTAGTAGACGGAGTACGCGTCATCGGCCACGGCGGTGTAGGCGTTGCCCATTCCGGTCACGCGGGCGCCGACTCCCACGTCGTCGTAGGCTGCCCGGGTGTCGGGAGTGTAGCACGCCATCCCGAGAAGAGTCAATAAAACAAGGTTTTTCATGTTTTTCATGGCACTCACCTCGCCACCACCACGGTCCCGGTGACCGTGGCGTCCTCGGACTGGATGCGGTAGATGTAGACCCCGCTGGCGACAGCGGATCCGTTCATGCGGCCGTTCCAAGTCACCGCCTCGATGTAGGTGCTGCCGCCATGCGTGTCCTGGCAAGTCTTGCTCGGAGTGTTAACGACACCGCTGGTCTCGCGCAGCATCCCGGAGACGTTGCCTCCCCTCAAGTCGTAGACCGTGCCCGTGACTTCGGAGGATTTCGGATTCTCGATGCACAGGATGGCGACGTCGTTCTTGAAGTCGCCGTTGGGCGTGATGATCCGCACGAGCGCGCCGAGGAAGCTGAACCCGGTCCCCTGGGCGTGCACGCGGCCCGTTTCCAGGGTGGCGGCCAG
>DMEZ01000059.1:0-9331 GCA_003450735.1 Elusimicrobiota bacterium | reverse complement strand
TTGAGTTTTTTCATGGCCCCTTCCTCTATAGACGTCATCTTGCCACCACCACGGTCCCGTTGAAGGTCTTCCCGTCGCCCGTCACCTGGTAGAGGTACACGCCGCTCGTGACCGTCCTCCCGTTCATCCGCCCGTCCCACATCAGGGTGTTCGGGTCGGGACCGGCCTGCATCGTCGCCACGAAGGCGCCGCGCAGGTCGAAGATCTTGCCTTCGACGGCCGAGCGGTTCGGGTTGTCGAAGCGCATGAGGACCACGTCGTTCTTGCCGTCGCCGTTCGGCGTGAAGATGCGGCTCGTGATGTTCGAGAGGTCGAAGGTCACGCCCGCCTCGCGGACGATGCTGCGCACCTGGAACTGGCCGAGGTTGACCGTCTCCACCGTGACCGTCTGCTCGGCCGCGTCCACCTTCCCGTAGAGCTTCTTGAACTCGACGCCGTTGTTCCAGAACATGCCGAGGTTCTTGAGGTCCTCGGCCGCGGCGAGGGTGCCGGCCTGGGCGCGGCACTCGGCGGCGGAGAGCATGCCGGTGTGCGGCACGGGCCGGCCGGCCTGGGTCACGAAGTGCAGCATGACGGGGACGGGCTTCGCGAGGCGGAAGTCCTTGAGCGGGGTCACGCCGCCCAGCATCGGGACGAACTCGACGGCCTGCAGGACCTTGCCGCCCACCTGCTGGGGCAGGCGGTGGCGGGAGATGCGGATGTCCTGCTCGTAGCCGTTCGTCCCCTTCAGGAGCTGGCTTGTCTGCTCCTTCGGGATGACGACGCGGGAGGCGCAGTCGTCGAGGTAGAAGGCGTGGTCTCCCAGGCCGGTGATGATGAGCGGGGTCGTGGAGACTCCCACGGAGTTGTAGGACTCGACCTGATAGTAGTACGCATCGCCGTTGGTCGCGTCGGTGTGGCTCAGCTCCGCCGCCCCGTTGGCGGCCAGGAGGTGCGTGTCGAGCAGGGTGAAGGGCGCGCAGGGGTGGGTCGCGCGCAGGATGTAGTAGCCCACCAGCTCATCGGTCGCGGGCGGCGCGGTGCTCGTGAAGGGCGTGCCGTCCGAGAAGCGGGTCGTGGGCGACCAGTGGAGGGTCACGTTGTTGGCGTCGCCCGTCGCATGGACGCCGAAGGGCTCCATCGGCGGGATGGTGAAGGGCACCACGGAGTTCGTGGAGGAGAGCGCGCTTTCCAGGCCTTCCCGATCCTCGGCGCTGACGCGGAAGTAGAAGGTCGTGTAGGCCTTCAGCGGGGCGTCGGTGAAGACGGTCTCCGTGGTCGATGCGACGAAGACGAAGACGCCGGCTTCCTCGGTCGAGCGGTAGAGCCGGTAGCGCAGGAAGTCCGGGCCCTTGCCGGCGCCGGAGAGCTCGTTCCACACGACCCGGGCCTTGTTGAGCTCGCTGTAGGCGCGCAGGCCGGTCGGGACGGCGGGCGCGAGGTTCCTCGCCTTCGAGTTCGCCTGGAGGCCGAAGGAGCGGGCGTCGGCCGGCGAAACGTCGCCGGCCGCGTCCACGGACTTGACCATGAAGTAGTAGGTGGCGTAGGGGACGAGCCCGCCGACGCTCAGGGTCTCGCGCGCGCCGGGGGCCCGGGCCGGGGAGAGGGCCGCGGTGGTCGCGAGGACGCTCCAGGCCTCGACGCCGCCCAGCTGCGCCGCCGGGACCGCGGCGTAGTAGACCTGATAGCGCGCGATGGCCGCGAAGTTCTGGTTGCGCGGCGCCGTCCAGGACAGGGCGACCTCGCCCTCGCCGGAGCCCTGCAGGGCGCTCAGGTCGGTGATGGCGTCCGGCGGGTTGCCCAGGTGCTTGGGCGCGCTGAAGTTCGCCGGGTTGTTCGCCGCGTCCCTGCGCCAGGCGCCGGCGAAAGCGGAGGAGTCCTCGAGGCGCAGGGCGAAATAGTAGGTGGTGAAGGCCTGCAGGCCCTGCACCTGGAGGGTCCGGCTTGAAGCCGAGAGGGCCGGGGCCGGAGCGTCGCTCGGCGAGAAGTCCGAGAGCGGGCGTGCCGCGGCGAACTCGGCGTCGTTGGAGATGTTGCCCACGGTCGAGATCCGGATCACGTAGCGCTCGGGCATGGTCGTGCCGGCGTGGCCGGGCTCCGTCCAGGTGAGGGCCACGCTGCCGGACGCCTCGCCGGGCTGGGCGCGCAGGTCGCTCACGGGAGCGATGCCCTTCGCGCGCGCCTGGGCCTGCGGGCCGTAGGACCTCGCGTCCGCGTAGGAGACGCTGCCGGCGACGTCCACGGACTTGACCATGAAGAAGACCAGCGCGCCCTCGTCGAGGCCCGTGAGGGCGAGGCTCTCGAGGGCGCCGGGGGCCTTGGCCGGAGCCAGGGTGGTCGCGCTCGCCCAGGTCAGGTTGAACCAGGCCGTCGTGTCGCCGGAGAGGGCGGCGACGGAATAGGTGGCGTAGCGCAGCTCGTAGCGCGCGATGGCCGCGTAGTTGCGGTTGCGCGGCGCCGTCCAGGAGAGGCTGACCGTGCCGGCCGCCGTTCCGGTCACGGCGCTCAGGTCGGTGACGCTCTCCGGCGGGAAGGCGGCATACTGCGGCACCGTGAAGTTGGCGGCGTTGCGGCCGACAGCCTCGTTTCTCAGCCAGCGGCCGGCGAGCGCGCCCGAGTCCTCGGCCCTCAGTGCGAAGTAGTGGGTGGTGAAGGGGTCGAGGCCCAGCACGGTGAGGACGCGGCGGGAGGTCGGCGCACCGGGGGCCGGGACGGCCGTCGCCGAGAAGGCGGAGAGCGGGAGGGCCGAGGCGAACTCCGCGTCGGTCGAGATCTGGCCGAGCGTGGAGACCTTGACCGCGTAGCGCTCAGGCGCGGTCGTCTGGGCGCGGCCCGGCTCGGTCCAGGACAGGTCCACGGCGCCCGAGACGCCGTTGGGGCTCGCCGTGAGGTCCGTGACCCCGGCGATGCCCTTCGCGCGGGCCTGGGCCTGCAGGGCGTAGGCCTGGGCGTCGGCCGGGGCCAACTCGCCGGCGAGGTCCACGGCGCGCACCATGAAGAAGAACAGCTCGCCCGGCTCGAGGCCGGTAAGGGTCAGCGTCTCCAGCGCGCCGGGTGCCTTGACCGGGGCGAGGGTGGTCGCGCTCGACCAGGTCTGGTCGAACCAGGCCGTCGTGTCGCCGGCGAGCTGGGCCGCGGAGTACGTCGCGAAGCGCACGACGTAGTGCGAGAGCGTCGTGAAGTTGCGGTTGCGCGGCGCCGTCCAGGCGAGGTCGACCGAGCCCACGGCCGAGCCGGCCAGGGCTGTGAGGTCGGTGACCGCGTCCGGCGCCTGCCGGATGTACGTCGGCACGCTCCAGTTGGAGAGGTTCAGGTTCCTGCCGGCGTCCTTGAGCCAGCGTCCGGCGAAGGGCGGCAGGCTGAAGGGATCCTCCGTCCGGAGGGCGAAGTAGTAGGTGGTGAAGGGCGTCAGGCCGGTCAGCGTGAAGGCCCGGCTGGAGGAGGAGACGCCCGGTGCGGGCATCGACACGGCGATGACCTGGGCCGCCGCGAAGGCGGCGTCGTCGGCGATGTCGGCCGAAGTCGAGGCCTTGAGGGTGTAGCGGGCCTGGGTCGTCGTGCCGGCCCGGCCGGGCTCCGTCCAGGACAGGGCGACGTCGCCCGAGGCCGCTCCGGGCAGAGCCCGGAGGTCGGTGACGCCGGCGATGCCGCGCGCGCGGGCCTGGGCCTGCAGGCCGTAGGCCTGGTCGTCGGCCTGGGACGCGTCGCCGGCGAGGTCCACGGCCTTGACCATGAAGAAGAACAGCTCGCCCTGGCTCAAGGCCGTGAGGGTCAGGGTCTCGCGCGAGCCGGGCGCCTTGGCCGGGCCGAGGGTCGTCGCGCTGGCCAGCGTCAGGTTGAACCAGGCGGTGGTGTCGCCGCCCAACTCCGCGGCGGAGGTCGTGGCGTAGTGCACCACGTAGTGCGAGAGGGCCGTGAAGTTCCGGTTGCGCGGCGCCGTCCAGGACAGGGCGACCTCGCCCGAGCCGGTGCCGGTCTGCGCCGTGAGGTCGGTGACCGCGTCCGGCGGGAGGTTCAGGTGCTGGGGCAGGGCCCAGTTGCTCGCGTTGAGGCCGCCGGCGCGGCTCCAGCGGCCGAAGCGGTTCACCGGCAGGGCGGAGTCCTCGGCGCGCAGGGCGAAGTAGTAGGTGGTGAAGGGCGTCAGGCCCGTCACGGTCAGGGTGCGCTCCGCCGCGGCCTGGCCGGGCGCCGGGAGCGGGGTCGGCGAGAACGAGGCCAACAGCAGGGCCGAGTTGAACTCGGCGTCGGTCGAGAGGTTGCCCAGCGTCGAGACCCGGATGCTGTAGCGCTCCGGCGGGGCCGCGGCGCCGCGGCCCGGCTCCGTCCAGGCCAGGTCGATGGAGCCGGAGGCGCCGTTGGGGCTCGCGCGCAGGTCGGTGACGCCGGCGATGCCCTTGGGGCGCGCCTGGGCCTGCAGGGCGTAGGAGGCGTCGTCGGCCTGGGAGAAGTCTCCCGCCTGATCGACGGCCTTGACCATGAAGAAATACAGCTCGCCCTCGGCCAGACCGGTGAGGACGAGACTCTCCCGGCTGGAGGGGGCCCTGGCCGGGGCGAGGGTGGTCGCGCTCGACCAGGTCAAGTCGAACCAGGCCGTCGTGTCGGAGGCCAGTGCGCCGACGGAGTAGGTGGCGTAGCGCACCTCGTAGCGGGAGAGCGTCGTGAAGTTGCGGTTGCGCGGGGCCGTCCAGGAGAGGGCCACCTCGCCGTAGCCCGCTCCGGCCAGGGCGCTCAGGTCGGTGACCGCGTCCGGCGCCTGGTGGAGGTGCTTGGGCGCGCTCCAGTTGCTCGCGTTGTTCCCGGCGCTGCGGTTCCAGTTGTTGCCGATGTCCGAGGCGTCCACCAGGCGCACAGCGAAGTAGTAGGTGGTGAAGGGCGTCAGGCCGGTCACGACGAAGGCTTTCGCCGCCTCGGCATAGGAAGGCTCGGGCGGGGTCGAGCCTGAGAAGGCGGCGAGCGGCCGGGCCGCGGCGAAGCCCGCGTCGTCGAAGATGTTGAGGCCCGTGGCGACCTTCACGACGAAGCGGGCCGGGGCGTGGAGGTTCGCCGAGGGAGGCTCCGTCCAGGTCAGCTGGACGTCGCCCGAGGCCGCGCCGGGCGCCGCGGCGAGGTCGGTGATGTTCCCGACGCTGAAGGGCTTGATCTTGACCTGGCCGGCGACCGAGGCGGCCTGGACGTCGATGAGCGAGGAGCGGCCGAGGATGTCCACGCTCTTGGCCGCGAAGTAGTAGGTGTAGTGGGAGTCCATCTGCGGGATGAAGAGGGTGTGCGAGGAGCCCGCGACGGCGCCCGGCAGGATGACCGTCGTGGAGGTGAACAGGTTGAACCAGGCGGTGGTGTCGCCGCCCAGGTCGGCGATGCTCGCCGTGTTGTACTTGACCACGTAGTGGTCGACCGGCACGCCGCTCGGGACCACCGGAGCCGTCCAGGTGAGCTCGACATCGCCGAGCACACCCGCCTGCAGGGCGCTCAGATTGGTGATTGCGTCCGGCTGGATGGGCAGGTACTTGGCCACCGCCCAGTTGCCCGGGTTGAGGTTCGCCGACACGCTGCGCGACCAGAAGCCGGTGAAGGCCGGCGCGCCCGAGTCCTGCATGCGCACGGCGAAGTAGTAGGTGGCGCTCGGGGTCAGGCCGGTGAGCGTGAACTGCACGCGGCGGCCGGGCTGGCCCTCGGCGGGGAGGGTGGACGGCGAGAACTGCGAGAGGGCCTTGGCCGAGGCGAACTCGGCAGCGGTCGAGATCTGGCCGGCCGAGGACGCCCGCACGTCGTAGGACGTGGGGGCGATGGCCCCGATGCGGTTGGGCTCGCTCCAGGCCAGGTCGATGGTGCCGATAGCCGTTCCGGGCTGGGCGAAGAGGTCGGTGACGGCGGCGATGCCGCGCACGCCGACCTGGGCCTGGTTCGTCCCGTCCTTGGTCCTCAGGTCCACGCCCGAGCCATTGCCTTCCGCGTCGGCGCTCTTGAGGCCGAAGTAGTAGGTGGTACCGGGCTCGAGGCCGGTCAAAGCCGACTGCAGGGAGCCGGGCAGCAGCGGCGGCGGCGGGCTCACGAACGGCAGGGCGCGGTCGAACCACTGGACGTGGCTGCCGCCGAGGTCGAGCACGCTGAAGGTGGCCACTCGGATGTCGTAGGCGTAGACGGGCCTCATGGAGAAGGGCCCGTTCTCATTGTGTCCCGGCGCGTGCCACTGCAGGAGGGCCTGGCCCTCGGAGCCGGGGAAGGCCTCGAGGTCCGTGACGGGGATAGGCGGCCAGTTGTCCTTGACCTGGATGGTGATGGCGAAGCCGTCGCGGTCCTGCGACTCGGCGGCGTGCGCCGCCGGCAGGAACGCGCCGAGCAGGGAGGCAGCGAGCAGCCAGGCGGCGGCCATGAGCCGCGCCTGCCGCCGGCCCTGATGGGCCGCGGTGGGCTGCATCCGCCTCTCCTGCCTCTCCGGCATCACCGTCATCTCCTCCTGTTCACCCCGCTCTCAGGCCCCGGACTTCAGGGCACCTCCACGTACACCTGGTTGGCCGCGCCCACGATGACCCCGATGGGCAGGCTCAACTGCACGAGGAACGCCACCTTCCGGCCCTTGAGCTCCTTGGGCACGTCCAGCATCACCTTCACTTCCTTGACCGTGTCCGGGTCCACCGTGATGCGGTCCGGCTCGAAGCGGACCCACGAGAGGCCGCCGATCTGCTCGTATCCCGAGGGCAGGGTCATCGTGTAGCTCTGCCACGGGATGGGCTTGATGACCAGCTCGAGCGGCTTCTCCGCCCGGTTGGTGATCTTGAACGACCGCTTCTCGCCGGCCTTCACGTCGTAGAGGCCGACGGCGGCCTTGCGCACGTAGAGCGAGGCCGGATAGAAGTCGTAGTCGAGGTCCACCATCGCCTTGCGCCGTTTCTCCTCCTCCAGCGTCTCGGGGGTCTTGCCGACCGAGAAGCGGATGTCGCTCTTCACCCCGGCGGCCAGCATCCCGGTGTCCCAGGTGCGCGCCCAGACCTGGGCGACGAAGTGCCGGTCCTTGAGCGAGTCGTCCTCGGGCAGGGTGATGATGAGGTCGCTGTAGCCGGCCTCTCCCGCCCCCAGGCGGAACCTCGCGGGCCGCACCTGGACCCACGTCGGGTCCGGGATGGGCTCGTAGGGCTCGCGGTAGCCCTTGGGCGGGATCACCACGTCCACGAGGACGTCGACCGGCGAGTCGCCCCGGTTCTTGACCGTGTACGGGACGCCCTTGAGCTCCCGGATGTTGTAGCTGCGTCCGGGCTTCAGGTTCCCGAGCACGGCATCGATGAACTGCGACGAGAGCCCGATGCGCGCCCAGGCCGTCCCCGCCGCCGCGCACGCCGCCGCCAGCAGGACGGCCAGCGCGGCCCTCCTGCGCGTCCTTTTCGCTGCGCCTTCCATGACGCTCTCCATGTCCATCCTCCTCAGTTCGTCTTCCCCGTCACCGCCGTCAGGGTCACCACGACCCTCTGGTTGTCGTCCGACGACGAGTTCGGCGGGGCGTCCACGCGCATCCACAGCTGCTTCTGCGTCCCCACCGCCAGGTTGTCCATGTTCGTCCCGCCCGCCATCGTGTTGGCCGCGGCGATCTCGAACTGGTTGCCCGTCAGGTCGTCGTTCTCGCTGCCCGCGGTCTCGCCGGCCAGCTTCTGCGCTCCCGTCACCTGGTGGCGTCCGTCCGAGCCCTGGCCGAACTCGAGCTCCACCGGCCTCGAGGTCTTGTTCACCGCGAACAAGGCGTACACCTGCACCTTGTCCGCTTCCGCCGTCTCGTCGGCGTCGATGGTCCACGAGTCCAGGCACGCCGCGCTCATCTGGACCTCCTGGTTGTTGAAGTTCCCCAGGATGGTCACGCTCGCCGGGCTCACGAGGTACGCCGTCGCGCCCATCTGCAGCGCCAGCGTCATCGTCCCGGGCGTGTCCGTCTCGCTGAACCTCGCCGTCGTCGTGTCCACGTCCACCCCCAGGTCCGTCGCCGGCTGGATCGTGATCGTCAGCGAGTCCAGGTCCGGGTCCGCCGCTTCCGCCCGCCAGGCTCCCGCCAGGGCCAGGACCATCCCCAACCCCGCCGCCAGGCTCATCCTTTGCATCGCATCCATGGCACGGCCTCCTTGTTCCGCCTCTCTCGGGCGCCGCCCGTCGTCCGCCAGGGTGTCCGCGCCCGATCGGGACCCCCCGCAACACTCCCAAAATGTGTCCGGTCCGCCGCTCACGCGGCTCACGCTCCCGAACGTCCTCATGAACGGCTCGTTCATCGCCGCCTCATCCTCGTCAGTACGTCTTCCCGCTCACCGCCGTCAGCGTCACCTGCACCCTCTGCTGGTCCTCGGAGGTCGAGGTCGGCGGGGTGTCCACACGGATCCACAGCTGCTTCTGCGTCCCCACCGCCAGGTTGTCCATGTTCGTCCCGCCCGCCATCGTGTTGGCCGCGGCGATCTCGAACTGGTTGCCCGCCAGGTCGTCGTTCTCGCTGCCCGCCGTCTCGCCCGCCTCCTTGTTCGTCCCGGTCACCAGGTGCCGCGCGTCGCCGCCCTGCGCGAACTCCAGCTCCACCGGCCGCGAAGCCTTGTCCACCGAGAACAGCGCGTACACCTGCACCTTGTCCGCCTCCGCCGTCTCGTCCGCGTCGATGGCCCACGAGTCCAGGCACGCCGCCTTCAGCTGGACCTCCTGGTTGTTGAACGTCCCCAGGATGGTCACGCTCGCCGGGCTCACGAGGTACGCCGTCGCGCCCAGCTGCATGGTCAAGGACATCGTCCCCGGCGTGTCCGTGTCGCTGAGCCTCGCCGTCGTCGTGTCCACATCCACTCCGAGGTCCGTCGCCGGCTGGATCGTGATCGTCAGCGAGTCCAGGTCCGGGTCCGCCGCCTGCGCCTGCATGACCCCAAGGGCCGCGATGCCCATCGCGAGCAGCAGCCCCATCGCCTTCACCTTTGTCTTCATCTCTCGTACTCCAGGTACGGCTCTCTTCGGGCGCGCGACGCCGTCGCTGCGAGCGCCCTCTTCCGGTGCGTCGCCAAATCGTGCAGCGGCCCGTGCCGGGGCGCCGCGGGCATCCGCCCGCCGCGCGCCGTGCCGATGGGCACGCCGTCCTCTCCGGAGCATCCGCTCCGGCCGCTCACGCGGTCATCCGCTTCCCGTCCCCGCATAGCCTCTCCCGCCGGGGCTCATGGAGCCTCCGGCTTGCGTCTTCGAGCGCCCGCCGCACTCATGGCGAGGGCTCCAGGCGGCGCCCAAGGCGCCGTCCTCCGCGCCGGGGGGGACTCATCCTGTGCCCCCCGGAGGGCGCTCGTTTACCCGACGACGGCTCTTCATCCCGTCCTCAGTACGTCGTCCCGCTGACCGCCGTCAGCGTCACCTG
>DMEZ01000042.1 GCA_003450735.1 Elusimicrobiota bacterium | reverse complement strand
GCGATGTTCACGGACTCCTCGAGCACGATGTCGGGCGCGGGCGGGGCCTTCTCGTAGCCTTCCGCCGTGCCGGTCGACTTGGAGGGCGGCGTGGTCTCGTCGGCCTCCGGCTTCCCCGCGAGGTCGTCGAGCGTGATCGCCCAGACCGCCTCCTTCGGGCGCGGACGCGCCTGGCGCTCCTTCTTGCGGCGCGTCTCGAGCGCCTTGTCGTCGGCCATCTGGGTTCGGCGCTCCGCCTCGTTCAAGGACACCGACTTCTCCTTTCGGCGCTCGAGCAGGCGGAGGAGGTCCTCCCGGACGTAGCCGAATTCCGGGGAGGCTGCCGCGCGCCGGGCGGAAGCGGCCTTCAGCCTGGGAAGAACGCGGTCCACGGAGCCCAGCCTCGCGAAGCCGGCGGGTGGGATCTCGTCGTAGGGCAGGGCGTAGGTCATGGAGGACTCGGAGACATCCAGTTCGTCCTCGAGCGAGGGGAGGCGGATGTCGGGGATGACGCCTCGGTTCTGGGTGGAGCCGCCCGAGACCCGGTAGAACTTCTGCGTCGTCAAACGCAGGGCGCCGGGGTCGAAGCCGGAGAGCCGGGGCGGCAGGAAGGGCTTGAGCCCGATGACGGCCTGGACCGTGCCTTTGCCGAAGGTGCTCTTGGCGCCCACGACGACGGCCCGGCCGTAGTCCTGGAGGGCCGCGGCCAGGATCTCCGAAGCCGACGCGGAGGCGCGCGAGGTCAAGACCACGAGCGGGCCCGCGTAGGAGACCGTCGAAGGCTCCGCCGGCAGGACCGAGACGCGCCCGCCGGCCTCCCGTACCTGGACCGCGGGCCCGGCAGGGAGGAAGAGCCCCGTGAGAGCGAGGGCCTCGTTGAGCGCGCCCCCGCCGTTGCGCCGGAGGTCGAGGACGAGGGCGTCGATCCCCTTCGACTGGAGGCTCTCCAGCAAACGCTCGACGTCCCGCGTGGTGCTCTTGCCCCCGTTCGAGCGGCTCATGTCCGCGTAGAACGAGGGGAGGTCGATGACGCCGATCCGGCGCAGGCGTCCGCCCGGGCCGGGGCGGTCGATGAGCCGGGCCCTGGCCTCCTGGTCCTTCAGGCGGATCTCGTCGCGCACCAGGGAGAGGACGAGCCGGGTCGAGGGGTCGATCGCGTCGGCCGGGATGATCCTCAGGCGGACGGTCGTCCCCTTCCTGCCCCGGATGAGCTCGACGAGATGGTCGAGGCGCATCCCGGCCGCCTCCACCCACGGGCCCTCGCCCTGGGCCACGGCCTCGATGCGGTCGTTGGGCTTGAGCTGCTTGTCCTTGTCCGCCGGCCCGCCGGGGACCAGGGAGACGACGCGGGCCAGGCCCCCGTCGGGGCGCAGGACCGCGCCGATGCCGGTCAGCGAGAGGCGCATGGTGATGTCGAAGTTCTTCTGCTGGGACGCGCCCATGTACTCGGAGTGGGGGTCCAGGGCCTCGCAGAGGGCCGAGAGATACACCTGGACCACGTCGCCGCCGTCGAACTGCCGGTAGACGGTGAGCAGGTTGTCGTAGTGGCCGAGCACGGTCTTGGCCTGCTCCTCGGGCTTCTGCCCGTCGAGGCGCGCCTGGAGGGCCTCGTACTTGATGTTTTTGCGCCAGAGGTCGCGGGCCTCGGCTTCGCCCGCCGGCCAGGGCCCCTTGTGCAGCTCGAGGGGCATCGACTCGTCCGCCGTGAAGGTCGGGGTCGAAGCCAGGATCTCCTGCGCCTGCCGCTCGCGCTCCTCGAGCCGCGAGAGGAAGCGCTCGAAGATCTCGTAGGCCGGCCGCAGGTCGCCCGCTTTGAGGCGCTCGCCCAAAGTCGAGCCGAAGCGGGCCTCGAAATCGTCGACTTCGGGCTTCAGGAAGAGCAGGTGTCCGTAGTCGTAGGCTTCCAGGTAGCGGAGCAGCATCCGGCGGGAGATCTCCGCATCCACGGGGCGGCGGCTGTAGTGGCCCTGCTCGATCATCGCCGCGACGACGCGGCCCACCCAGGGCCCTTCCGGCTGGGGCGCGGGCGCCGCGGCCGAGGGCGCCGCCAGGAGGGCGGCGAGCAGGGCGGCGGAAAACAGGCGCCTCATCAGCGGCATCGGGCTATGATACCATTGCGCGCCCTTGAACGCAGAGCCCCTTCCTTGAGGAAGGGGCTCTGGGCCGTTCTTCAGAGGGGGACGCCTACTTCTTGTGGCACTTCATGCAGGTCTTCGAGGAGAAGACCTTCTTGCGGGCGCCGTGGTCCTTGCCGTCGTGGCAGGCGCCGCAGTTCTTGCCGGCGTGCATGTCCGCCATCTTGAAGCCCTCGGTGCTGCGCTTCTGCTCGAAGAGGGGCTTGTCGCCCTCGTGGCAGTCCTTGCACTCGTTGAGCTTGCCGTGGGCGGCGTGCTGGAACTTCACCGGGGCCAGCTTGCCGGTCTTGTCGAGCAGGAGGATCTCCGGGACTTCGCCGGCCGGAGCGGCTTCCGCGGCCTTCTCGTCTTTCTTCTCGTCGGCCTTGGCGGCCTTGTCGTCCTTCTTCTCCGCGGCCTCGGGGGCCTTGTCTTCCTTCTTGCCGGCTGCGCTGGCCGGGGCGGCGAGGCCGAGGGCGAAGGCCAGGGCGAGCGGCGCGTACAGCCAGGGCAGCTTCTTCATGGCGTTTGGATCCTCCCAGATTCTAGACATATTATAGCAGCTTATAGGTAGATTGCAATAGCATATGATAGGAGCATCGGGCCATTGCCGGGGCGAGAGCGAAGCCCTTGAGGATGCGCCGGCCGGCTCTCCCGTTGGGCTGTTCGCCGCGCGGATTCCGACACGGGGTTGCCGCACTTCGGACAGAATTCGGAGAGGGGCAACTCAGCCGCCCTGGACGCAGGCCTGTCGGCGGGCCTGGCAGTCGCGCGAGAGGTCGTCTCTTTCGCCGCGCAGCCGGTTGAGCTCGGTCATCCAGGTGTTGACGCAGGCCTGGTCGAGCACCTGCACCATGGACTTGTCGCTGGACTCCCACTTGGTGCACAGGGACATCTTCAATTCGACCATCTCCAGCTTGCGGTCGTAGTCGCGGTAGATCGCGTCGCAGTTCTCCTGGACCACGTCGCAGTCGCCGGTGCCCTCGACCTCCTCCTCCCCATCGGCGGGGGCGCCCTCGCCGGGGTCGGGAGCGCCCGCAAGGGAGGCGAAGGGATTGTTGGACGCGGTCTGTGCCGCTCTCGCCCCGGTCTGAGGCCAGGCGGCGGGGGTTGCTCCGGGCTGTCCCCCCGTCTGCGTCCCGCCGGTTCGTCCCGAAGTCGTCGCCGTGGCCCCGGCAGAGCCGGTCGTGCCGGTGCCCGTCGTCCCAGAGGCCGTGGTCCGCGACGGAGGGATGGGGGGGATGTCCGTGTGGCTCAAGGTGGAGGTCGTTCCGTCCGGCACTCCCGACAGCGCGGCGGTCGTGACGGTCCCTGTCAATCCGGCGGCCCCAGAAGTCCGAACCGGCCCTGCTGTGCCGTCCATCCCGCTCGCCGGCGGTCCGGCGGTCGGCGCTCCTGCCGCAGGCGGCGTCCCCGTCTGAACGGCCGCCGCTCCAGGGGGCTGCGTCGCCGCAGCCTGGGCGCTCGCTCCCGGAACGCAGTCCGTGCCCGCGCTCAGGCAGTCCTGGACCCAGCGGTCGTAGAGCGCCTCGTCCCCGATGTACATGTCGATGGAGGTCTGCACCATCGCCCAGGGGACTTTCTGCGGATCCCATAGGGTCATGTAGACGTAATAGGGCATGGGATTGACCGGGAACTGCCCGAAGGTCTGCCCGTATTTCGGTTCGACTCCGAGAGGCCGAAGGGGAAGGCGCATTGAATATTGGGACTCCATCGTCACCCAATAGTTCGAAGTGTTCTGGGCCTCCCTGAAGCCGGGGATGTCCCGGCGTTCCGCTATCGTGGGCAAGCGCTGGTCATGGCTGAGACTGACTCCCCCGAAGATATTGATCCGTTCCACGTAATTGATCGCGCCTGTATCGAACCGGGCGATCCGGACGCCGGGAGGGATTAATACGCGCACCCGCAATGGGTTCCCATCCAGCGTGCCCTTATCGAACCAATCCGGTATGCAGGTATCCACGGTCGTCCTCCCTTGCCATGGCGAGCACTTGTACGACAGCGTCCTCTGATAATACGTGTAGCTGGTCACCCCAGGCATGACGCTGATACTGGAGGAGACTTCGGCGGCGGCGGTCCTTTGCTTCTTCTGATAAAGGCCGACCGACAACGGGTCGCCCTCGATGGGGAGGGTCCTCCAGTGGATGTTCACTCCCTGCTGAACGGAGGTCTGTCCGTCTGCGGGCCCTTGGAAATGGAATCCTTTGCTTGTTCGTGGGAATGGACTCCCGGCGGGGGGAGTGGTCGCGCCGTCGGTCGTCGTGGCGGCCGGCGGGGACGTCGCCCGCCCCTCCTGCGATCCGGGGCCGTCCACGAGGGCCGGGTCGGCTCCCGCCTGTCCCGGCAGAGTCTCTCCCGACCGGGCCGACCCCGCCGCGCCGTCCGCTGCGCTTGCCAGTGTCCCGGCGCCCGACGTCCCGGCCGTGCCGGATGCCCCCGCCCCGCTCGCTCCTGAAACGCAGTCCGTACCCCTGTCCAGGCAATCTTGGACCCATCGCCGGTAAAGCGCCGCGTCGCCGATGTCCATAGCGATGGCGCTGGCATGGATCCCCCAGGAGTATCTTCCGTTGGGACTCCAGAGCGTCAGGTAGACATAATAGGGCTTAGTGCTGTCCGTTCCTATGGTGCGGTCTGTGCCGGGATACACCCCGAGGGGACGAAGGCCGAATCGCAGGACTCCCTCGAAAGCCCAGCCCCAAAGACCCAGGCGGCCGCCAAGATCCGTCCCATCGGTGTTGACTGTCACATGGACGAGCGAGCGCTGGGCCTTGCTGGGCAGACCCTGGTCGGGGCTGAGACTGACTCCTCCGATGATAGTCCCGCCGGCGATCGAACTGGACCAGAAGGATGCTGACCGTACTCCCGGGGGGATCAGGATGCGTACACGAAGCGGATTCCCGTCCGATATCTGTGTGTCGAACCAATCCGGGATGCAGCTGTTCTGGGTCGTCTTCCCCGTCCAAGGGGCGCACTTTTGCGTCATTGTGCGCTTATAATAGGAGTAGCTGCTGTACCCTGGCATGACATTGATTTGCGGGCTGGAGCGGACCCCGGACGCGGGCGGCTTGATGTCCTTGTAGAGCTCCCGGCTGCCCGCGTCATCCCAGATCGGGATGGTCCGCCAGTCGATCTTCACTCCCTGCTGAACGGAGGTCTGTCCGTCCGCGGGACCCTGGAAGTGAAGCCCTGGACTCGTCGATGGGAAGGGGCTCGATGCCGCAAAGCCGTCTGTGTCCGTCGAGGCCGCGAAGAGGAGAAGGACGGCGGCCGAGAGGGGCTTCATGGGCCGGTGACGCAGTTCTCCCGGCGGGCCTGGCAGTCGCGCGAGAGGTCGTCCCTCTCGCCGCGCAGGCGGTTGAGCTCGGCCATCCAGGTATTGAAGCAGTTCTGGTCGAGCACCTGCACCATGGACTTGTCGCTGGACTCCCACTTGGTGCACAGGGACATCTTGAGCTCGATGAGCTCGATCTTCCGGTCGAAATCACGGTAGACGCCGCCGCAGTTCTCCTCGACGAGGGCGCAGTCGCCGGTGCCCGGGACCTCGGCCTCCCCGTCTGCGGGGGCGCCTTCGCCGGGCTCGGGAGCTCCCAGGCTCAGGAAAGGGCTCGTCTGGGACGTGCCCCCGGTCTGCGTCCACCCGGCCGGGGCCGTCTGGCCGGTCTGCGCGCCGGCGGGGACCGCTGCCCCCGTCGTGCCGGGCGAAGCGCCCGTCGTCTGGCCCGACTGAGTCGAACCGCTCGAGGTCCCGGAGGCGGCCCCAGCCCCCTGCGCGCCTGCGGGAACGGCCGCCGCAACCCCCGTCTGTCCGGCCGCGGTCCCTTGTGCGGCCGCAGCCGAGGCAGAGCCGCTCGAGCTGCCGGCCGTCCCGGCGGCGCCGGTCTGGCCGGAGAGCGGAGCCGCGCCCGCGTTCGTCGCCGAAGCGCTGGAGCCCGCCGCGGAAGGATGAAGGTAGCGGTGGAGCTTCAGCGTCGAGGCCTTCACGTCGGCGAGGCTGCCGACGATCACGAAGCAGCGCATGCTGTAGTCCCCCGCCGGGGTGGCCGCTCTCCGGAAGACCGCGTTCCATTTCACGACCGGAGCCCCGAGCCATTCGGAGCCGAAGACCCCGTAGCTGGCGCCGGGGGAGTAGATGCCCATCGCGTGGCTGGCGCCGGCGGAGAAGATCACCGGCAGGCCCTGCTCGCCCGTGAACCCGGAGATGGGGGCGGCGCCCCCCGTCGCGGGGTCGAAGGCCCAGAACGAGGAGAACTCCGGCGGCATGTAGCCGGTGAGAGCCTCGAACTGGGCGGAGGCGTGGGGCTCGGGGACGTGGAAATCGACCAGGTACTCGATGACGTGGGGCATGTTCCGGTAGCCGATCGTGACCGATTTCGTCAGGACGTGGCCGGACAGGGGGCCCTCGTTGCGGGCCGTCCCGCCCGCGGGACATGCGCCGGTCTCTCCGGGCAGGAGCCAGAACGCCATCTGCGTCTGCGTGAGGAGGCGGTCGCCGGAAGCGCGGAGCGCCGTGAGGACGCTGGTGTGGCCGGTGCCTGCGCCATCATCGCGGGAACCCGCCTCCGTGGGGTTGAAGCACTCGCCGTGACCGTCGAAGGAGCTGGCCGATTGGAGCTCGCGGCCGTGGTCGGCGCTGTCGATGAATTCCTTCCCGTTCCAGGTCAGGGAGCCGATGGCGCCGGAGAGCCTTTCCGTGGTCGTGATGACGAGAGGCTTCCCGCCGATGTCGGCGCTGATGGTGGAATCCCCGCTCACCGCCGCCTGTGCCGAGGAGCACAGGAGCAGGAGGGAGGCCCAGGCAAGGAACATCAGCGTGCCGGGCAGGCCGCCTGGCGGGTCTGGCACTCGCGGGCGGCGTCGTCCCGTTCGCCCCTCAGCCTGTTGAGCTCGACCATCCACTTGTTGAAGCAGTCCTGGTCGACGACCTGCACCATCCCCTTGTCCTGCGACACCCACTTGGTGCACAGGGACATCTTGAGCTCGATGAGCTCGATCTTCTGGTCGTAGTCCGCGAAGATCTCGGCGCAGTTCTCCTGGACCGGGGTGCATTCGTCGGTGCCCTCGACCTCCGGCTCGCCGTCGGCCGGGGCGCCGGGCCCCGTGTCGGGGGCGCCCACCTGGGTGGTGCCGATGCCCGTTGTCCCTGGAGTGGTCCCGGCGTTCGTCGTCGGACCGCCCGGCCCGTCCTGCTGCACCCCGCCCGTCCCGGCGCCGCCCGTCGTGCCGCCGTGGCTGCCCGTGGTGCCCAGAGAGCTGAAGGCGGGGGTGCCGGTGGTCGTGCCGCTCCCCTGGGTACTCGTCCCGGTCCGGGAGGCGCCTCCGGAGGTCTGGGTCTGGGAAGCGTCCCCGGCCTTGGAGACTCCGACGGCCGAGACGGCGCGGGGCTGGCTTGCGCCCGAGCCAGCGGTGCTCCGCGGCAGGGCCGCGAGCTTGGCGGGCGCGGTGGGGGCCACGGAGCCCGCTTTGGCGCCGGGTCCCTGCCCGGCAACTCCCGCTGCGGCCTGGGCGCCGGCGGCTCCCGTCGCGCCGCTGGAGGCTCCGCCGCTCGTGCCGCCGGAAGGGCCGCCGATGCGCGGCCAATCCGCGTCGGGGGCTTCCTCGCCCTTGCCCGCGGCCTGCTTCGCATCCGCTTTGCCGCCGGCTCCCTTTCCTTTCTTATCGTCCTTCTGCGAGTCCCGGAGGGCCTTCTCGAGCTCCTTGCGGATGCTCTTGCCGTTGAGGGTCTGCTCGGCGAACTCCTTCTCGTTGGGCTTGGCCCGGATGGTCCAGGTGCTGGGAGCCACCGCCGCCTTGCCCTTATCGAGCCTGCCGACGGGCGGCATCCACTCGTGCTTTCTGTCCGCGAGGGGGGGAGGGCTCGGCTCCCGGGCGGAGCGGTCTGTCCAAGGGATGGAATTGACGGAAGAGCTCTCGGACTCCCCCAGGCCCAGCAGGCGCGCTCCGGGCAGGCTCATCCAGAACTCCTTGGGAAGCAGGAAAAAGATGGAAAGGAAGGCCGGGATGACCAGGTAGAACCAGCGGACATCGATCTTCTTCATGACGGGGTGATTCTAACATTAATACTCGAAAAACTCAGGACCGGTTACACCCTGTAACCGATTCGGTTTTGCTAAAGTATCTAGGGTAGATGGGATGAGGGACCGCGACCATGTTCTCAGCGCACGGCAGGGCGACGAGCGGGCTTTCGCTAGGCTGATGGAGCTCTACGGGACGGCGGCGTACCGCCTGGCCTTCCGCATCACCGGCGACACCGGCGAGGCCGAGGACGCCTGCCAGGAGGCCTTCCTGCGGGCCTACCGCTCGCTCGACTCCTTCGACGCGGAGCGCCCCTTCCTTCCCTGGATCCTGCGCATCGCCGCCAACTGCGCGCTCACCCGCGCCCACGCCAAGAAGAGGGAGTGCCCTCTCTCCGCGGCCGACGGCGAGTCCGATCCGAAGGCCGGTGTCGAGGAGAGCGCCGAGCGGGCCTCGGAGGCCGAGCGCCTGCGCCGGGCCCTCGAAGAGCTGGAAGCGCATGACCGCGCCGTCCTCGGGCTGCGCTACGAGCAGGACATGAGGGTGGCCGAGATCGCCGAGGTCCTGGGCATCGGCGAGAGCGCCGTCAAGCTCCGGCTTTTCCGGGCCCGCAGCAGGCTGAAGAGGGTCCTGGAGCCGACGGAGGCGGGCGCATGAACTGCGACGAGGCTCGTCGAGCCGTCCAAGACGCTCTGGACGCGGAACTCTCAGCCGATGCGGCCTCCGCTCTGGAGACCCATCTGAAAGCCTGCCCCGCATGCCGGGCCGCCCGGGAGGGGGACCGGCGGCTGCACGAGCGCCTGCCGGGCCTTCTGGCTTGCGTTCCTCCGGAGCGGGCGCCGGCGTTCCAGGAGAAAGTCGTCGAAGCGATCCGCATGGAACGGTCTATGGATATCCGGGCCCGGGATGGACAGGCGTGGTGGGAGCGCCCCTGGGCGCTGGGCGGCTTGGCGCTCGCCGGCGCCGCGGCCGTCGCGCTGCTCATCCTCTGGAAGCCGGCTCCGAAGAGCGCGCGCCCCGGCGAAGCGTCCCTGGCCTTTGCCCCGGCGTCTTCTCCCGCCGCGCGGGCGGCCGCGCCCGCGCCCGTCGGCGCGAGGACCCTCGGAGGGACGCAGACCGCCCGGGCTCCCAAGGCTCCCGCGAAGGGCGCCATGGCCTGGCGTCGGGCGCGGATCCGCCGGACGCTGACCCTGGTCGAGGCACGCCCGTCCGTCGGAGCGCCGTCCATCCCGGGCATGGGCGCCGGCCTCTCGGGCTCCTCGGGGAAGGCCCCGCCGCTCCCCATGCCCAGCGGGATCAAGAGGAAGGACTTCGCCTGGGCCGAGGCGGTCATCAAGGAGACGGCGGACGGGAAGCGGGCCGCTTTCCGCGGGATGTCCGGGACCTACGGCCGCGGGGGCGCCGGGAGCAAGGGCCGCTCCTCCGTCAAGGCGGCCGCCGGCGGGATGCCTTCCGGCTCGGCCATGCTGGGCCGCATCGTCAACGCCTGGATGCAGGAGTTCTCGCGCTCCCCCGAACGGCTCGACCTCGAGGACGTCTTCGGCCTGCTGAGGCCCGTCTCCATGTCCAGGGACGCGGCGCTGGAGTTCATCCGCGAACTGGACGGGAGCCTGCTCGATTCGCTTTTCCGCAGGATGGACGCTCCCCAGGAGACCCGCTACCTGCCGGAGGTCCTCAAGGACCGGGAGGTCCTCACGGCTTTCCTCGGGAAGCTCAACAGCGACAGCGCCGCCAAGCTGCGCAGGGCCGTCCCGGAGATCGCATCCATCGCGGGCGCCCCGCAGGCGCCGGCCGAGCCCGCGCCGGCCGAAGCCTGGACAGACGACGACCTGGCTCAGGCCCGGGCCGACGCGGTGGCGTACCAGCGCACTCTCGAGCAGGACCTGCTCCGGCCGATGGTCGAGCACGCCAAGAGCCTCCTGAGCCTGGCCGAGCCCCGGACGAGGGAGGGAGCCGAAGGCCTCCGCACCATCCTGTTCTCCAGCGGGGACGACATCCGATGGCTGGAGCAGCGCTTCCCGCAGAGCCGCGTCCTGGCCGACCTCAAGGGCATCCGGAGCGAGTATGCGGGACGGAGCTCGTCGGATACCCTGCTCGGCCGTCTCGACGCGGACGCAGCGAGCCTTTCGGCGGGCGCGCGCCTGCTGAGCACCGACGACCTCGATGCCTGGACGCGCTTGGGGCTCGCGGCTCAGGCGGTGGCCTCCCGCGAGCTGAAGGCGCGCGAGGCCGCCCACTATGCCGACGAGTACCGCGCCAGCTACGAGGCGGATAGGGAGCGTCTGGAGGCTCGCGAGCGCGAGGCCCTCGCCGAATACCTCGCCCGCCTGGACCGCTCGAGGGAGAGCCTGGAAACCAGCGCCTGGCAGCTCTGGGGGGAGGAGGGACAGCAGAGGGCCCGGGAGCTGGGGCAGGCCTCCGCGCTGGTCCATGAAGCCCTCGACCGCTGGCTCATCGGCTACAACCGCAGCTACGAGCGGCCGGAGGAGGCGTACCGGGCCTGGGCCTTGCCCGCCTGCCTGCGCAGGCGCTTCGGGGAAGTCGCGGCCGAAGCCGTCCTGCGCGAGTCGGAAGCGGCGGCCGAGTTCTCCGCTATGGGCCGCGATGGGCTCAGCGATGACCAGCGGGCTGAGCACTTCCTGCTCGGGGTCCGCTCCCAGATCCAGTCGCTCTGGTGCGTGCGCGGCGCGGTGATGTATCTCGGAGCGCGCACCTGCGAAGAGGGCGGGCAGATCGAGAGCGCCCAGAACGAGTTCACGGCCGGCCTGGCGGGGTTCCAGTGAACGAGCAGAAGCCCAAGCCGCCGCTCAAAGACCGGCTCAATAAGCTGGCCACCCCCAAGGTTGCGGCCGCGCTCGGGGTGCTGGGCCTCGTCCTGCTCGTGCTCGCGCAGTACCTGCCGGAGAAGCCCTCCGACCTCCAGACTCCCTGGAACATGAGCATCACTTCGCAGGAGGGGGTAGAACATTCCACCCTGCCCGGGGAGAGGGTCGAGCTCGGAGAAGAAGAGAGAGGGGACGTCCAGGCCCCCTTCATCCCGGGCTCGACGGCCGGCCGGCAGCGCAAAGAGAGCGGCTTTCTCGCCTCCATCCGCCGCTTCCTGCATGGGAAGGGCGCCGCCAAGCTCCAGTCCGTCCCCAAGCTGGCGATGCCCGTCGAGCGTGGAGCGGCGGCTCCACGCCGCCAGAGCGTGGGGCAGGCTCCGGTCGTGAAGAAGGGCTCGGATTTCGTCGGGGCCACGAGCGCCCTGACCCTGGCCGCTTCGCCGTCGATCGAGTCTCCGGGCGGCGGGGCCCGGCCGAAGCCGTTCTACGCTCCGCCGGCCGTCAAGAAGGTCGTGGCTTGGGCCAAGGCCTTCCTCAAGGAGGCCCTGACCAGGGAGGCGACCCCCTTCCACGGGATGTCCGGCGAGTATCAGGGAGGCTCGAAGGGCGTCGCTTCCAGGGCTTCCGTAGCCCAGGCGGCCCAGGAAGCGATAGAGACCCGCGGCTGGGGGCCGGCGGCCGGCCTCTCGTCCAAGAAGTCCCGCGGAGCCGGCATGTCGGGCGGGGGCGAGGGCAAGACGACCGGCTCTTCGGGCGGCGGGGCCGCCGGAACGCAGACCGGAGGGGGCGAGGGAGGCGCGCCCGCGCCCGCTCCCGGGGCCGCCGCGGAGGGCGATGCCCAGCCGCTCGCAGACGAGGAGCCCCCCGGGGCGCTTCCGGATCAGCAGACCACGACCGGCCAGACCGTTCAGAAGCCGGCCGAGCCGGAGTGGACCTGGGACGTCCAGCTCCAGAAGCAGGCCGTGGCCGACGCCGTGAAGTACGCCGACGATATCGATACCTGGCTGGTGCGCATCGAGGCCGAGCACTCACGGAACATGGCGAACATCATGAAGCCCCGAGTCGCCCGGGCGCACGACGACGTCCAATCCATCGCGGGGCGCCTGGGCGGGGACATCTCCTGGCTGAGCTCCAACCACAGCGGCCGCATCTTGGACTGCCTCTCGCGGATGCAGGCCGAGCAGGGTTCCGAGGACTCGCTGTTCAACGCCCTCGGCCGCATGCGCAAAGCGCTCGAGACCCGGGTCGCTTGCATGGACTCGGCCAACAAGGACGCCTGGCTCTGCTTCGAGGACACGGTCAACGCGGTGTCCTCGGCCCGGGACATCCGCGCCCGCGAGCTCCAGTTCTACCTCGGCGAGCTGGGTGCGGCTTACTCCGAGGACATGTCCGACCTGGCCGCCCGCTGCGCCGAGTGCGTCCCGAAGCCGAAGATGGGCTGCGTCAAGACTCCGGCCGCCGTCAAGGCGTGCGGCGTGCGCGACGCCATCGCCGGGGTGGTCCCGGGATCCTACCTCGCCAAGCTCCAGGACGCCTACGACCAGATGCGGCTCCCTCTCTGGCAGCTCATGGACGCCAGCGGCCAGCTGCACACCCGCAACATCGCGGCCTCCTCCGAGCAGGTCAACACGGACCTCTCGAACTGGTTCGTCAAGTACAAGAAGAACTACGATGACGCCAACATGGTCTCGCAGGCATGGCGCCTGCCCTCCTGCATGCAGCAGGAGTTCAACAACCTGCTTTCGAGCGCCCTGGTCTACTACGGGGACGCGGCCAAGAGCTTCAAGGCCGTCTCCGACGGCGGTCTCGACGACCTCAAGGCCCAGCACATCCTGATGGGCGCCCGGGAGCAGGTCGCCGGAGTCTGGTACATCCGGGGCTGCACCCATCTGCTCCAGGCCAAGGACTGCAAGGATGTGCTCAAGCGCATGGAGGAGATCGCGAAGGCGAAGTCGGAGCTGATCCATTGACGGCCGTGGGGCCGGGGGGAAGGTCATGAACGACAGGAACGCGGCGGGAAACCTCAAGAGGCTGCTCTTCCATCCGAACGTCGTCATCGGCGCTGTCGGGCTCCTGCTCATCGCCCTGCTGGCCTGGAAGCTCCTGCCGCAGGACGAGGAGAGCGCGTCGACCGGGACCGTGCCTTGGAGTGCCGAGTCGCCCACGGCCCAGCAGGCGGGCCACTCCACGCTCCCCTCCGAGCCGCTCGGGCTGGGCTCCGGCGCGCCCGCTTCGCCGGCTCCGGCCGGAGCCGGCGCGCCCGTGTCGGCCGCGCCTTCCAAGCCAGGCGGCCTGGCGGCGCGCCTGAGAGCCCTGCTCGCCCGCGGCGCCTCGACGGTCAAGACCGCGCCGGGAGGGGTGAAGCTCGGGATGCCGGCCCAGCTCGGCCGCAAGACAAGCGCTCAGGCCCAACCCCAGCGCAGGGGCTTCGCCAAGGAATCCATGTCCAACCTGGCCTCGGGCCGGATCGGGGCGGGGTCGGGCGGCGCCTCGCTGGGCGCGCCGTCCCTAGCGGCTCCTGCGGGCGCATCGCGCCCCGCACCCCGCTTCATCAAGAGCACGGTCACAAAGAAGGACGTCGCCAAGGCCAAGGCCTACCTGCAGGCGGCGGCCCGAGCGGACCCCTCCTACGCCCGCTCCATCCCCCTGCCCGGCGTGGCTGCCGCGGCGGGTCTCATGCGGCGAACCGCCGTCTCCGCGGCGACCGGGGACGCCTATGACGGGCGGGCGAGCCTTTCGAGCGTGGACGGGGGCGCCCGTACGCAGTACAGCCGCTCGGCTGGAGGCCTCACCACGGCGTCGAGCTCGGCGGATGCGTCCCAGGGCGGTGGCCAGACGCCCGCGACCACGGGCGGCTCCGGCGGCTCCGTGCAGCCAGACGGGCCCGACCTGACCGGCACCCAGCCCACCCAGACACCGACGGAGCCCGGGGATGCGACCGCCGGGAGCGGAACGACCGCCGGGCCGGGGGGCCAGACTCAGGGCGAGGCCTGGAACTGGTATGGGGCCAACGAGGCCGGCGCCGTCGCGGTCACCTACCAGAACGACATCCTGACCGCCCTCGTCCGGCCCCTGCTGGATCATTCCAAGAACATCGCCCGCGAGCTCAAGCCGCGGGTGGACCGGGCTTTCACGCTCATGACCGGGGTCTACGACCCCGCGCGGCTCGACCGCGACATCGCCTGGCTGGCCGCAGAACTCCCCGGCAGCGAGCTCCAGCAGGACCTCCAGAGCCTGAAGGCGGAGAGCCAGGAGCCCGAGAACGCCCTGCTGCGCATGGCCGAGATGAAGGAGGTCTTGGACACCAAGGTCGCATGCCTCGCCGAGACCGACCCGGCCGCCCTCGACTGCTTCGAGCAGATGAAGTACGCCGTCGACGGCCGCAAGGACCTGGCCGACTGGGCGAACAGCTCGTACCGGGACATCCTCGTCCCGCACTACAATGCCCTCCACTCCGACCTGACCCTCCGCTGCAACGCCTGCACCCCGTCCGCGGACGGGGCCTGCGTCCGGAGCGCGGAGGCCGAGCGGGCCTGCGGGCTGCGCACCCAGGTGGAGGACGCCCAGAACGGCATGAAGTTCTACCTCGACACGACGAAGGCCGCTTACGACCAGCTCAAGACGAGCTCCTGGGCGGGCGTGGGGGCGCAGGCGCAGACCGACATGACGAACCTCTCGAAGTTCGGCATCGAGTGCAGTTCAGGTATCGCGGCCTACGCTAGGAATTACGGCGCCAACATGAACAACGAGGCATCCTGGACGGAGGAGCGCACCCGTCGGATCTGGAAGACCCCCTACTGCCTCGACGTGGTCTTCCAGCCCCTGCTCGGGGACTATGTGAGCACTTTGGGCACCGCCGCAACGAGCTTCCGGCAGGTGATCGACGTCCGTGACGCGGCGCGCAAGGGCGGCACCTTCATCGAAGGGACGCGCGACGCGGTCGCCGCCTACTGGTACCTGGTCGGCTGCGTCAACCTCCTGCGCACGCTCAGCTGCCAGGAGGTCCGGACCCTGCAGACCCAGCTCGAGCAGGCGCGGACCGACCTGCACCTCGGTGGGCGCTGAGATGACGATCCTGGCCGCGGCGCTGTTCCTGGCGGGCGCCTCCTGGGCTCAGGAGGCGCCGAAGCCGCAGAGTCTCAAGGAGCTGCTGCGCTCGGCGGCGCTCAAGGAAGACCTCCTGCACGCGCACGGCGTGCCCAAGTTCAAGCGCCTGGGCGGGTTCCACGACACCGACTCCCTGGCCGGCTTCGTCCCGGAGATCGACGCGTCGGGAGGCCTCTTCCTTCCGCCCAAGTACGAGAAGGAGTACTCCATCCCCGCCGACGACCTGCGCAAGCTCAAGAGCATCCTCGGCGTGGCCAAGAAGTACGCCGACGCCGAGCAGGCCGTCGCGGAGGGCTACCTCATGGCCGACGAATACGAGGACGGGGTCGGCCTGGCCTTCGCGCGGCCGGACCTGGCCTCCGTCCCCCGTCTTGACCTCGCCAAGCCGGCTCTCCTCCTCTACGTCAAGGCGAGGGGGGAAAGCGCCTTCTTCCTCGCCGGCGTGGCCTACCTGAGCACCGAGAAGACCCCGCCGCAGGAGTTCCGCATCGCGCGCGCCGGAGGGGAGCCGCTCAAGCTCTGGCGGCCCTGGGAGGGCATCTGCTACAAGGCGCGCGGGGGCGTCGTCACCTACCGCGACGCCGAGGACGAGGCCAAGCCCTGCGCGGACGGACGGCTCGTCCCGAAGGCTTGGATCATGCACGTCTGGCTCCCGCTCTACAACCCCTTGGGCCTGTTCACGCCCCGCAACCCGGTCGTGGACTACCTCGATCTGAGCGACCGGGCCTTTACCGCGGCGAAGCCGTAGCCCCCCATGCGCCGATTCCGGGGACTGACTCCGAACCTCGTGCTCGCGGGGGCGGGCCTGCTCCTCATCGGCTTCCTGGTCTGGCAGGCCCTGCCCGAGCGCGAAGAGACGTCCGTCGGCGGAGCCATCCCGTGGGGAACCGCCCCTCCGGAGGAGAGCGTGCGCCCGGGAGCGCTTCCCACGGCGGCCTCCATGCCGGAGTTCCCGGAGGAGTCCCGGAAGTCCCGGCAGGCGGTCGGCTGGGCGGCGCGCGGCAGCGGAGCGCAGCCGACCCTCGCCCAGAAGCTGCGGGCCCTCCTGAGCGGCCCCCGCCGAAAGAACCCGCCGAAGCCGGTCGAGGCGAAGGGGCGCAAGCCGGCGGAGGGCGCCCGGGCTCCGGCCCGCGACGCGGCCAAGGCTTCCGAGGGCCGCCGCGACGTCTTCGTCAAGGAAGCTCTCGAGGAGCTTGGAGGCGACTTCGTCCCCGGCGCGTCCATGGGCGCGTCCGGATCAGCCGGCATCCCAGCGCCGAAGCCGGCCGACGCCGGGCCGAGGGCGTTCTTCGTGCCGGACGGCGTCAAGCCCAAGGACGTCGCCTGGGCCAAAGCCCGGCTCAAGGAGGCGGACCGCCGGGGAGGCGGAGGCTCGCGGACGCTCGACTTCTTCCGTCGCACCGCTGACCGTCCGTCCCCGAGACACTCGGTCGCCGCAGCCTCCTCCGACGGAGGAGGGGTTCCCGATCTCCCGGGGGGCGGGGCCGGCGATACCCAGACGCCGGGCTACGCCTCGGCCCCCGGGCAGGGGCAGGCCGGCGCCGCCGCGGCCCAGACCGCCGGGCTTGGCGGAGGCGCGCAAGGCGGCGGGCTCGGGACGGCCGGCGCGAACCCCGCTCCCGCGGGGACGGCCGGAGGCGGGCCCGGCCCGGCGGGCGGAGGCTCGTGGTCCTGGCCCGGCGCCAGCGAGGCCGGGGCGTCCGCCGTGCTCTATCAGAACACCTTGAAGACCGACTTCATCCGGCCCTTGGCCGCCCTGGCCCGGCGCATGGGCGAGGAGCTCAAGCCCCGCATCGGCCGCTCCTGCGAGCTCATGACCGGGGTGTACGACCCCGCGCGGCTCGACCGGGACATCGCCTGGCTGGCCGCGGAACTGCCCGGCACGGAGCTCGAGGAGGACCTGCGCAGCCTGCGCCGGGAGGGGCAGGACCCCGAGAACACGCTCATCCGCCTGGCGTCGGCCAAGGACACGCTCGACGCGAAGCTCTCCTGCCTCAGCGAGGAGGACGCCTCCGCCCTGGACTGTTTCGCCCAAGTGAGGGACGTCCTGGTCTCCCGGAAGGAGTTCGCCGAGTGGGCGGACCAGTCCTACCGGGACATCCTGCTCCCGCACTACAACGACGCGCGCTCGGACCTGGCGGTGCGCTGTCCGGACTGCGCGCTCATGACGCGCCTGGAGGACGCGCAGGACGGCCTGAAGTACTATCTCGACAGCGCGAGGGCGGCGCACGACCTGCTGAAGACCTCCGCCTGGGGGGCGCTGGGGGCGCAGGGGCAGGAGGAAGCCCTCCGCCTCGCCCGCTACGGCGTCGACCAGAGCTCGGGCGTGGGGAGCTGGACGGCTTCCTACGGCCGGCTCCAGCAGGGCGAGGCGGTCTTCACGGAGCGCGAGCGCCTGGTCTGGAGGACGCCGCACTGCCTCGATCTGCGCTTCCAGCCCCTGCTGGGGGACTACGCCCGGACGCTGGGCTCCGCCGCCGCCGCCTTCGCCCGCGTGCCCCGCTCTCCCGACCCGGACGAGAGAGTCCGCCTGCTGCTCGGAGGGGCCGGGGACTCGGTGGGGGCGTACTGGTACCTGGTCGGCTGCGTCCAGCTGCTCAGGGCGGTGGACTGCGGCGAGGTCGCGGCCGTCCAGGCCAGTATCGAAGAGGCCCGGGGCGAGCTAGGTCTACGTTGATGGCTCCAGGTTTTTCGTCGGCATTTCTAGCATCTCATTCCATCTCGGGCTATACAGGTTCCTGATTGCGTATGCTGCTTCTCAAACAGAGGACTGAATATGCGGACATTCTCTGAGTTGTTGCGGAAGCTGCGCGAGAAATCCGGCTATCGTTCAGCCCGAAAATTCTTCCTTTCCGCAGGCGGAACGGGAGCGTTCGGCTGTACCTACAAGCAGTACTACAATATTGAGACGGGACGTTGTCTCCCCAAGCAGGGCCTAGCCCATCGAATCGCGGCAATGCTGCGTGTCTGGGACGATCCCCAGACGGCGAGAAAATTCGCGCAGACTTATCTGGAAGATGCGATCGGGCAAGGGCCGTTCCTCGATTTCATCCAGCAATCGCTGGCGCAGCCGCTTTTCACGCCTCCGATGTCGAAGTCGCCGATGAGCCGCGCCCTCCGAAGGGACTTTGAAAGCCACGTCCTTCCCTTCACGGCGGAACAATCGCGCCTCATCCGCGGTGACGATGCCTGTTATTGGACGTTCGCCGTCCTTCGCAATGACGACACTCCCTGGACGGTCGAGGCCCTCTCTCGGCAATTGGGTATGTCGCTCTCCGATATTCGGAGGGCGCTCGCCAACCTCCGAGCTCAGGGATTGATACAACGCACCTCTGATGGCCGTTATCGTTGCCCCCGAGCTGGGAGGATATTCTCGCATGAGCGTGTTCCCGCAGGCGACCGCCCCGAAGCATCCCCCATCATGCAGGACCTTCAACGCCGATGGGAGCGCATGCGGAGGCACCATGGCGTGACATTGTTCCATCAAGCGCTTTTCATCCGGGCCTCGGAATCAGATGTCCGGCAGTATTACCCCTATTTCGCGCAATGCATTGCAGGGGGGCAGATCTACAACGTTACCGAGAAAGGGCCTGATTCGGCTTTGCTTCTGTTTGAAGGCAGGGTCGAGCGTCTACTCCCTTTCTGATGCAGGGGTCTTTAGCCGGCATGCCATGCGAATGAGCACGGCGCGAGTCCCCATGTTTGGAGGGCTATGGCACGAAATCTTGCCGTATTGAACGCGGTCTTTCCTGTCCTGCTCGTAGGACTCATCCTTTATTACACGGTTCGCACGGCCTCCGGGGAACCCCTGTATAAGCGGATATTCAAGTTCCTTGGATTGCTCGCCGCCATCATCCCGCTGGTCGGCTTCATAGAACTGGCCGTCTTCCGTGAAACAGATCATGAATATGGGCTTGCTTGCGGGAAAGTGATGGGAGCGGCGTTGCTCTGGTTCGGACTGAACAAGCTCCTGATCGCGTTTCAGTAGAAGCCACCCAGAAACCCTGCTGATGATATGATGAGCCCCTTAGCCGAGGACTTGTCGATCGACAGCGGGAGAGGATGTCCTGAGCCTGTCCGAGTCTCCGCACCGCGACACCTTGAGGACTTTTCTCCGGCGTTTCGGCCTGATGAACCTGCGGAGCAACGGGATCGTCGGATGAGCGTCAAGAAACTCCGCAGCACTGCTGGGTGAGACTCTGTAAAACCATTTCTAGATCCAATGGCATCGGTGCGCTCCCCGATAGGCTCATGTGGGTTCGTCTCGTTTCCGCTACCATAAAGGCATGAGTTTCGACCGGAAGGAATCTTCAAAGCTCACGGTTGATGCTCCATCATGCATTGATGTCTAGGAACGAGGCTGAGCAGGCGGAAAGTGGGACCTATTATTCAAGAGGTAGCGAAAATGAACGGAGGGGATATGAGAAAGATATGGCTTTGCGGGTGTCTCGCGGCGATGGCTCCTTTTTGTGCGCAGGTCCGGGCGGAAACGCCTGAGGAGGTGAAGACGGAGTCGGGCCTCAAATTCGACCTCTCCGCGATGAAGGACGGGGGGGGCGGTGGAAAGGACGGTTCTGCGGTCGCAGCCTCTAAGCGAGAAGGGGGGAGGTTGAACGCGGCCATGCGTCTCCAGAAGAAGAAGGAAGACGAGTCGAAGAAGTGCGCGGACATTCCCGCCCCGAAGTCGGCCGAGCAGAAGGCACGGGAGGAGTGCATAGGGTCCTGGGGCTTCGGCGGGAGCCTAGTGGGCGCAGTCGTGGGCGCGGCGGGCTTCTATTTTGGCCCGCTCGGCGTGGGGACCACGATGGGGGGTAGCTTTGTGGGCGTGTATGTGGGGCATCAGCTCGGCGAGAAGTTCTGCCGCTGAGGGGTGTTCGCGGCTGGAAGGATTCTTCAAAGGCTGAGCCAGCGGCGACAGCAGCCAAATCAAAAGCAAGAAATCCTTGGCGAGTCTCTTTGCCGTTGAACAGGAAGAGGGAGGCCTGAGATGATCGCGATCGCGTTGATTCTGTCCATGTGGATTAACGAGGCGGCTGCGGCCGGTTATCAAGGCGCTATGGCTGCCCTCAAGCATGTCGGGGAGAGAGATGCAGCGGAACTGGACTCGTTGCTGGCTTCGCCTGGACCGGCATTAGCCGGCAACAGGCGCGTGACGGCTTTGCTGGAGGACAACCGCGAAGCGTTGGCGCTGTTCAAGCAAGCTGCACAGACCGTCAACGACGGGAATCTGTTCGCGCCCAAGCGTGAGAAGCTCGATCCCAACAGCCCGCCTCCAAATTATGAGGCGCATTTGAAATTATTCAAGCTCGTGTTGATAGACGCTAAAGTCAACGCTGTCCGGGGCCAGCGGGACGCAGTGGAAAACGACCTGCTGGCGACGGCGGGATTCATGGCCCAGTTGTCGGAGCAAAAGTCGGGTATCCTCATCAGCGAACTCGTGCGACAGTTGTGCCTCCAGAAGAGCTACACCATCCTTTCCGACAGCATACGCGGCTCGTCGGCCTCTCCCGAGTATCTCGATGAGCTTGCCGCGCGGCTGAGCAGGGCGGCTTCTAAGCAGGACTTCATGTGGGCGGCAATGCTGGAGGAGACGGAGATGGCGAAGGACAGGGTGCGGGAAACGATGAGTCCTGTTACGGCGGAGGCTGAGCGCAATAAGATGCCGTTCCTGAAGCGATTGTTGGCGGAAAGACTGCAAAACCAGGAATATTTCGCCATCATCTATGAGCGCTTTGAAGAGGGGGCCGACGAGCGAGGTCAAGTATTCGTCAAGGCTTTCCGCGCCAACGATCCGGCGATCGCGGACGATTTCGTGAGCAAACAACTAGGAGCTATGCAGGCACGGAGAGAAGCGGTCGAAAGGCGTGGTCTGTGGGGGGCGCTGAAAGACGCCGTGCAGCGCGGGACGGAGGCCAAGGGAAGGTTGGCCGATGTCGCGCTGGACTCACTGACACGAGGAAGTATCCCTATGTACAGCAAGCTCATAGCGCGATATCATGTCGCTTCCTCCCAACTCGGCGTTCTGCGAACGGCCTTGGCGGTAAAACTCTACCAGCGCGGGCGCCGGCGTCTGCCCGACAGGCTGAGCCAACTCGTTCCGGCCTTCTTACCGGCGGTGCCGCAGGACCCGTTCAATCGCTTCGCCCCATTATCCTACGTCGCGGCGGGGAGGAGCTATGCAATATACAGCTTCGGCCCGGACGGCATGGATGGCAAAGGCTCTGCCGCGGTGGACTGCGAGGCGTATGCGAGCACCCCGGCACGCAACACCGGAGACATCCTATTCGTTGAATGACGACCATGATGCTGGCTGGAGCAGCAGCCTGCAGCGCAGGCCGTGACGCTCGCTGCTGCGGCACGTTTTTTTGGGGCTGGTAGTGCAAGGGCGGGCCTTCATGCGCCTGCTCCAGAACCTGCTGGGCTCGTTCCCTGCCGAGGTCGATCGTATCCACGGGATCGATAAGGGATCCGCAAGTGGTTCTTGAGCGGTTTGCGTGGCAGTATGCGGGGTGGCGGTCGCCTTCTCGTGTCTTGCGATTCCGTCGGCCTTTGTTGACCCGGTCTCGCAGATAAGCCCTCTACATGAACGCGAAGTCCTCCAGATGCTCCGGCTCGAAGAGCCTCGGGCGGAAGATGGAATTGGCGAGCCCAGGCGCCGTCTCGTGCGGGAAGCGCTGGAACTGCAGGAGGAAGAGCCGTTCCGGCGTGAGGCTGAAGAGCTTGAGGCCCCGGTCCTTGAAGCGGTAGTCCGGCCCCAGCCGTTCCCGCGAGAAGGTCACCATCGTCTCGACCCCGAGCGCGTCGTTGCTGGCCACGTAGAAATCGTCGCCCTTGGGGGGCTTGTAGCCTGGATGCTCGCGCAGGAAGCGTTCGGCCTCCACGCGCCGCAGCAGCTTCGCGACCTTCGGGTCGTAGTCCTCCGGCGTCACCCCGTAGCCTTCGGCTTCCTTCCAGGGGATGAGCTCCGAACATTCGGTGCTGAAGGGCAGCACCGTCTTGAACCCGGCCGCTTTCAGGGTGCTGAAGAGGACGGAGTTCTTGGCGTAGGCGGAGCGGGGCTTCTTGTCGTCCCGGGGCACGAGCGGGAAGTCCAGAGTGGCCGTGCCGTTCTCCCGCAGGAGCCGGCCGACGTTGACGTAGAACTCCACGCTGTAGAGCCGGGTCAGGTCGTAGTTGACGGGGTAGGGCAGGTCGATATAGACCGCGTCGAAGCGCTCCCGGGAGCCCCGCACGAAGGAAAAGGCGTCGTCGATGAGCACCTCCACCCGCGGGTCGCCGTAGGAGCCCTCGTTGAGCGCGCGCAGGCCCGGATGCGAGCGGGCGAGCTCGATCATCTTCAAGTCGAGCTCGACGTTGACGATGCGGCGGACTTCCCCGTACTTGAGCAGCTCCCGGATGAGCAGGCCGTCGCCGCCGCCGAGCACGAGGACGTCCCGGGGGACGCGCTTGAAGAGCTGGACGGGGACGTGCGCCATGAACTCGTGGTAGAGCGCCTCCGAGGCGCCGTGGAACTGATAGCGCTTGTCCAGGTAGAGGGAGAGGCGGGAGGGGTAGCCGGCTTCCTTCAGGCGGCCGTTGAAGCGGGCCATGAGGGGGAAGGGCTCCTCGGTGAGCGAGAGGAGGTCGATGGTCTGCCAGCGGCTGCGGATGCGTTCGACGGCGCCGTCCAGCGCGCGAAGGCGCGCGAAGGCTTCTCGCGCCGGCGGGCGCCTCCCGCGGCGAAGGGTCTCGTCGCGGGACTCGGCCGTGAGGCCCAGCGCCGAGGCGTAGACGTTGAGGACCTGCAGGCGCTGGACGGGCCTGGAGACGGCGGCGCTCAGGGCGATGAGGGCGGCGGCCAGGGCCAGCCCGGCGCTGCGCGTCCCTGCGGGCGCGACGAGCCCGCGCCATCGGAGGTAGAGGCAGACGCACAGATTCAGCGCGGCCGCCGCCGTTCCCGAGCCGGCGGCGCCGAGCCAGGGGAAGAGCAGGAGGGCGAAGGTTAGCGTCCCTGCGAGGGCGCCGGCGTAGTTGGCGGCCAAAACCAGGTTGAAGCGCCCGCCCTCCTCTTGGCCATCGCCGCAGAGGCGGATGAGGAGGGGGAGCTCGAAGCCGGACAGGAAGCCGATGAGCAGGGTCCAGCCGTGGGCCAGCAGGACCGCTGCCGCGTACCTGGCGACGGAGGGCGGGGCCTGCAGATCGCGCAGGAAGTGGAACCAGAAGCGGTAGGCGCCCTCCAGGCCCAGGATGCCCGGGACGGCCAGGGCCCCGACGAAGGCGAGGGCGAGCTCGATGCGGAAGAGGAGCGCCCAGGGCTCGGCTGAGCGCAGGCGGGAGGCGGCATAGGTGCCGGCGCCGAGGGCCGCGAGGTAGAGGGCGATGGTGAGGCTCTGCCAGAGCACCCCGTCGCCGGTCAAGGAGATGAAGCTCGCGGCGATGGCCATCTCGTAGACCAGGCAGCAGGATGAGACGAGCGCGGTGATGCCCAGCACTTCGCGCAAAGAGGCCTTCCTCATCGCTGCAGGTACCAGGCCGTCGCGGCGCTCTCGACGAGGCCGCGGGCTCCGATGAGGGCCAGACAGAGAGCCGCGCCGAGGCCGCAGAGGGCCAGCCGGCGGAGGTCCTGCTTTAGGAAGAGCAGGAGATAGAGCGCGCAGAGGGCGTTCAGCAGGGCGGTCAAGGCCGCCGCGCTCAGCACGCCGAGGGACGGCAGGAGGAGGAGGGGGAAGCAGAGGGCGCCCAGCAGGGTGCCGAGGTAGTCCACCGCAAGGACCTCGTTGGAGAGGTCCTTGCCCAGGCGCATGAGCAGTGGGAGCTCGTAGCCCGAGAGCAGGCCGATGGCGACGATGAGAGCGTGGTCGAAGCCGTAGACCAGGGCCGTGTAGAGCCGGCTTCCTCCGGCGCTCTTGAAAGCCGCGGTGTCGAAGAACAGGATGAGCAGGGGGCTCAGGGCGCCGAGCAAAGTGAGGGCGAGCTCGACGTCGATGAGGAGGGGGAGGAGGTCGTCTTCCCCGCGCTTCGAGCAGAGGATGGCCCCGGCGCCGAGCGAGGCCAGGTAGAGCCCGATGGTGACGTTGTAGCGCAGGAAGCTGTTGCCCAGCGTGGCGGACATGCTCTGGGCGAGCAGAAGCTCGTAGACGATGCTGCAGAAGGATAGGATGAGGGTGAGCAGGAAGAGCGGGGCGGGCGTCAAGACGGGGACAGCCCTATTTGTTGCAAGCTGCTTGCTGGCGGGCCTGGCATTCCTGGGTGGCGTCGTTGCGCTCGCCGCGCACCCGCTGGAGTTCGCCGTTGACCCGGTTGAAGCAGGCCTGGTCGACGACCTGCACCATGCCGCCCTTGCCCATGTTCACCCAGGTGTAGCAGGTCTGGAGCTGGCCCTCGTAGTTCTGGATCTGCTGGTCGTAGTTGGCGTAGGTCGTCAAGCAGTTCTCGTTGACCTGGGGGCAGGCGTCCGTGCCGCCGACCTCCTTTTCGTCCGGATCGGCCGGACGGCCGGTGCCGGTGTCGGGGATCTCGCCCACTTTCCCGCCGATGCCGCCGGTGTTGTTGTTGTTGTTGCCGGTTCCGCCGGCCCCTCCGCCGCCCTCGCCCATGCCGCCGCCCCCGACGCCGGCCCCCCGGTTGCCCGGGCCGTCCGTCGTGGTCTGCCCGCCGCCCCCGCCGAAAGTCGTGCCCTGCGATTTGTAGCCGAGCAGGGTCTGCGGATCCTGGTTGCCTTGCGCGCCGCCCGTGCCGAAGCGGGTCTTGGGGGTCTTCTCCGCCGCGTTCTTCGCCCCGGGAGTGTTGGACTTCATGTCGGTCATGCCGGCGCTGGCCAGTCGGTTGTCGGCGCCCTTGCCGCCCGCGCCGCTGCCCCCGCTCGACACGCCGCCGCCGCCGCCCGACCACTTGGAATCCGAGGGGGCGGGGAGGGGCTGCATGCGCTCCGGCGCGGCGCCCTCGTCCATGCCGGCTCCCGCGAGGGCTTTCGCGGCGAGGTCCCCGGCGTCCCCGCCGATGCTCCTGATGCCGTCCTTGCCCTTGCCCCCGAGCTCGCCTTCGACGGCGCCGCCCGCTCCGAGGCCTTTCTCCTTGAGCTTGCCGGGGTCCATGTCGACGGCCTTCCCCTTGAGGTTGTCGGCCAGGCCGTCCGTCTCCTCTCCGTACTCGGCGCCGCCGCGCTTGCCGGTCGGCCATGCTCCGCCCACCGCGCCCGGGCCGCCCTTGCCGGGGTCGGTGACGGGCGGGATCCACTTGCGCTCGCCTTCGTCCGTCATGATCGTGCCTGGAGCGCTCTGGCTGCGGGAAGACCAGGGGACGGACAGGCCCTCGGCCGAGCTCTCGTCGGAGGAGCCCAGGCCGAGCAGGTGCGCGCCGGGGATGCTGGACCAGAAGCTGGCGGGGAGGAAGAACAGGAAGAGGATGCCGACTGGGATGGCGGCGAAAGCCCAGCGCCAGTCTTTCTTTTTGCCCCAGTTGCTCAGCTGCATGACGATAGTATAGTACCGCCCCCTAGGACTTTCAAGGGAAAAATATTAGTAACATACAGCCATGAAAAGCCCACTTTTGCCGGCCCTCGCCGCGCTCGCTTTGGCCGCGCCCGCCCTAGCCCAGGACCTGGGCGCGAGCAGCAAGAACATCGAGGACTATTTCCAATCGGGCGCCCTGGTGGAGCAGCTCATCCATGCCCGGCACATCCCGAAGGAGAAGGACTTGGGAGGGGCCATGGACTCCAAGACCCTCGCGGGCTTCATCCCGGAGTGCGACGAGGAGGGCGTCGTGGACCTCCCGCCCAAATACCTGAGGGAGTACAGCATCTCTCCGGAGGACAAGTCCAAGCTCCAGCGCATCCTGGGCGCCGGCCAGAAATATTCCGATTTCCAGAAGGCCCTCAATGACGGCTACGTCCCCACCGACGTCTTCGAGGACGGGCTCGGCCTGGCCTTCGCGAAGGTCTCCCTGTTCACGGACCGCAAGTATTTTTTCGACAAGCCGGACCTGCTGTTCTACCTCAAGGACCGCGCCAAGATGGCCTTCCGCCTCGTCAGCGTGGCCTACGTCGCCGGCGACCGGCTGCCGAACAGAGATTTCAAGATCACCCGCCAGAAGTCCAGGGAGCTCATCAAGCTCTGGCGGCCCTGGGACGGCATCTGCTTCAAGAACCGCAAGGGCGCCCTCTCCTACCATGATACGGAAGACGAGGACGCGGGCGGCTGCATGGGCGGGCGCTTCATCAAGCGGGCGCACATCATGCACGTCTGGCTGCCCCTCTACAACCCCAAGGGGCTCTTCACCCCGACCAACCCGGTCGCGGAGTACCTCGACTTGAACAATAAGGCGTTCCCCTTCTGCCGCAAGAAGTTCTAGCGGGCTCGATGTTCGCTCTCGCCGCCGCGGGAGGGGGAGTCCTCTGGCTCTCCTTCCCGTCGGTCGGGTTGTGGCCGCTCGCGCCGCTCGGCGCCGCCCTCCTCTTCGCGGCCCTCCTGCGCAGTCCCGACCTGCCCCGCACGGCCGCGGCCGCGGCCCTGGCCAAGGTCGTCTGCACGGCGGCCATGTCCTTCAGCTACCTCTGGGGCGTCTGGCCTCCCGTCTGGGTCCTCTACGAGCTCAACTACGGCCTCCTCTGGGCCGGCTTCGGGGCCGCGTTCCACCTGGTGCGCCGCTGGAGGGGCGATGCGGCCGCGCTCGCGGCCGCCCCGTTCCTGTGGGTCCTCTTCGACTGGCTCACCCCGCGGGCGCACTTCTTCCCCTCGGACATCCCGAGCCTGGGCAACGCCTTCGGGAACTCGCCCCTGCTGGCGCTCGCCCCGCGCCTCGGCCTCTACGGCCTGACCTTCCTCGGCGCGGCCGCGGCGGCGCTCCTGAACCTCCTCCTGCTTCGCAAGGACCCCGGCCGCCGCCGAGCGGCGCTCCTGCCGGCCGGAGCGCTGGCCCTGGCGCTCCCGCTCTCCCTCGGTCTGCCGGGCGGGGAGCCCGCCGGACTGAGCGTCGCCATGGCGCGCCTGCGCGAGGATCCGGTCGAGAAGACCTGGGCCGACGCCGAGCGGGAACCCCTGCGCCCTGAGCGCAGGGCCGAGTTCTTCCGCTACGCGGCCGGCCGCCTGGGCGGGGTGCTGGAGGCCTTGGGACCGCGGCGGGTCGACCTGATCCTCCTTCCCGAGGACGCCATCGACCTGAGCTTCTCGGCCGACCGCTCCAAGGAGGCGTTCGAGCGCTGGGGACTGGAGGACAACGGGGCTCTCGTGGAGGCCTACCGCGCGTTCGCCCGCGAAGCGAAGACCGCGGTCGCGGCGGGCATGACGACGCTCCGCGCGGGCAAGCTGAGGAACACGGTCGTCCTCATCGGGCCTGAGGGCGACCTGGCCGGGATGTCCGACAAGCACCATCTGACCGCGGGTTCTGAGCGCCTGCCCCTGCAGGCTCTGGGGTATTGGCGCCTCTTCCCGAAGGGGGACGATCCCCGCTTCGTGCGCGTGGACGAGCAGTACGTCCCGGGCGAGGCGCCCGAGCGCGCCCTCCGGCTCGGGGGCCTGCGCTTCGGCGCGCCCATGTGCATGGAGGGCCACGCCTCGCGCATGGCCCTGGGTTGGAAGCGGCAGGGCGCGGCCTTCCTGGCGTTCAGCGCCAACGCGCAGTGGTTCGCCGGGGCTCCCGAGGCCTACAACAACCAGCTGCTCAGCCTCCTCCGCGTGCAGGCGGCCGCCTACGCCCTGCCGGTGTTCATGACCGGCAAGCAGAGCTTCTTCGGCTGGGTGGACGCGCGCGGCCGCGCCAGCGTCCTGCCGGGATTCGGGGAGGCCTCCAAGACCGAGGTGCTCGTCGCCGAGACCGAAGTGCGGCCCGGCCTTCAGACCGCCGCGAGCCGGTGGGGGGAGTACTTCGTGCCGCTCAGCGTCTTCGGCCTGCTGGGCGTCTTCCTGCTGTTCCGGCGCAGTGCCTGAAAACCGTCTTCCTTCCGATCCTCACGAGGTCGTAGCAGCGCGGGCGGAAGAGCCGTAAAACCTCCCCCAAGGACTCGTCCGTGCAGGCATCCGTCTCGAAGCTCGCGTAGGAGTCCGCCCCGTCCGGGGTCCAGTGGACGGCGCAGTAGCGCTTCCCCGAGAGCGCGTTGAGGGAATAGCCGCTCGGCCGGAAGAAGTGCTCGTCGGTCTTGAAGCCGCAAAGCAGGCCGCGCAGGGTCTTGGGCAGCCCGCCGGCGGCCTGGACCCCGTGCATGATCAGCTCGACCGTGGGCGGGGCCTGCGCGGGTCGGCGGCCGAAGCGGTACAGGGAGAGCCGGCGCCCGAAGCGGCGCGTCCGGCCCGGCAGGAGCCGGCGCAGGATGCGCGCGTCCTCCAGGAAGCTCGAGGGCTGACGGTCGGGGAAGCGCTCGCGGCGGCGCTCGTAGAGCAGGGAGCGCACGCTCGTCTTCGGGATGACGCGCAGCATCTCGACGACGGCGGCGGCCAGCGTCGTGCGGCCGCAGGTGGTCATCACGACGCGGTCGTCCCAGACGAAGAGGCTCGACTCGGAGAGCAGGCGGGCTTCGCAGGCCTCCGTGGACAGCCGGGAGAGCACCTTGGCTCCCGCGGCGGCGGCGACCTTGTCCCAGGCCTTGCGCCCGAGAGCTCGCAGGGGCTTCGAGTCCGGCGCGAGGGTGAGCTCGAGCCGCTTCTCCGAGGCTTCGTAGTGCTCCATCGGGGGCATCATACCATCTTCGGGGAAATGCGCGGGAGGGCGGGCCGGTCCGTCCGGATCACCAGGTGAGAGCGGCGATCTCCCGGCGCATCTCCTCGATTGCGGAAGGCGGCAGGCCGACCCAGGTCTTGACCACGACGCCTTTCTCGTTGAGAAGAAAGAAGGTGGGGTACCCGCGCGGGCGGCAGAACTTCAGCGTCTCATTCTGGGGGTCGAAGAGAGAGGGGAATCTCCAGGGGGACTTCGCGGGGTAGGGGGTCGGGGCGGGAGCGGCGTCCACGGGGTCAATGGCCGCGATCTCCCCTCCAAGGCGGCGGACATCGGGATACAGTTGATCGATCTTCGGCAGGGCTTGCGCGCAGGCGCTGCATCCGTCAAATCGGTACATGAGCAGCAGGGCTTTGCATCGGAAGTCGGCGAGCTTGGCTGGCTGGCCGGCGTGGTCGACGAGGCGGATCGACCAGATGTCGTCCAGGGGAGAGGCCTTCTGTTGGGTGCGGGAGGGGGCTGTCTTCGCTTCCTGCGCGGAGTGCGAGGCTTTGGGGCCCGCGTCTGCCGCCAGTGCCGCGGAGGCGTCGCTCAAATCCACGGCCCTCATCCTGTGGGAAGCATTCCCGTAGCGATTCGCGCTGTCGACGGCGTAATTGATCCTCCAGATTGTCCGGTCCGTCGGGACGTCGATGCGGAAGGACTGCGAGCCCAGCCTGGACATCGGAGAGGCGACCTTGCCCGAGCCGAGACGCCGCGAATCCTTGGGCCATAGGAACTCCGGCGCGGCCCAGGGCCGTTGGCCGGGCCTGTCCTGGGTCGGGCCGTTGATGGTCCAGTACAAGGTCAAGTCCTCGGCTTCTGCGAGGGATGTCCCGGCGGTGGCGCATTCGAAGATGATGACCTTTCCTCGTCCGCCTTGTTCGAGGCGGACGCGGACGGGGATGTCTTCGCAGGCGGCCGGCGCCGGAAGCAGTAGGCGGTAGGCGATCAGGAGCAGGCTGAGCGGAGTGATCATCGCGGCGCCATTCCATGATATCATAGGGCCGTGCCGGTCCTCGCGATCCTTACGGCGCTCCTCGTCCCGGCGGTCCTGTTCGCGCAGGGCCTCCCGCCCGCGGGCGTCTTGGTGAACATCCACACGGTGGACAAGGACACGGGCTTCTTCGTGCCCGCGTTCCTGCGCATCCGCATGGAGTATCCGTCCCAGGAGAAGCCGGAGGAGTTCAGCGTCCGCATCTTCCACGCGCATCAGGATGTCCGGCTGGTCATGCCGCCCAAGGAGAAGAACGCTATCGCCCATCTCGAGGTGTCCGCCCCCGGCTACGCCTGCGAGGAGGAACTGGTCATCGCCCCCAAGCGGTACTGGGAGAGCGTCGACAAGGCGGGCGATTCGAAGAAGCGGCCTTTGCTGACCAGGAAGACGTTCCGGCTCAAGAGAGCCCGGGGGTAGACATGCTTCTCGAACTCCTCGCCGCGTCGGCCTTCGCCGCGGAGGACTATTACCAGAAGCTCGCCGAGGGCTGTCAAAAGAAAGGCAGTGTCTCCTGCTGCATGTCGTCGGTCAAGCGGATGAAGGCGAACGGATGGAAGCTCGCCCCAAAGCAAGGCTGCCCCAAGAAGACGACCCCGGACATGCTCCGGTGCGAGGACAGCTACCGCTGGTGCGTCCCGGAGGAGCCCGTGAAAGTCCCCGGCATCCCGAAGAAGAGGGCCATCGCGCTGGCCAAGAAGGCGATCAAGGGGAAAGTCCGCTATCCGCCCGACACCCCCATCCTCGTGGAGGAGCGGGGCGTCCTGACCGTCGTGACCTTCAAGACGGTCCTCAAGCCCGGCACGCTGGGGGCCGACTACCACGCCCAAGTCACCTTGGACTCGAAGACCGGGAAGGTCTTGAAGGTCCTGGGCTCCCAGGACTGACCTTCAGCCCTTGCGGGGCTTGGGGTACTCCTTGCTCACGTCGAGCTTCGCGGCGTAGGGCGAGTCCCAGAGCTGCTTGTGCATCCCCTGGACCTTGCCCGCCAGGGCCTCGTCCTTGACCACGACCTCGAGGTTGCGCGAGCTGTCCAGGTAGCCCCCGCGCCAGTTGCTCGTCCCCAGCCAGAGCAGCTTGTCGTCGAGGACCATGTACTTCGAGTGGATGACGCGCGCGAAGGGGATGAAGCCCTCCTTCGCCTCGGGGAGGGTGACGACGCGGATCTCGATGCCGGGGATGAGGGAGAGGCTCTTGAGGTGCGCGAGGAGGGGCTCCTCCGTGTTCCAGTTCGAGACCAGCAGCTTCACCCGCACGCCGCGCACCGCGGCGTCGCGCAGGGCGTTGTCGATGGGGGGGTAGAAGCTCTTGGCGTAGGGGAGGGGGGCGTAGTCGAGCAGCTGCACGTCCAGCTCCCGCTTGGCCGAGTCGATGAGGCGCACGAGCTCGCTCTCGGAGTCGCCCACCCCGGGCGCGTTGAAGGCCCAGGGGCTCGCGACCAGGTAGGCCCGCTTGTGGGTCTGGGCCTCGGGCCGGCGCTTGTTGAGCGGCGGCACCGGCTTGCCCTCGGCGACCTTCTCGTAGGCGCGCCAGTCCTGGTCGAAGAGGGCCTGCATCTGCTTGACGATGTCCGCGTCCGTGACCCTCAAGCCCAGCTCGTGGATGTGCTTGAGCGAGCGCCAGTCGAAGTTCTGGCTGCCCACGTAGGCCGCCTGGCCGTCCACGACGAAGTACTTGGCGTGGATGATGCCGCTCTTCTTGACCGCTCCGTACTCGAGCACCCGCAGCTCCAGGTTCGGGATGGTGCGCAGGCGCTCGAAGCCCTCGACCGAGTTCTTGGCGAACTTCTTCTCCGCCAGGAAGCGGATCTTCACGCCGCGGTTGCTCGCCTTGACCAGCTCCGCCATCGCGAGCTCCAGGGGCTCGCCGGCCTTCGTGGTGATGTAGAACTCGCAGATGTCGATGCGCTTCTTGGCGGAGGCGAACATCTCGGCCCAGACGCCCGCGGGGGCCCGCACGTCGGGCTGCTCGAGGGCCGTTTCCACCGGCATCGTGTAGACGAGCTCGAAGCCGGGGACGGAGAACTCGGCCCAGGCGGCGGCGGAGAGCGCGGTCAGCAGGAGCAGGGCGGCGGTCTTCATGGGGGGCCTCATATCAGTTCGAGCAGTCTCAGGACGGCCTTCGGGACGAACAGCGAGCCGAGCGTCCCGGAGACCACCAGCGCGCAGTATACGAAAAGGGTCCTGGCGTCCCAAAGGGGCGCCTTCCCGGGCAGGTCGCGGCCCAGGACGGTGAAGCGGAGGCCTCCGGCGGGGCAGGCGTCCACGCACGCCCCGCAGCGGTTGCAGTAGGCGAGCACCTCGGGCTTGCCTCCTTCCGGCGTGCGGATGCAGAAGGTGGGGCAGGCCTGCTCGCATAGCCCGCAGGCGGTGCAGGCCGCGGCGTCGACGCTCACCCGGAAGGGGTTGATGCGGCCGAAGGCCGCCTGCCAGGCCCCGAAGGGGCAGATCAGCCCGCAGAAGGCGCGCTTGCCGGTGAGCAGAGGGAGGCCGAATAGGAACACCGCCGCGGCGAGGAGCATGAGGACGAACTGGACTTTCCGGGTGGAGTCCACGGGGTCCAGGAAGGAGGTGGTCAGCTTGAGCGGACAGAGCCAGAGGCAGAAGATGGGGAGCAGGGTGGACATGGAGACGAGCAGGAGGAAGACCAGCAGGGCCGCGGGGAAGTCCCGAAGGCGCTCGGGCACGCGGCGCCAGCGCAGGAGCGGCTTAGGCAGGATCCGGCTGATGCCGTCGTCGATGCCGCCGTAGAAGCAGGCCCAGGAGCACCAGGCCTGTCCCAGGACGAGGGTCAAGGCCAGCCAGAGCAGGCCCAGGGTCAGCGGCCCCCAGCTCTTCCAGGAGCCGCTCATGAAAGCCAGGTACTGCTGGTAGAGGTGCCCCAGCGCGTTGGAGGCCAGGGCGATGTGGCAATAGGGCACCTCTTGCGCGTCCTCCGAGGTGAAGAAGCGCCCCAGGCCGATGAGCTCGGCCTTGAAGCTCAGGAAGAAGCCGGCGGCGAGGGTGATGAAGAAGAGGGCGCGCCAGCGCGAGACCTTGCCCGTGCGCAGGATGAGCGCGCCGATGGCGGCCGTGAAGGCCGCCCAGAGGGGGGCGAGCAGCAGGCGCCCTTCGGCGGGGACGAGGGGGCGGGAGAAGAGGAGGACGGGCAGGAAGACCAGGACGCCGAAGACGAGCGCGGGGGCCCAAGGCTTCTTCATGGGCCCATACTTTAGCAAAGACCGGCGGGGACCTTCTCCCGGAGCTAGAAGATGCGGACGGCCAGCATCGCGGCGACGAAGACGCCGGTCACGGCCGCGGAGAAGGCCAGGCCTTTCAGGAGCCCTCGAAGGGCGGTGTTGTCATTATCGTTCATGAGGACAGTGTACCCGCGGCGCATGACAGCCGCGTGACGGTCTTGGAAAACCCGCGTGACGGCATCCTGCCGCGCCCGGGCGCTCGAGAGGGGGCTTAATCCTTCTCGCCGAAGCCCCGGCGTTGGAGCGAACCGATCACGCGCCGCGTCGCTGCCGCGTCGAGCGTCGATGAGAAGGGCGCGGCGGCGGCGCCCGGGTTGATGGCGACCCCCTCCGCTTTCGGGTCCGCGGCTGCCGAGAGCAGGAAGCCCATCGGCTTCATCGTCATCATCGGCCCTTCGGGGGCCTGCTTTTCCGTGTAGGCGGGCCGCACCGTCAGGGTCCGCCCCTCGAAGGAGGCCTGCGCGTAGACGAATACGGGCTTCAGGCCCGCGGCCGGAAGCCCGGAGGCGGCCGCGCTCGAGAGCGCGAGCAGGCTTCCGGCTTCGATGGGGACGAGGAACTCCTCCGTGCGGCTGATCCGGGAAACGAGCTTCGCGTAGGCGAGCTGCTTGCGCAGGGCCAGCCAGGCCAGGAACCCGAGCAGAGCGACGACCAGCGCGGCGCGGAGCCATCTCATGGGCCGGATTATACCTAAACGCGAAAGCGGGGTAGGCCTTCCGTCCCAGGCCGGCGTGCGCCGATTGGCGCCGAGGGCCTGGGACCCCCGCCGCTATCGGCTTCCAGGCCCCTGTGATAGAGTGGGGCCCATGAAGAACCGCTATTCATTCCCCTTGCTTCTGAGCGTCCTGGCGCTCTCCCATCAGACGGCTTACGCGACCGCGGTCCAAGTGCAGACGCCGGCGTCCGCGGCCGGGCTCGCTCCGGCGCAGGTCGGCGGCGCGCTCACCCTACCCGTCCTGCCCGGCTCCTCTTTCAGCCGCTTCTCCGCGCCCGCTTCGGGCCCGAGCATCCTTCCCGCCATGGCCGCCGCGCCCGTGCCCTCGCGTGCGCCGGACTTCGGAGCCCTGACCGGCGCCGTGACCCGGACACTCGCGGATCCCGGCCCCGTCAAGAAGCTCTGGTTCGTGTTCGAGGACAAAACCCAGCTCGAGCGCTCCGGGGACATGCTCCGCCGAGTGGCGGAGGAGAACCCCGGCGTCGAGATCGTGACCTACCAGGAGAAGGCCCTCCTGCCCCAGGCCAAGGGGGAAGACGGGAAGGAGAGCCCGGACACGGGCAAGGACGCCCTCACCTCCCTCGTCGAGCGCATGCAGGCCGAGAAGGCCGAGTGCGTTCTGACCTCCAACCAGGAGCTCTACGAGGTCTTCCGCAGGATGCGCGACTTCGAGCTCGCGCGCGACGTGCCCTTCGGCTTCGTCGGGCGTCGGCACGTCTCCGTGGACATCCCGCGCGCCTCCCTGAACCCCCTCGTCCTCAGCGACCCGTTGAAACTGCCCTACCGCCGGTATCTTGATGTCGGCGCCGGCGGCGGGGTGCCCGAGCCCATCGACACGGCCGACGGGACCATGGAAGGCTCCCGCATGGCCCTCGCCCAGCTCCTCGAGACCGCGCACGCGTCAGGCCACGGGGCGGCGAAGAAGGACGAGGACATGGGCCTCCTCATGCGCCTGGGCACCAAGGCGCTGATGCGGCTCTCGGGCCAGGCCGACGACCGGACGACCGCGAAGCTCAGGAAGAAGGCGCACGCCCTGGCCGCCTACATCGAGGAGAACGGCATCGACGCGCTCTCCACCGACGACCCGGAGACGGCCGCGGTGGTCGGGCTGATGAAGCGCATGGGCTACCACAAGAGCCTGCCGGTGGTCTGGAAGGCCCGCCAGGCCCCGCCGGACGCCTCCGGCATCAACGTGGCCCTGCGCGGGGGGGGGTGGCTGGAAGAGGCTCCGCACGTGGCTTTGGCCCGGCCGGAGGGGGAGGGCCGCGCCGCCAGCGTCAGGGAAGCGCTCTCCCAGGCGACGCGCCTTGAGCGCCTGCCGGACAACTTCATGGAGATGGGCGGCGTCTCCGTTCGAAACTTCGAGCCCAAGGTCGCGGAGGCCGTGCGCCGCGCCGTGCCGCCCTCGCCCAAAGGCCGCTATGACGTGCACTTCCTGATGACCAACGGCAACGGGGTCAAGTCCAAGGGCGACGCCAACGCCTTCGGCCACTTCGGCATGGCGGTGACCGACGAGAATGGCAAGATCCTCGTCTGGACCGTGCAGTACAACGACGGCGGCTCCTTCACGGGGGGGCTGGGCGACGGCCGCCAGATGACGCTCGCCGAATACCTTTACGGCCTCTGGTACCTTCCCGGGGCCGCGGGCCAGGCCATCCCCTTGGCCGAGACCGCGGTCTCCCCGGTGCTCGACTTCATCTGGAAGGGGGCGGTAGACGCGGCGGGCCTCTCGGCCATGCGCCGCGTGGCCGCGGCCATCAATGCGAAGCACCTCCAGGGCGAGGACAACTACAGCTTCACCAACCGCGACGGCCAGACCAACTGCATCAGCCTGGTCACCCAGATCCTGCGGGCGGCCGGCTTCCCCATCGCCGAGTCCGGCATCCAGGCCCCGGCCGACAAGGCGGTGGAGTTCATCGCCGGCCTCTCGCGGAGCCTGCTCTCCAACCAGATCGGCCCGCTGGACTTCGGGCTCATCCGCTTCGAGCGGCCGGCCCACGCCGGGCCCGAGCACTACCGCATCCCGAACACCGCCCTGGGCTCGCCGCTGTTCAACCGCTCCAAGCCCTGGTCGCGCATGAACTTGTGGGAGAAGCTGGTGCGGGCGATCGCCTCGGTGCCGAACTTCATCCGCTCCCTCGCCATCCCCTCGCGCATCGAGGCGTTCACGGCCATGGCCAGCCAGAGCGTGCGGGTGGGGCCGAACAGCCGCGAACTCGTCGTCGAGGACCATTCGGACTCGCCCATCGTGCAGCTCCGGGGCGCGGCCGAGACGGTGCTGCGCCTGCGCGAGGAGCGCGTCCCCCTGGAGCGGGAGCTCGCCGCGCTCAACGAGGAACTGCTCGAGCGGGGCCCGGCCGCGGCCGACGAGCGCCTGGAGGAGCTGCGCCGACGGCACAAGGAGCTGGAGCTGAGGCTGGCCTTGAGCATCCTCGACGAGCAGATCGCTCAGCGCAGCGTGGACTACCTCAAGCTGCGCATCGCCGACACCACGGGCCGCCGCGCCGGCCGATTCGACGAGGTCAAGGCCGCCCGCGAGGAAGTCCTGGCCTTGCGCGACCTCATGGAGGCCGAGGGCCGCATCCTGGACGAAGGCGAGATCGCCCGCCTCGACGCGCTCAACGCCCAAGTCGAGCGCCGCCTCCAGCGCATCCGGCTGGACCTCCTGCGGGAGGCCGGCCCCGCCGTCCCGCACGACATGAAGCAGATCTCGCGGCAGGTCACGCTGAAGGTCATCGACGACCTGCTCGACAAGGCGGGGAAGGGCAAGGGGGACGGGAAGGGGAAGAGCTAGGACCGGCTACTGGCTGAGCTGGCGGAGCAGGACGTCCTTGCTCCCGTCCGCCTCCAGGCCGCGCCGGAAGTCCGGCGGGACGGGCTGGGACTTCTTCATGGCGCCCGGGGCGCTGCGGCCCGCCTGGCGCTGGCCCTGCGGGGCCGGGACGTCGATGCGCTTGCTGCCGACGATGTCCGTCAAATCGTCCTTCTTGCGCTCGCCCACGTCCTTCAGGAGCTTCTTCAGATCGGTCTTGGCCTGCTGATAGCTCTCGATCGAGGATGTGCGGGCCTCCGTCGCCGCGGCGGCCAGCTTCAGGGCCTCGCAGCGGGCGCATTTCGCGCGCTTTGCCGAGCCCTCGGCCTCGGCCGCGAGCTGTTTCTTGACCTCTTCCACGGCGCCGGGATAGGGCGGCTTGAACTCGGTGAGGATGCGCCGGTCCTCCTTCTCGATCTTGGGGGCGTTCTGCACCGCCTTGTCCCTGGCCTCGAGGACCTGCAGGTTGGTCTTCTGCGCGTCCGAGACCGCCTTTTCCAGGCCCTCGCTCTGCCGGCTCAGGCCTTCGAGGGCTTCCTGGATCTTCCCGGCCTTGTCGGCGGTCTTCTTGAGCCACTCGTTGGCGTTCGCGATGACCATCTCGGAGCGGGAATCGGAGGGCACCGCCTCCGACTGGAGCGCGGTCTTGCGCTCGGAGAGACGCTCGTAGACCACCGCGTCGAGCTCGGCGGCCTTGCGCTTGAGGGTCTGGATGCGGCCGTGCATGGTCTTCACGGCGTCGAGATAGATCTTCGCCTGGGCGGTCTTCTCGGCGGCCTGCTGGATGCGCTCCGGCAGGGGGTCTAATAGGTAGCCGGGGTTCTCGAGGTTGAACAGGCGGGCGTGGTCGATCTTGATGCCCTTGGAGTCCGGCGGATCGGACTTCATGCCCGCGACGGCCTCCACCATCTTGTCCACGACTCCCTGGACCTGCTGGGAGTTCTCGAAGTTCATCTTGACCGCGGGCAGGAGGTCCTCTTCGACCTTCATGAGGATGTCCCGGGCCTCGAGCAGGAAGGTCACGGCTTCCTTGAGCCCGTTGTAGGAATCCTTGAGCTCGGCGCGCGCCTTGGCCGCGTTCTCGAGGATGTCGTTGCGCGGCACGTCGTTGCCGGTCGTGCGGATCCCCGCCTGGAGCCGGTCGATGAAGAAATCCAGTCCGGCGACCTTGTTCTCCTTGCCCTCTTCCTCGATGATGAGGTCCTGGAGGTGGATCCCCATGCTGATGAGGTCTTTGGGGTCGCCCTTCTTGACGTCCGGGTCTTTCTCTTCCTGCTGAGGCGCGCTCACCCTCGGGACTTCGCGCGCCGAGACGGAGGCGGTGAAGAGGACGCTCAGGAGCATCGGCGCCGCGGCGGTCTTCCAAGATCGAGTGTGTTCCATACGTTCAGGATGCGCCGAATGGCCCAATCGCGCCATCCCTCAAAGGCTCAGGCCGCCTTGCCCTCAAGGACCCTTGCGCGATCCGCGCGCCGTGTCTGCGCGGAGCGCGGACAATGCGGTATCATGTCCTTGGGCAAGGAGGAAGGACATGCGCGATCTGATCGTCGGCTGCTGCGCGGCGCTGTGCCTGGCGGCGGCGCCGGCCCTCGCGGACCCGATCCACGAGGCGGCCAAGAGCGGGGACTTGGCGCAGCTCCGCGCGCTCCTGGACAAGGACGCGGAGCTCCTCTACGAAAAGGACGAGGTGGGGAAGACCCCGCTGCATTGGGCGACCGGCCGGGGACAGCTGGCCGCGATCAAGCTCCTGCTCGACGAGTACCATGTCGACGTCGACGTGCGCAACGGCAACGAAGGGACGCCCCTGCACGTCGCGGCTTCCCAAGCCCAGCCCGAGGCGATGCGCATCCTCCTCGCCCACGGCGCGGACGTGAACGCCCGCACGAAGGAGGGCTTCACGCCTTTGCACTACGCGGCGCTCAAGGGCCGCAAGCCGGGGCACCTCGAGACGGCCAAGCTTTTGCTGGAGAAGGGCGCGGACGTGAACGCCAGGGCCGGCAACGGCGCGACGCCGCTGGCCATGGCTCAGTACCGGAAGAACAAGTCGATGGCCGCGCTCCTGAGCGAGCGCGGCGGCAAGGCCGGCCCCCGGAAGCGCTAGACCGAGTGGGGCAGGCCCTGCTGGCGGCGGCTTTCGGAGCGTTCTCCCTGCTCTCCCAGGTGCTTGTGCTCCGGGAGGTCTCCTTCCTCTTCCTGGGCCACGAGCTCTCGCTGGGCCTCGCGCTCTCGGGCTGGATCCTCTGGTCGGGCGTCGGCAGCTTCCACTTCAAGAGCCGCCGGCCGCTCATCCCGCTCGCCCTCTGCGTCTGCTCCGCGCCGCTCTCGCTCCTGCTCGCCCGCGAGGCCTCCCGGCTCCTGCCTGCGGGGGCCGTGCCGGGGCTCTTCGCCATCCTGGCTTTGAGCCTCGCCCTCACGGCCCCGGCGGGACTCTGCGCCGGCTGGTTCTGCGCGAGCGTGATGAGCGTCCCGTTCTACATCTTTGAGGCGGCGGGCGCGTTCGCGGGCGGGGCCGTTTTCACCTTCCTGCTCGCCGGGAAGGTGCGGCCCATGAGCGCCGCCTGCGCGGCCGGCGCGCTCCTGCTCCTGGCCGAGGCCGCGGCGGGCCGGCGGGAGGACCGTCGGCTGAGGGCGGGCCTCTGGGCGCTCTGCGCGGCCGCCTGCGCGCTCGGTTTCTGGCGCGACCTGCCGAGCCGCGGCCTGCGCTACGCCCGCTACGCCCTGGAGCGCGAGGTCGAGACCCCCTACGGCCGGTTCGCGCTCGCCTCGGGCGGCGGGCATACGGTCCTGCTCGAGGACGGCTTCGTCTCGGGGCAGGTCCCCGACCCCGCCTCCAGCGAGGAGACGGCGCATCTGCCCCTGCTCGCGCACCCCAAGCCCAAGAGCGTCTTCGTCGCCGGCACGCCCGGCCTGCTGGCCTTGCCGGAGATCCTCAAGCACAAGCCCGAGACGCTCGAGGCCGCCGAGATCGACGGCCGCAAGGCGGAGACCGTCCTGGGGATGCTCTCCCTCGGGCGCGGCGTCCTCCTGCGCGAGGAGGATCCTCGGCAGGCCCTGCGGAGTTCGCCCGGCCGCTACGACGTCATCCTCCAGACCGTCCCCGAGCCGGTCAACGCCGCGGCCAACCGGCTCTTCACCCTCGAGTTCTTCCGCGAGGCCAAGGCCGCGCTCAAGCCCGGCGGGATCCTGGCCTTCACCGTGCCCTCCTCCGAGAACTACCTGTCTCCGGAGGAGGGCTACCTCGCCGCCTGCCTGCTCAAGACCGTCCGCGAGGCCTTTCCCAGCGTGGCGCTGGTCCCCGGCCGCCGGATGCTCGTATTGGCCTCCGAGAAGCCCTTGGACATCTCGCCGGCCCTGCTCGAGGCGCGCTACCGCGCCCGCCGGCTCAAGACCACGGCCCTCGTCCCCGCCGCCTTCCCCATCCTCCTGCATGCCCAGCGGAGGCAGTGGCTGGAGCAAAGCATCGAGAAGGCCGGCCGGCCCTCGTTGAACAGCGACCTGGACCCCGTCTCCTACTTCATCACCTGGCGGGTGTGGCTCTCGAAGTTCGTTTCCCCCGGCTACCTGCTGGGCGCCTGCGCGAGCCTGTTGCTGCTGCTCTGGGCCCTGGGCCTCGTGCTGAGCCGCTGGAGGGATTGGCTGGGCGAGAACGACCTGATGGGCCTTTTCGCGATGGGCTTCTGGGGGATGACGCTCGAGGTCGCCCTGATGCTCTGCGCTCAGTCGGCCCTCGGCGCTCTTCACTGGCAGATGGGCCTGCTCTTCGCCTCCTTCATGCTGGGCCTGGCCCTGGGCGGAGCCTGCTTCAAGCCCGTGAGAGGGGGGGCGTGGGTGCTCCTCCTGCTCCTGGTCTCGGCCGCCGCCGTCTCCGCGGGGCTCGCCCGGGCCGCCGGCACGCTCGTGCGGCTGGAGGGGGCCGGCGGGCTGTGGGCGCTGCTCGGCCTGCAGGCCGGAGTCGGCGCGCTGGTCGGCGCGGCCTTCCCGCCGGCCCTCGCGCTCGCTCGCCACGAGCCCTCCCGGCTCTACGCCTGCGACCTCTGGGGCTCCTGCCTGGGCGGCGCTCTCTGCGCGTCCACCCTCGTCCCCCTGCTCGGCCTCAAGCCCGCCCTGCTCATCTCGGGCCTCCCCTGCCTCGCCGCCGCCCTGCTCTGCCTGCCCTCCCTCCGTAGGCCCTGAGGCCCAGCCCGGACCACTCCGTCCGGCACTCCCGGCGGAAGGACCCGGCGGCTACACTCACCGGTAGAGATGCTGCGACTGGCCCTTCTCCTGCTCCTCGCCGGGACGCCTGGCTTTGCCCAGACGGCGGACCTCCCGGATTTCCCGGCCGTTCCCGCGGTCCCCGCCAGGCCCAAGGTCCATGCTCGCTCGGAGTGGAACGCCCGGAAGGCCAAGCCCATCGAAGCCGACGAGAAGAAGGAGCGCATCATCGTCCACCACACCGACATCCTCATCGAGGACGCGGTCAAGCTCCTGCGGGGCACCGAGAGCTGGAAGGCTTCCGCGGAGCACGCGAAGGCCGTCCAGCGCCTGCACATGTCGGTCAACGGCTGGGACGACGTCGGCTACCACTACCTCGTGGACTGGGAGGGGCGCATCCTGGAGGGCCGCAAGCTCGACTCGCTGGGCGCCCACACCGAGGACCACAACCCGGGGAGCATCGGCATCGCCGTGATGGGGAACTTCGAGGCCCAGCATCCCACCCGGAAGCAGCTCCAGGCCCTGCGCGACCTGGCCGACTGGCTGAGCTGGGCCTACGGCTTCCCGCCGGAGCGGATCCTAGGGCACAAGGACTTCAACGCGACGGCCTGCCCCGGCCGCTGGCTGCTCGACAACGACGACAAGGACACGCCCCTGCGCCTCATCCGCCTCAGCATCCTCGCCGAGCGCCAGCTCAGTAAAAAGAAGGTGCCAGCCATTTCACATGAAAGGCTGGCACCTCCTTTCGATGCCGCCGACGTTACTTGGCGGTGAAGGTCGCGACGACCCTCCGGTTCTTCTGGCGCCCTTCGGGCGTGTCGTTGGTGTCCACCGGCTTCGAGGGGCCGTAGCCTTTCGCGCTCAGGCGCGCGCCGTCGACGCCGAAGCGGCTCATCAGCGCCTCGCGCACGCTCTCGGCCCTCTGCTGGGAGAGGGTGACGTTCGCGGCCTCGTCGCCCACGTTGTCGGTATGCCCCTCGATCTCCACCGTGACGTCCGGGTACAGCTGCAGGAACTCGGCCACCTTCTTGAGCTGGGGGTCGTATTCCGGCTTGATGTCGGACTTCGCCGTGTCGAACACGATCGCGAGCTCGATGGCGACCGTCTGCTCCTTCGGGCAGCCCATGGAGTTGACCGGGGTGCCGGCCGGGGTGTTCGCGCACTGGTCCTTGGCGTTCAGGATGCCGTCCCTGTCGGCGTCGAGCAGGCAGCCGCGTCCATCCACCGCGTTCCCCACCGGGGTGTCGGGGCAGCTGTCGATGTCGTCGAACACTCCGTCGCGGTCGGTGTCCGGCCGCACGCGGACGAGGGCCGTGGGCTCTTCACCGACGCGGAAGGGCCAGAACCCGAGGTTCAGGCCGAGCAGGAGCAGGTGCGCCTCGCCTCGCCGCGCGTAGACGTAGTCGGCGGCCGCACCGACGGAGAAATGAGGGCACGCGAAGATGTCGGCGCCCACGCCCAGCTTCAGCGCGAAGGCGGAGAGAGAGCCGTCCGGGATGCTCCGGACCTCGGCCCAGCCCAGCCCGGCGTGCGCGTTCGGGTTCCACGGGCTCTCCGGCGCGAACTGGTAGAGGGCGGAGACCAGGAACGGGTTCACGCGGGAGCGGGCTTCGCTGTCGAAGCGCTCGGTCTGGTAGGAGAGCTCCGTTCCCCAGCGCCGGTCGGCGTAGTAGCGCACCCAGCCTCCGAGACCCAGCCCTGCGTCGGAGTTCTCGCGCAGCCAGCGGGAGCCCATCGGGACGGCGGCTCCGCTGTAGAGGCCGAGCCCGACTTTCCCGCCGAGGTCCTCGGCCCCCGCGGCGGAGGCAAGGAGCAGGACGGCGAGGGCGCAGCGCAGCGTCTTTGTCATGAGGGGTCTCCTGTGCGGCTGTTTTTTGAAAATAGCATTATTTCGTCCCGCCGAAAATGCCCTTTACCGCGCCGAGGGCGGCCTTCTTCGCGCCGTCGAGCGCATCCGTCCCGCTCTTGAGAAGGGAACTCGAGCCGCCCGCGGCCTTGAGCGCGGCGCCGTTGAGCGCGCCCAGCATCTTCTTGGCGGCCTCGTCGGCGCTCACCCCGCCGGACTCGCGGCCGATATCGCGGAGCTCGATGTCCGGGAGGGGGACGGTGACGCCCTTGCCTCCGAGCGCGGAGAGGCCGAGGTTCACCTTCCCATTCGTCACCTTGAAGAGCCCGATCTCCACCTTCATCGGCTTGCCGGGCTCGGCTTCCTTCGGCTCCGGGGCCGCCGGGGCATAGGATTCCACGTTCTTCTGGAGGCGCGCGAGGTTGCTGCCCGAGAGGCTTCCTTCGTAGGTGACCTCGGGGCCGTCCACCACGATCTCCTTGATGAACACGCGGTCGGTGCGCAGGGATTTGAGGTCCACGCTCACGCGCACCGAGTCGAGCTTGAAGGCGCTCCCGGACTTGAACCCGGCCGGGTTGCCGATGAAGAGGCCGCGGATTTTTCCGCTTCCGGAGAACGGGGAGAGGGTCACGGACTTCAGGCGGACTTCCGTCCGGGTCACTTTCGGGCCCAGGGTCTCCACCGCGGTCTTCACGAGGGTCCCCAGCTTCAGAACCATGACGACGAGGACGGCGAGCCCGACCGTTAGACAAGCCCCGAGGCCGTAGAAGAAGAGCTTCTTCATGGTGCTACCTCCATAGGTGCCGGAACGCGAAAGAGAGCAGGAGGAACGCCCATCCGTACAAGGCGGCGGCGTTCTCGGCGGGCATGAGGGCTCCTCTGGAACGGCTAATCGGATGCTAATTCTCTTCTGGCCTCTTCGGATACGACGAGGTTCATCAGGAAATCCGCGTAGCGGCGGGCTTCCGCTTTGACCTCCGGCTCGCAGGTCTCGCAAAAGCGCTGGACGTTCCTCAGCATGACGATCTGCACCCCGTAGGCGCCCAGGGGATCCTCGTCGCAGGCCCGCAGGCCGCCGACCTCGACGTCCAGGTAGGGGCTGCGCAGGGGCCTGCCGTCGGGCCCCTGCAGCTTCGAGGAGCATGTGAAATGGTCGTAGGAGCCGTCGTCGCTGTGGCGCGCCTCGTGCAAAAGCAGGGAGAGGCGCACGATCTGCGGCAGGCGGGGGTCGGCGTACCTCTCCGTGAGACGCACGGTCTTCATCGCGCCGTGGCAGGCGATGGCGTCCGCGCAGCCGGTGAGGACGCCCGCCCCGCGCAGGTGCGTCACCCGGGCCTTGAAGAACGCCTCGTAGAGCCCGCCATCCAGCGGGGAGTCGCCGAAAAGCTTCCGGTGCAGGGGGGAGGCGTCCGGCCCGCGGAGCGTGCGCGCGAAGGCGAGGTCCGAGTCCGCCTGCCGGCGCAGGGGTCCAGGCAGGGCGCAGGCCAAAGCCAGGAGGGGGAGGAGCAGGAGCGGACGTCTCACTTGAGGCCGAGCGCCTTCAGGTACCCTTCGTTCGTCCGGCAGCGCTCGAGGCGGATGTTCTTGAGCAGGCCTTCCAGAGCCTCGCGGCTTTCCTGGAGGGTCGGGCGGGCCTTGCGCTTCTCCTCGTAGGTGCCGCCGCGCAGCTTGTCGGCGTAGGCGATGACCTTGTCCCAGTGGGGCGGCCGTTCGAAGGAGACCACGCTCGAGGTCGAGTCCATCTTCTTGTAGGGCCAGAACGCCCAGCCGATGCCGTTCTTCTCCAGGGTCGTCCGGAAGGCGGCCACCCACTCGTCGGTGTTCTCGCCGGACTCGCTCATCCACATCGGGGCGCCGAGCCGGGCGCGGGTCTCCAGATAGGTCTTGAGGCCCGCGTCCGAGGGGTCGGCCCAGTAGCGGTGGAAGGCGTACGCCGTGTTCGGGTCGAACGTCGACTTGAACATGGAGAACTCCGTGTTCCACTGCGCTCCGCCGAGGAAGATCAGGTGCTCCTGGTCGGCTTCGCGGATGGCCTCGACGATGTCTCTGTACAGGGGCTCGAGCATCGGGTTGTACTTCTTCTTGTCGGCGTGGTCGGCGATGGGCTCGTTGAGGAGCTCGTAGCCCAGCACGGCCGGCTCGTCCTTGAAGCGTTCGGCCACGCGCTGCCAGACCTCCAGGGTGCGGGCGCGGCTCGCCTCGCTCTCGTAGAGCCAGGGGGTGCCCGCGCTGTCGTCGATGTTGTCGCCGGTCTGGCCGCCGTGGGCGGCGTGCAGGTCGAGCACCACCCACAGCCCGGCCTCCTTGGCCCAGTCGACCGTCCGCTCGAGGCGGTTCAGCTGGCGTTCATCCCAGAGCTCCGGGTGCTCCTCCGGATTGAGCAGCTTCGCGTTGAAGGGGATGCGGATGAGGTCGAAGCCGAGCGACCGGATGCGGAGGAGGTCCTCCTTCGCGGTGTACTCGTCGTACCAGCGCTCCCAGAACTGGCGGGCCTCCTCGGGGCCGACGAGTTCCTCGAAGACCTCCTGGATCTGCCGGGGGGCCACGACCTTCTCGAAGTGGAACATGTAGCCTTCGGGGACGAGCCAGTTCCCGAGCCCGATGCCTTTGGTGATCAGGGGCTTCCCATCGGGAGCGATGAGCTCCGCCCCCCGGGCTTTCACGAAGCCGGCGGCCGACGCCGGCGAGAGCAGCAGCGAGAGCAGGCAGGAGAGGGCGGTCATTTTGGCTCCTCGAAGGCGCTGACGGTGAACACCTGGATCTTCGTCTTGGGGTCCTTCCAGCAGTCGGAGGGAAGGCCGGCCTTCTGCGAGCAGAGCTCGCCGAGGAACTCCTCCTTCCTGGGGATCTGCTCCCAGACCTGGGGCAGGAAGAGGCCTGCATGACCGCCTTGAGAGAGGATGACCCCGTGCGTCTTCGGGACGACGGCCTCATGGCCTGAAACCGGCGCGGCGGGGGAGAGCAGGGAGACCTCCACGTGCAGCTTCGGCAGTTCCTCGCGGGTCACCGGCTTGAAGCGGTGGTCTTCGAAGGCCGCCGAGTAGGCCCCGTAGGCGACCGCGTCCTTCAAGGTGCCGCGGGCCTCGGTGGTGCCGATGCAGCCGCGCAAACGGCCGTTCTCGGTCAAGGTGACGAAGACGGCGGAGGGAAGGTTGAGGACGGGATCCTCCGAGAGGGCGGAGGGGGCTCTCTTGCCGTCGAGCCCGAGCGCGATGGTCTCGCGGACGAGCGAGAGCAGGGCTTTTTTCTGCGCGCCGCTCAGCCGGATCTCGGAGGAGGCGGGCCGGCCGGACCTGACGAAGGCCATCGCCGCGTAGCCCACCGCGCGGCCGGGCTCGCCCAGGGGCGTCTCCGCGGAGTTCGTATAGCCGAGCAGGACGCCCCGGTCGGCGCCGAGGGCCTTCGCGGCGGCCATCCCGGCGAGGAGGCTCGCTTCGCCGCAGTAGGTGCAATCCAGATCCTTCTCGCGCCGAGCCATGAGGACGCGGTTGGTCAGCCAGAAATAGCCCGGGTCGAGCCGCTCGAGGGCGAGCAGACTCGTGCGGTCCACCTTCCGCGCCAGCGCCCCCGTGGGGTAGTGCGAGAGGTCTGAGGAGACGACCAGCAGGGCCTTCTTCTCCTTGAGGGCTGCGCCGAGCGTCCGGCCGACCTTCTCGGCGACGGAGGGGTCCTCGGTGTTCATGGCGATGGGGACGAGCTTGAAGCCCGGTTCGAGGCGGGAGAGCAGGAAGGGGAGCTGGACCTCGATGGAGTGCTCGCGCAGGTGCGCCTTGGGCAGGTCCTCGAAGAGCGCCTTGTTTTTGAGCAGGAGGGCGATGAGGTTGCGCTCGAGCGGGACGTCGCCCAGGGGGGACTCGAAGGCCTCCCCGTCGTAGAGCGCGGCGGCGGCGACCCGGGCGGTGTGGGCCGCGCCGATGACGACCACCGTGTCGTAAGCGCCTGAGACGGCCTTATAGGCCTGCGCGGCGGTGGGGGCGGAATAGGCGTAGCCCGCGTGCGGGACGAGGAGGCCGACGACCGGCCCCGGCAGCTTGGGCGGCTCGGGCGCCTTGGCGAGGTAGGCGGACACGGTCTGCTTGAGCGCGCCGGGTTCTCCCGGGTAGAACGCTCCCGCCACGGCGCAGACGCGCTTCTCCGCGGCTGCGCAGGCCGGCAGGAGCGCCGCAAGGGTCAGGGCCGCGAGCCTAGTCATCGGATCCCTCCGCGCCGTGCTGGACTGGGCAGCCGCGGCAGTCCGGACGGCCGCAGTCCTGGCAGGGATCCCCTTTCGGCCCTGCCGCCACGGGCTTGGGCGGCTCGTCCACCCAGACGCCCGGGACTTTCGTGCCGTCGTAGGGGCAGCGGCCCTTGTTGGGGGTGAGAAGGTTCTCGAGCACCGCGTAGCCGACCCGGCGCACGAGGATGCGATTGCACTTGGGACAGGTGGTGTTCTCGCCGGGGTGGCCCGGCACGTTCCCGACGTAGACGAAACGCAGGCCTTCCTTCAGGGCGATGTCCCGGGCCTTCGCGAGGGTCTCGTCGGGGGTCTGCGGCAGGTTCTGCAGGCGGTAGTTGGGATGGAAGCGGGAGAAGAAGAGCGGGGTGTCACGGCCGAGGTTCTCGCGCACCCAGGCGCTCAGGCGCCGGAGGTCCTCGGGGCCGTCGTTCAAGGTCGGGACGACCAGGTTGACGACCTCGGTGAGCACGCCGAGCTCATGGAGGTCCTTGAGGGTGCGGAGCACCGAGCTCAGCTCGCCGCCGGCGTAGCGCCGGTAGAAGCCCTCGTCGAACCCCTTGAGGTCGATCTTCACGACGTCCAGGTACGGGGCGAGCTCCTCGAGCGGGGCCCGGTTGATGTAGCCGCCGCTGACCATCACGTTGCGCAAACCCTTCTCCCGGGCCAGCCGGGCGGTGTCGAGCATGTACTCGTAGAAGACGGCCGGCTCGCTGTAGGTGTAGGCGATGGACCTCGAGCGGGTGGCGAGGGCGGCGTCCACCACGTCCTTGGGCGTCATCAGGGCGTACTCCTTCTGCTGGAGGGAGCCGGACATCCTCCCGTCCGGGCTCACGGAGAGGGCGATGCCGGAAGGGGCGACGACCTTCGCGGGCGCCTGCTCGGGGAAGGCCTGGGAGATCTCCCAGTTCTGGCAGGCGGTGCAGCGCAGGTTGCAGCCCATGGTCGCGAGCGAATAGATCCAGCTTCCCGGCAGGAGGTGGAAGACGGGCTTCTTCTCGATGGGGTCCACGTGCACCGAGACCGGCCGCGCGTAGACCAGGGTCTTGAGATGTCCGCCCGAGTTCAGGCGCACCTTGCAGCGCCCGCGAGCGCCCTCGGGCAGGAAGCACTCGAAGGGGCAGAGCTTGCAGACGACCCCGTTGCAGGAGGGGCGCCAGAAGCGGGCCTCGGCCACGGAGGGGTTGCCGGCCGGGAAGAGCTCCGAGAAGGTGGAGGGCGGGGGGAAGCGCGAGATCAGCGAGGCCGCCCCCAGAGAGGCGAGCACGCTCAGGACGGCCAAGGCGGAGGCCGCTGCGCTCAGGAGGCGGGTGAGGGCGCTCACGGGGCTAGTCTATAAAATCAGGCGGCCCCGCTCCCGTCTCCGGGGGCGGGGCCGCAGGTTCCCGATGGGCGCTATTTGAAGAGCTTGCGGAACGCGGCCATCTCCATCGGCGTCATCTTGGTGTCCCCTTTCGCGCGGAGGACGATGTGGATGGTGCCCTGGATCTGGGCCAGAGCCGCGTACTGCGCCTCGTTCGGGTTGACGATGAGCAAGATGACCCCGGGGTCGGTGAGCTTCGCGGGCTTCACCACGTCGAGGACGACCAGGTTCTGCATGATGGTCGCGGTCACCTTCTCCTTGGCGTCCGTCATATTCGCCTCGAAGGTCACCAGGACGTCCACGCGGTCGCCCTTCTTGATGAAGGCGAGCTGGTGCCCATCGACCGGCAGGGAGACCCCCCGATAGCCGTCGGGCAGGAAGGTGACGGTCGGGGCCCGGGGCGAGGGCGTCTGGCCGGCTCCCTTCGGCTCCTCGGCCGCCGCCGGCGCGGCGAACGACAGGGCGAGCAACGCTGCGAGCAGGTTCTTCATGGCACGCCTCCTTGGCACGGCATCACAGCGACGGCGTCCGGAAGATGTCTTCCAGAGTGATCCGGCGGGTCTCTAAAGAGATCGAGCCGCCCTCCAGCTCCCACACGACGAGACGCACCCCGTCCTGGCGCACTTCCCGGGCCTGGGCGGTCGCGAAGACCTCCTTGTGCGGGATCGCGCGGAAAGGGGTCTCCGGAACGGCCGGCGCGCGCGCCTCCATGCGCGGCGGGAGGAAGGGGAGGGGCGCGTGCGCGGCCGGGACCTGCCTCCAGAAGACCTTCCCCAGCCCGAGCGCCAGCGCCAGGCAGGCCGCGGCGGCCGCGAAGCGCAGGGGCGGCCAGGGCGCCGGCGCTCCTTCCTTTAGAAGGCGGGCGCGCAGGCTCTCGCGGACGCGGCTCTGGGCGCTGAAGTCCGCCTTCGCCAAACGCCGGGCCGCGGCCAGGGCCGGGTCCTTGGAGGAGGTCTCCCCGTTTTCGAGCAGGGCGTCCAGCTCTTCGGAGAACTTCCGGGCTTCTTGGTCTTCGTTCATGTTCGATCCTTCAGCGCGGCCTGGAGCTTCTTGAGCGAGCGGAAGAGGAGGACCGCCACGTGGCTCTCGCCCAGGCCCGTCTGCTCGGCGATGGCGCGGTTGGTCATGCGGGCCTCGAACTTGAGAGCCAGGACGTCGCGGGCCCGGTCGTCGAGGCCCTGGAGGGCCGCCGAGAGCTCGTCGAGGGACTCGGCTTCGGCCAGCTTCGCGTCCGAGGCGGGCTCGGACGAAGCCCGCTCGGGGAAGAGGTCGAGCGGCAGCCAGGAGCGCCAGCGCTTCGAGCGGAAGTGGTCCATGACGGCGCTGCGCGCGATGGCGAAGAGCCAGGCGTCGACCTCCCCGCGGGAGGGGTCGAAGGTCTCCCAGCGGCCGAGGGCCTTCTCGAAGACGCGGCTCGCGACGTCGTCGGCCGCCGCGTCGTCCTCGACGCGGTAGCGGACGTAGTTGTAGACACGGTCGAAGTAGCGGTCATAGACCTCGGCGAAATCGTGCATGTTGCGGGGGTCCGCCGTCATCATCAGGTACGCTCGGACGCCGAGAGTATTACAAATCTCAGGCCGGGATTGTGCGCGCCGCAGCGCCGTGCTAGAATCCGGGCGGTCTTCCAGGAGACTCCGATGCCCGAACTGCGCCAGAACCTCGCCACCAAGGAGTGGGTCATCATCGCCACGGAGAGGGCCCGGCGGCCCGAGGAGTTCAAGCACGCGGCGTCCCAGGCGCCCCAGCCCGAGCGTCATCCCGGCTGCCCCTTCTGCCCCGGCCACGAGGCCCAGACGACAACCCAGAAATACGCCCTCGGCGGCCCCGAGGGCTGGAAGGTGCGCGTGGTGGACAATAGGTTCCCTGCCCTCGTCCCCTCCTGCCGTCTGGAGGGGTCGCACCCCGAGCCCTACCGCTGCCTGCCGGGCGAGGGCGTCCATGAGGTCATCATCGACTCCCCGTCGCACTCGAAGCACCCCGCACGGCTCGAGCGCGGCGAGCTGCGCGACCTCTTCTTCGTCTACCGCGAGCGCTTCCGGGAGTCGGCCAAGGACCCGAAGGTGGCCTTGACCCTGCTCTTCAAGAACCACGGAGAGGGCGCCGGCACCTCGCTCGCTCACCCGCATTCCCAGCTCATCGGCTCGAGCGTCGTGCCGGCCCACATCCGGCATCGCATGGACGCGGCCAAACGCTACTACGAGGAGCACAAGACCTGCGTCTTGTGCACGATGGCGGATATCGAGCGCAAGGACGGCCACCGCCTCCTGGCCGACACGAAGCACTTCACCGCCTTCGTCCTCTTCGCGGCGCTCTCGCCCTTCCACATCTGGGTGCTGCCCAAGCGCCACACGGCGAGCTTCGGCGAGGTCTCCGACGAGGAACTGGGCGACCTGGCCGCGGTCATGCGCGCGCTCCTGCGCAAGCTCGACCAAGGGCTGGGCGACCCCGACTACAACTATATCCTCCAGTCCGCGCCGCAGGACCGGGGCGAGACGGCGCCCTACCACTGGTACCTCAGCCTCGTCGTTCGCCTTTCCAAGGCGGCCGGCTTCGAGCTCGGCTCGGGCATGTTCATCAACACGGCCCTGCCCGAGGAAAGCGCGAAGTTCCTGAACTCCATCGAGATCTAGCCTCCGCCGTCCATCCGGCGGGAGGCCCTTGCGTCCTAAACATAATAAAAAATATAAGCTATACTAAAGAAGCAAATCAGAAAAGCTAATATTATATGTAAGGGACAGGAGTTCGCCCCAGGAGGACGACATGACGCTCAACGATAGGATCCCCGTGCACGGCGAGGAGAGGCCGCTGAAAGCCCTCTTCGAGGATCTGCGGCAGCTCTTCGGGCCGCGCCGCACCCCGCTCGAGAGCCTGCGCATCCCCGAGTTCCACGTCCAGGAGACCCCCAAGGAAGTCCTGGTCTTCGCGACCCTGCCCGGGATGAGCAAGAAGGACATCCTCGTGAGCGTCACGGGGAACATCCTCACGGTGCGCGGCGTCCAGCGGAAGGGGAGGGCGTACGGCTCCTTCGTGCGCGTCTTCACGCTTGCGGCCCCCGTCCGGGCGGAGCAGGGGCAGGCGCGCTTCCGGAACCACGTCCTGCAGGTGGTGCTGCCCCGGCTCAAGGCGGCCGAAGCGAAGGCCTGAGAGGGTCATGCCGCGCGTCTGGAGGCGGATGGCGCGCACCCGGGAGACCCCGTGCTACAACATCGGGACGGCCTCCCGGCTGACGGGCATCCCGGTCTGGACGCTGAGGTGGATCGAGCGCCATGCGCTCATCCATCCGAAGAGGACGGGGGGCAACCAGCGGCTCTTCTCGGAGAACGACCTCGAGCGGCTGGAAGCCATCCGGGAGCTCATGGAGCGGCGGGTGAACCTGGAGGGCATCCGCATCATCCTGACGATGCGGGGGCGGCCCTGAGACCCCCTGCCAAGACCCGGCCTGAATTGGTAGACTCCCCCAGGCTATGGGATTGAAAGTCCTGCTCATCGACGACTCGCCGCTGACGCGCTCCATCCTCGCCGACATGCTCGACGCCGTGGGGCACCAGGTGGTGGGGGAGGCCGAGACGGGCCAGGCCGGCCTCGACGCCTACCAGAAGCTCAAGCCCGACGTCACCACCCTCGACGTCTCCCTGCCCGACATGGACGGCATCACCGTCCTCACCGAGCTCAAGCGCATCGATCCGGCCGCCAAGGTGGTGCTCGTCACCGGCAACGACCAGCATCGCCTGCAGGAGATGGCCGATCGCTTCAAGGTGCTCTTCCTCGGCAAGCCCTTCTCCATCGCGGACCTCAAGCGCGTCGTCGAGGCGGCCGCGGCCGGAGGGGCGCCCTGAGCCTCCCGCCGGCCGAGGCCGAGACCCTCACCCTCCTGCTCGAGGCCGGCGTGGCCTTGAGCGCCGAGCGCCTCGGCCAGCTCTCCAACACCCGCTGGCACACCACCTCCTCGAGCATCGAGACCCTCCTCGTCGAGCGGGCCCTCACCCTCTTCCAGAACGACCCCGCGCCCCAGCTCGGGGCGCATCTGCGCTCGCAGTCCCTGCTGCCGCTCGACTTCCTCATCCTCTTCCCCGCCGTCACGATGCCTCCCCTGGTCGGGGCGGTCATGAGCGGGGCCGGCCCCCGCACGCGGGCTCTCCCCGACCAGCAGCGCATCGTCGTAGGGGAGGTCGCCAACATCCTGGGGCAGAGCGTCGTGAAGGCCATGGCCGACCGCTTCCGCCTCTCCATCGTGCTCTCGGTGCCCCAGGTGATGGAAGGGGTCAAGGCCGCCATCCTCGGCCAGGCCCTCTCGGGCGCCGGGGGGCGGCGCGACACCGTCGTCCTCACCCGCGTCGAGATGTTCTCGGACAGCATCTCGGCGGCCTGCACCATGGTCCTCATCCTCGACGCGGGCATCGTCGGCGGCTTCCTCAAACGGGTCCTCCCGCAGCCCTAGCGGGTCCCGGCGGGGCGTCTTTTTTTGCCCTTGCGATATATCAATACCGTTACTATAATATATAGTAATAATATTGTCATGGGTGGGGGGCGACACATGCCTAAGACCGCGGTCTTGAGCATCGGCGACGAGCGCTACGAGCTGCCGATCATCGAGGGGACGGAGGGGGAGAAGGCGATCGACATCCAGCAGCTGCGGGCCAAGAGCGGGTACGTCACCTACGACCCCGGCTACGGGAACACCGGCAGCTGCCAGAGCCGCATCACCTTCATCGACGGCGAGAAGGGCATCCTGCGCTACCGGGGCATCCCCATCGAGCAGTTCGACCGGCCCGAGCCCGACTTCATCGAGGCCGCGCTGCTCATCATCTTCGGCAAGCTGCCCACCGAGAAGGAGATCCGGCGGTTCCGGAGCGTCCTGACCCAGAACGCCAACCTCCACGAGGCCATGAAGCACCACTTCGAGGCCTTCCCCGTGCACGCCCCGCCCATGGCCATCCTCTCGGCCATGATCAACGCCCTCTCCTGCTACCACCCGGAGTTCTTCAAGCTCCGGGACGACTCCTCCTTCGAGGAGGCTTCGGCGCGGCTGATGAGCAAGATCCGCACCATCGCGGCCTACGCCTACCGCAGTTCCATGGGCCTGCCGTTCATCTACCCGGACCCTAAGCAGCGCTACTGCGCGAACTTCCTGCACATCATGTTCTCGATGCCGAACAACGACTACGTCGTGGACCCGGAGATCGAGGACGCCCTGAACCTCATCTTCCTGCTCCACGCCGACCACGAGCAGAACTGCAGCACCTCGACGGTGCGGATGGTGGGCTCCAGCCAGGCCAACCTGTTCGCCTCCGTCGCCTCAGGGGTCTGCGCCCTCTGGGGCCCGCTGCACGGCGGGGCGAACCTGGCGGTCGTCGAGATGCTCGACGAAGTCTATCGCGGCGGCCATACGCCGGAGGACTGCATCCGCATGGCCAAGAGCAAGGACAGCAAGTTCCGCCTCATGGGCTTCGGGCACCGCGTCTACAAGAACTACGACCCGCGCGCCAAGATCCTCAAGCGGGCCTGCGACCGCGTGCTCGGCAAGCTGGGCATCCAGGACCCCCGCCTCGACATCGCCCGCAGGCTCGAGGAGCTGGCCCTCGCGGACCCCTACTTCCAGGAGCGCAAGCTCTACCCCAACGTGGACTTCTACAGCGGGATCATCTTGCGCGCCATCGGGATTCCTACTACTATGTTCCCAGTGATGTTCGCCATCGGCCGGCTGCCGGGGTGGATCGCGCAGTGGAAGGAGCAGCACAGCGACCCGAACGCCCGCATCGACCGGCCGAGGCAGATCTATATCGGCCCGACCCTCAGCGACTACGTGCCCATGGAGAAGAGGGCCTGACCGACGACCTCGTGGGGGACGCATGACCAGTCACGCAGGCCTCAAGGCTTGGGTCGAGGAGATGGCCGCTCTGTGCCAGCCCGATAAGATCCACTGGATGGACGGCTCGGACGCGGAGAAGGCGCGCCTGGAGGCGGAAGCCCTCGCCACCGGGGAGATGCTCCGGCTCAACGAGCAGAAGCTCCCGGGCTGCCTGTTCCACCGTTCCGCTCTCAACGACGTCGCCCGCACCGAGCACCTGACCTTCATCTGCACCCGCAATAAGGACGACGCGGGCCCCACCAACAATTGGCTGTCCCCCGAGGAGGGCATCCGGAAGGCCGCCGAGATCACCCGGAGCTCCATGAAGGGACGGACGATGTACGTCATCCCCTTCTCCATGGGGCCCGTGGGCTCCCCGTTCTCTAAGATCGGCGTCGAGCTCACCGACAGCCTCTACGTCGCGCTCAGCATGCGCATCATGACCCGGGTGGGCAAGGCCGTCCTCGACCACCTCGGGACGGACGGGATCTTCACCCGCTGCATGCACGGCAAGGCCGATCTCGACGACAAGAGGCGCCTCATCCTGCATTTTCCCGAGGACAACGCCATCTGGAGCGTGGGCTCCGGCTACGGCGGCAACGCCCTCCTGGGCAAGAAGTGCCTGTCCTTGCGCGTCGCCGGCTGGCTGGCCAAGCAGGAAGGCTGGATGGCCGAGCACATGCTCATCCTGGGCATCGAGGACAAGGCGGGCCGCGTGGAGTACATCACCGCCGCCTTCCCGAGCGCCTGCGGCAAGACGAACCTCGCCATGCTCGTCCCGCCGGAGGGGCTCAAGAAGAAGGGCTACAAGGTCTGGACGGTGGGAGACGACATCGCCTGGCTGCGCATCGGGCCCGACGGGCGGCTCTGGGCTGTCAACCCCGAGGCGGGCTTCTTCGGCGTGGCGCCGGGCACCAACTCCAAGAGCAATCCGAACGCCCTGAAGTCGGTCCAGCGCGACTCCATCTTCACCAACGTCGTGCTGGGCGCAGACCGCACGGTCTGGTGGGAGCAGGGCGAGGGGCAGCCCCCGGAGGGCGCCCTGGACTGGCGCGGGAAGCCCTGGAAGCCGGGCATGAAGGACGAGAAGGGGGATCCGGTCGTCGGGGCGCACCCGAACAGCCGCTTCACCGCCCCCGCGCGCAACTGCCCCTGCATCTCTCCGCGCTGGGAGGACCCGCAGGGCGTGCCCATCTCGGCCATCGTGTTCGGCGGCCGGCGGGAGCGCCTGGCGCCGCTCGTCTTCGAGTCCTTCGACTGGAATCACGGCGTCTACGTCGGGGCCACGGCGGCCTCCGAGCGCACGGCGGCCCAGGTGGGCAAGCTCGGCGAGGTGCGGCGCGACCCCATGGCCATGCTGCCCTTCTGCGGCTACAACATGGCCGACTATTTCAACCACTGGATCGACATGGGCCGGCGCATCCCGAAGGCGCCGCGCATCTTCCACGTCAACTGGTTCCGCAAGGACGAGAAGGGGGGCTTTTTGTGGCCCGGCTACGGCGAGAACCTGCGCGTGCTGGAGTGGGTCCTGGCCCGCTGCCGCGGGGACGCCAAGGCCCGCAAGACCCCCATCGGCAGCCTCCCAGAGCCCGACGGCCTGGACTTGACGGGCCTCGACCTCCCCCAGGGTGCGATGGACAAGCTCCTCGAGGTGCGGCGCGAGGAGTGGTCCGAGGAGCTCAAGGGGCACAAGGAGTTCTTCGAGAAGTTCGGGGACCGGCTGAGCCCGGAGATGTGGCGCCAGTACGAGGCGCTCTCCGAGCGCCTCAAGGCCCCCGCCAAGGTCTAAGCCGGCCGAACGCCGCGCCCCTATAGGTTCGAGAGGATGGCGGAGGCGAACTCGGAGCACTTCAGCAGCTGAGCCCCGGGCAGCTGGCGGTGGAGGTCGTAGGTGACCTTCTTCTGCGAGAGTGTCTTCTCGAGAGCCTTCGTGATGGACGCGGCCGCCTCGACCCAGCCCATGTAGTCGAGCATCATCGCCCCGGAGAGGATCAGCGAGCCGGGGTTCACCTTGTCCTGGCCGGCGTACTTGGGCGCCGTCCCGTGGGTGGCCTCGAAGCAGGCGGCCCGGTCGCCGATGTTGGCGCCCGGGGCCATCCCGAGCCCGCCGACCTGGGCGGCGCAGGCGTCCGAGAGGTAGTCCCCGTTGAGGTTGGTGGTGACGAGCACCTCGTAGTCCTCGGGCCGCAGGAGCGCCTGCTGGAACATGGAGTCGGCGATGCGGTCGTTGAGGACCACCTTCCCGGCCGGGGCCCTCCCGCCATGCAGCTTCTCGACGTCGGCTTCCGTGACGACGGCGTCCGGGAACTCCTCGCGGGCGAGCTCGTAGCCCCACTCCCGGAAGGCCCCCTCGGTGAACTTCATGATGTTGCCCTTGTGGACGAGCGTGACCCTCCGCTTACCCCGCTTGAGAGCGTGCTGGAGGGCCATGCGCACGAGCCGTCGGCTGGCCATGCGGCTGACGGGCTTGATGCCGAGGCCGGAGTCGGCGCGCACCGGCTGCTTGAGCTCGTTCTCCAGGAAGGCGGCGAGCTTGAGGGCCTCGGGGCTGCCCGCGGGCCACTCGATGCCCGCGTACACGTCCTCCGTGTTCTCGCGGAAGATGACGACGTCCAGCTTGCCCGGGTCCTTCATCGGGCTCGGGGTGCCCTCGAAGTACCGCACGGGGCGCACGCAGGCGTAGAGGTCGAGCTTCTGGCGGATGGTCACGTTGAGCGAGCGGATGCCGCCGCCCACGGGCGTCCCCAGCGGCCCCTTGATGGAGACGACGTGGTCCTCCATCGCCTTCAGGGTGGCGTCGGGCAGCCACTCCTTCGTCTCGCGGAAAGCCTTCTCGCCCGCCAGGACCTCCAACCACTCGATGCGGCGGCGCCCGCCAAAGGCCTTCTCGACCGCGCCGTCGAACACTCGGCGCGAGGCGGCCCAGAGGTCCGGGCCGGTGCCGTCCCCCTCGATGAAGGGGATGAGAGGGCGGTCGGGGACGCGGAGCGTTCCGTCCTCGAAACGGATCTTCTCTCCAAGGGCCATGGCGCCTCCTAGGCGGAGCGGACGGTGAGGTTGAGCAGGCCCCCGGCGAGCACGATCTCGAGCTCGCGGGGGGTGAAGCCGGCGCGCAAGCGCAGCTCCCAGCCGCCGTCCTTGTCGAGGGCGCGCAAAAGCCCCCCGGAGGCCAGCTGGGCTTTCAGGCCGCGCAGCTCCAGGACGTCCCCGGCCTGGACGCGGCCGTAGTCGGCGGGGGTCTCGAAGGTCAGCGGCAGGATCCCGAAGTTGATGAGGTTCGCCCGGTGGATGCGGGCGAAGCTCTTCGCGAGGACCGCCTTCACGCCCAGGTACATCGGGGCAAGGGCCGCGTGCTCCCGGCTCGAGCCCTGCCCGTAGTTGGCCCCGCCCAGGACGATGCCGCCGCCGGCCTCCTTGGCGCGCTGGACGAACCCCTTGTCCACGCGCTCGAAGACGTACTCCGAGATGGCGGGGATGTTCGAGCGCAGGGGGAGCACCTTCGCCCCGCCCGGCAGGATGTGGTCGGTGGTGATATCGTCGCCGACCTTGAGCAGGACGCGGCCCTCCAGGCTCTCCGGCAGGGGCTTCGCCCGGGGGAGCGGTTTGATGTTGGGGCCGCGCACGACCTCCACCTCGGAAGGCTTCCGAGAGGGGGGGAGGATCATGCCGTCGTCGACGAGGTAGAGCCTGGGCTCGACGACCTTGGGCAGGGCGCCCAGGCGGCGGGGATCGGTGAGGACGCCCCGGAGGGCGCAGGCCGCCGCGGTCTCGGGGCTTGCGAGGTACACCTGCGCGTCCGGCGTGCCGCTGCGTCCCTCGAAGTTGCGGTTGAAGGTGCGGACCGAGACGCTCTTCGAGGGCGGGGCCTGCCCCATGCCGATGCAGGGCCCGCAGGCGCTCTCGAGGATGCGGGCCCCCGCCGAGAGGAGGAGGGCGAGGCTCCCGTCGCGGGCGAGCATCTCGAGCACCTGGCGCGAGCCGGGGCTGACGACGAGGCTCACGCCCGGGTGCACCTTGCGGCCCTTGAGGATGCGCGCGACGCGCGCCATGTCGCGGTAGGAGGAGTTCGTGCAGCTGCCGATGGCGACCTGATGGACCTTCAGGCCCTCGAGCTCCGAGACCGCCTTCACGTTATCCGGGCTGTGGGGGCAGGCCGCGAGAGGGACGAGCGAGGAGAGGTCGAGGTCGAGGGTCTCGTCGTAGGCGGCGCCCTCGTCGGCCGCGAGCGCACGGAAGGCCTTGGGCCGCTTCTGGCGGGCGAGGAAGGCGCGGGTGACCTCGTCGCTCGGGAACACCGAGGAGGTGGCGCCGAGCTCGGCGCCCATGTTNNCCTTCTATCTCGGAGACCTTGCAGACCTGGTCGGGCATGTGGGGCTTCGCTATCATAGGCTCGAGCTTCGAGAGGTTTATCTCGATAGTCTCGTCGTATTTTGCATCCTCGTCGGCCTTAAGCTCTATCCAGTCAGATTCCCTGCCCTGCGCCTCGAGGAACGCCTTTGTCACATCGTCAGAGGGGAATACCGAGGTGGTCGCGCCTAGCTCGGCGCCCATGTTGGTGATGGTAGCCCTCTCAGGCTCGGTGAGGCTTGCGACACCCTCGCCGCCGTACTCGATGACCTTGCCTACACCACCCTTAACCGTCATCTTTCTCAGCAGCTCGAGGATGACGTCCTTGGCCGACACCCAGGGCCTGAGCTTCCCCGTGAGCCGCACGAGGAGCACCTTCGGCATCGCGAGGTGGTAGGCGCCGCCGCCCATCGCCACGGCGACGTCGAGGCCGCCCGCGCCGATGGCGAGCATCCCCGCCCCGCCGCCCGTAGGGGTGTGGCTGTCCGAGCCGAGCAGGGTCTTCCCGGGCGCCGAGAAGCGCTCCAGGTGGACCTGGTGGCAGATCCCGTTGCCGGGCCTCGAGAAGAAGATGCCGTGCTTGGCCGCGAAGGTCTGGAGGAAGGCGTGGTCGTCGGGATTCTCGGGGCCCGACTGCAGGGTGTTGTGGTCCACGTAGCTCACGGAGAGCTCGGTCTTCACGCGCGGGATGCCCAGCGCCTCGAACTGGAGGCACGCCATGGTGCCCGTCGCATCCTGCGTGAGGGTCTGGTCGATGCGCAGGGCGATCTCGGCGCCTGGCGCCGCCGTTCCCGAAACGAGGTGCTCCTCGATGATCTTTTGCGCGATGCCGCGGGGTCCTGGGCTCGTCCTCATCAGATCTCAGGGACGTCCGTGAGCCGCTCCAGCATGTTCAGGCAGCGGCGGTCGCTCGGGTTGAGGCGCAGGGCCTCCCGGAAGGCCTCGGCCGCCTCGGTGTTCTCGTGGAGCCCGTAGAGGGCGAAGCCCAGCTTGGACCAGGCCGTCAGGCAGTCGGGGGTCTGGCGGAGCAGCGTCTTCATGAGCTCCGCGGCTTCCTTGTAGCGCCCCAACTGGAGGTAGTTCTCGGCGAGGTGGTGGTAGACGACCAGGTTCTCGGGGCTGCAGCGGTGCGCCTCCTGGAAGTTGCGCAGCGACTCCGCGGCGTCGCCCTGGTGGTGGTAGGCGAAGCCGAGGTAGTAGTAGGCCAGGGCCAGCTTCGGGTTGAGCGCGACCGCCTTCAGCAGGGCCTCGACGGCGTCCTGCATGCGGGCCAGGCGGTAGAAGGCGATGCCCATGCGGAGGTAGACGATGGGCACGTCGGGCAGGATCTCGAGCGCCTTCTTGTAGATGATGAGCGCCTGGTGGATGTAGCCCTCGCTGTAGTAGAGGTTCGCCAGGTTGTCCCAGGTCCAGAAATCCTTCGGGTCCCGGCGCAGCTTGTCCTTGAGCTCCAGGATGAGCGGCTCGAAGCCCATCCTCTTCTTGGCGGGCCGGCGGTCCTTGACGTCGCGACTCCGGGCTGCTTTCATGGCGCTCCTCCTGCGGCCCCCGGGAGGGGGGGGTGCAGACATATTAGTCACGTTTACATATGACATATCAATAGTATTACACAGAACCGGCGTTCTGTCAACGCCTCCAAGGGGCGCCGCCGCGTTCAGGCGCAGGGGGGGAGAACGCCTTTGACGGCTTTGCGGACGGGGGCGGAATCCAAGCCCAGGAGCAGCTGGGCGGCGTTCTGGTGGACGATGCACCTGGCCCGCGCCTCGGGAGAGCAGCGGCGGATATCCCAGCAGGACTTCACGTTGATCACGGCCCGGACGCCCTCGATGTTGAGCTTCCTGTCCTGGATGAGGCGCTTGATGATCTTCAGGCGCTCGAGGTCGGCCTCGGAGTAGAAGCGGTTCTTGCCGAGCCGGCGGGGCGCGATGAGCTTCTTGCGCTCCCAGATGCGAAGGGTGGCCGGACAGACCTTGAGCAGCCGGGCGACGACCCCGATGGTGTAGACCGGTTCGTCGCGGAGGTCTTTCGCGGCATCCAAAGTCTTCTTAGCTCTCATAGTGGTTCACCTATTGACGTCCTTATCATATCTTATGGCAACAAATCGGCCAAATACCCTTGTCCCGCTCGATTAGGCTACAATACGAGTGCGGCCCCTCGGCTTTCCCATAGGACGCAAACGCCGAGGGGCCATGCGAAAGGAGGACGGCAGCGCATGGAACTCAAGACCATCGCCTATCTGGACAAGCCGGGAAAGCGGGGCAGCGCCCTCTGCGTGCAGGCGGCGGCCCTGCGCGCCGCCGAGCTGGAACTCGGCTGGGCGGTCGCGGCCTCCTCGAGCGGGAAGACCGCCCTTGAGCTCGCGCGCGCCCTGCGCAAGGCCGGGGCCAGGACCCGGGTCGTCGGGGTCGGCTACTCGGCCGAGTACGCCGCCAAGTGGGGCGGCCTGCGGCCGAAGTACGTCAAGGAAGCCGAGAGGCTCGGGGCCGTCTTCATCACGGGCACCCACGCCTTCGGCGGCGTGGACGGCGCGGTGCAGAAGCGCTTCGGCGGTATGCCGCCGGCCGGGGTCGTCGCGCAGACCTTCTATACGCTCGGGCAGGGCTTCAAGGTGGCCGTCGAGGTGGCCCTCATGGCCGCCGACCAGGGAGTGCTTCCTCTCAAGAAGGAAGCTCTCGCCCTGGGAGGGACGGGGGAAGGAGCCGACACGGCTCTCGTGCTCGAGCCCGCCTGCTCCTCGAAGTTCTTCGACCTGAGGATCCGGGAGATCGTCTGTAAGCCCCGCTGAGGCCGGGCTAGCCGACCAGCCAAAGCCAGAACACCGACAGGACGACGAGGGCCGTCGCCAGCGGGGCGGCGGCCCTCGCGTACTCCCCGAAGCCCACGCGGCACTCCTTGCGCGCGCTCTCGAAGACGATGAGGTTCGCCACCGAGCCGATGAGGGTGAGGTTGCCCGCCAGGGTGCTCGAGGCGGCCAGCGCCAGCCAGAGCGGCCGGTCGGCCCCGGCGCCCGGGAGCAGGTTCGAGAGGAAGACGACCGCGGGCACGTTGCTCACCAGGTTGGAGAGGGCCGCGGAGACCGCGCTCAGGGCGCTTAGGCGCAGCAGCGGCCCGGCCTCCGAGGTCTTGGAGAGGGGGTCCATCAGGGCGGCGAGCAGGCCCGACTGCCGCACCCCGCCCATCACCACGAACAGGCAGGCGAACATCAGCAAAAGCTCCCAGTCGATCTTCGCGAAGGCCTCGCGCGGCTGGGTGGCTCCGGCCAGGATGAGGGCCGCGGCCACGACGATGGCCGCGAGCGGCGGGTGCACGTCGAGGCTGAGGAGGACGAGCAGGACGGCGGTGGCCCCCAGGCAGGCGTAGAGCAGGCGGCCCCGCAGCGGCGGAGCCTGGATGTCGGGCAGCGAGATCTCGCCGCCGGGGGCGAACTCCGCCGGGTAGGCCCGCACGAGGACGAGGTAGTCCAGCCAGAGTCCGAGCAGGGCGAGGGGAGCCAGCCTCCAGACGAAAGAGAGGAAGGGGATCTTCGAGTGGACGGCCACGATCATGTTCTGGGGGTTGCCCATCGGCGTGAAGGTCGAGCCGATGTTCGAGGCCGTGGCCAGCGCGATGAGATAAGGGGCGGGATTCCTCCGGCACTTGCGCGCCACCCTGAGCACCAGCGGCGTGAACATGAGGCAGATCGTGTCGTTCATGAAGAGGGCCGAGAGCAGGCCCGAGGAGGCGACGACGAGGCCCAGCAGCTGTCGGGGGGTCTTGGCGTCCTGGAGGAGGAAGGCCTCCACCTGCTCGAAGAAGCCGCTCACCTCCAGGTAGCCGATGACGATCATCATCCCGAGGATGAAGACCAGGGTGTCCATGTCCACCAGGCTGTAGGCGGTGTGGAGGGAGACGACCCCCGCGCTCACCATCGCCACCGCGCCGATGAGCGCGGCGGCCGGGCGCCGGATGAAGACGCCCGGCAGGCTCTGGAACGAGAGCAGCAGGTAGGTCGCGCCGAAGATGCCGGCGGCGGCCCAGAAGGGGGTCAAGCCTAGGGCTTCGCCGTGAGGCCGATCTCCTTCAGGAAAGCCGCGTCGTTGGGCTCGCGGCCCAAAAAGCGGCTCAAGGAAACGGACTCCTCTCGCGAGCCGCCGACTTCCAGGATCTCCTTGCGGTAATCCCGGCCGGTCTTCTCGTTGAGCAGGCCCTCCTTCTCGAAGCGGGAGAAGGCGTCCTGGGCGAACACCTCGGCCCACAGGTAGCTGTAGTAGCCGGCGTCGTAGCCCATGAGGTGGGTGAAGCTGGCCTCGGGCATCACCCCCGCGCTCATGGGGATGAGGGAGACCTCCTTCATGAGCTTGGCGTAGAGCTCGGTCGTGTCCTTCGTCCCCGTGGTGTTGAGGGTCATGTCGTAGGTCGCGAAGAAGTTCTGGCGCAGGTACTTCAAGCCCGCGTCCACGTTCTTCGCGGCGACCATCTTCTTGATCATCTCCGGAGGCAGTTTCTTCGAATGGTCCTGGTAGTGCCCCGACATGCGGTCGAGGATGGGGGCCTTCCACACCCAGTTCTCGAACATCTGGGAGGGGGTCTCCACGAAGTCCCGGGCGACCGCGGTGCCCGAGAAGCGCTGGTACTTGGCGCGGGTGAGGGTCTGGTGCATGATGTGGCCGAACTCGTGGAAGACCGTCTCCACGTCGTTGTGGGTGAGCAGGGAGGGCTTCTCCGGGGTCGGCTTGTCGAAGTTGGCCACGATGGAGCTCATCGGCTTCTGGTAGGCCCCGTCGGGGAGCAGGCGTCCCTGGATGAGCGTGAAGGCGGCCGCGTGCTTGTACTTGCCCTCGCGCGGATAGAGGTCCATGAAGAAGCGGGAGATCACGATGCCCGTCTTGGAGTCGGAGACCTCGTAGAGCTTCACGTCGGGATGCCAGGTCTTCGCCTCGGAGGGGGGGACTTCCCGGAAGCTCAGGCCGAGCAGCTCCTGGTAGACCTTGAGCATCCCGTCGATGACGACCTCCATCGGGAAGTAGTCCCTGATCTTCTGCTGGTCGACCTGGTAGCGGGTGCGCATGAGCTTCTCGTGGTAGTAGCGCCAGTCCCAGGCGCGCAGGATGCCGTCCGACTTGGGGCCTTCCTCCGCGCGCTTGAGGGCGGCGAGGGTCTGGAGTTCGGGGCGGCCCTTCTCGTAGAGCTTCTTGCGGATGCGGTCGAGGAAGGCCGTGACCGCCTCGGGGCTCTGGGCCATGCGCTCCTCCAGCACGTAGTGGGCGTGAGTCTTGTAGCCCAGGAGCTTGGCGGCCTCGACGCGCAAGGCCAGCACCTCGGCCAGGCGCTCCTTGTTCTTCTGGCCGCCCCGCAAATTGAACTTGTTCTCGAGCGCTTTGCGGGCCTCGGGGTCCTTGGCGTTGTCCATGAAGGGGAAATAGTCGGGGTAGTCCAGGGTGACCTTGAACTTCCCGTCGACCTTCTCGAGGCGCTTCTTCATGTCCTCGGGGACGCCGGAGAGCTGGGCCTCGGTGAAGAGGGCGAAGTCCTTGGTCTCGGAGACTTCCTTGCTGAAGTCGTTGGAGAGCGCCACGAGCTTCTGGCGGATGTCCAGGAGCTTCTTGCGCTGCTCCGGGGGCAGACCTAAGCCGCTGCGCTTGAAGTCCAGCAGGGTCTTCTCCATGAGGCGCTGGTCTTCGCCCTCGAGCAGCTCGCCGCGGTCGGCCGCGGCCTTCATCGCCTGGTAGAGCTCCTGGCGCGTGAAGACTTCGACGGCGAACTTGGAGATGTCGGTGTCGCACTCGATGCCCGCGTCGCGGACGGCCTTGTCCGTGGAGATCTGGCCGAGGAACATCGGGATGGCGGTCTCGTCGCTCAAGTCGGAGAGGATGTTCGAGAACTCGACGAAGGTGTTCTGGAAGGTGGCCGGGGAGGCGGCGGGCAGGGCCTTGAGGCGCAGGTCGGCCTTGACCTTGGCCGCGTCGCAGACGTGCGTGACGCCCGGCGCGTCGAGCGAGAAATCGAGGGGGATGAAGCCCGCACTCGCGGGGGCGGCGAGCAGGGCGAGGGCGAGCAGGGCGGCGTAGATTCTCATTTCTTGGCTCCTTGTCCGTAGATCTCTTCGCGGGCGCTCCAGAAGGGGCAGTATTTCCCGTGCCAGGTCATGAGGCGCCCGAACCACCGCTCGGGGTTCTCCCGGGCGTGCCGGCAGAGCGGGCAGTCCTCGCAGCGCTTGGCCATGAACTCCTTGAAGCGGCCCATGCGCGGATTCTCCCATTTGTGCGCCGGAGCTTTCAATGCGGCCGCGGTTCGGGAAGAGAGCTTTGGACCGGTGGAAAGTCGTTTCTCGCCACCGTACTTAATGCAGCCGGCATTGCATTAAGCAGCGCGATATGAAAGCCGGCCGTTGGCTTGAGCCCTGTGCGGACAGGTGTTTACAAAGATGTAAATTGATATCTTCGGAAGATTCCAGCCGTCGAGACGGAGCGCGCGTAGCGCCGAGAGGGCAATGAAATGGAAATCAGCCTGACCAAGGAGCAGTACAGAACGCTCATCGAGATGGTCTATATGGGCGAATGGATGATCAACGCGACACGGGTAAAAACGATCAAGAAGTTCGAAGAGATGGAGCAGCATATTGCTTCGTTCGCGAAGACAGCCGGGTTGGAGGATCTCATCGAGTTCGACGCGGAATCGAAGACCTATTACCCGACCAAGGGGTTCGAAGAGTCGATCGACCGGTTCAAGGATGAGTACGACAATGAGACGTTTTGGGAAGAGCTGGTCGCCCGTCTAGGCCAGCGGGACCTGGAGAGGGAATTCGGCGGCAAGCTCGAAAAGATGTCCCGGGAGGAAGTATTCAAGCTCCGCTATGATATCGAAGAGGTCTACCAGAAGGAGTTCTCCGGCCGCGGCATCGAGCGGGTGGAGGTCGTCCGCGCGACTGGGAGGCATTGAGCTGAAAGACAACCGCTGCTTCATTCCCTATAATGGCTTCCTGACGTGCCCGGGTACCGGAACAGTCCGTGAAACAGAGGCATGATGATTGATCTCAAGAGCGTGGATCTCCTGATCCGCGAGGGGGAGGGACTTGCCACCGAGTTCAAAGAGAGATACACCTCCCGGATCGACGAGGATATCGTGGCCTTCGCCAACACAAAGGGTGGGACGATCCTCTTGGGCGTGCGCGACGACGGAACGATCGCCGGCGAAAAGCTGTCCAACGACCTCAAGGCCCGAATCAACAGCTTGGCGCGCAATTGTAAGCCGAGCCTCTCTGTAACTGCAGAGCAGGTCGGGGATGTGGTTGCTGTTGAGGTGCCGGAGGGGGACGAGAAGCCCTGTAGCTGCGGCTCCGGCTATTTCAGACGGCTCAACGGCAACACCCAGAAGATGATCTATGAGGAGATTCGGATCATGTTCCGGGAGAACGACCCGTTCCCATTCGAGGAACGCACAGCCAGGGGATTCGCTTTCGATGACTTGTCCAGAGCCAAGGTGCTCGCTTTCACCAGGGCGGCGGGCATCGATATCGGCAAGACTTCGGCCGCCGATTTCCTGCGCAGCCTCAAAGTCGCCGATGAGAAGAGCGTCAAGAACGCGGGCATCCTGTTCTTTGCCAAGAACGTCCATGATTTTCTTCACCAGGCGCAGATGACCCTTATCGCTTTCAAAGGCAAGACGAGAGGCCGCATCTATGACCGGCGTGACGTTCGCGATGACCTGTTCACTCAATTCAAGGAAGCCATCCTTTTCCTGGAGAAGCATCTCAATATCAGAAGCGAGATCAAGGGGGTCGATCGGGAAGACATCTGCGAGATCCCGCTTGAGGCTCTGCGCGAGGCCGTCGTCAACGCCCTCATGCACCGCGACTACGCCATCAAGGGGACCCAGGTCAGCGTCGACATCTTCGACGACCGCGTAGAGATCACCAATCCGGGCGGCCTGCCGAAAGGTCTATCGCAGAAGACCCTGGGTCAAGGAGTTTCTGTCAGGCGGAACGAACGCGTTGCTGATCTATTCGCGCGACTCCATAAGGTCGAGCGGGCCGGCACTGGCATCCAGCGGATGAGGGAATCCTTGGCCGGGGCAGGTCTCAGAGAGCCCGAATTCGAGATAAACGACTTTTTCAGGATGGTGTTCCATCGGTCATCGGAATTCTCGCTGAGAGGCCCGGAACATGTCCGGGAAGTGGTCGGCAAACGTGGTCAGATAAGTGGTCAGAAAAAGTGGTCAGAGCTCACCGACAAACAAAAGGCCGTATTGCGGGCCATTGGGGGGAATCCGTCGACCTCCCGGAAGAAATTGTCGGAATCCATGAGAATCAATCAATCGGCTGTTCAAAGACATATCCAAAATCTGAAAGCATGGGGTTTTCTCCGCCGCATCGGGCCGGACAAGGGCGGCTACTGGGATGTGATCGGGGTGCCTAAGGGGCAGTAATGGTTCGTTTCCCCAACCCTCTGACGCGGCCGCTTCCTGCGCGGAAGCCGGTTGTTTCGTTGTATCATACACTCAAATGGCGCGCAGGCGGCTGGCCGCATCGGCGGGGATTTCGGCACTGGCGTTGACGGTTTTCATCATGATGCCGCACGCCGATGCGGCACCGGCTAGCCTCGTCCCCGAGCCCACGGCCGATGAGCTCGAGGTGCTTAAGAGCACGACGGAGGCCGGGCGGCGGCTCGGGCTGCATGGCCGCGCGAAAGAAGAGCTGAAGGCTTCGGTCGCTGACCTCCAGAGCTCGTTCGCCGACGCCAGGAACATCAAGAAGCGTTGGGCGGAGTTCGCGGTTCTTACTTCGTCGGACATACTCCGCGAAGAGAGCGGCGCGCTCGCGGCGGGTTTGTTCCGGCGGTTGGATGGATATCAAGACAACAGGAAGGAGGAGATCCGGAAATGGATCATCGATGCCCTGGCCGAGGTCGGCGACGAGGCGATGATCCCCAGGCTGCGGGAGGTCGAGAAGAGCGGCCCGCTGTTCTACATGGGGCAGGCGACCCCAGACGGGCCGCCGGACAGCATACTCACCGATGCCGGGGCGGCTCATAATGCGATCTTGAGGATCCAGGGCCGCGCGAGGTTCTTGAGGGCTGTGCGCACGAAGAGCATGGAGGAGCTCATTGACAGGCTGATCTTGGATCTGAAGCGCGTTAGGTATCTGGAGCATGAATCCGAGACCAAAGAGGTGAGGGCGCGGCGGTTCCGTCTGTATTCAAAGGAGTTGGTTCAGGCTTTCGTACGGCTTGGGAAGCCGGTGGTTCCGAGATTGGCGATGTTATTGAACCGACATATCGAGTACCGGGAGCAACAACGACAATGCATAAAGCTTAAAGGGCGGGCCATCGTAGAATCGTGTTTCGCCAAGACAGGTTCATCCCATAGGGACATATTGGGATATGAAGGTGGTCCCCTTTACCATCTAATCCCCGAAATCTTAGCTGAAATCGGTGACGAAAGGGCTATTCCTGTTCTTGAAAGAGCTTTACATTACCATCAACAACATGACCCTTCGAGTTTTAAGTCAACCTGGAAAGCATTAAATGAATTGAAACGTAAATGAAACCGGGAATCACGCATCCATTGCTTAGCGCCGTCCTATTTCAGCCCGAGTCCATCCTCTGCATCCATAGTGTTTACAAAGATGTAAATACATGTTATACTTAACCTGGATTATAGAAGAGATTAAGGATACCTACCTAGTAGTATAATATGTTTACAAAGATGTAATAAATGCCCATGAGAATGCCGGCCCCGCAGGAGCGCAACCCCTTCGCCGACAGCGCGTCCATGCTGCTGAGGGTCGCCCTATCCAGTCCGGACAAAGCCTGGGGGATCCGGGAACTCTCAAGGATGGCGGGGACGAGCCCCGCCTTGACGATTTTGAGCCTGCGCCAGCTTCAGCGCATCGGGCTCGCTTCGCGGGAAAGCCCGACGGAAGCGCGGTTCCTCTATCCGATCCAGCTACTGCGTGATTGGGCGGCTTGGTACGCCATGAAGCCGGTCAAGTACTATCGGTTCTCGATCGACGGGGTCACCGATCCGAACGCCATTCTGAATCTGCTTTCCAAGGGCCGTGTCCGGCTTCCAGGACCGTGGGCGCTTACCTGCATGGCGGGGGCTTCCCTTGCCGCTCCCTACGCGACCTTCAGCGAGGTCCATATCCATTTGCCTAGGGCCGACCGGATCAGGCGGTCTTGGCAGGACGTTTTGCGTCTGATTCCGGATAGGTTGGGGCCGATCCATCTGATCCAGCCCTATTACGCCGATTCCGGCCTCTACGGAGCCCAGGTGATCCGTAAGCTGCCTGTCGTTTCGGAGATCCAACTCTATCTCGATTGCTACCGCTATCCGGTCCGGGGGCGCGAGCAGGCCGAGCACATCCTCTCGCGAGTCCTGATGCCGAGGTGGCGCGATGCCCGCTGAGGCCTCGCCGGAAATCGTCAAGAAGGTCCTCTTCACGGCTCTGGACGTCCTGCGAGATTATCTGTCGGATATCGTCATCGTCGGTTCAAAGTCCCGTCCCTCCCGGCCTTTGTTCTTACAAAGGGGCTGATCTTCGCACGTCGTGCGACTATCGACAAGAGGGGCAAGGATCTGGCCTACATCTACGAGATCCTGATGAAGCCCGGATGGCGGAAGAGAGTCCTGGAAGGTATCGCGGGAACGGCGGCCAAACACCCTGCCCCCTGGTACCGCAAGTTCAAACGCAATCTGGAAGAGGCGTTCGCAACGGAGAACTCCTCAGGACCGATCTGGACCGCTCTTCAATACCCGGGCCGCGACCCAGCGGAGATGGGCAGGGAGGTCTTCCGGGTATTCCGCGCGTTCTTGGCCGAGTTGGAATAAGACGTCATTCGCCGCGCACTTGGCGCCCCCCGCCTGTCAGGCCTGTCACCCCGCCTGTCAGGCCTTGACAAATGAGTTATACGAGTGTATAATTATACAGCAGTATAACTTAGACCTTCTTCAGGGGGCCTTATGTCGAGACCCGCAGGCGACGCCGACCGCAAGCTCCTCTCCGCCGGGCGCGAGCTCCTCGCGCGCAAGGGCATCTCGGGCCTCTCCGTACGCGAGGTGGCGTCGAAGGCCGAAGTCAACCTCGGCATGTTCCACTACCACTTCAAGACCAAGGACGAGTTCGCCCGCCGAGTCCTCCAGGAGATCTACGAGGAGTTCTTCGCCAAGCTGAGCCTGGAGGCCTCCGAGGGGACTTCCGCCGAGCGCCTGCGCAAGGCCCTGACCAGCCTGGCCCGCTTCGCCCGCGACAACCGCGCCCTCGTGCTCTGCCTCGGGCAGGACGCCGTCGCGGGGAACCGGCCCGCCATCGAGTTCCTCCTTAAGAACGCTCCCCGGCACGTGAGGATCGTCATGGGGCTGGTGCGCGACTGCCAGAAGGCCGGCGTCCTGAGGCGCTCGCCTCTGACGAGAGTCATGGTCTTCCTGGGGGGCGGGGTCATGCTCCCGGCCGTGCTCGTCGCGGCGCTCGAGCGCGTGCTGAGCGGAGGGATCGGGGCCCTGCCCTTCAAGCTCGTGGTGCGGGAGATCCTCTCGGACGAGGCCATCGCCGACCGCGTGGACATGGCGATGAAGGGGGCGTCGGCATGAGCGTCTTCTTGGGCGCGCTGCTCATGGCCCTTCCCGCCTGGGCCGAGCCGACGCCGACCCTGGCCTTGAGCCTCGACTCCGTCCAGAAGGCCGCGCTCGAGCGCTCTCCGAAGCTGCGGGCCGCCGAGGCGGACCGGGACGCGGCCCAAGCGCAGGCCCGGGGCCGGCTCTCGACCCTCTGGCCCCGGCTGGCCTTGGACGCGTCCTGGCGCTACGCTTCCGTCATCCCGACCCTGCAGTTCCCCATCCGGGGCGCCGCCCCGCAGGAATTCGGGACCCACGACGCTTGGGCCCTCGGACCGAGCCTTTCATGGGTCTTCTGGGACTCCGGCGCGGCGCAGAGCGCCTGGCGGAGCCTCTCGGCCGCGGCCCGCTCGCGCGGCGAGGACGCGGCCGCGCTGAAGCGGCAGCTCCTGCTCGAGGCCCGGCTCGCGTACTTCCAGGCCCAGCTGGGCTTGGAGCAGGTGCGCCTCTTGGCGGACTCCTTGCGCCTCGCGCAGGCCCAGCACGCGGACGTCGCCCAGCGGCTCAAGTACCGCGCGGCCAGCCGCATGGACCTGCTCTCCGCTCACCAGGAGGTGCTCAACCGCAAGAGGGTGCTCCGGCAGGCCCGCTCGGATGTCGCCTCCTCGGTGCGCGACCTCTTCGCCAAGACGGGCTTCGGCGCGGGGAGCGACCCCTCGCTCGCCCTCGACCGGGCCACCGCGTCGAAGCTCCCGCCGGATACGGAACCGCCGACCCTGCTCCTCGGGCTGGACGTCCTCGAGGATTCGCTGAAGGCCCTGGACCGCGGCCCCGAAGGCGGCCGCGAGCACCCCCGCCTCAAGGCCCTTTCGGAATCGGCCGAAGCCTCCAGGCAGGCCGCCCGGAGCGCCTTCGCGGAGCGCTGGCCCAGGCTCCAGCTCACCGCGAGGTCGAACGCCGAGTACCCCAACGGGCCGACGGTCGAGACCATCCACCAGAACGCCGTGGGGCTGTCCTTGAGCTTGCCGCTCTTCGAGGGCTGGCGGGTCACCGAGGAGATCGGCCGCAGAAAGACCGAGGCGCTCGCCTTCGAGGAGCGCCGCGCCCAGGCCGCGATCGACCTGGGCCGCGACCTTTTGCAGGCCGACGACCAGCTCGCCGGCCTGCGCGTCCAGCGGGAGATCAACCGGCAGGCCGTCCTCGAGACCGAGGAGCTCGCCCGCCTGACCTATGAGTCCTATCAGGGCGGGCGCTCGACCTTCCTCGAGGTGCAGACCGCGAACCTGCAGGCGCTGGAAGCCAAGGTGCAGTCGGCGCGCACCGACGCCCGCATCCTCGCGCAGCTCGCCGTGCGCAGAAGCTTGTCGTCGGAGGACTGACATGGGAAAGAAGAAGCTGATCCTCATCCCCGTCGTGCTCGCCCTGGCCGCTTACGCGGCTTGGCGGATGCTCCACCGGACGGAGTTCCTTTACGCCGGGACGATCGAGGCGACCGAGGTGGACATCTCCTCGCGCGTGAACTCCGTCATCGCGAGCAGGGAGGCCAAGGAGGGCGAGAAGGTCGCCGCGGGGCAGGTCCTGATGCGGCTCTCCTGCGAGGACCTCGCCCTGGCCGCCGACCTGAGCGAGAAGGACTACAAGAGCGCCGTGCCCCTGTTCAAGAGCGGCTCCATCCGCCAGGAGGCCTACGACCTTCTGCGCTTCAAGCGCGACGACGCGGCGCTCAAGCTCTCCTGGTGCTCCGTCGCCGCCCCCTCGAGCGGCACGGTGCTCGAGATCTACCGCGAGCCGGGCGAGCTGGTCGCGCCGGGCGCCAAGCTCTTGACCCTGGCCGACTTGAGCGAGGTCTGGGCCATGGTCTACGTGCCGGAGACCCAGCTGGTCAAGCTCGCCCTGCGCCAGAAGGTCACGGGCTACCTGCCGGAGCTGGGGATGCGGGCCTTTCCCGGGCGCATCACGCGCATCAACGACGAGGCCGAGTTCACGCCCAAGAACGTGCAGACCCGCCAGGAGCGCACGCGCCTCGTGCACGGGGTGAAGGTGGCGTTCGAGAACCCCGAAGGCCTCCTCAAGCCCGGCATGTCCATCGAAGTGCGGCTGCCGGACTAGGTTATGGAGAGCGTCGGCCTGGAGCTCAAGGGCGTTTTCAAGAAGCTGGGGCCCAACCAAGCCCTCGCGGGCGTCGACGCCGTCTTCGAGCCCGGCCTCCTGCACGGACTCATCGGCCCCGACGGGGCGGGCAAGACCACGCTCCTGCGCACCCTCATCGGCCTGCTCCGGCCCGACGCGGGAACGGTCGCCTTCCACTCGGGGGGATGCCCGGTCTCCTTCGAGGAGATCCGCCCGGCGATGGCCTACATGCCCCAGCAGCAGAGCCTCTACTCCGACCTCTCGGTGGCGGAGCACCTCGAGTTCTTCCGCGAGCTCTATCGGCTCCCGGAGGAGGTCTTCGGCCCCCGGCGCGAGGAGCTGTTGCGCATCACCCGCCTCGACCGCTTCCAGGACCGCCGGGCCGGCCAGCTTTCGGGCGGGATGTACAAGAAGCTCGGGCTCATGTGCGCCCTCCTGCAGTCGCCCAGCGTCCTGCTCCTGGACGAGCCGACCAACGGGGTGGACCCCATCAGCCGGCGGGAGTTCTGGGACCTCCTCCGGGACCTGAGCGCGCGGGGCATCCTGGTCGTCCTGAGCACCGCCTACATGGACGAGGCCGAGCGCTGCGCGCGCGTCCACCTCCTGGAGACGGGGCGGCTCCTCGCGGAGGGGGAGCCGCGAGCGGTACTCGAGCGGGAGAAGGCGAAGAACTTCTCGGAGCTGTATCTGAGGAAGGCGGGAGCGTGACGCCCAGCGTCGAAGTCGCCCATCTCAGCATCCGCTTCGGGGAGTTCACCGCGGTGGACGACGTCAGCTTCTCGGTCTTCCCCGGCGAGATCTTCGGGTTCCTGGGCGCCAACGGGGCGGGCAAGACCACGACCATCCGCACCCTGCTGGGCCTGCTCATCCCGAGCTCCGGCTCCGTCCGGGTGGCCGGGACGCTCTTCGAGGGGCAAGCCCAGGTGCGGGCGCTCAAGAACAAGGTCGGCTACATGTCCCAGCGCTTCACCCTCTACAACGACCTGACCGTGTCGGAGAACCTCGCCTTCGCGGCGGGCTTGCGCAAGCTGCCGGCAGCGCTATACGAACGGCGCTGCCGGGAGCTCCTCGATTTCATCGGCTTCGACCGCGCCTCCGACGCTCTGGTCGGCCAGCTGCCCGGCGGGCTCAAGCAGGAGCTGGCCCTGGCCGCTGCGCTCCTGCACGACCCGGAGATCGTCTTCCTCGACGAGCCCACCGCCGGCGTGGCCCCCGCGGCGCGGGCCCGGTTCTGGGCGCTCATCGGCAAGCTCGCGGGGGCGGGCAAGACCGTCTTCGTGACCACCCACTACATGGACGAGGCCGAGAACTGCGGGCGCATCGCCCTCATGCGCGCGGGGCGCATCATCGCCCTGGGGACGCCCGAGGAGCTCAAGCGCAAGGCCTTCCCGGAGCCCGGCCGCTCGCCCTCCCTGGAGGACGTCTTCGTGCGGCTGGTGGAGGGGGATGACCGATGAAGGGCTTCGACCTCCGCCGGGCCCTCTCCATCGCGCGCAAGGAGGTGCGCCACGTCAACCGCGACCCCTTCACCCTGGCCCTCGCCCTCGGCCTGCCGGTCATCCTGGTGACCTTCTTCGGCTTCGCCATCGATTTCGACGTGCGTGACGTGCGGCTCGCCCTCTACGACCGCGACCGCAGCCAGGCCTCCCGCGCCCTGGCCGAGGTGTTCTCCGCCTCCGGCTATTTCTCGGTGACTCCCGGGGAGCACCCCGAGGCCATGGCCCGGGAGCTGGACTCCGAAAGGGCGGCGGCCGTGCTCATCATCGAGCCGAAGTTCGCCGGAAACCTGAGAGCGGGACGCACGGCGAAGGCCCAGCTCCTGCTCGACGGGGCCGACAACACGAGCGCGAGCACGGTGCTGGGCTACCTGCTGGGGGTCCAGCGTTCAGCCATGCGCAAGCTCCTGGGGGAGGGCGGGGCTCCCGAGATCTCGCTCAAGACCCGCTTCCTGTTCAACCCCGAGCTCAACACGCGCTGGTTCACCGTGCCCGGCCTCGTGGTCATCGTGGTCGGCCTGCTCTCCATCATGCTGACCGCCCTCACCGTGGCCAAGGAGTGGGAGAACGGTTCGATGGAGCTGCTGCTCTCGACGCCGGTGCGCCCGGCCGAGATCGTGCTGGGCAAGCTCTCGCCCTATGTCGCCCTCGTGCTGGCGGCCCTGCTCATCGTCTACGGGGTCGCGCGGCTCCTGTTCAAGATGCCCTTCGCCGGCAGCCACCTCCTCTTCTTCGGCGCGTCCCTGCTCTTCCTGTTCACCTGCCTGGCGCAGGGCCTGCTCATCTCGGTGGCGGCCCGCCAGCAGCAGATCGCCATGCAGTTCTCCATCATCAGCGGCCTGCTGCCCTCCATGCTGCTCTCGGGCTTCATCTTCCCGGTGGAGAGCATGCCCGTCTTCTTCCAGTATTTCACGATGATCCTGCCGCCGAGGTGGTTTCTGGCCGTCACGCGCGGCATCATGCTCAAGGACATGGGGCCCGTGGAGCTGGCCGTCCCGCTCCTGGTCCTGCTGGGGATGAGCGTCCTACTCACCGCGGCGGCGACCAAGCGCTTCAAGACGGACCTCGAGCCATGAACACCACCCTCGCCTTCATCCGAAAGGAGCTGGTCCAGGCGGTGCGCGACCCGCGCATGCGCGTCATCCTCTTCGTTTTGCCCATCCTCCAGCTGACGGTCTTCGGCCTCGCCCTCTCGACCGAGGTGCGCAACATCCGGCTGGGGACCGAGTTCCGCCCCGACGACGACCTGGCGCGGCGCACCGCCGAGCGCTTCTTCGCCTCGGGCTGGTTCGTCCCGGCGGGGGGGGCGGGGAAGGAGCCCTTCGAGCGCGTGCGCTCGGGCCAGGCCGACGCGGTCCTCGTCGCGCCCGCGGGGGGCCTCTCTCGGGCCGTTGGGCGGGGGGAGGGGCGGCTCCAGCTGCTCGTGGACGCCTCGAACGCCTTCCGCGCGCGGAGCATCGAACGCTACGCCGAGGCCGTGCTCGCGCAGGGGCAGGCGAAGGCGCCCCTCGAGCTCGATGTGCGGGTGCTCTATAACCCGGCGATGGAGTCGAAGGTCTTCATGGTGCCCGGGGTGATGAGCATGATCCTGTGCCTCGTCACCATCATCCTGACCAGCATGTCCTTCGCGCGCGAGCGCGAGCTGGGCACGCTCGAGACCCTCATCGCCGCGCCGGTCGAGGACTGGGAGATCCTGCTCGGCAAGACCGCGCCCTACGTCCTGCTCGGGATGGTGGACGCCCTGCTCGTCGGGGCCGTGGCCGTGCTCGTCTTCCAGGTGCCGATGAAGGGCTCCTGGGCGGTGCTGTTCTTCTCGGCCTTCATCTTCGTCTGCACGACCGTGAGCGTGGGCACCCTCATCTCGACCTTGGCCTCGAACCAGCAGCAGGCGATGCTGGGGGCCTTCCTGTTCCTCTTCCCCGCGGTGCTGATGTCCGGGCTGATGTTCCCCGTGGAAAGCATGCCCGCCGCCATCCGGTTCGCCGCCTACCTCGACCCGCTCAAGTATTTCGTGACGCTTTTGCGCAATGTCATGCTCAAGGGGGGCGACCCGGCGGCGGTGGGGATGAACCTCGCCGCGCTGGTCTTGATGGCGGTTGCGGCCTCGGGGCTGGCCTTCGCCCGGTTCAAGCGGACGCTTTAAAACGAGCTAAGGCTTCGGCCGGTGGGACAGCCTCATTGCCACTTCCCACGCCTGCCACCCGCCGTTCTTCTGCAGTTGCTCCACGACCCAGGGGATGTCCGCAGGACCAATGAGCCGGGCCGGGTCGAAGGACCAGAAGCACGAGGTCTTGAACCTCGAGAACGCCCGGCGGGCCTCGCGAAGGCGGACCATCTCCCGGGCGGTCTCCGGGGAGAGAGCCCGGCGGCTCTTCAGCCCGCCGAGTCGGCCGATGCGGGAGAGGTAGCGGCGGACGTCGGCGTGCATGAATATATCATAAGCCGCTTACGATAAAAAGTCTAGCTTTCTTCCTTTGGTTGTCATCTGAAATTCAAAAGTGCACTGGACAAGTAGGGGCGCCTGGCGAGCCGCAGGCTCGTCGGGCGCAACCGCCCCCGCTAGGGGGCGGCAGCCGTTCTGCTGTCGTTTAAACGACCTCAGGTCAGCCGTGATTGCCGATTCCGCGCTCCTCTTCGAGTCGCGCGGCATCGATCTCTTGGTGGAACTGCCGTAAGGGCGCAGTTCATGAACCGAGCGCGCGCCGCGCGCCGCTGGAGATATGCGCCATCCAAGACCTTCGAAGAATATGCGCCCGGATGCATAAAACAGGGGTGTTTTATGCGCTGGGGCTCATATTCCGATGAGGTGAAGAAAAGGGCGTGCGCCGGCGGGAGAGGACGGAGAAGGCGGCGTAGGCCGCAGTGGCCAGTGGGCCAGCGTTCGGCGCCGAATGCTCCGGCCGTCTGCAGAATCGGTCCCAGCCGAAGTCTCCCGCGGAGCTGGGACATCGCGTTACGCGTTACGAGCACCTAGCTCACGGGGGTGCACTTTTGAGCTTTAATCAGTGCTCTTTTGAATCTTTCCCAACAGCTTTCTCCCTTTGGTTTTCGCTAGAATGACTCGATGCCTCCGGCCCGCGTGCGCGCCATCGAACTCGCCTCGGTCGTCGAGGGCCCCGAACCGGGCTCCGGCGAGTGCGAGGTCCTCGTCGCCCTGGAGGACGGCCGCGCCTCCCGCTTCGCGGTTGCGACCCCCGACCGCCCGGGGCTGTGGATGTCCGAGTCCGGCCAGGACTCCGTCTTCCGTCTGCCGGTCCTCTACGTGGCCCGCTTCGACGACGCCCTCGTCTGCGAGGCGGTGAAGACGATGGCCGCGGACCTGGGCGGCTACTGGCTGAGGTACTACAACGCGGTCGCGGCCCCGCCCCCCAAGCCGGTCGAGCTCGCGGCGGCTTCGGTGCGGGACGTGGAGGGGCCGCTCGAGAAGTGTTGCGCGGTGTTCGAGGTGATGCTCAAGGACGCCCGGCAGTTCTCCATCCTCGCTGCCACGCCGGACTGGTTCGCGGGCGCGATGGCGGCGTTGAAGCTCAAGTGCTACTTCGGCTCGCAGGTGCTCTTCATGAGGAAGGCGGATGAGGGGACGGCGAAGCGCGCGGCCAAGCGGATGGCGGAGGCCGGCGAGCGGTGGCTGTGCCTCTACGACACGCCGAGGACGACCCTGCCGAAGGTCCTGGAAGCGTTCAAGGCCAAGCACCCGTAGCGGCGGGAGATTTGCATCGCGCTCCCAAAGAGCTAGAATCAAGATCCACCGCATCCTTGCCGCTGGCCGCAGACGGAACCCCCGTACAACGAGAAGGAGATGCAGCTAGGGATCAAAGACGTCGCGCGCCTGTTGGAAGTCTCCGAGAAGACGGTCTATCGCTGGGTCGAGGAGGGGAAGCTCCCTGCCTACCGCATCAACGACCAGCACCGCTTCAACCGCGCCGAGCTGCTCGAGTGGGCCACCGCGCGGAGGATGAAGGTTTCCCCGGACATTTACAAGGAGGTCGAGGGCGGCGAGCAGGCCGGCCTGCCTTCGCTCTCGGAGGCTTTGGCCGAGGGGGGCGTGCACGGCCCCCTGGTCGTCCCGGACAAGGCCGAAGCGCTCAAGGCGGCGGTGGCGCTCCTGCCCCTGCCTCCGGAGGCCGACCGGAGCTTCCTGCTCGAGATGCTCCTCTCGCGCGAGCAAGCGGGCTCGACCGGCGTGGGCGAGGGCGTCGCCATCCCCCACGCGCGCAGCCCCGTCGTGGCGCAGGTCCAGCGGCCGATAGTCACGCTCTGCTATCTCGAACCGGCGGTCGACTTCGGCGCTCCGGACGGCCGGCCGGTGCACGCCCTCTTCGCCATCGTGAGCACCACCATCCGCTCGCACCTGCATCTGCTCTCGCGCCTGGCTTTCGTCCTGAGGGAGGACTCCTTCAAGGCCCTGCTCGAGAAGCGCGCGCCGCTCGAGGCCGTGCTCGCCGAGGCCCGCCGGGTCGAGGCCAACCTGGGCAAGAAGGGCTGATGGCCCTGCTCCTCCTCGCGCTCCTCCTCATCCTGCTGGGCGGGACGCTCGCCCTGCTCCTGGGGCGCGATGAGAAGCTCGCCTCCTGGGCCGGAGCGGGCGGGGCCGTGCTGGGGGCTCTCGTCGGCCTCGTCCCGGCGCTCGAGACGCTCGCGGGCGGCCCGGGGACGACACTTCGCCTGCCCTGGAGCCTGCCCTTGGGCGGCTTCGTCATAGGGCTCGACCCGCTCTCGGCCTTCTTCCTCGTCGTCATCCTGGGGCTCTGCGCTTTGGCGGCGGTCTACGGGACGGGCTACCTGCGCGGCCACGGCCGCGCGGGCTCGGCGTGGTTCTTCTTCGACGCGCTCATGGCGAGCATGGCCCTCGCGGTCGTCGCGCGCGACGCGGTGCTCTTCCTCATCGCCTGGGAGCTGATGACCCTGTCCTCCTATTTCCTCGTGGTCCGCGACGACGAGGATGAGAGCGCCCGTCAGGCGGGCTGGACCTACCTCATCGCGGCGCACCTGGGCACCGCGGCGCTCCTGCTCTTCTTCGGCCTGCTCTCCAGGCAGGCGGGTTCGACCTCCTTCGACGCCTTCGGCCCGCTCGACGCCCGCCTCTCGGGCCTCGCCTTCCTGCTCTCCCTGGCCGGCTTCGGGGTGAAGGCGGGCTTCATCCCGCTCCACGTCTGGCTGCCGGAGGCGCACCCGGCCGCGCCGAGCCACGTCTCGGCGGTGATGTCGGGGGTGATGATCAAGACGGGCATCTACGGCCTCCTGCGGGCCTGGATCTTCCTCGGGCCCCCGCCGGCCTGGTGGGGCTGGACCCTGCTGGGCGTCGGGGCGGTCTCCGGCATCCTGGGCGTGCTCTTCGCCCTCGCCCAGCACGACTTGAAGCGCCTCCTCGCCTACCACAGCGTGGAGAACATCGGCATCATCGCGCTGGGCCTCGGGGTGGGCCTGCTGGGGAGCGCGCACGGCCTGCCCCTGGTCGCCCTGCTCGGCTTCGGCGGCGCGCTCCTGCACGTGCTCAACCACGCCCTCTTCAAGGGCCTGCTCTTCCTCGGCGCGGGCGCGGTGCTCAACGCCGCGGGCACGCGCGACATGGAGCATCTGGGGGGGCTGCTCAAGCGCATGCCCTGGACGGGCGCCTGCTTCCTCATCGCCTCCGCCGCCATCTGCGGCCTGCCCCCGCTCAACGGCTTCGTCAGCGAGTTCCTCATCTTCCTCGGCGCCTTCCTCGCGGCCTCGCACGGCGCTCCCTGGGGGCCCGTGGCCATCGGCGCCCTCGCCTTGATCGGCGGCTTGGCCCTCGCCTGCTTCACGAAGGCCTTCGGGGTGGTGTTCTTGGGCGAGCCGCGCGGCGAGCGGGCCGCGAAGGCCCAGGAGGCGCCTTGGTCCATGCGAGCGCCGATGGTCGTCCTGGCGGGCCTCTGCGTGCTGGTGGGCTTGGGCGGCGCGCTCGCGCTGGACTGGGTCTCGCCCGCGCTCTCCCAGGTCTCGGGCCTGCGCCTCGAGGACTTCCTCCCGGCGCTCGAGGAGGCGCTGGGGCCGCTTCAGCTCATCACGATCTCGGCCTGCTTCTTCTTCCTGGCCTTGGCGGGCCTCATCGCCCTGCGCTCGAGCCTGCTGGCCGGCCGCGAGCGGGGGGAGAGCGGTACCTGGGACTGCGGCTACGCGGCCCCCTCCGCGCGGATGCAGTATACGGCCTCCTCCTTCGCCCAGCCGCTCACCGAGCTCTTCGCGCCCTTCCTGTGCGCGCGCGAGCGTTCGGCGGGGCCCGAGGGCCTCTTCCCCGAGCGCGCAACCTTCGCCACCGAGACCCCGGACGCCTTCCGCGAGCGCCTCTACCGGCCGGCCTTCGAGGGTGCGCTCAAGGCGGCCTGGAAGCTGCGGTGGCTCCAGCACGGCCGCATCCAGCTCTACGTGCTCTACATCGCGCTGACCTTGATGGCGCTTTTGCTCTGGAGGCTCGGGTGAGCGGGCTCTTCCACCTGCTCCTCGCCCTCCTCTGCGCCCCCCTGCTGTTGGGCGTCGTCAACCGCACGAAGGCGCTCTTCGCCGGCCGCGCGGGCGCGCCCCTGCTCCAGCCCTACTTCGACCTCTTGAAGCTCCTGCAGAAGGGGGCGGTCTACAGCCGCACGACGAGCTGGGTGTTCCGAGCGGGGCCGCTGGTCTCGCTGGCCTCGACGGCGGCGGCCTTGACGCTCCTGCCCCTGGGAGGCCTGCCGGCCCTCCTCGCCTTCCCGGGCGACCTGGTGCTCTTCGCCGGCCTGCTGGGTTTGGGCCGCTTCTTCACGATGGCGGCCGCGCTCGACACGGGCTCCGCCTTCGAGGGGATGGGGGCGAGCCGGGAGGCCTGGTACTCGGTGCTGGCCGAGCCGGCCCTCCTGCTGGCTTTGGCCGCGATGGCCAAGCGCTCGGGCCAGCTCTCCTTGAGCGGCCTTTACGCGGGCCTCTCCCTGGAGACCCTGCTGGCCCCCGGCGGCCCGGCCCTCCTGCTCGCGGCGGCGGCGCTGGCGCTGGTGTTCCTGGCGGAGAACTCGCGCATCCCCTTCGACGACCCGAACACCCACCTCGAGCTGACGATGGTGCACGAGGTGATGGCGCTCGACCACGGAGGGCCGGACCTGGCCTTCATCCAGTACGGCGCCGCGCTCAAGTTCTGGGCGCTGGGCACCCTGCTGACGGGCATCCTCCTGCCCCTGCGCGAGGCCTCCCCGTCGCTCGACGCGCTGGCGGGCCTGTGCGGCCTGCTGCTCCTGGCGGTCGCGGTGGGCGTCGTGGAGTCGGTGATCGCGCGCCTGCGCCTGACCAAGGTCTCGGACCTGCTTGCGAGCGCGACGGCCCTCGCGGTGCTCGCGCTCATGCTGGCCCGGAGGGCGCCGTGAGCTTCTGGGTGGACGCGCTCATCGTCCTCGTGGTGCTCACGAACCTGCGCGTGCTGGGGGCGAGCCGCTTGAGCGCCTGCATCCGCGCCGTGGCCGTGCAGGGCGCCCTGCTGGGGCTTTTGCCGGTGCTGGCCCACCTCGACGCCTTGACCGGGCGCCTGCTCCTCCAGGCCGCGGCGAGCACCCTGCTCAAGGCCGTCGTCTTCCCCTGGCTCCTCGCCCGGGCGGTGCGGGAGGCCTCCATCCAGCTCGAGGTGGAGCCTTTCGTGGGCTACACGGCCTCGCTTACGGCCGGCCTGCTCTTCTGGGGCGGGGCCTTCTGGCTGGGACAGCGCCTGCCCGTCCCGGGCGCCGAGGAGCTGAGGCTCCTGGTGCCCACGGCGCTCTTCACCATCTTCGTGGGGCTCTTCCTCATCGTCGCCCGGCGCAAGGCGCTGACCCAGGTGCTGGGCTATCTGGTGCTCGAGAACGGCATCTACACCTTCGGCATGGCCTTCGCCGAGAAGCAGCCGCTCCTCGTCGAGCTGGGCATCCTGCTCGACGTGTTCATGGGCGTCTTCGTGATGGGCATCACGCTCTACCACATCAGCCGGGAGTTCGACCACCTGGACGCCGACCGGCTCTCGGAGCTGAGGGACTGATGCTCTGGGCTCTGCTCGGCGTGCCGACTCTGGCGGGCGCGGCGGCCTTCTTCATCCGCCAGGACAACCCGCGCCGCGCGCTCCTCCTCCTGGCCGCGCTGGCGCACGCGGGCCTGAGCGCCTCCTGCTGGTTCGTCCCGGCCGAGCCGGCGCTGGGCGGTTACCTGGAGCTCGACGCGGCGGGGCGGCTCTTCCTAAGCATCACGAGCGCCCTGTTCCTGGCCGCGGCGGCCTACGCGGTGGGGTACCTGCGCGGGGAGGGGGGGGTGACGGGGAAGGAGGAGGAGGAGGGCTTCCTCTTCGACAACGCGCCGGAGGCGGTGTTCACGGGCTGTCTGCTGAGCTTTTTGGCGACGATGACGCTGGCCGCCTTGAGCCAGCACTTCGGCCTGCTCTGGGTGGCGGTGGAGGCGACGACGCTGGCGAGCGCGCCGCTCATCCACTTCCACCGCCACGCGCGCTCGCTCGAGGCGACCTGGAAGTACCTGCTCATCTGCTCGGTGGGCATCGCGCTGGCCTTGCTGGGCAATTTCTTCCTGGCGGTGGCGGCGCGCGATGAGCACGACCTGCTCATGACGGCTCGGGAGCTGGCCTCGGCCGCGCCGAGGCTGGACGCGCAGTGGCTGAAGGCCTCGTTCATCCTTCTGCTGGTGGGCTACGGGACGAAGATGGGCCTGGCTCCCCTGCACACCTGGCTGCCCGACGCGCACAGCGAGGCGCCCTCGGTGGTCTCGGCCCTGCTATCGGGCGCCCTGCTCAACTGCGCCTTCCTGGCGCTTTTGCGCGTGCACGCGGTGCTCGCGGCGGCGGGGCTCGCGGAGTTCAGCGGGAACCTGTTGGCCGGCTTCGGCCTGCTCTCGATGGCCGTCGCGGCCGTGTTCTTGCTGGGGCAGGCGGATTTCAAGCGCCTGCTCGCCTATTCGAGCGTGGAGCACATGGGGATCCTGGCCTTCGGCGCGGGGCTGGGGGTCGCGGGGCCGGCGGCGATGCTGCATGCCGTCAACCACTCGGCCGTGAAGGCGGCGCTGTTTTTGACCGCGGGCAACCTGATCGCGGCGGGGCACAGCAAGTCCACGACCGAGATGCGGGGGCTTCTGCGCGCTTTGCCGGTCTCAGGCATGCTGTGGCTGGCGGGCTTTTTGGCCATCACGGGCTCGCCGCCCTTCGGGCCGTTCTTGAGCGAGCTCTGGATCTTGCAGGGGGCGCTGGCGGCGGG
>DMEZ01000018.1:147958-164035 GCA_003450735.1 Elusimicrobiota bacterium | reverse complement strand
TCCTGCAGGGCCTTCTTGTAGAGCTCGGCCCCCCGCAGGCCGATCATCCGGATCTCCTCGACGTTCTCCACCAGGTTCAGGATGCGCGCCCCGAGCGGGATGGCCTCTCCAGACAGCTTGTCCGGGTAGCCCTTCCCGTCCCAACGCTCGTGGTGGTGCAAAATCACGGGCAGGGCGTCCTCGAACATGGCGATGCCGTCGAGCATCTTCGTCGAGAGGAAGGGATGCTGCTCCTCCGAGACCTTCTGGATGCCGAGGTCGCAGAGGAACTCGGGGTTGTTGAAGGCGATGTAGCCGATGTCGTGCAAAAGCCCCGCGTAGTAGAGCATGCGGGCCTCGTACTCCTCGATGCCCAGCGTCCGGCCGATGGCCCGGGCGAGCTTGGCCGCCCGCGTCGTGTGGCCGCCCATGCCCGGCATGGTAGCCTCCGTCGCCACGGCGAGGAGCTCGAGGGAGTGCGAGAAGTAGTTCTTCTGTTCGTTGGAGGTCTTGGCGTTGTCGATGGCCGCCGCCGCGAACGCGGCCAGCTTGGTCAAAAGCTCCACGTGCTCGGGGCCGAAGGGGCCGGAGCGGCGGTTGAGAACCTCGATGACCCCGATGAGTTCGCCGCGCGAACTCATCGGCACGCAGACCAGCGAGCGCGTCGTAAATCCGGAGGCCGCGTCGAACTCGGAGGCGAAGCGGGGGTCGGCCTTCACGTCGTTGACGACCGCGGTCTCGCGGGTCTTCGCCACGTGCCCGCCGATGCCCTTGCCGACGGGGAGCGTCAGGGTCTCGAGGGCCTTGCCCTTCTCGCCCGAGGCGACCTTGAAGTAGAGGTGCCGGCGGTCCTTGGTCGCGAGCATGATGGCGCTGGCCTCGCTGTCGAGCATCTTCTCGGCCGCCTGGCCGATCTTCTTGAGCACGAAATCGACGTCGATGGCGCTGTTGAGGCTGGCGGCGATGGACATCAGGTCGAGCGCCGTGAGGGCTTCTTCGGAGAGGTTCGTCTTCATGGCTAGTCCGTGCCTCCAAGCACTTCGCGCACCGTCGTGACGCCCTGCAGGACCTTGCAGAGCCCGTCCTGGACGATGAGCCGCATCCCGCGCTCCACGGCGGCCAGGCGCAAAGAATCCGTGGTCGCCTCCTGGGCGCAGTAGGTGCGCAGGTCCTCGGACATGACCAGGAGCTCGTGCATGCCGACGCGGCCCTTGAAGCCGGTGTTCTTGCAGGTCTCGCAGCCCGCCGGCCCGTAGAGCTTTGCTCCCGGGGGGAGGGGCACCTTGTGCTTCTTGAACTCGGCGATCTCCTCGGGCGTCGGGTCGTGGGGCGTCTTGCACTGGCACAGGCGCCGCGAGAGCCGCTGGGCCAGCACGGCCTTGAGCGTCCCCGCCACGAGGAAGGAGGGCAGGCCCATGTCGGTGAGGCGGGAGATGGCCGAGGGGGCGTCGTTGGTGTGGATGGTCGAGAACACCAGGTGGCCGGTCATCGCGGCCTCCATGGCGATGTGCGCGGTCTCCTGGTCGCGGATCTCTCCGACCATGATGACGTCCGGGTCGAAGCGGAGGAAGGAGCGCAGGGCGGCGGCGAAGTCGAACTTCTTGCCCTCGGAGCCGAGCTTGGTGTCCGGGTTCACCGGCACCTGCACCAGGCCGTCGATGTTGTACTCGACCGGGTTCTCCGCGGTGACGATCTTGATGTCCGGGCGGTTGACGTGGTTCAAGGCCGCGTAGAGCGTGGTGGACTTGCCCGAGCCCGTCGGGCCGCAGACCAGGATGAGCCCGAAGTTCTTCTTCCCGCCGATCCCTTTGAGCAGGCCCAGGAAGCTGTCCAGGGTGTCGGGCAGGAAGCCCATGTTCTTGATGTCCACCTGCACCGAGCGCCGGTCGAGGATGCGCATCACGCAGGCCTCGCCGTACACGGTGGGGAGCATCTCGACGCGGAACTCGACGGGGTTGCCCTTGTTGAGCAGCTGGATGCGCCCCGACTGGGGGGAGCGGCGCTCCGTGATGTTCAAACTCGCCATGATCTTGATCTTGGCCGCGATGGCGTTGCGGTAGGCCCAGGGGATCTTGAAGCCGGGCACGAGGACGCCGTCGACGCGGAAGCGCAGGGCGATCTTGGAGTTCTTGCCCGTCGCGTCCTCGATGGGCTCGATGTGGATGTCCGAGGCCTTCAGCGACAGCGCCTGGAGGATGATGGCGTTGACGAGCTTCTCGACCTCCGGGGCCTGGGGGTCGATCTTGGCGATGTCGGACTTGCTCTCCTTGACCATCTCGAGGCCCGAGTCCTTGGGCATCGCCCACTCCTCGATCTTCGGGGCGGCCTCCTCCTCCTCGCGGATGCTCTTGATGAGGGCGCCGCCGGCCTTGCCGTAGGCCTGGTCGAGGGTGGCGAGGATGTCCTGGGGCAGGGCGAGGTAGGACTTCACCTCGAGGCCGGTGCGCAGCTTGAGGTCCTCGAGGGTGTCGAGGTCGAGCGGGTCGGCCATGGCGAAGGCCAAAAGGTTCTCCATCTTGGTGAAGGGGACGGCGAGCTGGCGCCGGGCCAGCTGCTCCGGGATGATCTTGACCGTCTCGGCGCTGATGTCCATCTCCGAGATGTCGGCCTGCTCGACGCCCCACTCCTCCACGAGGAGCTTGAGCAGCTGCGGCTTGGTCATCAGGTTCAGCTCGAGCAGGGCGTGCTGGAGGGTCTTGCCGCTGGAGTTGGCCTCGCTTTCCGCCTGCTGGAGCTTGTCCTCGGGCAAGATCTTCCGCTCGACGAGGATCTCCTTGACCGACTTGTGCCGCTGCAAGCCTTTGACCGCCATGGCGTTCTCCCTACTGCGGGGCTGACCCGAGGCCCAGGGCCGGGACGATCTCGAAGACCTCGACGGCCTCGTGGATGCCGGTGAAGTGCTCCCGCCCGAGGGGGATGAAGGCGCAGGGGTGCTTGCCCAGGGCCTTGGCGTAGACTTTGCCGGTGGCGAAGACGCGGCCGCAGGGGGTCGCCTCGATCAGGCGGTAGAGGACGTCGGTCTCGATGCCGTAGACGCCCTTCTCGTCCGAGGTGAAGACCCCCTCGTGCAGGCACATCTTGGCGGAGACCTTCTTCTCGGGGGGGCTCTCCCGGTTGCGCTCGCACAGGCGCCTCTGGACGGCCAGGGCGGTCGCGAGCGCCTTGAGAGGGGAGTCGAAGACGGCCTGCCAGAGCGCGTCGGCGGAGCTGACCACGACGCCCGCGTGCTTCTTCACCGCGCCCCGCATGATGATGTCGTGGGCTTCCACCATGTCCATGCCCTTCGTCTCCAGCTCGGAGACCTTCCGGCAGAACTCCGTGAAGAGCAGCGCCCGCGGCTGGCCGCTCATGGTTCGGCCACCCCGATAGCCCGGGCGAACTCCTCGGCCGTCTGGAAGCGCTGCTTCGCGTCGAAGCGCAGGCAGCGCTCCACCGCCGAGGCGAGCTCCTTGGGCAGGCCGGGCGCGGCCTCGGCGAGGGGACGGAAGGACATCCGCTCCTTCTGGAGGTAGAAATTGGGGCCGGGGAACGGGCGCTCGCCCGAGAACATCTCATAGGCCGTCACGCCCAGGGCGAAGAGGTCCGAGCGGAAGGTGGACCTGCCCAGCTCCTGCTCGGGGGCCATGTAGGCGAGCGTCCCCGAGGTGTCCATGTTCGTGGCCCGGGAGGTCGTGTCCTTGACCAGGCGGGCGATGCCGAAGTCCATGACCTTGGCGTGGCCCTGCGGGCTCACGATGATGTTCGAGGGCTTGAGGTCGCGGTGGGCGATCCTTCGGGAGTGGGCGTAGGCGAGGGCCTCGCAGACGTCGCGCAGGACCCGCTTGACCAGGGCCGGCTCGAGCCGATCCACGTCCTCGAGCAGCTGGTCCACGGTCTTCCCCTCGACGAACTCGAAGATCAGGTAGATCTCGCCGCCCTCCTCCAGGACCTCGTAGATGTCCACGATGAAGGGGTGGTGGAGCGAGGCCGAGGTCTTCGCCTCGCGCAGGAAGGCGCTCGTGTCGCGGGACGCCGTCTGCAGCTCGGGGCGCATCTGCTTGATGGCCACGGAGCGCTCGAGGGTCCTGTCCAGGCCCTGGTAGACGAGGCCCATGCCGCCCTCGCCGATCTTGCGCACGACCTGGTACTTGCCCCCGATGATCTGGCCGGCCGTCGCGGCCTGCATGGCCGGGACGGCCAGAGGCAGGGTCTTGGCGGGCGGCCGGGCGCGGCTCGGCCGCGGACCGAGCCTCCGGCGCCCCTGGTGGAGGTCCTTCAGCCAGGCGTCGCGCTCTTCCAGCCGTTCCGGGACGCCGAGGTGCCAGCCCTGGTCGCGGAAGAAGAGGAAGAGCCGCTCCTCGCCGCCTTCGGGCGCGCGGACCGTGAGCTCGATGGAGGGCTCGGCCTCCGTGGAGTCGGCCTGCACGTCCTCGATGTCCGGGAGCGAGACCTCCCGCAGGACGTCGCCGAAGCTCCTCTCCCTGCCCTTGTGGATGTCGTAGAAGGCCTCGCAGAGCACGATGCGCCGGTCGGTCAGGTAGGCGTGGCAGAGCCGGGCGATGAGGGCGCGCTTGGGACGCAGGAGATGGGTGTCAGCCGATTCCTGCAGCAGCGTCTCGCTATCTTGCAGCGTGAAGGGGCGGTCGGCCATCCGCGCCTATTCTAGCATAGAGCCCGACGATGGATGAGGTTCAGGGCGCGCCCCAGGTCAAGGCGCCTTCCTGGTTGTAGAACTTGAGGCCGCCCGCCTGGGCGGGCTCCTTGTCCACCAGATCCGGGGGCATGAGGGTCTGGATCCCGCCGTAGCCTTCCTTCAGCCGGTGCATCTGGGCTCCCGGCGCCATCGTCCCGAAGACCCCGCGCGGGCGGCCCTCGGCGTCGAAGAGGGTCATGCCCGAGCTCCTCCCGATCGTCACCAGGCTGAGGCGGTTCTTTTTGCCGCTCGCGAACAGATCCAGGCTCGAGCCGAGGGCGTCGCTGCGCAGGTCGATCGTCGTCTTCCCCTTCGCGTCGAGGAAGAGCAGGACGGGCTCGGGGTCGAGGGCGAAGCGGGCGCGCTCGACGCCCTTCGAGTCGGTGAGGATGAACTTCTCGGCCCGGAGGGCCGTGTCCGGCTTGGCGGCGGCGAGCAGCGCGAGGGCGGCCAGGCCCGCGGCCGCGGCGCCCCACGCGCGGAGCCTCCGGTTCTCCTTCTCCAGCCGTTCCACGCGCTCCAGGATGCTGTCGTCGTTCATGAGGGACCTCCGAGAAGGATGTCCACGGCCTTCTGCCGTTCTTCGGCTTCCCCGTAGAGCACGACCACGTCGTCGGGCCTCAGCTCCACCAAGGGCTGGGGGTTGGCCATGTGGCGCCCCTGGCGGTAGACCGCGATGATGCTCGCGCCCGAGGCGCGGCGGATGTCGAGGTCGGCGATGCGCCGTCCCACGGAGGGCCCGCCCTCCACCAGGTGCACCGGCTCCGTCATGCCGAAGAGGGGGACGTGGTCGTGGGAGCCGAGCAGGGCGTGGAGGACGGGCTCGCTCGTGGCCAGGCGGATGACCTCGTCGAGCAGGTGCTCGACCTTGTCCTGGGCCAGGACGACCCGGCGGCGGCCGAGGGTCGAGACGAGGACGGCCAGGACGGCCGTGGCGAGCACGGGGCCCGTCGCCGCGAGGCGGGTGGCCTCGAAGACCAGGAAGAGCAGGCCCATCGCGAGGGTGAAGAAGAGGTGGAAGGCGTCGTAGAAGAGGCGGATGTTGAGATGGCGAAGCAGGCGCGGCGGCTTGGAGGCCGTAGCGCCCCGGGTGGCCATGAGGAGCACGAAGTGGCTCCCGTACTTGGACACCGAAGCCCAGACCGGCAGGGCGGCCAGGGCGGCCAGCGTCCACACGGCCCAGAGGACGGGCTCCGGCTCGAAGGGGAGGAAGCGGGCGAAGACGTCCGCGACGGGCCGGACCGCGAGGATGATCCCGAAGGAGAAGGCGAGGTAGACCGCCAGGCGGATGAGGTAGCGCGAGAGGATGGCCGTCTCGTGCGAGGCGCGGCCTTCGCTGAGGCTTTCCGTCCAGGATCCGTAGCGGCGCAGGGCGGCGCGCAGACGGGAAGGGAGCGCCGCCGCGACGCGCTCGGCGGCCGCATCGGACTGCTTGAGCAGGTGGGGCGCGGCGAGGGCGCTCAGGAAGGAGACCGAGGCCGCGATGGCGTAAAGGGACTCGTCGGCCAGGCCCGAGGCCGCGCCGATGCCCGCGATGACGAGGGAGAACTCGCCGATCTGCGCGAGGCCGACGCCCGTCTTGACCGAGTCCTTGAGGCCCCGCCCAGCGAGGAAGGCGCCGGCCGTCCCGGCGAGGCTCTTCCCAGCGAGGAGGACCGCGGTGAGCAGGAGGATGGAGCCTCCGCGTCCCCAGAGCAGTTCGGGGCGCACCAGCATCCCGACCGAGACGAAGAAGAGCGCGCTGAACATGTCCCGCACGGGGTGGATCCAGGCCTCGATCTGGGCGAGCTCGCCCGAGGCCGCGACGATGGCGCCGGCCAGGAAGGCGCCCAGGGCCGCCGAGCCGGCCGCGGCGTCGCCCAGCCAGGCCCCCGCCAGGCAGAGGCCGAGGGCGACGATGCCGAGGGCCTCGCGCGCCTTGAAGCCGGCCACCTTGTCGAGCAGGCGCGGCAAAACCGCCAGGCCGAGCACGATGAAGAGCACCACGAAGAGGCCGGTCTTGAAGAGGGCCTTGAAAACCTCCGCCGTCTCCGTCCCGGCGCTCGTGCCCAGCCCCGAGAGCAGGGTGATGAGCAGGACGGCCGCGACGTCCTCGAGGATGAGGATGCCGAAGAGGAACTGGGCGAAGCCCTCGTGGGCGAGGCGCAGGTCGGTGAAGAGCTTGACGATGAGGGTCGTGCTGCTGATGGAGAGCAGGGCGCCGAGGAACACGCTCTCGACCGGGCTCCAGCCGAGCAGGCGGCCGACGCTGAAGCCGGCCCAGAGCATGAAGGAGACCTCGATGAGGCCGGCGAGGGCGGCGGGGATGCCGACCTTGCGGATGCGGGGGAGGTTGAACTCGAGGCCGAGGGCGAACATCAGGAACACGATGCCGAGGTCGGCCATCGTGCGGATGCTCTCGATGTCGCGCACGAGGCTGAAGGGGGGGGTGTGGGGGCCGGCGATGATGCCGGCGAGCAGGTAGCCGATGACGACGGGCTGCTTGAAGCGGTGGCAGAGCAGGGTCGCGACGGCCGCGACGGAGACGACCACGGCGAGGTCCTGGAGGAGCGGGGAGCCGGACATGAAAGAACAGTTTAGCCGTCCGGCACAGGATGTCAAGGCCCATCAGGGCTTCAGAGATGATAGAGTATGTCGAAGTCAGGCGGGAAGAGCCGGGAGGCAGGCGCCATGAAGACGGTGTGGATGGCGGGTTCCGTACTATTACTGGCGGCCGGGACGCTCTGGCCGCAGTCCCCCCAGCAGCTCAAGAGGCTCTTCGACCAGGGCAACGAGCTCTCCGACCGGGGCGATCCGGCCGGGGCCGCGCGCGCGTGGGAGCAGGGCCTGGACCTCGCCCGCCGGAGCGGGAACAAGCAGGCGGTCGCCAACTTCACCCGCAACCTCGGCCTCTCCTACATGGACCTGGGCGAGTACGCCAAGGCCGCGGCCGTCCTGGAGGAGGCTTTCGAGGCCTTCGGGGCCCTGCGCCTGCCCAAGGGCCAGGCCACGGCCCTGAGCAGCCTCGGGCAGGTCTTCACGCAGACCGGGGAGTACGACAAGGCGCTCGGGTTCCTCGAACGCGCCCTCGAGCTCGACCGGCGCATCGACGATAAGCTCGGGGTCTCCATCTGTCTGCGCAGCATGGGCAACGTCCACGCCGCGCGCGGGGAGTACCGGAAGGCGCGCGCGCTCTACGACGAATCCTCCGCCATGGCCAAGGCGCTGGGAGACGACGACGGTTTGAGCGCGGACTGGACCAACCTGAGCATCGCCTGTCGGAACATGGGCGACCTGGACAAGGCGCTGGACTACGGCGAGCGCTCGCTCGCCTTGACCCGGAAACTGGGCAACGCCCAGGCCGAGGCGATGGCCTGCATGGCCCTGGGAAACCTCCACTCCGAGAAAGGCGACTTCGACAAGGCGCAAAGCCTCTACGGGAAGACGCTCGAGCTCATGCGGAAGGCCGGCAACAAGGACGGGGTCTCGGACGCGCTCATCAACCTGTCCGCGCTGCGCGCCAAGCGCGGAGACCCCGCGAAGGCCGCCGCGCTGATCGAGGAAGCCCTCGGGATCAAGAAGGAGCTCGAGGACCCCAAGGGCGAAGCGGTCTGCCTCGGCAGCCTGGCGGACCTCTACCGCGACGAGGGCGACCTCGCCGCGGCGCTCGGCTATTACGAGAAAGCGGTCGAAGTCAGCCGCCGCATCGGCGACCCGCAGGGACTCTCCGAAGGTTTGCGGGGCCTGGGCGACGCGCGCCGCAAGCTCGGCGACTACGCCCTGTCGGCCAAGGCCCTGGAGGAGGCGCTCTCGGCCGCCCGCGGCATCGAGGACAAGAGCGGGTTGGCCGAATCCCTGTCCGCCGCAGGCAGCCTGTACGTCGAACTGGGAGACCAGGACAAGGCCGTGGGCCTCTTCGAGGAAGCCCTGCGCCTTCTGCGCGAGGCGCAGAACCGCTTCGGCCAGAGCGTGACCTTGAACAACCTGGGCGTGGCCTACCGCGCCCTGGGCCGCCTGGAGAAGGCCGAGAAGGCCTTCCAGGAGGCCCTGGCCATCGGCCGGGACATCGGCGCGCCCACGCAGTACGAGGAATCGAACCTGGCCGAGCTCGACGTCCAGCGCGGCGAGGTCGCGGCCGCGGAGAAGGTGTTCTTGAGGCTCGACGCGCCCATCCAGCTGGGCCGGCTCTACCTGCGGACGGGCGAGGGCCGCAAGGCGGTGAAGGCGTTCGAGCGCTCGCAGGCCCTGGGCGAGACCGCCCGGGACCCCCTCGCCATGGCCGCCGAGCACACCGGGCTCGGCCAGGCCCACCTCCTGCTCGGCGACCTCGAGAAGGCGCGGGCCTCCTTCGAGAAAGCGGTCGGGATGGCGGAAGACCAGCGCGAAGGCCTCTGCGAGGGCGAGCGCGCCCGGTTCTTCGAAGGCGACGTCCTCGGCTTCCGCAGGGCGGAGGCGTATCAGGGGCTGGTCGCGGCCGCCGCGGCGTCGGGAAGGCCGGAGGACGCTTTCCAGCGGGCCGAGGGGCTCAAGGCGCGCGTCCTGGCCGAAGCCCTGGCCCAGGGGCGGCTCGCCGAGGCCGGCGGCCTGCCGCGCGCCTTGGGCGAGGAGGAAGCCCGTCTCACGCTCAAGCTCAGGACCCTTCGCAAGAGCTGGGAAGCCCTCTTCAGGGCCGCGGATCAGGAGGGGACCCGGCGCAAGGAAGGCGAGATCGACGCGGTCAAGAAAGAGCTCGACTCCTTCGTCCGAAGCCTGCGGGCCTCGCATGCGGCCTATGCGTCCATCCGGTATCCCAAGCCCATCCGTCCGGCCGAGGCGGCCTTGGCCGCCGACGAGACGCTCGTGGAGTTCGCCGCGGCCCAGGGCCGGGTCTACCGCATGGTCCTCCAGGGGCACGACAAGTCCTTGAGCGTCCGGGAGCTGGCCGTCCCGCTCGAGGAGCTGCGCGCGCTCGTGCGCGCCTTCCGCAGGGTCTTCGAGACCGCCGGTTCGGCCGAGGACCTGGCCGGCCTGGACGTGCCGGCGGGCAAGAGGCTCTACGACCTCCTGCTCAAGGGCGTCCCCCTCGAAGGGTCGAAGCTCATCCTCGTCCCGGACGACGTCCTGGGGCTCCTGCCCTTCGAGGCGCTGGTCACGGCCCTGCCGGAGAAAACGTCCCTGGGCGAGGGGCCCCACGGCCCCTTCCCGCTCGGAGTGCGCTATCTGGCCGACGAGGCCGAGGTGACCTACGCGCAGTCCGCCACGGCGCTGACCCTCCTGCGCTCGATGGGCGCCTCCGCCAAGGCCGGGGACAGGGCCCTGGCCGTGGTGGACCCCGACTTCGGGCCGGCGCTGGCCGCGGCGCCCGGCTGGAAGACGATGGGCGTGGCGGGGGTGCGCGGAAGGGAAGGCGCGTTCCCCAGGCTCGAGAAGACCCGCGAGCTGGGCGAGCTTTTCAAGGCCCTCTTCAAGGACAAGGCCGACGTCCTCTCGGGCGCGAAGGCCGGCGAGAAGGCCCTCTCGGCCCTGCCGCTCGACGAGTACCGCTTCGTGGTGTTCGGCACGCACGGGCTCCTGGACGCGGACCTGCCCTACGTGCGCGAGCCCGCGCTCGTGCTCTCGGACGGCTTCCTCACCATGAGCGAGGTGATGGGGTTCCGACTCTCGGCCGAGGCCGTGGCCCTGACCGCCTGCCAGACCGGCGTGGGGCGCAGCGTGGGCGGGGAGGGCGTCATGGGCATGGGGCGGGCGTTCCAGTACGCGGGAGCGCGCTCGGTGCTCATGAGTCTGTGGCCCGTGGCCGAGGACGGGGCCGTGGCCTTGAGCGGAGCGTTCTTCACGGCGTTGAGCGCGGGCTCGGGCCCGCGGGAAGCCTTGAGCCAGGCCCGCGAGCGCGTGCGCAAGGCGGGCTGGGAGCATCCCTTCTACTGGGCGGCCTTCGTCCTGATGAGCCCTTGACCGGGAATAATGTAGAATCCTGTCCTTAAATAAACAACCGGACACTCCGAGGATTTCATGCCCAAGAACAGCCCCTTCTTCATGACCGACGCCCAGCTCAAGGAAGAGCTCGCCAAGTGCGAGTTCTGCGAAGAGAAGCCCTGCAAGGAAGCCTGCCCCTGCGACTGCTCCCCCGCGGACTTCATCATGGCCGCCAAGGTGGGGGCGAAGTCGGACTACAAGCGCGCGGCGGCCGAGATCATGGGCTCCAACCCCTTCGGCGGGGTCTGCGGCGCGGTCTGCCCGGACAAGTTCTGCATGAAGGCCTGCGTGCACCGCACCTTCGACGCCTCTCTAGAGATCCCGACGATCCAGGCCACCCTCGTCCAGAAGGCCAAAAGCCTCGGCGCGATGCCGAAGTTCAAGAAGGCCAAGTCCAACGGGAAGAAGGTCGCGGTCGTCGGCGCGGGCCCGGCCGGCCTCGGCGCGATGGCGGCTCTCGCCCAGATGGGCTACAAGGTGGAGATCTATGACTCCGCCAAGAAGGCCGGCGGCATGTGCAACCTCATCCCGGATTTCCGCCTCGACAAGCGGGTGCTCGAGACCGACATCGCCTGGGCGGCGGGCCTCGGCGACATCGCCATGAAGCTCGGCAAGAAGGTGCCCGATCCGGCCAAGCTGGCCCAGGACTGCGACGCGGTCGTGGTCGCCTCGGGCCTCGATGATGCGATCAAGCTCCCCATCCCCGGCGGCGAGCTCGCGCTCTCGGGCCTCGACTACCTCTGGAACCACGCCAAGATCCCCATGCGCGGCAAGCGCGTCGCGATCATCGGCGGCGGAGCCATCGCCTGCGACTGCGCCGAGACCGCCCTGCGCGCCGGAGCGGCTCACGCCGAGCTCTTCTCCCTCGAGAAGGCCGGGGAGATGCCGCTCACCCAGAAGGAGCTCAAGGGCCTCGTCGAGGCGGGCGTCCACCTGAGCGGCCGCACCAAGGTCTCGGCCATCCTCAAGAAAGGCTCCAAGGTGACGGGCATCAAGACCCTCAAGGTGGAGCTGGCCAAGGGCAAGAAGTTCAGCCCCGCCGCGGTCAAAGACCGCCCCGGCAGCGAGCAGTCCCGGGACGAATTCGACGTCGTCCTCATGGCCGTCGGGGCCCGGCCGAGTCTGCGGCCCGACGGGTCGAAGAACGTCTTCTTCGCCGGCGACGCGGTGAACGGCCCCTGCACCGTGGTCGAGGCCTCGGCGGCCGGCAAGAACACCGCCCTCGAGGTGGACGCCTTCCTCAAGGGCCAGTTCGCGCCGGTGCTCGAGAAAAAGACCAAGAGCCGGGTCGTTTTGGCCGGCCGGAACCTTTGTCCCGTGCCGCTGGAGGCCGAGTTCTTCGGGCGCCGCATCCCGTCCCCGTTCCTGCTCTCCGCGGCTCCGCCCTCGGATGGCTACGAGCAGATGAAGAAGGCCTACGAGGCGGGCTGGGCCGGCGGCGTGATGAAGACCGCCTTCGACGGCGTGCCCATCCACATCCCCGGCGAGTACATGTTCGCCTTCAACCAGGACACCTACGCGAACTGCGACAACGTCTCGGGCCACCCGCTCGACCGGGTCTGCCGCGAGATCGAGCGCCTGATCAAGGAATACCCCGACCGCCTGACGATGGCCTCCACCGGCGGCCCCGTCACGGGCAACGACGAGAACGACCGCAAGGGCTGGCAGAGCAACACGAAGAAGCTCGAGCGCTGCGGCGCCATGGGCATCGAGTACAGCCTCTCCTGCCCCCAGGGCGGCGACGGGACGAAGGGCGACATCGTCTCGCAGGACCCCGAGCTCACGGCCAGGATCATCGACTGGGTGCTGCAGGCCGGCGACCCTGATGTCCCGAAGCTCTTCAAGCTCACCGCGGCCGTGACCGCCATCTATCCCATCATCACGGCCATCCGCGCGGTGTTCGAGAAGCATCCCGGCAAGGCGGCCGGGGTCACGCTCGCCAACACCTTCCCGACCCTGGCCTTCCGCCCGGGCAGGAAGAAGACCTGGGAGGAGGGCGTGGTGGTCGGCATGAGCGGCGCGGGGGTCATCCCCATCAGCAACCTGACCCTCGCCAACGTCTCCAAGCTCGGCGTCACGGTGTCCGGCAACGGCGGGCCGATGGACTACAAGGCCGCCGCGGACTTCCTCGCGCTCGGCGCCAAGACCGTGCAGTTCTGCACGATCGTCATGAAGCACGGCTACGGCGTCGTGGGCGACCTGCACTCGGGCTTGAGCCACCTCATGGAGGAGCGGGGCCTCCAGTCGGTGTCCGAGCTCGTCGGGCGGGCCCTGCCCGACCCGGTCACGGGCTTCATGGAGCTCACGGCGACGAAGAAGATCTCGGCCGTGGACGAAGAGCTCTGCCAGCACTGCGGCAACTGCACCCGCTGCCCCTACCTGGCCATCACGCTCGACGAGGAGAAAGTCCCCGTCACCGACCCCGCCCAATGCATCGGCTGCTCCATCTGCACCCAGAAGTGCTTCTCGGGCGCGCTCTTCATGCGCGAGCGCACCAAGAAGGAACTCGGACTCCTCCGCGAGGATTGACCATGGCGAACACCCTGCTCATCAAGAACGGCCTCATCGTCACCCTGGGCTCCGACAACAAGGTGCTCAAGGGCCATTCCCTCCTCTGCGAGGACGGCCGCATCAAGAGGATCGCGAAGGACGCGGCCTTCAAGGGCAAGTTCAACAAGGTCATCGACGCGCACGGCAAGGTGGTGATGCCGGGCTTCATCAACGCCCACATGCACTTCTACAGCACGATGGTGCGCGGCCTGGGCAAGGCCAAGCCCTCCAAGGACTTCGCCGAGGTGCTCGAGAACCTCTGGTGGCGCCTGGACAAGAAGCTCCGCCTCGACGACTGCTACTTCAGCGCGCTCCTCCCGCTCGTGGACGCCGTCAGGCGCGGCACGACCACCCTCATCGACCACCACGCAAGCCCCTTCGCCGCGCGCGGCTCGCTCGACCGCATCGCGAAGGCGGTAGGCCAGGTCGGCCTGCGCGCCTCGCTCTGCTACGAGCTCTCCGACCGGGACGGCGAGAAGGTCGCCCAGGACGGCATCGCCGAGAACGTGGCGTTCATCGAGCGCTGCCAGAAGGAGAAGAGCGAAAACCTGAAGGCCCTCTTCGGACTCCATGCCTCCTTCACCATCGGCAACAAGACCCTCGAGAAGGCCGCCCAGATCGGCCGCGGGCTCGGCGTCGGCTTCCATGTGCACACCGCCGAGGCCCAGTCCGACCAGGACTACAACGAGCGCCATTTCGGTTTGCGCGTCGTCGAGCGCCTGCACAAGTTCGGCATCCTCGGCAGCAAGACCATCGCCGCCCACTGCGTGCACGTCAACGACCACGAGATGGACCTCCTGGCCCAGACCGAGACGGCGGTGGCCCACAACCCGCAGTCCAACATGAACAACGCCGTCGGCATCGCCGACATCCTGAAGATGGCCAAGAAGGGCATCCTCGTCGGGCTCGGCACCGACGCCATGACGGTGAACATGATGGAGGAGGTGCGCGTCGCCCTGTGGGCCCAGCACCTCAAGCACGACAACCCGAGCTGCGGCTTCATGGAAGCCCTCTCGGCCCTGCTCTTCAACAACGCCAAGATCGCCAACCGCTACTGGACCGTCCCGGTCGGGGCGCTCAGGGAGGGCTGGGCGGCCGATATCGTCCTCATCGACTACTTCCCGCCGACGCCCTTCGACGCGAACACCGTCCTGGGCCACTTCGGCTTCGGCATGACGCAGAGCTTCGTGGACACCACCATCTGCGGCGGCAAGGTGTTGATGGAGAACAAGAAGCTCAAGATCGATGTGGACGAGGAAGAAGCCGCGGCGAGATCGGCCAAGCTCGCCGCCAAGCTGTGGCAGAGGTTCTGAGCGCGTGAAGGACAAGCGCTTCCAGGACAAGCTCGAGCTCGGCATCGGCAAGCTGAGGCGCTTCTCCCAGACCACCTGGCGCAAGGAGCATCTCGAGCGCTCCCTGCGCCATCGCCAGGGGGAGTGCACCCGCTGCGGGGCCTGCTGCGAGCTGGCCTTCGAATGCATCTTCCTGAAGAAGGCCCACGGCAAGACGACCTGCCTCATCCACAAGTTCAAGCCCGACAACTGCAAGTTCTTCCCTATCACGCAGAAGGACCTCCACGACCGGGACAAGGTCCTGCCTGGGCGGCCTTGCGGATTCCACTTTCCGGAGAAATTCAAGCCTTCTCTCCGCCACTGAAAAACGCCGTTCCTGCCTGCCTTATTCCCTTGAATCAATCTTGACTCGCCCCTGCAGCCGTTGGCAGGCATCCTATGGGCATGAAGACCCTCCTGCTCTTCGTCCTCCTTCCTCTGGCGGCACGCGCAGAGCCCGAATTGCCGGTCATCCTCTTCGCCGGGCAGTCCAATATGGTGGGGCTCGCCCGTGTGGAAGAGCTCTCGGCCGAGCAGGCGCGAACCCAGGAGGAGGCGTACTACTACTATCCGGACGGGACCTGGGGGGCTTTCTCCCCGGCGAGGGCCGCGGGCAGCGGGCTGGGGCCGGAGCTCAGCGCCGGGCGGGATATCGCCGCGCTCACCGGCCGGGTCGGCATGATCAAATACGCGGTGGGGGGGACGAACCTCGCCCTGCAGTGGAACCCCGCCGTGCCCGGTTCCCTGTACCAGAACCTGGTGCGGCATGTGGAGGGGGCGCTGGCCGCCCTGAAGGCTCAGACCGGGATGAAAGGGCGCGTGAGCGGCTTCTTCTGGATGCAGGGCGAGAGCGACGCGGCCGACCCCAACATGACGGTGCTCTACGCGGCCAACCTGGCCAATCTCATCGCCCGCGTCCGGGCCGACTTCGGCGACCCGGACCTGCCCTTCGTGTTCGGGAAGATCTCGCCTTCCCCGCTCTGGCGCTACGGCGCCTACGTCCGGGCGGCCCAGCAGAGCGTGGCGGACTCGGTGCCCAACACGGCCCTCTTCTCGGCCGACGACCTGCCCCTTCAGGACGGGGCGCACTATACCACCCAGGGCGTCCTGACCCTGGGACAGCGCTTCGCGGAGGCCTATCTGGGCCGCACCGAGTTCGAGGGGGCGCGCTTCCTCTCCCAGGACGTTCCCGCCGAGATGAGCGCGGGGAAGACCTATCAGGTCTCGGTCACGATGCAGAACACCGGATCGAAGGCTTGGACGCGTGCGAAGGGCTTCAAGCTGGGCTCGCAGTCGCCGCAGGACAACCTCGACTGGGGCCTTGGGCGCGTGGAGCTCGAGGAGGGGGAATCGGTCGCGCCCGGCGAGCGGAAGACCTTCACTTTCGACGTCACGGCCCCGGCTGCAGCCGGCGCGCGCTCCTTCGAGTGGAAGATGCTGCGCGAGAGCGTCCTCTGGTTCGGCGACACGAACGAGGCGGTTTCGGTGAAGGTCTCGGCGCCCGCCGCGGCCGCGGCTCCGGCTGAGACGGCTGCCGAGGAGGCCGCCGTCGAGACGGCCGCCGCCGGGGAGCGGCTCCAGGACGCGCTCCATGCGGGCGGGACCGGCGGG
>DMEZ01000018.1:60285-147879 GCA_003450735.1 Elusimicrobiota bacterium | reverse complement strand
GGGGGGGGGGGGGGGCGCCTGCCGCCAAGACGGCGTCCGCGGCGTCCGCGGCCGAAGGCACGCCGCTGGGCTCGGGAGTCCATGCCCGCCAGCTCGAGCAGCGCCAGGCCGCCTGCGGCAACTACCCCTCTTCCGACGAACGAGAGAGCTGCTTCACCGAGGTCGAGGAGTGGGACCGCGAGTGGCGGCAGGCCTCGGTCCGGAAAGCCAAGGAGGCGAAGGCCGCCAAGTCCGTCCGGCGGGGGGCCAAGCTCAAGAGCCTGCGGCCGGTCTTCTCCATCCGGTGATTCCAAATGCTATCCTCTACACATGGGGATCTTGGTGACGGCCCTGGCGCTCTGGGCGGCCGCGGCGGACACGCTGCCCCCGGCGCCCAAGGCCGACAAGGAGACCGTCCAGCTCGTGGAGCTCTTCCTCAAGGCCGACACGGCCGAGCTGCCGCCCGAGCAGATCCCGAGGTTCCTCTCCGTGCCCCCGGCGTCCCTGCCGAGCAAGCTGCGCGAGCGCTGCCAGGCCAAGCAGTCGGAGCTCAAGGCGCTCATGCGCCTCTCCAAGAGCAAGAAGAAGGGGCCGTTGAAGCGGCTCGGCGTCGAAGAGAAGGCGGAGTGCCGCATCGAGGAGGGCAGCGCGCTCTACATCCAGACCCTCCTCTCCTTCGGCTTCGACGAGATCTACGAGGACGAGGAGAAGTTCCTCATGGAGCGCACGCGCTGCGAGGAGTGCGAGCTGCAGGAGGAGTCGTCCTTGACCCTCGTGCTCGTGCCGGCCAAGAAGAAAGGGGAGCGCCCCTTCAAGCGGATGTTCATGAGCATGAACGACCCTTTCCACGCCATCATCGCGGCCTACCGGAAGAAGGCGGGGGCGCAGACCGACTTCTTCAGCATGGGCTTCCAGGGCGCCTGCCGGTAGGCGCCCGCTCCAGCCTCAACGAGTTGGCCAGCTCCAGCATCTGCTTGATGGTGTCGCTCAGGAGGGCGCAGCGCTGGTGGATCTTCCGCGCGATCCGGAAGAACCGGAGCACGAAGACGCTTCCCATCCTGATGCTCTCGGCCATCAACGAGAAGGGCGTCTGCGCCGGGACTTTCTCGAACCGGGACCGCGACGACTCCCTGCTGCCCGTGGACCAGTTCATCGAGAAGCCGATCCGGCCCGACCAGCTGCTCGAGAAGATCCAGGACGCGCTGAAGGCGTCCGAGACGAAGGCTCCGGCGAAGAAGCGGCGCTAGGCCGGCCGCTGTCCGTCACTCCCAAGAACGGCAGCCGTTGAAGCGGGCGAAGCGCCCGAGCTCCTCCTCGAACTCCTCGCGGAACGGCGCCGGGTCCAGGTGCAGGCTCTTGAGCCGGAGCGTCCGCGTTCCCCGGTCGGCCTTCGCGTCGAGCATCCCGACGAGGCTCTCGCCGCGGAGCACGGGGAGGCAGAAGTAGCCGTAGCGCCGCTTCTCGGCCGGGAGATAGCATTCGATCTGGTAGCCGAAGCCGAAGAGGCGCTCGAGCCGTCTGCGCTGGATGACCAGGTTGTCGAAGGGCGAGAGGATGCGCACCCGCCCTCCCGGGTCCGCGGGGGGCGTCTCGAGGGCCGCCTTCAGGATGAAGTCCTCCTCTCCGCGGCCTTCGATCCTCACCCGAAGGACCTCGCCGGCCTCCTCCAGCTCGCGCAGCGCGGCCCGAACGGCTCTGCGCACCCCCCGCCGCTGGTAGCAGAGTTCGGCCTCGGACGCCGGGCCGTGCGCCCGGAGCCCCGAGAGGACGAGATGCCGCGCGGCTTCCCGAGCGTCGGGCTCCCGGGCGTCGACGCCGGGGGGGAGCACCCTCTCGGTCAGGTCGTAGAGCTTCTGGAAGCCCGTGCGCCCGGCGACCATGAGCAGGCCTTCCTGGAAGAGCTGTTCGAGCGCGACCTTCGCCGGCTTCCACTCGAACCACGGCCCGGGCTTCCGTCCCCGGGGCGGCTCGAAGTCGGCGCTGCGCAGAGCCCCTTCCGCTCGGATGCGGTCGAGCACCCAGGCCCGCGCGCGGGAGTCCCTGCGGTGCCAGTGCCGGCGTCCCTTGCGGAAGGCGAGCTTGCGGGGGAGCGAGAAGCGGTAGTCCCGCATCGGCAGGACGGCGGCCGCGTGGCTCCAGTACTCGAAGGCGGCGCCCTCGCGGAGGAGCGCGTCGAGCATGGCCGGGACGTAGCCCGGCACGCGCGCCCAGAGCGTGTGGTGGTGCGCCCGCTCGACGACGGAGATGGTGTCGATCTGCACGTAGCCCAGGCGCTCGAGCGCGGCGAGGGCTCCGGCCCGGCCTTTCCCCAGGACCGGGCCGCAGAGGCCCTGGGCTTCGAGGACGAGCCTCCGGGCCTGACGGAGGGAGAGGGTCATCCTCTGGACGCGCAGGCGCGGCAGTAGCCGAACACCACGTGCCGGTGGCGCAGGGCCTTGAAGCCGATGGCCCGGCAGGCCTTCTCCTGGAGCGCCTCCAGGCGCGGCCACTCCAGCTCCTGGATGCGCCCGCAGCGCAGGCAAAGGGCATGGTCGTGGTGCGGGCGGTCTCCCAGCTCGAGCAGGGTCTCGCCGCCCATCCCCGTCAGGCCGGAGGCAAGCTCGCAGCGCTCGAGCAGGCGCAGGGTGCGGAACACCGTCACGCGCCCCACGCCTCGGCCGCGCAGGGCCGTGTGGATCTCCTTGGCGCTCAGGTGCCGTTTCGCGGCCAGGAGGTGGTCCAGGATCAGCCTCCGTGGCCCGCTCAAGCGGAGACCGTGCTCCCTCAGGTAGCGCTCGAAGTCCGCCCGGATCCTTCCGGTCCGCGTCACGACCACCCCCAGAACAGCGCCAGGCGGTAGGCCGCCCAGGCCGCGCCCCACGCCCAGACGAAGGAGAAGACGAAGGCGAAGGCCGGCCAGCGCCAGCTTCCGGTCTCCTGGCGCATGACCACGAGGGTCGAGACGCACTGCAGGGCGTATACGAAGAACACGAGCAAACTCAAAGCCGCGGCCGGCGGCAGCAGGGGCCGGCCCTCCTCCCCGCCCCGGAGCACCTCCAGCAGGGCCGGGCCGTGGTCCTCGGACTCGACCGCGTAGATCTGCGCCAGGGTCGAGACCAGGACTTCGCGCGCCGCGAAGCTCCCCAGCAGGGCCACGTTGATGCGCCAGTCGAAGCCGAGGGGGGCGAAGGCCGGCTCCATCGCCTTCCCCAATCGGCCCGCCCAGCTCTGCTCGACCCCCTGCGCGCGCGTCAGCTCCCGGGCCGGGCGCGGGAAGTACATCAGGGCCCAGAGCAGGATGCTGACCCCGAGGATCACCGTCCCGGCGTTCTTCAGGAAGAGCTTGGCCCGAACCCACATGGCCGAGGCGACGGAGCCCCAGGTGGGGAAGCGATAGGGCGGGAGCTCGACGCAGAAGGGGGAGAGGGAGCCGCGCAGGAGGCTCGAGCGCAGCAGCCACGCCGTGAACAGGGCCGAGAGCCCGCCGAGCAGGTAGAGCGCCAGCAAAGCCAGCCCCTGGGTGCGCAGGGGGCCCAGGACCGGAGCGTCCGGCACCAGGATGGCGATGAGCATGGTGTAGACCGGCAGACGCGCCGAGCAGGTGATGAACGGGGCCGCGACGATGGTGGCCAGGCGGTCCTGGGGGGAGGCGATGCCGCGCGCGGAGAGGATGCCGGGCACGGCGCAGGCGTAGCAGGAGATGAGCGTCACGAAGCAGCGGCCCTGCAGGCCCGCCCAGCCCATCAGGCGGTCCATCACGAAGGCGCCGCGGGCGAGGTAGCCGATGTCCTCGAGCAGGAGCAGCAGGAAGAAGAGGATCATGATCTGGGGCAGGAAGGCCACCACGGCGCCCGCCCCGTTGACCACCCCATCGATGAGCAGGCCCCGCATCCAGCCCTCGGGCAGGAAGCCGCTCAGGGCCTGGCCGGCGCCGGTCACGAGGGCGGAGAGGGCCTCCATCGCGGGCCGCGCCCAGGAGAAGATGGCCTGGAAGAAGAAGGCCATGACGAGGAGGAAGATGAGCGGCCCCAGAACGGGGTGGAGGGCCCAGCGGTCGATGCGCCGGCTCAAGGAGTCTTCCTGGAGGCCCTCGAAACGGCAGGCCGAGAGTACGCGCTCCGCCCAGGCGAAGCGGGCGGCGGCGTCGGCGGCGGGCTTCGCGGGGACCGGCCAGCTCTTCCAGTCGAGGATCAGGCGGTTGAGGTCGTCGACGCCCACGCCGCGGTGCCCCACCACCGGCGCGATGGGGACGCCGGTCTCCCTCGAGAGCGCCGCGCAGTCGAGCCGTCCGCCCCGGGCCTTGATCTCGTCGAACATCGTGAGGGCGGCCGCGGTCGGCAGGCCGAGCGAGGCGACGGAGGCCAGTAGGGAGAGGGAGCGCTCGAGCGCGCTGCCGTCCAGGATGACCAGGACCGCCTCCGGGCGCCGGCCGAAGCGCCTCCCGCCGGAGAGGATGTCCTGGGACACCTCCTCCTCGGGCGTCCCGGAGGAGAGGCCGTAGAGGCCGGGCAGATCCAGCGCCCAGAGGAGGGACTCCGAGCCCAGGATGCGGCCCGCCTTCTTCTCCACGGTCACGCCGGGGAAGTTGCCCACCTTCTGCCGGAGCCCGGTCAGGGCGTTGAAGAGGGTGGTCTTGCCGCAGTTGGGCGTGCCGACGAAGGCGATGGAGGGGGCGTTCGAGCGGACGTAGGGCCTCATGGGCGCACCCGGATCAGGCGCGCCTGCTCGCGCCTCAGGCAGAGCACGCTGCCGCGCACGAGGAAGGCCAGCGGGTCTCCGAGCGGAGCGCTCTGGAGCCGCGAGACCCGGGTGCCCGGCACCATGCCGAGGTCCTCGAAGCGGCGCCGCCAGCCCTCCGGCAGGGAGGGGTCGAAGCCGGAGAGCACGGCCGTCTGCAGGTCATTGAGGTCGGCGAGGGAGGCCATTAAATGAAACTGAGTTTCAATAATATGTTAGCAGTTCTCCGGGCCCCGCGTCCAGGAGGCTCAGACAGGGAGGCGCTCGGCCAGGGCCGCGAGCTCCCCGGCGCTGCGCGGGCGCTTCTTCGGATCGGCGGCCAGGGCCTGGAGGAACAGGGCGTCCACCGCGTCGGGCAGGCCGGAGACGGCCGCGGTAGCGAAGGGGAAGACCCCCTCCTTCTTGCGGGCCGCGGCGTCGGGCCCGCCGAAGGGCGCTCGCCCCGTGAGCATCTCGTAGAAGACCGCCCCCAGGGAGAAGATGTCCGACTCCGGCAGGAAGAGCCCCAGCTCGAGCTCGGGGGCCTGGTAGGGCTCCGAGCCGAGGTCTTCACCGCGCACGCGCTTGGCGACGGCCAGGCGGGCGGTGCGCGAGATGGAGAAATCCGCGACCTTCGCTCCGCCGGCGGGCGGCAGCCAGACCAGCGCGGGCCGGAGGTCCTTATGCAGAAGGCCCCTGGAGCGCGCGTGATCCAGGGCCGAGGCGGCCTGCAGGAGGAGCTTCCGGGCTTCGGCGAGGGGGAGAGGCCCCGTTCGGAGGCGCTCGCTCAGGGAGACTCCCTCGCGCGGCTCCACGGAGAGGAATGCGCGGCCGCCCTCCTTGAAGACGGCGTAGGTCTCGAGGATGGCGGGGTGCTTGAGCGCCGAGGCGAGGCGGGCCTCGGCGAGGAGCTGCTCGAGGTCCTCGCCGGCCAACTCGGGCCGCAGGCGGCGCAGAAGCACCCGGCGCGCGCGCGCGGTCTCGGTCCCTTCGAAAAGGTCGCCGAGGGTGTCCTGGCCGAGGGGTCTCTCCGCGCGCAGGCCCTGGGCCTCGAGCGCGGGCAGGGCGGGAGCCGGGAGGCGGGCCGGCAGCAGGCGGCGCTTCACGCGGACGAGCAGGAGACCCGCCGGCAGGAGCATGACCAGGAGCGCCAGGCCGAGACGGCGCGCCCTCCGGGCGGCCCGCTCGCTCTTCTCCTGCTCCAGGAGAGCGGCGGTGTAGGCGAGGTCGTCCTCATGGAGGGCTCTGGTCGCGCGCTCGCGGAAAGCCTGGATCTGGTCGCTCGTCTGCTTGAGGCTGTTCACTTGGAGGATCTTCGCGCCGAAATCGAGGGGACGGGCGCCGGGTTTCGCGCGCAGAAGCCCGGCGCTCGCCTCGGAGAGGACACGCGCTTCGTGGAGCTCCAGGCCCGACTTGAGGCGGGTGTGGACCTCCTCCATCGTCTTGTAGAGAGGCCAGAGCTCCGCATGGAGCCGGTCGTGCTCAACGGCGAGGCTCCGGACGTCCTTCTGATCGAAGTAGCGCTTGGCGAGGGCTTCGAGCGCCTGGACCTTGGGCGTCGCCTCGTCCATGAGACGGGAGAGCTCTCCGTGGTCGGAGTCGAGCGCCTCCTGCGCCGTCTGGGCGCCGGCCGGCGCCCAGAGCAAAAGGAGGAGCGCCGCCTGGAGGGTCACGAGAGCTTCGGCGGGGTGAAGCCGGCGGAGGACTCAAAGGCCGCGAGGAAGGCGGCGGCGTTGGGGTAGCGCTTCTCGGGCTCGACGTGCAGGGCGCTCTGGAAGAACGCGTCGAGTCCCGGGGGCAGGCCTTCCGACTTGCGGCTGGGGGGGTCGAAGCGCATGGACATCTTGGTCATGAGCATGCCCGCGCCGGTGCCCTCGAAGGGGCGCACGCCCGTGAGCATCTCGTAGAGGAGCACGGCCAGCGAATAGAGGTCGGACTCGACCCGGACGACGCCCGTCTCCGACTCGGGCGCCATGTAGGGCGGGGTGCCCGCCACGGTGTTGGTCATCGAGAGGCGGTTGAGCACGTCCTTGGCCTGGCGGGCAACGCCGAAGTCCATCACCTTCACCAGGCTCTCGCGGGTGATCATGATGTTGGAGGGCTTGAGGTCGCGGTGGATGATCCCGCGCTCGTGGGCGTAGGCGAGCGCCGCGCAGACCTGGCGCAGGACGAGGCGGGCCTGGCCCGCGCTCAGGCGGTGGTGCTTGCCCAGGGCCTGCTCGAGGGTCATTCCGTCGATGAGCTCGAAGACCAGGTAGACGTCGCCCTCGCTCTCGACGATGGCGTGGATCTCGATGATGTTGGGGTGGCGCAGCTTCGCGACGGTGCGGGCCTCCTTGAGGAAGCGCTCGAGCTCGCGCGGGTCCTTCTTGATCTCGTCGAGCATCTTCTTGATGGCGACCCGGCGCTCGAGGGAGACGTCCTCCGCCTCGTAGACCGCGCCCATGCCGCCCGTCCCGATCTGGCGGATGAGCTTGTAGCCCGTCGGGATGCGGGCCGTGGCGGCGGGGGTGAGCGGCTGGCCGGTCTGCAGGGGGGTGACCTGAGGGGTGCTCGGGGCCGGGAGGGCCGGGACGGGCGTCGCGGCGGCCTCGCCCAGCCCCTGCCGGACGATCCAGGTCGCGATCTTCTTGCGCCGGCGGTAGAGGAGCACGAAGGGCGCCGCGAGGACGGCGAGCAGGAGGAACAGCCCCAGCGGACCTTTGCGGCGCTGGCTCACGAGGGGGGACGCTTCCGGCATGGGACGCTGCAGGAGCAGGTTCCGGAGCTCCCCCTCGTCGGTCGTCGCCTGAGCCGCGTCGAAGAGGGCCTTGAAGCGGGCCGGGTCGCGCTTGGCGGCGTGGTTGAGCGTGCGCAGGCAGTCGTCCCTCTCGCCCAGGACGCCCAGGGCGAAGGATTTCTGGTACCACGCGAAGGCGTTGTCCGACTCGGCCGCGAGGGCCTCTTCCGCCGAGCGGACGGCCTCCCGGTGTCGCTTCCCCTGGTTCTCGACGAAGGCGCGCGCGGCGAGGAGGTGGGTGTTCTTCGGGTCGAGGCGCAGGACGGTGTCCATCTCGGCGGCGGCCTCGTCGCGGTGCCCGAGCAAAGCCAGGGCCATCGCCCGGAGCGGGTGGGCCTGCAGCTCCTTGGGGTGCTTCTCGACGGCCAGCCGGGCCTCGGCTTCCGCGGCCTCGTAGTCGCCGGTCTGGAGGGCTTCCTGCGCCTTGGCCACGGAGCCTTTCCGGCCCGCGTCCGAGCCGCGGAAGGGGGCCCGCGCAGCGGGAGCCGGCTCTTGTACGGGCTCGGGCGGCCGCTGCATCCCGGGCGGCGGGCCCAGGCGCTGCCTCGGGTCGTAGCCGATGTCCAGGAGGCTTTCTCCGAGGTTCTCCATCACGGGGGGGGCCATCATCGGGTTCTGGAGCAGGGCGTCGATCTGCCGGAAGCCGTCCTCCTGGAGCTGGCCGTACTTCTCCGGGGTCATGAACTCCTTCTTCTGCTGGAGGGCGCGCAGGAGGATGAGGTTCTCGCCGAGGTTGAACAGGGCGTCCCGGGCCCGGGGCTTTCCGCGGGCCATCCGGAACAGGCGATTGAAGCCGAGCCGCTCCTGGGGAGCGAGGTTGGCGAAGAGCTTCTCCCGGCGCGGCGCGCTCTCCTCGTACGGAGGGTCTTCCTGCGCCGAGGCGGACGCCGCGGGAAGCAGGACGAACAGGGAGAGGAGGGCCGCTCGCAGGCTCATCCTAGGAACGCATAGCGCAGGAGGAAGAGGAGGGCCAGACCCCACAAGAGCGGCGGGGTCTCCCGGTTCCGGCCGGCGCAGGCCTTGAGCAGGGGGTAGCTGATGAAGCCGGCGGCGATGCCGTCGGCGATGTTGAAGGTGAAGGGGATGACGGCGATGACGAGGAAGGCCGGGAGGGCCTCGGTGAAATCGTCCCAGGCGATCTTCTGGACCATGCCCATCATGAGCGAGCCCACCAGGATGAGCGCCGGGGCCGTGACCGGATGGAGCAGGGTGTTCGCGTCCAGCGCCACCGCCCCGCTCACCGAGGCCACCAGCGGCGAGAGGAAGAGGCTCGCCAGGAAGAGGACGCCCACGCTCACCGCGGTCAGGCCCGTCCGCCCGCCCTGCGCGACGCCGGTCGCGCTCTCGATGTAGCTCGACACCGTGGAGGTGCCCAGGCAGGCGCCCGCGGTGGTCGAGACCGCGTCGCAGAGCAGGGCCTTGGAGGCGCGCGGCAGCTTTCCGTCCACCAGCAGCCCGGCCTGCACGCTCACGCCGACGAGGGTGCCCAGGGTGTCGAAGAGGGTCATGAAGAGGAAGATGAGCACGATGGAGAGGGAGTGCCAGCTCATCAGGCCGGAGAGGTCGAGCTTCAGGAAGGTCGGCGCCAGCGAGGGAGGGGCGCTGAAGATCCCCTCGAACTTCACCAGGCCCAGAAGGTTGCCGAGCCCGGCCGTGGCCAGCATCCCGAGGAGGATGGCGCCGCGCGTCTTGCGCGCCATGAGGGCGGCGGTGAGAGCCAGGCCGAGGAGCGAGAGCAGGACGGGCTTCGCGGCGACGGGGCCGAGCTTGACCAGGGTCGGCGCGTTGGCGACGACGATGCCGCCCTCCTTGAGGCCGATGAAGGCCACGAAGAGGCCGATGCCGGCGGCGATGCCGAGCTTGAGGGCGGGGGGCACCGAGTTGACCAGCGCCTCCCGCGCCTTGGTCAGGGTCAACGCCAGGAAGACGAGGCCCGAGATGAAGACCAGCGCGAGAGCCTTGGGCCAGGGCACGCCCATGCCCAGCACCACGGCGTAGGTGAAGAAGAAGTTCTCGCCCATGAGCGGGGCCTGGGCGATGGGGTAGTTGGCGAGCAGGCCCATCAGGAAGCAGCCCAGGGCGCTCGCCAGGCAGGTGGCCGTGAACACCGCCCCGGAGTCCATCCCGGCCGCGCCCAGCACCTGGGGCTGGACGAAGAGGATGTAGGCCATGGTCAGGAAGGTGGTCAGGCCGGCCGCGAGCTCGGTGCGCACGCTCGTCTTGGCCTGGGTGAGCCCGAAGAAGCGCTCCAGGGCGTCCATGTCAGAGGAAGAGCGGGACGACCTTGAAGGCGACCGCGTCGATGAGGCCCCGGTCGGTGATCTTGAGCTCGGGGATGGGGGGCAGCGTCAGGAAGGACATCGCCATGTAGGGGTCCTCCAGCCGCGAGCCCAGGGAGCGGGCGGCGGAGTTGAGGCGCTTGAGCTTCTCGCGCACGAAGCCGGCGCTGCGGTCGGACATGAGGCCCGCGATGGGCAGGGGCAGGGCCTCGAGCACCTGTCCGTTGGAGGCCGCCACGATGCCGCCCTGCATCTTCACGACCTGCACGGCGGCGGTGTACATGTCGCTGTCGTGGACGCCGACCACCACGATGTTGTGGGAGTCGTGCGAGACCGAGGAGGCGATGGCGCCCTTCTTGAGGCTGAAGCCCTTGACCAGGCCCTTGCCGATGCGCCCCGAGGCCATGTGCCGCTCGATGACGGCGATCTTGAGCACGTCCTTGTGGGTGTCGGAGGCGACGAAGCCGCCGTCCGCCTTGACGGGCATCGTCAGGGACTTCGTGACGATCTGGTCGGGCACGACGCCGATGACCCGGGCGCGCCGGCCCTCCGCCTGGATCGCGAAGTCCTCGTACTCGATCCAGCGCACGTTGACCGTGCCGCGGACCTTGCCCTTGTAGTCGCCCACCGCGGAGGGGTGGATCTCCCCGTCCTCGGCCACGAGCTTGCCCGCCTTGAACACCTTCTTGATGCGCAGGGTCTTGAAGTCGTCGAAGACGATGAGGTCGGCCCGGTAGCCCGGGGCCACGGCGCCGAGGTCGCTCAGGCCGAAGTACTCGGCCGTGTTGATGCTCGCCATCTGGACCGCCCGGATCGGGTCCATGCCGAGGCGGATGGCCGAGCGGACCAGGTGGTCGATGTGCCCCTGCGTGAAGATGTCCTCGAGGTGGCGGTCGTCGGTGACCAGCATGCACTTGCGGCTGTTGCGCGAGTTGACGACCGGGAGCAGGGCCTTCAGGTTCTTGGCGGCCGTCCCCTCGCGGATCATGAGGTACATGCCCGCGCGCAGCTTCTCGAGGGCCTCCGAGGCGGTGGTGCACTCGTGGTCGGAGCGGATGCCGGCCGCCACGTAGGCGTTGAGGTCCTTGCCGGTGAGCCTGGGCGCGTGGCCGTCGATGCGCTTGCCCTTGGCGATGCGGATCTTCTCGAGCACCGCGGGATCGCGGTGAAGGACCCCGGGGTAGTTCATCATCTCCCCGATGCCCAGTACGTGCTCGTCGTTGAGGAGCAGGCCCAGGTCGTGGCCGGAGAGCTCGGCGCCCGCCGTCTCGAGGTGCGTGGCTGGCACGCAGGAGGGGAGCATCACGTAGACCGAGAGCGGGGCGTTGAGGCTCGAGGAGATCATGTACTTGATGCCGTCGAGGCCGAGCACGTTGGCGATCTCGTGCGGGTCGATGACCACCGACGTCACGCCTCGGGGCACGACCACCCGGCTGAACTCCGGGATCTTGACCATGGAGCTCTCGATGTGGATGTGCCCGTCGATGAAGCCGGGGGAGAGATAGGCGCCCCGGAGGTCGATGGTCTGGCGGGCCTTGTAGGCGCCGAAGCCGACGATGCGGCCCCCGTGGACGGCCACGTCCGCCTTGTGGATGTCGCCCGAGAAGGTGTTGATGACGCGGGCGTTCTTGAGCAGGAGGTCCACCTGGCGCTTCCCTCCGGCGATCTCGATGGTGTCCCTGAGCTCGGCTTCCGTGGTGTCCATGGCTCTATTTCCCCAATGGCGGCGCTGGAACGGATTGTAGTTTTTACCCGGCCTTTCTGCAATTTTTTATATATCATCTCGACCATGGAGCCGGTGTCCGAGACCCGGGAGCGCTGCCCCTATTGCGGCGGCGACCGCATCGAGAAGGCCTTCGACGCCGTCGAGCCCGGCTTCTCGGTGAGGCGCTGCCCCGACTGCGGGCTCGGGAAGACCCACCCGCCCCTTCCGCCCGAGCGCATCGGCGAGTACTACCCCGAGACCTACTACGGCAAGGAGAACGTCCGCTTCGGGCCGCTCTTCGAGGCGCTCACCCGCCTCTTCCGCCGCCGCCGCGCCGCCGTGCTCTTCAACCGCGTCCCGCGGGGCGCGGTGCTCGACGTGGGCTGCGGCCGGGGCTTCCTGCTGGCCTACCTCAAGGAGCTGGGCTACGAGGCCCACGGGATGGAGTTCTCGGACACCGCGGCCTGGCACGCCCGCAACGTGCTCGGGCTCGAGGTGGAGACGGGGGACTTCATGCGCTCCCCGCACCAGCGCGAGAGCTACAACGCGGTCGTCTTCTGGCACGTCCTCGAGCACTTCCCCGACCCCTTCGAGGCCCTCGCCCGCGCCCGGGAGCTGCTCAAGACCGGCGGGCTCCTCGTCGTGGCCGTGCCGAACTTCGGCAGCCTCCAGGCCCGCCTCTTCGACCGCCGCTGGTTCCACCTGGACATCCCGCGCCACTACACCCACTTCACCCGACGGGCCCTCGAGGCGCTGCTGGAGCGCCAGGGCTTGCGCGTCGTCCAGCTCGACCACTTCAGCTTCGAGCAGAACCCCTACGGCTGGCTGCAGAGCGCCTTCGACGCTTTGGGCTTCGAGCACAACTTCCTCTACGACGCGCTCAAGGACCGCGGGGCCCGCACGCGCCGCATCCGCCACCATCCCGTCCAGACCCTGCTCACCCTCCTGCTTTTGCCCCTGTTCGTCCCCCTGAGCCTGGGTTTGACCCTTTGGGAGACGTTCCGCCGCCAGGGCGGCACCCTCGAGTTCTACGCCATCAAGGAGTAGCCTGATGCTGACCCGCTACGAAGTCGTCGAAGGCAAGGTCGCCGAGAGCAAGGCCGAGCGCGCGCCCATCTGGGTGTTCTCGGCCCCGGACGACGCCGAGAAGGCCCGCTTGATCGACGAGTTCAAGCTCGACTCGCACACCCTGGGCTCGGCGCTCGACCCCGACGAGCCCTCCCGCCTCGAGTTCGAGCCGGAGCACCTGGCCGTCATCTTCAAGCGCCCCAAGAACTACTCGGCCAAGGACCAGTTCGTCTTCAAGGTGGCCTCGACCGGCCTCTTCCTGTTCAAGGACAAGCTCGTCGTCGTCATCGCCGAGGACGTCCCGCTCTTCAGCGGGAAGTACTTCCACCATCTCGACGACCTCGAGGCGGTGTTCCTCAAACTGCTCTACATCTCCATCTGGCACTACCTGGAGCACCTGAAGGTCATCAACATGATCTCGGAGGAGATCGAGAAGAAGATCAACGTCTCGATGGAGAACAAGTACCTGCTCAACCTCTTCAGCCTGGAGAAGTCCCTGGTCTTCTATCTCAACGCCATCAACTCCAACGAGTTCGTCTTCGAGAAGCTCAAGAACAACGCCCAGAAGATCGGCTTCTGCCCGAAGTGCGTGGAGTTCCTCGACGACATCATCATCGAGAACCAGCAGTGCTACCGGCAAGCCGAGATCTACTCGAACATCCTGGCCAGCCTCATGGACGCGCGGGCCTCCATCGTGGGCAACAACCTGAACATCCTCATGAAGAAGCTCAACGCCATCGTCGTGGCCGTGATGGTGCCGGGCTTCTTCGCCAGTGTCGGGGGGATGTCGGAGTGGACGATGATGACGGGCAGGGTGAGCTGGCAGCTGTCCTACGCGCTGTTCCTGGCGGCCATGCTGCTGATGGGCTTCGCCACCTACTACGCGATCGAGAAGTACGAACGGCACTAAGGCAAGAGCGCCGAGCGCAGGGCCCGGCAGAACCGTTCCAGCTTCTTTTCATCCCCGGTGAGGGCCCGCAAGAGCCTGCGCGTCAGCTCTAATTGGAGCCCGCCCTCCCGGGCCCGGTTGACGATGTTCCTGCCCGAGGCCCCCGGCAGGCGCCGGCAGGGCTCCTGGGCCTTGAAGCCTTCGGCCCGCAGCGCCTCGGCGGCCCGCCTGCGCAAGGCGGCGTTCGAGCCTCCGACGCAGGCCCAGGTCCCGGAGTCCTTCTGGCGGTGGAGGGAGACGGCCAGGACGGAACGGGAGGAGAGCGCGACAGCGGAGGGCTCGTCGAAATGCGCCGAGGTGACGTGGAGCGCCTTGGCGCCGTCCTTCTTGAGCCCCTCGAAGAGGTAGAGGTTCCAGTCCGAGCCGGCCAGGGCCCGCGCCACCTCGGAGGTGCCGGGCTCGATCGTCCCGCCGTGCACGGCGAAGACGGTGACGGTGGAGCGGCGGTCCTCCAGGACGATGCGGTAGTCCTCGCCCTCCGTGCGGGCGGCGCTCAAGGCCTGGAAATCCTTGAAGGCGTCCGCCTGGGCGCAAGGAGCGAGGAGGAGGGACAGCAGGAGGCCGCGCATCGGTAAGCTATCCTATCATTTGGTAAAGTACCGCCCATGAACGAGAAACGGAACCCTTGGTGGTTCATCCCGTCCCTTTATTTCGCCGAAGGCGTTCCCTACGTGCTCATCAACACGGCTTCGGTGATCCTCTATAAGCGCATGGGGGTCGACAACGCGAGCCTCGCCTTCTGGACGAGCTGGCTCTACCTGCCCTGGGTGATCAAGATGTTCTGGGGCCCGCTGGTGGACGTGGTCTCCACCAGGCGCCGCTGGGTTTTGGGCACCCAGGCCGCGATGGCCGCGTGCCTGGGCCTGGCCGCGCTCTCCCTGCAGACCCCCGCCTTCTTCTTCCTGTCCCTGCTGGCCTTCACCGTGGGGGCGTTCATCTCGGCGACTCACGACATCGCCGCCGACGGCTACTACATGCTGGCCCTTGACGATAAGCAGCAGGCCTTCTTCGTGGGCATCCGCTCCACCTTCTACCGTCTGGCGATGATCTTCGGCTCCGGGTTCCTCGTCTACCTGGCCGGGCGCCTGGAGACGGGGACGGGGAACATCCCGCTGAGCTGGACCCTCGTGCTGGCCCTCTCGGCCGTCCTCTTCCTCGTCCTGCCCGTCTACCACAAAGTCGTCCTGCCCAAGCCGGCCTCGGACGCGGCCAAGCCCGCCTCCGCTGCGGAGGGGGGAGTGGCTTTCGTGGAGGTCATCGCCTCCTATTTCCGCCAGGAGAAGATCGCGGCGACCCTGGCCTTCATCCTGCTCTACCGTTTCGGCGAGGCGATGCTGGTCAAGCTGGCCTCCCCGTTCCTGCTCGACTCCCAGGCCGCGGGCGGCCTGGGGCTGGCGACCTCGCAGGTCGGCATCGTCTACGGCACGGTCGGCATCGCGTCCCTGGTGGTGGGGGGCATCCTGGGGGGCTGGCTGATCTCGCGCTACGGCCTCAAGCGCTGCATCTGGCCGATGGCCTTCCTGCTCAACGCGCCCGACCTGTTCTACGTCTACATGGCCTACGCCCAGCCCCCGGTGTTCATGACCGGCGTGCTGGTGGCTTTTGAGCAGTTCGGCTACGGGGTGGGCTTCACCGCCTTCACCGTGTACCTGATGGAGCGGGCGTCGCTGAGCTCGTACAAGACCTCGCACTTCGCCATCTCGACGGGCATCATGGCCCTGGGGATGATGCTGCCGGGCTTCGTGAGCGGCTGGCTCCAGCAGAAGGTGGGCTATCCGGCGTTCTTCATCATCGTCTGCGCAACCACTCTGCCGGGCCTTCTGACGATCCCCTTCCTCCCGCTGGAGCGCAAAGCCGAAGCCTCATGAGAGCCGCCCTGCTCGCCCTCGCCCTGCTGTCGCCCGGGAGGGCGTGGGGGATGGTCGACTCGAAGCTGGACCTCAACAGGAACGATGTCCAGCTGCACATGGGGCTCTCCTTCGCCGGGAGTTTCCTCGCGACCGAGTTCCTGGAATGGAGGAAGTGGCCGACCTGGAAGGCCACGCTCACGGGCTCCCTGCTCGGCGTCGCGGCCGGCCTGGTCAAGGAGTTCGCCGTGGACGACCGGGCCTCCGGCAGCGACCTGATGGCCGACGGCATCGGCCTCGGCGCGAACGCCGTCCTTCAGTTCAGCGTGAAGTTCTAGGTGAAAAGATCTGAGTGTGCCTTAGGCTAGGACAGAAGCGCTTCCAGCTTCCCGGCGTAGCGCGCAAGAAATTGCAATGAGAGGATGAGGCCTCAACAACCCCGCAGGAACGCTTTGTCGAGTATCCAATGTCCCTCGCGGTCGTAGAGCGAGGCCCAGGGGATCTTGAACGGCTTCGATGCCGGGACCGTCCGCGGCAGTTCCGTTTCCTCCTCCGCGCTGCAGGGCCCATCGGATGCGGCCGCGTCGGAGGCAAGCAGGCCTTCTTCAAGCAATTGCCTGATGACGATGGTGCGGCCGTGCCAGGTGTATACGGCGCCGATCTCCACCGGTTCATATACGTCGGGACTTTCTCCCCAGGCTGTTTTAAGGTTGACCCATACCGGGCCGGGGAACGGCCGCGCAGGAAGCAGAACCCAGTCGCCTTCCCGCCGTAAGATCGTGTGATCGGCATACGGGCCATATCCCCAATCGGCGTCGAATAGGTCCGGAACGAATTGAACGTTTTTCGCCGGTGAGGCTTCATATCGATAGCTGAGTCCCTTCCCCGGGGCCGCCGTTAGAACCAGGCTGCCCAGCTCTTTCGATCCGGGATCCGGTTTCTCGTAGAGCGGGATCCGCCATGATTTCGGAGAAAGCTTTGTTTTTTCGCACTCCGCCTTGCGGGGCGCTCCCATGGAAGAAGGGCACAGTTCCTTGATTCGGTTCTCATTCTCAAGGTCGGCCAACGCGGCCGCGCAGTATAGCCTGACAAAGCGCGGGACTCCGCGCGCGAGAACTCCCTCCGGGAACGCCGCCTTGGCCGATAAAGCCAGAAGGAGCCCTGGGAGCAATAATCCGTGGATCGCGTGTTTGATCATGTGGGGTATCTCCATTACCATATTTTAGGCTAACTTGAACGTTATCGGCTTCTGTTGAAACTACGCGGAGTCGCGCGGTGTGGTGTCGGCTGAATCTGGTTATCTCGGCCCGTCTGCCGTACAGTGACCCTGCTGTCTGAAGATCTCATCCTGGGGAGACCGCCATGAAGAAGGAAGACGCGTCGGACATCTTTGATTTCGCCATCGACGCGGAGCGCGCCGGTGAAAAGCTATACCGGAGTCTGGCCGTCAAATCCGCCCGGACGCACCTTCAGGATGCGGTGCCGATCACGCTGGGCCGGGAATTCGACGCGTACGCGGCGGCGGTCCTCGCGGCCAGGCGGCAGCTGGAGCGCCGCTCCAGCCCGCTCAGGAGCGTCCCCCTGGGAGGGACCGTCGCCGGGACCGGGGCCAACGCCCTTCCCGGCTTCCGCGGCAAAGCCGTCCGCCACCTGGCGCGAGAGGCGGCGCTTCCCCTGAAGCCGGCCGGCGACATGCGCCTGCTCCTGCAGAGCCATCAGCCCCTCACGGCGGTCTCGAGCGCTCTCAAGGAGCTCGCGCTGGAGCTCATCCGCATCGCCAACGACCTGCGCCTTCTGAGCTCCGGGCCGATGACGGGCCTGGCCGAGATCGAGCTGCCGGCCGTGCAGCCGGGCTCCTCCTTCCTGCCGGGCAAGGTGAACCCCTCGCTCCTGGAATGCCTCGATATGGTCTGCTTCCAGATCGTGGGCCGGGACGTCGCGGTCTCTCTGGCGGCGCAGGCCGGGCAGCTCGACCTCTCCCGATGGGAAGGCTAGAGCGGCCGAAAGCCTGAGCGTCTACGAAGAGCCTAGGGACGGCTCCGCCCGGCTTAAATCTCCGCCCCCCTCATCTTTTTCGCTGCGGCGACCATGTTCTTGAGCGAGGCGGTTGTTTCCGGCCAGTCACGGGTTTTGAGCCCGCAATCGGGGTTGACCCAGATGTTCTCAGGTGGAAGCACCTTTGCGGCGGAGCGCAGCTGGCCGGTGATCTCGTCCGCGGAAGGGATCCTTGGCGAGTGGATATCCCGAACTCCAGTGGTGGTCGGAGACATCGGCAGATCGAGGGCTTTGCGCTGCGTCTCTCGGCGCTCGGGGAAAGGGGAGTGCCGTTGAAAATCCTCTTCAGCGACGTGCTTCAGGCGCTCTCGGACTTCTTCATTCCGGATTTTCGTATAGGTCTTCAGGAGTCCCGGCAGCAGCTCAAGCCGTGAAAATCCGTGTCCTTTCCTTTTCCCGAGGAAAAGAGACGTGAGAGGCCCGATAAGCTTTGGGACCGTTCGGACCCCTAAGTCCTTCGCTTCCTTGAATTCGTTGAAAAGCTTCGTATCGCCAAGGGGAAAATGCGCATTCGACGTCCATTCCGGCACCAGATAATGGTAGTTCGTGTCGAACCATTTCGTCATTTCGAGCGCAGGCGCTTCCGCGTTCCTGTTTTTCCCTCGTGCCGGGAGGAAATACGTTTCGATGTCGAGCTTTTTATTTTCAGCGATCCCAAAACGGCTAGGGATCGCTCCTGTGAGGAAGATCATGTCGAGCATCTGGTCGTACAGGCTGAAATCCCCGCAAGGGACCCATCCGATCCCTCCCTCTTTCTGGCGAAGCAGATTTGTTTTTCGGATCTCTTTTGCGGCGCTGGCGAGGCCGTTTTCCTGCAGTTCGTTCCGCCTCGTTCTTCAGGAGGCACGCCCAGCGCAACGGCACCCGACCCCGCTGCTCGATCCCGAGGCCCTGGCCTAACCGGGAAAACTACGGACCCCTCCAGGCATTACTCCTAAGTAGACGCCGGGAGGGCCGGGGATATACTCTAGGTGGACCTCGCGCCGGGAGAGAGGATAGCCCATGAGAACCATGAAGCCCGTATCGGCCGCCGCCCTCGCTCTCATCCTCTCTTGCGCATGCACCTCGAGGGTCTCCGTCCGCAAGGACCTCGCCATGGCCGCAGCCGACCCGTCCAGGATCCAGGCGCGCGTGGTCCTGGTGGAGCCCTCGCCCCCGCCGGCCTCCGAGATCCGGCGCGGCGGCGACCACACGTCCATCGTGGCGCTCCAGCCGGGGTTGTCGAGCGCGGTGCGCTCGATGCTCCGGGCCACTTTCAGCGGAGTCTCCCAAGCCGCCAGCCCGGAGGCGGCGCAGGGGGCGGAGTTCCTGGCGGCCTACCGACTAGCGCCCTCCGGGCCGAGGGCGTATGAGGGCCTCCTGCTGGAGCTCCGCGAGCCGGGAGAGCCTCCTTTCTTCGTCGAGTCCTGGCCGCTCATGGAGAGGGCGCCGAGCGGGAACATGTTCATCGGGGTGCTGTCCTACATCCCGCCGTTCTACTTCCTCATGCCCGTGTCCTCCGCGAGTCAGGCCATGCGCACGCGCAACGTGATCGAGCAGTCCCTCTTGAAGGGCCTCGAGGGAGCCTCGGCCGCCCTCCGGCGGGAGATCCCGATCTACCGCAGGAACAGAGCCCTCGTCGAAGCCGCCGAAGGTCGGGGAGATTCCCTATCGGCCGCGGACCCCGCGGGCGCCCTGGCCGCCTACCGCGAGGCCCTGGCCGTCGCGGACCCGCACCGCACGGCCGGCCGGCGGGTGCTCGAGAAATACATCGCCGTGACCTCCCGCTCGGGCGCGAGCGCGGTGCCCGAGACCGCCAAGGAATCTATGGCGCGCGGCAAGGTCCTCATCGCGCGCGCGGCTTCCGCGGCGGATTTCCGCCCGGCGGTCGAGGCGATGGAGAAAGCCGTCATGGCCGCGCCGGGCTGGGCCGCAGGGCACTTCAACACGGCGCTGGCCCACGAAGGCGCCGGGGATTGGCGCGCCGCCTCGGAGCACTTCGCGGCGTATCTTTCGCTCAAGCCCGGCGCTCAGGACGCCGATGAGGTCCGCAGGAAGATCGTGGAGCTCAAGGTGCGTGAGGAGATGGGCGACAAGCCCCTCGCGCAGTAACCCATGGTCAGGTCCGCCCTGCTTGCGCTCGCTCTGACCCCCGGCGCGCTCTGGGCGGCCTGCACCCCCTCCGGGGCTCCTCAGGGCTACGGCTCCGCCTGGTGGAGCTCCTATAAGTCCTGGTGCCGCGCTTGCGGCGGCTCGGTCCCGAACTATTACGGCTCGGGCGCCAGTTGCGCGCTGCCGGCGGCCTCCGGCCCGGGAGGCTCGGCCGCCGGCGCCGGTCCCGGGGCCGAGATCGGGCAGGCCATCGGGGCCGGCATCGTCGAGATGTTCCGCAAGGATGCGGCGCAGAAGAAGATCCTCGCAGAGCAGAGGCGCGTCGAGCAGCTCCGCCTCGATGAGATCCGCCGTCAGCAGGAAGCCGCGCGAAAGGCGGAGTTCGACAAGGGGAAAGGCGTCCTCCTCGACAAGATGGGCGGAGGCGTGGGACCGTTGGAGCTGAAAGACGACGGGCCGGAGCCCGCACCGCTCGACACGGGGCGCGTGCGCGGCCTGCACGACCGGGAATCCGCCACCCGCCGCGAGGCTCTCGAGCGCTTGAAAGGGAAGCCTGAGGAGCTCTGGTGCAAGCTGCACCTGCCGCAGGCTCTGCTCATGCCGGAAGCGCCGATCTACGACGCGGGCGAACGCTACCCCGAGATGATGAGCGCCTTCGTGCAGAAGCGCTCCGAGTGGGACCGAAGATGCGGAGGGCCCTCCGCTTCCGGGCCGACGGACCTCGACGCGGCCCTGGCTCCCTTGACCTCCCGCACCCCGCCGGCCCTCGCTCCGGAGGCGCCGCGCCTTGCACCGACATCCCAGGCGCCTGCGGGCAAGCTGCTGCTCAAAGGCGAAGACGAGTAGCCCTCCGGCGTCACCCTCGGGCCCGGATGGCGCGGCCGGACCATTAAGGCTACAATCGCCTGCGATGGCGCCTAAAAGCAGGAAGGAGCTGGTCTACGTCTTCCCGGAGGGGGTGAAGAAGCCCTCCCACCGCCACGTCTACGTCCTCTCGGACGGCACCGCGACCACCTGCGAGGAGGTCCTCATCTCGGGCCTCTGCCAGTTCCCGGACGTCAGCGTCACGGTCCACAAGGTCGCGAACCTGCGCACCCCGGAGGAGCTCAAGGCCGTCGTCGAGGCCGCCGCCCAAGACGAGGGCATCCTCCTGTTCACCTTCGTGGCCCCCGAGCTCATCAAGAGCATCTACTCGCTGGGCCTCACCTACGCCGTCCCCGCCATCGACGTGCTCGGGCCCATCATCTCCCGGCTCGAGAACCTGCTCAAGCTCTCCCCCATGGGAGTCCCCGGCCTCCTGCGCCGCGCCGTGGACGCCGACTACTACAAGCGCGTCTCGGCCATCGACTTCGGGGTCAAGCACGACGACGGGGCCGGGCTCTCCACCCTCGAGTCGGCCGACCTCGTGCTTCTGGGCGTGTCGCGCAGCTCCAAGACCCCCATCAGCGTCTACCTCTCCTTCCAGGGGGTGCGGACGGCGAACGTCCCGGTCGTCATGGAGCTCCCGCTCCCGGAGCCCGTCGAGAGGCTCGGGCCCGACAAGCTCGTCGGCCTCCTCGTCGACCCGGAGCGGCTCGTCGAAGTGCGCAAGACGCGCTTCAAGGACCTGGGGAACATCCCGCCGGACTACGTCAACCCTTCGAAGGTCTTCGCCGAACTCGAGCACGCCCGCGCGCTCTACGCCAAGCTCCGTTGTCCGGTCGTGGACGTGACCTTGAAGTCCATCGAGGAGGCCGCGACCGAGATCCTGCGCATCCTCCGCAGCCGCGGCGTCCAGCTCGGCGGCTAAGCCCCCTTCCCCGAAAGGAGCCGGCGGAAAACCTTCTCCAGACGCCTGCGCCCGCGCAGGCTCCAGCGGGCTTCCCGCCGGCGCTCCAGCCCCAGAGCCTTGAAGCCCGGGTCGCCCGGCGCGCCCGGATAATCCGGGAGGTCCACGCGGCCCGCCGGCCGCGCTCCGGCTTCGCCGGCGCGGGCTTGTTCGGCGACGCGGCGGTAGGCCTCCCGGAAGGGCACGCCCTCGCGCACGAGCGCGAGGGCCTTATGGGTGGCGAGCAGGCCCTCGGTGAGGGCGGCCCGGCACCGCGCGGCGTCCACCTTCATCGGGCCGGGCAGGCGGGAGAGGATCTCCAGCATCTCGTCGGCGGTCTCGATCGCGGCCATGAGCGGGCCCTTGGTGAGCTGGTAGTCCCGGTGGTAGCCGGAGGGGAGCGTCCCGATGGAGAGCGCCTGCTGGAGCCAGCCGGGGAACAGGCAGGCGCGGGCGCGGGTCAGCTCGACGACGTCGGGGTTGCGCTTCTGCGGCATGATGCTGCTGCCGGTCGTGAAGGCCTCGGGCAAACGCAGGAAGCCGAACTCGGCGGTGGCGAAGAGGCGCAGGTCGTCGGCCAGGACGCCCGCGTCGCGGGCGAGGACGGCCAAAGCCGAGAGCACGACGGCCTCCAGGCGCGGCCGGCTCGTCTGCACGCGCAGGGTGTTGCGCTGCACGCGCGCGAAGCCGAGCAGGCGGGCGACGTACGCGCGCGGAAGGGGGAGCGGGACGCCGTAGCCGGCGCCGCTGCCCAGCGGGCAAACGTCGACCTCGTCGAAGGCGCAGCGGAGCAGGCGCGCGTTCTCGAGGAAGGCCTCGGCGTGGGAGGCCGCCCAGTGCCCGAGCGTGCTCGGCATGGCGCGCTGCAGGTGCGTGTAGCCGGGCATGAGGACGCGGGCGCTGCGCGCCCCGAAGAGGCGCCAGGCCTCGGCGGCCTCGCAGGTGCGCGCGTGCAGCCCCAGGAGGCGGTCCTTGAGGTAGAGCCTCAGATCCGTCTGCACCTGGTCGTTGCGGCTGCGGCCGGCGTGGATGCGCATGCCCGCCTCGCCGAGGGCGCGCGTGAGGTGCTGCTCCACCGCGGTGTGGATGTCCTCCTGCGCGCGGGTGATGAAGAAGGCTTCCGGGCGCACGAGCAGGCGCGCGAGCGCCTTGCGCAGGGCGCGGTGGTCGCGCTGGGAGAGCACGCCGATGCGCGCGAGCCCGGCCGCGTGCGCCAGGCTGCCGTAGACCTCGTAGCGCAGGAGGCGGCGGTCGAGCGTCGGGTCCTCGCCGACGGTGTAGCGCTCGACGGCGGAGTCGAGCCGGGAGGCCGTCTCCCAGAGCTTCCTATTGCGCGAGGGCGTGGTAGCGGCGGATGAGACGCTCATAGAAGAGGACTCCTTCCTCGAGCTCGGCGGCCTCGAGGTATTCGTCGGGGGTATGGGAGCGGCGCGAGTCGCCCGGGCCGACCTTCACGGTCGGCACGTCCTTGAGGAACACCCAGTCCGAGACGGTCGGCGAGCCGAAGGGGCGGGCGCCGGGGCGGGCCGCCAGGGCGGCTTGGACCACCGGCTGCTCGGGCGCCGTCGCGACCGACTCGAGGCGTTTGGAGCGGATCTCGACCGCCCCGCCCACCGCCGCGCGCACCCGCTCGACGATCTCCTCGGGGCGGTAGTCGGGCGTGGTCCGGATGTCGACGGTCAGCTCGCAGCGGTCGGGGACGACGTTGTGGCGCGTGCCGCCCAGGACCTTCGTGACCTGCAGGCTCGGCCGTCCCAGGAGAGGGTGCTCGCGCTCGAAAGGGAGCTCCGCGAGGGCCGTGATGTCGCGGGCCGCGGCGTGCACGGCGTTGACCCCGCCGCCCCAGGCGGCATGGGCGGCGCGCCCGCGCACGGTCACGGTGAGCAGCAGCAGGCCCTTCTGGGCCACCGCCGGAGCGAGGCCCGTCGGCTCGCCCACGACCGCCGCGTCGGGGCGCGGCAGGAGGGGGAGGAGCGCTTCCAGGCCCTGGCCGGAGGTCTCCTCCTCGCAGGTCGCAGCTAGGCAGACGCGGCCGCGGGGCGGATCCGCTGCGTAGGCGCGCGCCGCGCCGAGGATCATCGCCGTCAGAGGGCCTTTCGCGTCGTTGGCCCCGCGGCCGTAGACGCGGCCGCCCTCGAGCGTGCCGAGCGGCGGCTTGCTCCAGCCGTCTCCGGCCGGGACGGTGTCCGTATGCGAGTTCAGCAGGAGCAGGGGGCCTTCCGTCCCGAGCAGGGCGAAGAGGTTGCGCCCCTCGCGCCGCGGGGTCCAGCCCAGGCCGCGGAAGGCCTCCTCCAGGCAGGCGACGACGGCGTCCTCCTTCCCGCTCTCCGAGGGGATGGCGACGAGCCGGCGCAGGAGGTCGACGGCCTCGCTCACGCCGCGGCGCCCTGCTCGACGGGGACGCCGGCGGCCTCGCAGCGCTCGGCGATCATCGTGCCGCTGCCCGAGTTGGTGAAGATCTCCATGAGCAGGGTGCCCGCGCGGGTGCCGTTGAGGATGTGGGCCCGGCGGACCCCCCCGCGCAGAGCGGCGATCGCTCCGTCCACCTTCGGCAGCATGCCTCCCGTGAGCTTCCCCTCCTCGCGCATGCGCTCGAGGCCCGCGATGTCGGTGAGGGAGACGAGGCTCGTCGGGTCGGCGGGGTCGCGCAGGACGCCGTCGGTGTCGGTGAGGATGAGCAGCTTCTCGGCCGCGAGCGAGCGCGCGACCGCCTCGGCGATCGAGTCCGCGTTGATGTTGAACACGGTCCCGCGCTCGTCGCAGGCGAGCGGCGAGATCACCGGCACGCAGCCGGCGGCGAGGAGGCTCTCGAGGATGGCGGGGTCCACTCGGACGATGTCGCCCACGAAGCCGAAATCCACTTCCACGGGCGCGGCGCCCGGGAAGGGCTCGATGCGCTTCTTGTGCCGGCGCCGGGCCGTGAGCAGGCCGGCGTCCACGCCCGAGACGCCGACGGCCGGCGTCTGGTGGGCGCGGAAGACGGAGAGCATGTCCACGTTGAGCGAGCCGGCGTAGACCATCTTGGCGACCTCGAGGGTCTGCTCATCGGTCACGCGCCGGCCGGCGACGATGGTCGGCTCGATGCCCAGCCGCCGGGAGAGCTCGCTCGCCTGCGGGCCGCCGCCGTGCACGACCACGATGCGGATGCCCACCTGGTGGAGCAGGCAGAGCTCCTCGATGAGGGCGTCGAGGGTCTCGCGCTTCTGAAGGATGCGTCCGCCGATCTTGACGACGAACGTCTTCCCCTTGTAGAGGCGGACGTAGGGGAGAGCCTGTCTCAGCGCGCGGATGGCATCGGGCATTGGGAAGCCTCCTGGGAGTAGTGCTTGCCGGTCAGCAGCCGATAGAGGACGGCTTTGGCGGTATGCAGACGGTTCTCGGCCTGGTCGACGACGACGGAGGAAGGGCCGTCCAGCACGGCGTCGTCCACCTCGACGTTGCGGCGCACCGGCAGGCAGTGCATGAAGACCGCCCCGTCGGTGAGCGCCATCTTGTCCGCCGAGACGCGCCAGAGGGCGCGGAAGGCGGGGTCGGCGGGAAGCGGGCGGCCGTACTCGCTGAGCGAGCCCCAGGCCTTGGCGTAGACCGCATGGGCGCCCCGGTAGGCCTCCTGCGGCTTGTCGCTGACGCGCAGGCGGGCGCCGCGGGCCTTGCAGACGGAGCTCAGCTTCTCCATCACCTCGGGGTCCAGATCGAAGCCCGGCGGACGGGCGATGGTGACGTTCATCCCCGCCAGCGCGGCCGCCTCCGCGGCCGAGTGGGGAACGGCGAGCGGGAGCGGCTTGATATGGGGCGCCCAGGTGAGCAAAAACTCCTTCCCGCGCGGGTCCATGCGCTCGCGCAGCGTCATCTGGTCGGCCAGGCCCTGGCAGGGATGGCCCATCGCGGACTCGAGGCTGATGACGGGCACCGTGGAATGGCGGCGGAAGGCCGCCAGGTAGGCGTCCTTGCGGTCCTCCTTCCAGTCCTTGCCGGCGGGGAAGGCGCGCAAAGCCAGCGCGTCGCATAGGCGGGCGAGGACGGGAACGGCCTCGCGCGCGTGCTCGGGGCAGTCGCCGTCCATGACGACGCCCTCCTCCACCGCGATCTTCCAGGTGCCCGACCCGAGGAAGAGCGTGACCGGGTGCGCCCCGAGGGAGGCGGCGGCCACCTCGCAGGAGACCTGCGTGCGCAGCGAGGGGTTCATGAAGCAGAAGGCCACGCTCTTGCCCGCGAGCGGCCGGTTCTTCGGCGGCGAACGCTTGAAGGCCCGGGCCGACTCGACCAGGGCCGCCGTCTCATCGGCTCCGGTCTCCATGAGGCTCGTGAAGTGTCGCGTCATGACGTTCTCCCTCCGAGGGGTGCGAGGCTTTCGCGCAAGATATCGGCCAAGGCGGCGCGCAGGGTCTCCGCCTCGGCGTCGCCGATGATGAGCGGCGGCAGCAGGCGCAGGACGCGCGGATCCTCCGCGGTCCCGGTCAGGATGGAGCGCCCCACCAGGGCCTGCTGGACGGGCTTGGCCGGCCGGTCGAGGACGAGCCCGAGCAGGAGGCCCTTCCCCTGCACGGACAGCACGCCGGGCATGCGGAAGGTCTCTCGGATGCGGCGCTCGAGGCGCGCGGCGTTCTCCCAGAGGCGCAGGCGCGAGAGCTCGCCCAGGGTCGCCTCGATGGCGGCGCAGGCGAGCGGCCCTCCGCCGAAGGTGGACCCGAGGTCTCCCGGCCGGAGGGCCGCGGCCGCGCGGGGGCCGGCCAGCGTCGCCGCGCAGGGGACGCCCGAGCCCAGGCCCTTGGCGAAGGTCTGCAGGTCGGGCTGGACGCCGAAGGCCTGGGCGGCCGAGGGCGCGCCGAGGCGGCCCAGGCCGGTCTGCACCTCGTCGAATATCAGCATCGCGCCGGCCTTGCGGCAGAGGCGCGCGAGCCCTTCGAGATAGCCGGGCCCGGGGGGGCGGCCGCCCGCGAGCCCCTGCACCGGCTCGAGCAGGAAGCCGGCGGTCTCAGGCCCGATCGCCGCTTCGGCGGCGGCGAGGTCCCCGAAGGGGACGAAGGAGACGTCGGTGCCCAGGCCCTGGACGCCCTGGCGGTAGCGGGGGATGCCGGTCGCGGCCAGCGCCCCGGCCGTGCGCCCGTGGAAGGAGCCCTCGGTGGCGAGGATCGCCGCTCGCCCGGTGGCCCGGCGGGCGATGCGCATGGCGTTCTCGTTGGCCTCGGCGCCCGAGTTGCAGAAGAAGACGCGCGAGCCCTCCGCGCCGCAAAGCTCGACGAGCGCCTTGGCCGCCCGGGCGCGGCCTGGAAGACAGGCCAAGGTCGAGTAGAAGAGGAGCTTGCCGGCCTGCTCGCGCAGGGCGGCGACCACGGCGGGCGGGCAGTGCCCGAGGAGGACGACCGCGTGCCCGGCGTAGAGGTCCAGGTAGCGGCGCCCGTCGGTGTCCCAGACATAGGCGCCCTCCCCGCGCTCGAGGACGAACGGGAATTGGGGATAGCCCGGGAGGAGCCAGCGGCTCTCCTCGGCCTTCCAGTCGGCCGCGGTCATGGGTACGCTCCCGGCTGGTCGAGCCCCAGCCCCTCGTCGAAACCGAGCATGAGGTTCATGTTCTGCACGGCCTGTCCGGCCGCGCCCTTGACCAGGTTGTCGATGGCGGCGATCACCACGGCGCACCCCTCGCGCGCGCAGACGTGGAGGTCGCAGTGGTTGCCCCCCGCGACGGCCTTGAGGTCGGGCGGCGCCGAGCAGAGGCGCACGAAGCGCGCGCCCGCGTAGGCGCGCTCATAGAGGCCGCGCAGCTCCGCCTCGCTCAGGCCCGGGGGCAGATCGACGTGGCAGACGGCGTAGATGCCGCGCACGAAGGGGCCCGAGACCGGGACGAGCGCGAGGCGCAGCGACGGCTTGCCGGCCAGGCCGTCCAGGAAGGCCTCGACCTCGGGGACGTGCTGGTGCTGGAGGGGCTTGTAGGCGCGCAGGGTGCCCTCGCGCGAGGGATGGTGCGTGCCGGCGCTGGGCGATGCGCCCGAGCCCGAGGACCCGGTGACGGCCGTGACCCGCGCGCGGCCGGCGACGCCGGCGGCGGCCAGCGGCCCGAGCGCGAGGGAGAGCGCGGTGGCGAAGCAGCCGGGGTTGGCGACGCGCGAGGCACGGCGCAGCGGCTCCCGGTTGTATTCGGCGAGGCCGTAGACGAAGGAGCCGAGGAGCTCGGGGGCCGCGTGCTCGCGTCCGTACCAGGCGGGGTAGAGCGACGCGTCGCGGAGGCGGAAATCCGCCGAGAGGTCCACGACCTTGCACGCGGGGCCGGCGCGCTCGAGGAGGGCCGCCATGCGGCCCATCGCCTCCCCGTGCCTGCCCGCGAGGAAGACGCAGTCGAGCCCCGAGGGGTCGAGCTCCGCGGTGAAATTCAGCCCCGAGAGAGGGCGCAGGTGCGGGTGGACGGCTTCGACCGGCTTGCCGGCGTGGGAGCGCGACGCGACGGCCGCGATCTCCGCGCGGGGATGGCTTAAGAGCAGGCGGAGAAGCTCGCCGCCCACGTAGCCCGCTCCGCCGACGACGCCCGCGCGCGCGCGCTTCACGAGGCCGCCGCGGCCGCGCCGCTCAGGGCGGCCGGGGAGGCGTCGGCCGCCTTGCCGAAGACGGCCTCCTCGAGCGTCGTGCCGAGCCGCGTGTGCTCGATCCGGGCGTTGATGGCGCGCACGCCGAGGTGCTTCTCGATGTAGTCGCGCCCGACGGCGTTGTCGGTGGCGGGGCCGGCGATGACGTCGGGGAGGCGGCCGTACTTCGTCCGATAGAGCTCGGCCGCGCCCCAGGCGCCGACGGGGTCGTTGGCGCAGACGACGTGCGCGAGGCCGGCGCCCATGAGCTCCGCGTCGGCGAGGATGGACTGGACGCCGTAGTCGCCCAGGATGCCGTCGCCCAGCTCCACGACCAGGACGTCGGGTTCCTCGGCGTTGAGCGCGTTGATCAGCCCCTTCGCCACGGGGACGGCGACGGCTTCCGTCGTGGAGACGACGCCCGCGTCGTTGAAGAAGAGGCTGCGCACCGCGCCGAGGTCGCACATGCTGAGCGTGTCGCGCAGAAGCGAGACCCCGGTCAGCTTCGCGCCGCAGACCCGGTAGCCTCGGCGCGTGAGGTGGCGGATGATCTCCCCGCAGGCGAAGGTCTTGCCCGAGTTCATGCAGGTGCCGGCGACGTAGATGAGGGGAGCGGAGGGCGCCAGATGCCGGGCCCAGGGGACGGCGTTCTCCTGGATGGTCGCCGGGACGCCCGTGCGCTCCCCCAGCACCGGGAAGCTGAGCACGGATCCCAAAACCTCCGCCTTCAAGGGCTGACCGAGCTCGATGTTGGCGGAGGTGCATCGGCCGATCACGCCGCCCAGATTGAGGATGTCGAGCAGGTCGCCGGCCTGGACGCGCTCGGGGACGACGCCCGCGTACCCGCGCAGGGCGCGGCGGGTGCCGAGCACCCCGGCCAGGAGATCGCCGTCGTTGAGGAGGATCATGCGGCCGTGGACGTCCTCGACCGTGTTGTAGACGGACTTCGTCCCGCGCACGCGCACGGCGATCACGCGCCCTTCCTCGGCGACGACCTCGCGCGTCAGCCGGGACTCGCGCTGGACCCGCGCGTTGCGGGTCGCCGAGGCGATCTTGTCGAAGAAGACCTTCATCGGGAGGCTCCCGCGGCGGCCGCCTTCCCGGGCCGGACCCGAGGGCCGCTCTTGCGCGCCGCGGAGCCGGCGCGCAGGGCCAGGCTCATCGACAGGCCGTGGAGCTTGGCGAAGCCGGCGGCCTCCTCGCCGCTCCAGAGCCGGCTGGTCTCGCCGTAGGCGGCGGACTGGACGGCCGCGAGGCTGAAGGGGCTGCGCACGCCGCCGACCTCGAAGCGCCCCGGGGCCAGACGCAGGCGCGTCTCGCCGCAGACGCGCTGCTGGCTGGAGGAGATGAGGGCTTCGATGTCGCGCATCACCGGGTCGAAATAGAGCCCTTCGTGGAGCAGCTGGCCGTAGAAGTCGGCGAGCTGGTTCTTCCAGAAGCCTTGCCAGCGCGTGAGCACGAGCTTCTCGAGCTCCTGGTGGGCGAAGATGAGGAGGAGGGGGGCGGGCGCCTCGAAGCCGATGCGTCCCTTGATCCCGAGCACGGTGTCGCCCAGATGCACGCCGCGGCCGAGGCCGAAGGCGCGCCCAAGAGCGTGGAGCTCCCCGACGAGGGCGGCCCCGGGAAGGCGGCGTCCGTCGAGCGCGACGGGGACGCCGGCCTCGAAGGAGACGACGACCTCGACCGGCTCGCTGCGCAGCCCTTCGGCCGGCGCGGGATAGGCCGACTCGGGGACCGAGACCCAGGGGTCGTGGGTCTCGCGGCCGCCCACGGTGGTCCCCCAGAGGCCCGCGTTGACCGAGTAGGCCGCGGTCTTGGGGGGGATCTTCACCCCGCGCTCCGCGAGCCAGGCGACCTCCGCCTCGCGCGTCCAGCCGAGCGAGCGGATGGGGGCGTGGATGGGCAGGCCGGGCGCCAGGGCGCGGAAGACGCCGTCGAAACGGACCTGGTCGTTGCCGGCCCCGGTCGAGCCGTGCGCCAGGGCGTCGGCGCCGAGCTCGAGCGCCAGGCGGGCGACGCGGTCGGCGTGGAGGACGCGCTCGGCCGCGACGGAGAGCGGATAGACGCGGCCGCGCAGGATGTTTCCTTGTATCAGCACTTTGGCGAAGCGCTCGAAGAGCTCCTCTTGGGCGTCGAGCGCGTGATGCCGCTCGGCCCCCAGGGCGAGCGCGCGCTCTTCGATGCCCTTGAGCTCCGCCTCGGAGAAGCCGCCGGTGTCCACCGTCGCGGTGACGACGCGCGCGCCGAGGGTCTCCTTCAGCCAGAGGAGGCAGAAGGTGGTGTCGAGTCCGCCGCTGAAGGCTAGGACGACGAGGGGTTTGCGCATGGGGGGTCTCCTGGACACGGGGGTCCTCAACGGAAGAAGCGCAGCAGGCGTTCGCCGTCGGCTTTGGAAGCGACGGCCACGAAGACGGTGTCGTCTCCGGCGATGGTGCCGACGATGCCCTCGAGCCGGAGCTCGTCGACGGCCAGCGCGGCGCGGGGGGCGGCGCCCGGGGAGCAGCGCGCCACGACCAGGTTGGGTCCGGCGGGGGCGGCGGAGCGGACCATCGCGCGCAAAGACGAGCGGGGGTCGAGGGAGGCGTCCGAAGACGACGGCGCCTGATAGCGGCCGCCGGTCTTGGCGAGGCCGAGCTCCGCGATGTCGCGGGAGACCGAGACCTGGGTGGAGCGCACGCCTTTGCGGCGCAGGGCGCGGACGATCTCCTGCTGGGTCGCGAGCGGCTCGGCCTGCAGAAGCTCGAGGAGCGCGGCCTGGCGGCGGCGCTTGGGTCCTGCCGGCTCCGAATAAATATTCATCAGGGTGAATGATTATACAACATGGCGCGGCGCGTGTAAAGCCCGCCGGGCGGGGCGAACATGGTACAGTATGCTCGCCATGACTCGGCTCCCGCTGAGAGCTCTCGCCGCGGCCTGCGTCCTCTGCGCGGCCCTTCTGGCCGCTTGGCGCCGCCTGCTGTTCGAGGGGCTCGTCCCGCTGGACGGCAACGTGCTCTGCGTGACCTTCCCGAACTGGCGCCTCGCGCGCGGCCTGTGGCTGGAGGGCTTCCTGCCGCTCTGGAACCCCCTGCGCAGCCTGGGGACTCCGCACCTCGCCGACCCCATCACCAGCGCCCTGTATCCGCCGCAGTGGCTGCTGTCGGGGCTCCCGGACTTCGCCGCCTTCCTGAGGACCTGGGTCGTGTTCCACACCCTGCTCGCGGGCTTCTTCTGGGCCGCTCTCGCCCGGCGCTGGTACGGACGCCCCGGCTCGGGCCTCCTCGCGCCGGAGGGAGCGGCCGCCGCCCTGGTCGGGACCCTCAACGCCTTCTTCATGGTCCGGGTCGTGTTCCCCCATAACTTCGCGGCCGCGGCCTGGGTCCCGGTCATCCTCTATGCCCAGGAGGCCGGCTCCGCCGCGGCGTTGGGCGCGGCTTTCGCCCTGCAGTGGTTTGCGGGCTACCCTTCCTTCTCCCTCATCACGGGGCTGGCCTGCCTGGCCCTGGCCCTGCTCAGGGGCCGCGAGGGGCTGCGGCTCTTCCTCCGGGCGGGGATCATCGGCGCGGGGCTCGCGGCGGTCCAGCTGATCCCCTTCGTCGAGCTCCTGGCCCGCTCCAGCCGCGGCGTGGTGCTCGACCCGGCCTACGCGGCGCAGTTCTCCCTTCCTGCCTGGCTCCTGCTGAAGAGCCTTCTGCTGCCCCAGTGGTACCTTCTCAGCCCCCGGATGGAAGGCGACCCGGCGATGGGGTGCTTCTACGTCGGAACGGCGGCCGCGGCGCTCGCGGCCCTGGGAGCCTGGAAAGGCGGCGCCCGGGAGAAGCTGCTGGCGTGGACCGCGGCGGCCTGCCTGCTCATCAGCCTGGGCTCCCACCTGCCCGGCTACCGGAGCCTCTTTTTCCTGCACCTCTTCCGCTTCCCCAGCAACTGGCTGTTGTGGGCTTCGGCCGCCCTGGCTTTGCTGGCCGCCGCGGGGGTCGCGAAGATCCGCCGGCCGGGCCTGGCCTGGAGCTTGGCCGCGCTCATCGCCGTGGACCTGCTCGTCTTCGCGCAGGCCCCGAAATCCGCCTGGGGCAAGCCGGAGTTCCTGACCGACGTCCCCGCGCTCGCGCGCCAGGCCCGGCTCCTGCCCCCGGGCGCAAGAGTCCTGCACGCCGAGCCGCTCATGCGGCTCTGGGGGCGCGGGACGCTCGAGACCGAGGAGGATTATCTCCTCATGAGGGATTTCCTGGCCCCCTCCTACGGGATGGCCTTCGGCCTGGCGGAGGCCGGCAACTATCAGACCCTGCGCCTCGCCTCGGCCCAGCGGTTCCGGGAGCGTCTCTCGGCTCCGGACGCTCCGGAGGAGCTGAAGGATTGGGCGGGCATCGGCCTGGTCGTGGACGTCGAGGCGGGCGCCTCGAAGGTCGAGCGCGGACGGATGCGCATCGAGCTCCGGAAGACCGCGAAACCCAGGCTCTTCGCGGCCGGAGAGGAGGCGCAGGTCGAGGTCCTCGACTGCCGCCCCGGCCGGGCCTCGGCCCGGGTGAGCTCTCCGGACTCCCAGACCTTGGTCTTCGCGGAGGCCCGCTATCCCGGCTGGCGGGCGAGCGTGGACGGCAAGGCGGTGCCCTTGGGCGAGTGGCAGGGCGTCTTCATGAGCGCGGAGGTCCCGGCCGGCAGCCATGAGGCCCTCTTCGAGTACCGCCCCGCGTCCTTCCGGCTAGGGCTGCTCGTCAGCGTCCTGACTCTAGCGGGACTGCTGGTTCACGCCGCTTCGGTCGTCGCGGCGCGGCGAGCCGGGCGCGGATGAAATGTCGGGCTGCTTCGAGTTATCATCTTCTCGTGCCGGAGGTCCCATGCCCAGATTCATAGAGAAGCCCGCGATCGTGCCCGCCTCGGGGAGCAAGCCCAAGGTCATCGAGGAGTACATCGGCCGGGTCGCCTGCGCCGTCAACACCATCAGCGTGGCCAAGATGACCAGCCCCGGAGGCTGGGAGGAACCCTCGCAGGAGCCCCGCTTCGCCGAGTACACCGTGGTGCTCAAGGGGATGCTCAAGGTGGAGACGGACGCCGGCGTCTTCGAGGTGCGCGCCCAGCAGGCCATCATGATGGGACCCGGCGAGCGCGTGCGCTATTCCACGCCCGAGCCGGGAGGCGCGGAGTACCTCGCCATCTGCCTGCCGGCCTTCTCCTACGAGACCGTCCGCCGGCAGGTCTGAGGCCCTTAGCGGGCGAGCGCCTTCAGGGCCGCGAGGGTCTTCTTCATCTGCCCGAGTTCCTATCGCGAACGACTACACCCGGACTGCGTCCGGGGCGGGCCGGCGCACGCCTTGGCTGTAGGGGAAGGCCGGGTGCCCCACGCACAGGCTGGTGCGCACCACGCGCCCCTTGGGCAGGCGCACGAGCTTTGCGAGTTTCCGGTCCCGGTTGACCGGCTCGGTCAGGAAACCCAGGACGCAGGCGCCCAGGCCCAGGGCCTCGGCCGCGAGCAGGATGTTCGCCCCGCAGTAGACCGCGTCCTCCGCCCCGCAGGAGTCGTGGGGGGAGGTGTGGAGGAGGATGGCGCAGGGGGCCTTCCAGAGCACCTTGTCGTTGCCCTTGAGGGTCTCCTCGGCCATGGGCTTGAGCAGGGGCAGGAGGGGCCCGAACTCCTTGAGCTGTCGCCCGAAGAAGAGGTCGATCAGAGGCCGCCAGAAGGGGGAGGCGAGCTTCTGGGCCAGCTGGAGGGTCTGTTCGCCGATGCCCAGCGAGAGTCCCTTGAGCACCGCGGGGTCCGTGACGACGATGTAGCCCACGTTGCGCTTGTTGCAGCCGTTGGGTGCCTGCGCCGCGGCGCTCAGGAGGGCAGAGATGTCCTCCTCGCTGAGCTTCTCCGGGGTGAACTCGCGGCGGGAGCGGCGCGCTTCGAGCAGGGCCATGAGCTCCGGGTAGGAGGGCTTCCCCTCGATGCGCTTGAAGCTCGAGCTTTCGAGCCCGGTGTGGGCGATGGCCTCCGCGGGGCAGACGGCTTTGCAGTGGCCGCAGAGGAGGCAGGTGTGGGGAGGCTTTGCGGCCGAGACCCGGCCGTCCGTGCCCTTGACGAAGTTCAGGTTGCACATCCGGACGCAGAGGCCGCAGTCCGTGCACTTGGAGCGGTCGATGGAGATCTTCATGGCACAGCCGTCCTTCAGCTCGGCATCAAGCCTGGGGCTTTCTCTCGAGGATTCGGATGCGGCGCTCGTGGTCGTTGAGCTGGTGCTTGCGGACGGCCAGGCGGTATTCGTAGGAGGCTAGGCCCTGGGTCAGCTTGTCGATGCTGCCGACGATGACCCGCGCGTCGGACTTGGTGAACATGTTCTCCTTAACCTCGCGCAGGTCGGACTGCGTTTTGACCAGTCCGATGGCGACGCGGGCGATGTCGGATTTTAGCTCCTTCTTCATGCCGTCCATCTCCGAGCGCAGGAGGGTCTTCGTTTCGGCTAGGCCGCTGTCCAGCATGGCCTGCATGTCGGCCCGCGTGGCCTTTCTCAACGCAACGAGGTCGGATTGCATCGCGGGCTTGTCGCCGTTCGTCTTCTTCCCCATCTCGGACATGATACCAGTTCTCCTTGGCGCGGCGTAGGGCCCAAGGGCCCACCTACAAGTACGGATGTGGGCCCTGAAAAGTTCCCGCGGCCCGGAACTTTTTGGGGGGTCTGGACGTACTCGCGGGCATGGAGTACCGCGCCCGCGACGCCCGGGGAAGCCCGCTCTACCGAATCGTCCAGGACCATCTGGAGGAGCTCCTGCATTTAAGCCTTGCTTCGGGCCCAATGAGGTGGAGACGCGGGTGCTGGAGGAGCGCATTCGCCGGCGCATACTCCGGCGCTTCGTGAGGATGGGGGCGATGCCGGCGGAGACTGCGGCGGAGATGCTTTATTACTGCGCCCGGCCGGCGATCGTGCTGAAGCGGTTGGAATACCTCAAAAAGATGGATTTGGTGGCACGTGAGCGGGTCCGGGGATGCGTGAGCTCTTGGGCGGCGTGCCTGAGCAAGGTCTTCGTCCCGAACATCCAGAATCCGTAGGTTCGGGACGTCCAAAACCTGCGACGTCATTATATTACCCGCTGAAGAGCCGAGGGACGACCTCACTCAGCTTAAAATCCCTACGTCACTTTTCCCGGCGGCAAAACCGGGTGAACGCCTCTCGCCATAACGCGGTCCTCCGCTCGACGGGACAGGACTCCAGGGCGTCTTGATCCCGGTACAGGGCGATCAGCTTCCCGAACGGCGGGATCCGCGCGGGGAGGAGGGGGGTCCTCAGGAGACGCTCGAGGTCCCAGCGCCGGATCTTTCGATCACCGTCCTGATCGTAGAAGCCGAAATGGCGTTCATGCAGCGCCGTGTCCAAAGGGGCCAGCCCGGACAGCGCGGGGCCGTAGTCGTAGGAACACCATAGGAGCATCCCCAAGTTGCCGGCGATCCGGCTCTTGCGGAGGGCGGACCAGACGAACTCCCCGTAGGCCCGCCGGTTGAAGAGCCGCTGCTTCTCCAGCGGCCGGGAAGAGCCGGGCACGCGTTGGAATCGCACGACGCGCGTGCGCGGCTTTTGACGCGCGGGCACGGGCAGTCCGAACTCCTGGATGAAGACGGGCTTCCCGGTCAGCCGGCGCAGGAAGGCGATCATGAAGGGGAAGAAGTCGGTATCCAAGGGATCGTCCATCCAGTCCGTGTAGTTGGGATACGGATGGAAGGACACGAAGTCGCAGTCGGGAGCGATCTCCGCGATCGACAGGCGCTTGACCTGGAAGAGGTTCTCGCCATGGAACCCCAAAGTGACCTTGAGCGCCGGCGAGATCCGCTTCACGTACCGGGAGAGAGCGCGGAACCACCGCGTCGCGTCTTGGGTCCTGGCCGGAGGGAGGACGTTGTCGGACTCGTTGCCCAGGTCCACGGCATAGAGGGCGCGCGAGTGTCCGACGGCCTCCAGAACGGACTTCACCAGGATCCTCTGCGACTCCAGGACCCGGCGGTCGGTCCAGATATCGAGGAGGGGTCTCGGCCGAAGGACCTTGCCGGCCGTCACGACCTGGAAGCGCGGGTCGCAGAGCCTCCCCCGCCGGCCCGGTCCGGCCAGCAGCCAGGGCGGAACGAAAGTGGCGCCGCTCATATGTCCCATGAACAGGGCCAAGGTCAGCTGGAGGCCTCGCTCCTCGGCAAGGCCGACCAGCGTCTCGAGGTCGCGAAGGGCCTGGGGGGCGGGCTCTCCCCGCTTGGGCTGGAAGGCCTCCCAGCTCAGGGTGACGCGCAGGTGGTTGAAGCCGTCGCGCGCGAAACGGTCGAAGTCCTCCCGCACCTCTTCGGCTCGGAAGTCGTCCCAGAAGTACATGGCCCGGCTTCTGGGCCAATAGTTCAGGCCGTAGAACATGGCGGCCCTATTTCCCGATGCGCCCTCCGCCCGCGCCGGGTGCGCGTGCGGAAGCTTCCGGCTTCTGGGACCTGCCCAGGAGGTCGAGGATCCCGCGCGTCTGCCCCTCGGCCGACCGGTTGTTGGTGTAGCACGAGAGCAGTCCCTCGATGGCGCCCTTCAGCTGTCCCGCGTAGCCCACGAAGGCGGTGATCATTCCCACGGTCGGGTTGCCGAACCAGGCCGAGATGAGGAAGCCCACGAGCAGGACGAGGTAGTTCATGGCCAGCATGCTGGACTGGCCGAAGACGAAGCTGTAGCCGGTGGCGACCCGGATGCTCTCGATGGTGGCGTCCCGGAGCTCGGCCACCAGGCTGCGGTAGCGGCGCTCCGGGCCCGAGAGCGACCGTCCCTCTTCCGCGGACGCGATGATGCGCGTGCCGCCCGCGATGGCCGCGGCGCGCCGGCTCGCGATGCGCCCCTGCACGGCCTCCATCCTGCGTCCGAACACGCTGGAGATGACGAAGAGGGCCATGCTCAGCACCGCCACCATGGCGGTCAGGAGCGGCGAGGTCGCGTACATCAGGAACAAACTCGTGCCCGTCGTGACCAGATAGAAGGGCAGGTTCACGCGGGAATAGACGTTCTTGTCCTGGATGCGCTCCACGTCGTTGATCAGGCGGCTCCCCATGTCCGAAGGCGCGTCCTTGGCGCCCTTCGAGCGGCTGGAGAGTAGATGCCCGAGGAGATGCGTCCGGATGTCGAAGGCCAGGTGCTGGCCCGTCTCCTGGGTCATCCGCGCGTTGATCGTGTCGCACACGGCCACGGCCACCGAGCCCACGAGGACGCCTCCCGCGAAGAGCAGGATGCCGGGGATGCTCCGGCCCACCGCCGCGTCCACCAGGGCGCCGTTGAGCCGGGAGGTGAGCAGCCGGCCCAGCCCGACGAGCACGAGCATCACGCTGGCGACCGTCATGCTCTTGCGGTAGGGCCTGACGAAAGGCCTGACCTCGGGATCGCCCTGGACGAACTCCCGGACGGCGCGGGGCAGCTGCATCTGGAAACTCTTGATCCGGCCGGCGATGCCGCGCTCTCCGCCTGCCGGCCGGAGCCGCAGCGTCCGGGTCTGCTCTCCGCGGCCGAGGGCTCCCAGGGGGATGCTCTGGCCGGAGGGCGCCGGAGTCCCGTCGGGACGGGCCGCCTCTCCATCGAACAGAGCCCGGGCCTGGGCGAGGGCGGAAGAGCCTTCCTTTCCCAGGCGGACCGCCGCGCGCTGAGCGCCGTCGATGACCGGAGTCTGGACGCGCCCGCCGGCAGAGGACGTTCCTTCCCGCTCTCGAAGGTCAGGCCCGGCGGCCTTCGGAAGATCCCGCGCATCGGAAGCCGGGGCCTGGAGAGCCGGGGCGCGTGCCTGTTCTTCCACGGCGGCGAGGGAGGCCCTCGGGGGAAGGGCGAGCCGGGCTCGCTGGATCGTCCCGGGATCCCGGACCGAGAGGCCTGCCGGCGCCGGCAGAGCCGCGGGCCGGACTACAGGCGAGACCACCGAAGGCAAAGCCCCGGTCAACGCCGAGGAGGGAAGAAGGAGCCCCTGGGCTCCGGACAGCGGGGAAAGCCCTGCGAAGTCTACGTGTACGGCGCCCACGCGTACGGCGCCCATGCCTCCCGTGGCCGGCGCAAGGGCCGCGGTCGGGGAGAGGACCTGCGCGCAGGCCTGGTGGACCTCCGGACCCAGGGAAGCCTGGACCAAGGATAAGCCGGTCAGGACGCTGAGGAATCTTCGGATCATCATCGCGCCTACGCCTGTCGTCATTAGGGTAATGCCAGGAGGCGGGAGGCGCCTGGTGCGAAGGGCCCAGCAGCGAGGTGGGAATCAGTCCATCCCCGATGGGTCCTTTAGACCCACTGCCGGCGCCTAGGCCCTTCATCCTGGTTTCCAGCGACCGATACCTCCTGTCGACTCCCTTGCCCATGACGCTCGCGGCTGCCGAGCAGGGTCAGGTTCGGTCCGTGCAGGACGAGGATCCTCATGGCCGCCTCGCTTGCTTCAGAGTCCTGGCGATCGCCCTCAGAAGCTCCCTCCGGGATACGTCCCGTACGCGCACGGGACGGCCGAGGCCGCGGAGCAGGATGAAGACGTTGCGGGCGCCAGCGACCTTCTTGTCGCCGGCCAACCCCGCGAGAAGCGCGCCCCGGCGCAGTCCCCGGGGCCAGGAAGGCGAGGGCAGGCGCCGCAGCAGCGCCTCGGCCAGCGTCCTCTCGGAGCGCTCCGTGAGCCAGCCCCGGCCTTTTGAAAGCTCCACCGCGACCCTCATCCCCCAGGCCACGGCTTCGCCGTGCCGGAAGCGGCGGTATCCGGTCGCCGCCTCCAGAGCGTGGCCGAAGGTGTGGCCGAAGTTGAGCAGCTCGCGCCTGCCGAAGAGGTCTTTCTCGTCGTCGGCGGCCGCCGCGGCCTTGAGCCGGACGCAATGCCGGACCAGCCGGATCAGGGCGGCGGTCTGCCGCAGCTCGACCGCTTGGCGCCAGCTCGAGTCGAGCCAGCGGGCGAAGCTCCGGTCGAATACCAGAGCGTACTTGACCACCTCCGCCATCCCGGCGGCGAGCTCGGGCTGCGGCAAAGAGGCCAAGGCGTCGATGTCCGCGACCACCAGCACGGGCTGATAGAAGGCGCCGATCGCGTTCTTCACCAGCGGGTGGTTGACCGCGGTCTTGCCGCCGATGGCGCTGTCCACCTGCGCGAGCAGCGTGGTCGGGACGTGCACCAGCGGGATACCGCGGAAGTAGGTGGCGGCCGCGAAGCCCGCCGCGTCGCCGACGGTGCCGCCGCCCACGGCCACCAGCGGGGTCCGGCGCTCCGTTCGGCGGTCGATGAGAAACCCGTAAAGATGGACGAGAGCCGCGAGCGACTTCGCCCGCTCACCCTGGGGAAGGGCCGCGGCGTCGACGCGCCAGCCGGCCGCGCGCAGCGAGCGCGCGACCCGGGCGCCCAAAGACCGGGCCAGCCGCGCGTCGGTGATGACGACGGCGCGCCGCCCCGGGGCGCGCGAGGCAAGCAGCCGGGGCAGTCGGGCCAGCAGCCCACGGCCGACATGCACGGGATACGGCTTGGGCCCTACGCGGACGCGGATCGGCGGGTTCCCCATGTTCGCCTCCTCTTGTAAAGATGTCCCAGGATCCTTCCGGCGACGTCGCCGAGGCTCTCAGGCGCGGCGCTCTGACTCATAGTGGGAGCGGACCTCCGGGATGGAATCTCCGCCGAACTTGATGAGGAAGGCGTCTGCGAGCTCGAGAGCGGCCAAAGACTCTCCGATGACGGCGGCCGCCGGCACCGCGCAGGTGTCCGAGCGCTCGATATGGGCGCGGGCCTCCTTCTTCTTCTTCAGGTCGACGGAAGCCAGCGGCCTGAGGATCGTGGCGATCGGCTTCATGGCCGCGCGCACGACCAGCGGCTCGCCCGTGCTGACGCCGCCGTCGATCCCGCCGGAGCGGTTGCTCCGCCGGACGACGCCGCCCCGCGCTGGGTCCCAGAAGAGCTCGTCATGGACGGCGGAGCCGCGGAGCCGGGCCGCGCGGAAGCCCATGCCGACCTCCACGCCCTTGATGGCGTTGAGGCTCATGAAGGCCCGCGCCAGGTCGCCCTCGATGCGCCGGTCCCAATGGACGTAGGAGCCCAGCCCGGCGGGGAGCCCCGCGACCCGGACCTCGAACTCTCCGCCCAAGGTGTCCCCATCCCGGCGGGCCGCGTCGATGGCCGCGATCATGCGGCGGGCGGCCTTGGCGCCGAGCGCTCGCACCGGCGAGGAGTCGGCGCAAGCGTTGAGCTCCGGGACGGGAAAGGCGTCGGCGTCCGTATCGTCGACCTCGCCGCCGATCGAAACGACGCGGCTGGCGACGTGGATGCCGAACTCCTCCAGGAAGCGGCGCGCCACCGATCCGAGCGCAACCCGGGCGGCGGTCTCCCGGGCGCTGGCCCGCTCGAGCACGTCGCGCAGGTCGCGGTGCCCGTACTTCATGGCTCCCGGATAGTCGGCGTGCCCTGGACGCGGGATGTGCACCGCCTTCAGGGTCTCGTCGCCGCCTGCCTCGACGCGCATCACCTCGCGCCAGTTCTTCCAGTCGCGGTTCTCGATGTGCAGGGCGATCGGCGAGCCGAGCGTCCTGCCTCGGCGGACTCCGCCTCGGATGACGACGCGGTCCTTCTCGATCTTCATCCGGGCGCCCCGGCCGTGGCCCCACTGCCGGCGGGCGAGCTGCTCGTCGATATACGCGGCGTCGAGGGCCAGCCCGGCCGGCATGCCCTCGATGATCCCGGTCAGACCGGGGCCGTGGGATTCTCCGGCGGTCAAGATCCTCAGCAGTCTCATTCGAGCCTCCTTCGCAGGCCCTCACGAGCGGCGGCCAGCGCCGAGTTGCCCCGCACCGCGGAGGCCAGGGCCCGGAACAGGGCGGAGGAGAGCGAGTGCTCGACCGGGTCGCCGACCACGGCGGCGACGGGCGCACGCGGACCGTTCACCGCAGGGCCTCCAGGTCCTCGAAGAAGGAGGGGTGGGAGACCGCCGCGCAGCCGGCATCGGCGATGCCGGACTCTCCGTGCGCAGCCAAAGCGGCGACCGCGAAAGCCATGGCCAGGCGGTGGTCCCCGCCCGACTCCAGGGCCGCGCCTTGGAACCGGGTCGGGCCGCGCACGATCAAGTCTTCCCCGTCTGCGCGCGCCTCGGCGCCGAGCGCGCGCAGGCCGGCGAGGGTGCCGGCGATGCGGTCCGACTCTTTGAGCCGCAGTTCGCCCACTCCTTCGAGGCGGCTCTCGCCGTCGGCCGCGGCCGCGAGCACGGCGAGGAGGGGGATCTCATCGACCATGGAGGGCACGCGTTCCGCCTTCACCCGCAGGGCCCGCAGCGGCGCATGGCGGACGACGACGTCGCCGACGGGCTCGCCGCCGGTCTCCCGCTCTCCGGAGATTGCCCAGTCCCCGCCCATCTCGCGCAGGGCCAGGAAGAAGCCGAGGCGCCTGGGGTTGAGGAGCATGCCGCGGAGCGCGAGCGACGACCCAGGGATCAAGGCCGCGGCCGCGGCGAAGAACGCGGCCGTGGAGACGTCTCCGGGCAGGTCCCAGGCGAAGCCGGTGCGCAGGGCGCAGGGGCGGATCAGCGCTGCCGAGCCCCGCCTGCGCAGGCTCTCGCCGGCGCCCAGGGCCGCGAGCATCCTCTCGGTGTGGTCGCGTGTCCCGAAAGGGTCGTCGACCTCCGTCTCGCCCTCGGCGAAAAGACCGGCCAGGAGGACGGCCGACTTGACCTGCGCGCTCGGGACCTCCAGTCTCACCGCGGCGGACGTGAGCGGACGGCGCCCGCGGATGCGGACCGGCGGGCGCCCGTCTTCCGCCAAAGAGACGCACGCGCCCATCCGCTCGAGCGGACCGGCGACGCGGCGCATCGGACGGCGGGAAAGAGAGGCGTCTCCCGTCAGGACCGAGTCGAAGCCCTGCCCGGCCAGGACACCGGTCAGCAGACGCATCGTGGTCCCGGAGTTGCCGCAGTCCAGATCCGCGCCGGGAGCGCGCAAGCCCGAGAGTCCGGCGCCCTCGACGACGACCGCGCCGGGCACATCGAGGAACCGGACGCCGAGAGCCGCGAGGCAGGTCCGAGTCGAGCGCACGTCTTGGCCGGAGGGGACGTTGCGCAGCGTCAGCCGCCCCTCGGCCAAAGCCCCCAGGATGAGGGCCCGGTGGGAGACGGACTTATCCCCCGGCAGGGCCAGGCTTCCGTGGAGCGGGCCGGCGGCAGGGCGGATGATCTTCACTAGCCGAGCCTGTACCCCAGCACCTTCCCCATCGCGCGCAGCTGGGAGACCAGCTTGGAGAATTCCGAGGGCAGCAGGGCCTGCGGGCCGTCGCTGAGTGCCTCCTCCGGGCGGTCGTGCACCTCGATGATGATGCCCTGCGCCCCCACAGCGGCCGCCGCCCGGGCCAGCGGGGCGACCTTGTCGCGCAGGCCGGTGCCGTGGCTGGGGTCGACGAGCACCGGCAGGTGGCTGAGCTTGCGCACCGCCGGGATGACGTTGAGGTCGAGGGTGTTGCGCGTATGGGTGGCGAACGTACGGATGCCGCGCTCGCAGAGCATGACGCGGGAGTTGCCCTCGGCCAGGATATACTCCGCGGACATCAGCCATTCGTCCATGGTGGCCGACATGCCCCGCTTGAGCAGCACCGGCCGGTCGATCCCGCCCGCGAGGCGCAGCAGCGCGTAGTTCTGCATGTTGCGCGCGCCGATCTGGATCACGTCGGCGTACTTGCAGACGAGGTCGAGCGACCGCGGATCCACGGCCTCGGTGACGACCGGAAGCCCCGTCTCCTCGCGCGCCTTGGCCAGGATGCGCAGCCCTTCTTCATCGAGCCCATGGAAGGCATAGGGGGAGGTCCGCGGCTTGAACGCCCCGCCCCGCAGCATGTGCGCGCCGGCCTTCTTCACGGCGCGGGCGATGCGCAGCATCTGCTTCTCGCTTTCGACCGCGCAGGGGCCGGCGATCACGGTGAAATTGCCCGCGCCCACCGCCCGCCGCAGGCCGTCGAGAGGGATGCGGGTCTCGCCGTGCTTGAAGTCGCGGCCGCTGAGCTTGTACGGTTTGGAGACCGGGATGGCCTCCTTCACCCCCGGCAGGTTCTCGAAGACGAGCGGGTCGATCGCTCCCTGGTTGCCGGTGATGCCGACGGCCGTGCTCTGCGCGCCCGGGATCGTGTGCGCCCGGTAGCCCAAGGACTCGATCTTCGCGATGACGCCCTTCAAGTCCTTCTTGCTGTGATGGGAATCCATCAGAACGAGCATCGGTCATCCTCCTCGCGTCTTCCCGCGTACCAGCGCCGCGGCCAAGGCGCGGGCCGACTCGCCGATCCGGGCGGCGGCTTGCCCGGGCGCGGCGTCCTCGAGCAAACGGACCAAGGCGCTGCCGACGACCACGGCGTCGGCGCCGCGGGCGGCGCACGCCGCCTGCTCCGGAGTCGAGATGCCGAAGCCCACCGCCACCGGTTTGGCCGCGACGCGCTTGATGCGGGTCAGCTCTTCGTCGAGGGTCTGCGACAGGCTCTCGCGCGCGCCGGTGACGCCCAGGCGCGAGACGTAGTAGATGAATCCGGTGGAGGCCCGAGCGATGAGCTTGAGCCGCTCCTCCGATGTGGTGGGCGAGGCCAGAAAGACGGTCTCCAGGCCGGCGGCGCCGGCGGCCTTCCGATAGGCCCCCGCCTCTTCGGGGGGGAGGTCCACGATCAAGGCGCCGTCGACTCCCGCCGCGCGCGCGGCTTGAGCGAAGACGGCCGGCCCCATGCGCAGCACCGGGTTGTAGTAGCTGAACAGCACCAGCGGAGTGGCGAGACCCGTGCGGCGGACGCCGCGGACCATCTCGAGGATGCCGGGCAGAGTCGCTCCGGCCGCGAGCGCGCGCTCCGCTGCCCGCTGGTTGACCGGTCCGTCTGCGATGGGATCGGAGAAGGGGACGCCGAGCTCGATGATGTCGGCCCCGGCCTCCCTCAGCACTTCGAGGAACGACCCGGTCGCGGCGAGCGAAGGATCGCCGGCCGCGAGGTAGGGGATGAAGGCGGCGCGCCCCGCCCGGTTGGCGCGGAGGATGGCCCGGCTGAGGCGCCGCTTAGAAGCCATCGGCGGCCTCCTGGGTCGCTTGCACCGTATGAACGTCCTTGTCGCCGCGGCCGGAAAGGTTGACGAGGAGTACGGCGTCCTTGCCCATGCCGGGCGCCCGCTTGCCCGCGTAGGCCAGCGCGTGGGCGCTCTCCAGCGCCGGGAGGATGCCCTCGGTGCGCGCGAGCAGGTCGAAGGCCGCGAGCGCTTCCTGGTCGGTGACCGAGACGTAGGAGGCGCGCTTGGAGGCGAAGAGGGCGGCGTGCTCGGGGCCGACCGCAGGATAATCGAGCCCCGCGGACACGCTGTGGGTCCCTCGCACCTGCCCATCGTCGTCCTGCAGGATATAGGTGTAGGTGCCGTGCAGGACTCCGGGGCGGCCGCCGCCTGGGCCCGCGGCGAAGCGGGCGGCGTGGCGTCCGGTCGCGGTCCCCTCTCCGCCCGCCTCGACGCCCACCAACTCGACCTGCCGGTCCTTCAGGAACGCGGTGAACAGGCCGATGGCGTTGCTGCCGCCGCCGACGCAGGCGACGGCCAGGTCCGGCAGGCGGCCGGCCGCGGCCAGCGTCTGCCGGCGGGCCTCGCGGCCGATCACGCTCTGGAAGTCGCGGACCATGAGCGGGTAGGGGTGCGGGCCCAGAACCGAGCCCAGGATGTAGTGGGTGTCGCGGACGTGGCCGACCCAATCGCGCATCGCCTCGTTGATCGCGTCTTTGAGCGTCCTGCTCCCGGAACGGACGGCGACGACCTCCGCGCCCAGCAGCCGCATGCGGAAGACGTTGAGAGCCTGGCGCGCCATGTCCACCTCGCCCATGTAGACCCGGCAGGAGAGCCCCATGGCCGCGGCCGCGGTGGCGGCCGCGACGCCGTGCTGGCCTGCGCCGGTCTCGGCGATGACCCGCGACTTGCCCATGCGGCGGGCCAGCAGGGCCTGGCCGATCGTATTGTTGATCTTGTGCGCTCCGGTGTGGGCGAGATCCTCGCGCTTGAGATAGATGCGCGCGCCGCCGAACCGCTCGGTGAGCCGGGCGGCGAAGGTGGTCGGCGTCGGGCGGCCGACGTAGTCTTTGAGCCATCGCGAGAGCTCTTCCTGAAAGCCGCGGTCCTTGCGGCAGCGCGCGTAGGCGCGCGAGAGCTCATCGAGGGGGCCCATCAGCGTCTCCGGCGCGAACACCCCGCCGAATTCTCCGAACCTGCCCTTGCGCGCAGCGCTCATCGTTCGCTCCCTCGCCTCTCGTCCGCCTGGCGCACCGCCGCGAAGAACCCGCGGATCAGCCCGGGGTCCTTGACGCCGGGCGAGATCTCGAGGCCGCTCGATGCGTCCACGCCCCAGGGCCTCACCCGCCGGATGGCGTCGCCGACGTTGTCGGGCGAGAGCGCTCCGGCGAGCAGGGTCTTCGGCCGGGTCCGCGCCAGCCCGGCGGCCAGCGTCCAATCGACGGCCGCCGTCGGAGAGGCCGTCTTGCCGGAGCGGGGGCGGTCGATCAGCAGGTACTCCGCCTTCCGCCGCCGGGCGGCCGCGAGGCCGCTCGGGTCTTGGAGTGAGACGGCTTCGATGCAGCGCTCTTCGCCGAGCGCTCGGCAGAGGCGGACGCTGCCGGCGCCGTGTAGCTGAAGAAGGTCGAGGCCCGCCTCCCGCTGCGTCCGGCGGATCGCCTCTTCATCCTGTTCGAAGAACACCCCGACGCGGAGGACCGAAGCGGGCAAGCCGGCGGCGGCGCGCTTGGCGGCCGCGATGGAGACGCGGCGGGGGCTGGCGGGCGCGAAGATGAAGCCCACGGCCCAGGCCCCGGCCTCAGCGGCAGCACTAGCGTCCTGCGGGCGGGTGATCCCGCAGACTTTGACCCGGGTCGGTGTCACGCCTCCTCCTTGAGGAGCTCGGCCAAGGCGTGCCCGGGCCGGCCGCTCGCGATGAGATGCGTGCCGATGAGAAAGCCGCGGAAGCCGAGCGCGGCCATCTCCAGCAGCTGGGCGCGCGTCCGGAGCCCGCTCTCGGAGAGGAGGACCGCGCTTGCGCCGGCGGCCAGGGGCGCCAGGCGCCGCGAGACCTCCAAGTCGACGGCCAGGGTCTTGAGGTCCCGGTTGTTGACTCCGATCAGCCGCGCTCCCGCCGCCAGCGCCAGGCGCAGCTCGTCCTCGTCGTGGACCTCGACCAATGCGTCAAGGTCGAGCGCGTCCGCGGAGCGGAGCAGGTCCTCCAGGCCGCCGGCGCCGAGCAAGGCGGCGATGAGCAGCACGCAGTCGGCGCCGGCGGCCCGCGCCTGCAGGAGCTGGTACTCCTCGAGGAAGAAGTCCTTCATCAGCACGGGGAGCTGGACCGCGGCGCGCGCCGAGCTGAGGTGCGCGAGGTCGCCGTCGAAGAACTCCGGCTCGGTGAGGACCGAGAGCGCGGCGGCCCCGTGGGCCGCGTAGTCGGCGGCGACGCGCGCGGGGACGATGTCCGTCCCGAGCGGCCCCGCGGAGGGGGAGGCGCGCTTGATCTCGGCGATGATGTGGAGGCCGGGAGCGCGCAGGCGCCCGGTGAAGGGGCGCCGCGCCGGGGCCCGAGCGATGCGCCGCCGGAGCTCTTGCGGCGGCTCGGCGGCCTTGGCCAAGGCGGTCCGTTTTCTGGAGGATGCCGCGATGCGCTCGAGCACCGAGCCCCCCATCAGCGGTCCTCCCGGCGGCGGGCGCGGAGCCCCTCGAGCACGGCCATCGCTCTCCCCGAGGCGACGCTGGCGCGCGCTTGGGTCACCCCCTCGCGCAGATCGGCCGCGAGCCCGGCGACGAGGAACGCCGCCGCCGCGTTGAGCAGGACCGCGTCGAGAAGCGGCCCCGGCCGTCCGCCGAGCAGGGCCTCGAGTTCGCGCGCGTTCTCCACCGCGTCGCCGCCGCGCAGCGCCGCGGGCGCGCAGCGGAGGAGCCCGGCGTCCTCGGGCGATACGGTCTCGATCCGGACGGCGCCGCCCGCCTCGGCGCTGCAGACGCGGGTGGGCGCGGCGAGCGAGAGCTCGTCCATGCCGTCCTCGCCTCGGACCACCAGGACGCGCTGCGCCCCCAGGCGCAGCAGGACGCGGGCGTAGGTCTCCAGGAGCTCCGGATCATAGACGCCGACCACCTGCCTGCGGACGAGCGCCGGATTGGCCAGCGGGCCCAGAAGGTTGAAGAACGTGCGCACCCCGAGGGCCTTGCGCGCCGGGCCGACGTGCTTCATGGCGGGGTGGTAGCGCGGGGCGAAGAAGAAGCCGAAGCCCAGTTCCTCGATGGACGCGCGCACCGCCTCCGGCGGTTCGGCGACGGGGACGCCGAGAGCCTCGAGGACGTCCGCGGAGCCCGACCGGCTCGATACGGAGCGGTTCCCGTGCTTGGCCACGGCGAGCCCGGCTCCGGCCGCGACCAAGGCGGCGGCCGTGGAGATGTTGAAGGTCTGCAGCCCGTCGCCGCCGGTACCGCAGGTGTCGACCAGGGGCTCGCGGTCGACCCGGACATTCACCGCCTTCTCCCGGAGGCCTTCCGCGAAGCCGAACAAGGCCTGTTCGTCGACGCCGCGTTCGTTGACGGCGAGCAGCAGGGCCCGGATCTCCGCCTCCGCCTCCGCGCCCGAGAGCAGCAGGGCGAGGATCTCGCGGGCGCGCTCGCGGTCGAGCGGGCCTCCGCGGCGCAGCTCGGCGGTACGGCGCGCGAGCTCGCTCATCTCGTCCCCGCGAGGAAGTTCTTGAGGATCTCCTTGCCCGGACCCGTGAGTATGGATTCCGGGTGGAACTGGACCCCGGCGACGGGGAATCGCCGGTGGCGCAGGCCCATGATGATCCCGTCGGGTGCGCGCGCCGTGACCTGGAGGCAGCGCGGCAGCGAGCGCTTCTCGGCCATCAGGGAATGATAGCGGGTGGCGGTGAAGGGGTTGCTCAGGCCGCGGAACAAGCCGCGGCCGTCGTGCCGGATGGCGCTGGTCTTGCCGTGCATGAGCCGGGGAGCGCGCACGATGCGGCCCCCGAAGGCCTGGGCGATGGCCTGGTGTCCGAGACAGACTCCGAGGATCGGCAGCTCGGTGCAGAAGGCGCGGATCAGCTCGATGCAGACCCCGGCGTCCTCCGGGCGGCCCGGGCCGGGCGAGAGGACCAGGCCGTCCGGCCGGCGCCGGCGCACCTCGTCCGCCGAGACGGCGTCGTTCCTGCGCACCAGTACCGAGGCCCCGAGCTCCCGCAGGTACTGGTAGAGGTTGTAGGTGAAGGAGTCGTAGTTGTCTATGAGCAGGATCATCGCCGTCCCTCAGCCAAGCGGATGGCCTGGAGCGTCGCCCCGGCCTTGGCCCGGATCTCGCTGAGTTCGGCGGCGGGGCGCGAGTCGGCGACGATGCCGGCCCCGGCTTGGACGCAGGCCCGGCGCTCGCCGCCGCGCCCGGAGATCGAGACGCTGCGGATGGCGATGCAGGAGTCGAGGTTGCCTCGGAAATCGCGGTAGACCACCGCTCCGGCGTAGAGGCCGCGGGGCTCGCGCTCAAGCGCGGCGACCAGCTGCATGGCGCGGATCTTGGGAGCGCCGCTGACCGTCCCGGCGGGGAAGCAGGCGGCGAAGGCGTCCCACGGGGAGGCTCCGCGGCGCAGCTTGGCGCGCACGCTGGATACGATGTGCATGACGTGTGAATAGCGCTCGACCTGCATCAAGGACGGCACGTGGACGCTCCCGGGCTGCGCCACGCGTCCCAGGTCGTTGCGTCCGAGATCGACGAGCATGACGTGCTCCGCCCGCTCCTTGACGCTGGCCAGCAAGCTGCGCTCGAGCCGCCGGTCATCCTCCTCGGAGGCGCCGCGCGGCCGGGTCCCCGCGATGGGCCGGGTCTCCGCCATCCGGCCTTCCACCCGGACCAGCATCTCGGGAGAGGTGCCCAAGACCGCGTCGTCCTCGGACCCGATATAGAACATGTAGGGGGACGGATTGATCGAGCGCAGGCGGCGGTAGACCTCGAAGGACGAGCAGCGGACCGGGACATCGAAGCGGTCGGAGAAGACCGCCTGGAATATCTCCCCGGCGCGGATGTCCTCTTTGAGGCGGCGCACCCCGTCCATGAAGGCGCGGGCTCCCAGGCGCGGACGCGGCAAAGACGGGCGGCCTGGCGCTCCGGCGGCGGGGGGGGAGGCGCGCTCGGCCGGCTGCGGGCGGCGGAGGCGGAGCTCCATCCGATCGAGCTCGTCGTCGGCCGCGCGGTAGGCCCGAGTCAAGGGGACGCCGGCCTCGGCGATGACGTTGGAGATCAGCAGCAGCCGGTGCCGGAGCCTGTCGAAGGCGACCACGCTGCCGAAGACCGCCAAGCGGGCCTCCGGCCCCGGGGGAGGATCGAGACGCACCGTAGGCTCGAGATGGCGGATCATCTCGTAGCCGACGAAGCCGACCGCCCCGCCGCAGAAGCGGGGCAGCCCCGGTTCAGGAAGGGCGCGATAGCGCTCGAGCCTCTCGCCCAGGGTGCGGAAAGGGCAGCCGGGGAGGCGGAGGGTCTCGCGGCCGCGGACGCAGCGCACCTCTCCCCGCACGACCGTGAGGGTCTCGAAAGGGCGGGCTCCCAGGAAGGAGTAGCGGGCGAGGCGCTCTCCTCCCTCGACGCTCTCTAGAAGGAAAGAAGGCTCGGCAGGGCGCGCCAGCCGCAGGAAGGCGGCGACGGGAGTGAGCGTGTCGGACTGGAACTCGCGGACCAGCGGCACCACGTTCGCCCCGCGCCGCAAAGCGGCGCGGACGTCCTTGAGGCTCTTATCCGGGCGCTTCATGGCGCATATTGTATCCTTTCGCGATGAGCGAGGAGAGCCTATCGGCCCATCCGGAAGGGACGCCGAGTCTAACGTGCCGCAGGAGACGGCCGAGGTCCCAGCGCCGGATCTTTCGATAGTTCAGGCCGTAGAACAGGGCGCCCTAGTCCCCGGCTGCGCCGGCGACCGCGTCGCCGCTGCCGTCGAAGACGCAGAGCTTCTCCGTGGAGAAAGCGAGCTCGATGCGGTCCCCCGTCTTCACCGGGAAGTCCGGCTTCAGGGCGGCCTGGAAGCTGAGCCCCGCGCCGAGGCAGTGGAGGCAAAGACCGTTGCCCAGGGACTCCGCCAGCTCCACCTCGCAGGCGATGGCCGGGCCGGCGCGCCGCTCCCGCGCCGGGACGATATGCTCCGGCCTGATGCCGACGGTGTAGCCCGTGTCCTTGCGGGCCTTGAGGCGCCGGGCGAGCGGCTCCGGGACCGGGATGAGCGCGCCCCCCGGGAGCCTGAAGCGGCACGCGCCATCCTCCGCCGCGAGCTCGGCCTTGAAGAGATTCATGGGCGGCATCCCGATGAACGTGGCCACGAACGTGTTCTTCGGCTCGGCGTAGACCTCCAGCGGAGCGCCGCACTGCTGCAAGGCTCCCTCGTTGAGCACGGCCAGCCTGTCCGCCATCGTCATGGCCTCGCACTGGTCGTGCGTCACGTAGATCGTGGTGGCCTTGAGCCTGCGGTGCAGCTTCAAGAGTTCGGCCCGCATCTGGGCCCTCAGCTTCGCGTCCAGGTTGCTCAGCGGTTCGTCGAACAAAAACACCTTCGGGTTGCGGATGATCGCCCTTCCCAGCGCCACCCGCTGGCGCTGGCCGCCGCTGAGCTGCCCCGGCTTTTTGTCGAGCAACGCTCCGATGCCCAGCAGCTCCGCCGTGGCGGCTACGCGCTGCGCGGTCTCCTCCTTGCCGCAGCCCCGGATCTTGAGGCCGAAGCCGATGTTGTCGGAAACGTCCATGTGCGGGAACAGCGCGTAATTCTGGAAGACCATCGAGACGTCCCGGTCCTTGGGCGGCCGCCTCGTCACATCCGCGCCGTCGATGAAGATCCTGCCGCCCGTGACGTCGATGAGGCCGGCGATCATCCTGAGAACGGTCGACTTGCCGCAGCCAGACGACCCCACCAGCACCAGGAACTCGCCGTCGTCGATCTCGAGGTCCAGCGCCCGCACCGTGGCCGCGGCGTTGCCGGCGTAGCGTTTCTCCACCTTTTCGAGCACTACTTTTGCCATGGGCTCCTATCCTTTTATCCCGGCGGTGGCGATCCCTTCAATGAAATATCTCTGGAAGAAGGCGTAGGCCGCGGCGATCGGGAGCACCAGGATCATCGAGGCGGCAAGCTCCACGCCCAGCTCGCCCCCCGCCTGGCCGCCCACCGAGAACATGGTGATCATCTGCGGCATCGTCATCATCTGCTGTTCCCGGATCACCATCATGGGCCAGAGCACCTCGTTCCAGGAGGCCATGAAGGTGACGATGCCCACGGTGACCATGGCCGGCTTGGACAGCGGCCAGAAGATCCGGATCAGGATGTCCAGCTCGCTGCAGCCCTCGATCCTGGCGGCCTCGATGAGCTCGTCGGGTATCGCCATGAACGTCTGCCTGAATATCAGGATCCCCATCGCGCTCATCATGCCCGGGGCGATGAGCCCCAGGTAGGAATCGATCCAGCCGAACCTTACGATGAGCGTGTACAGAGGGATGAGCGTCAGCTGGCCCGGGATCATCATGGTGACGAGCGCGGCGATGAACACCGCCTGCTTGCCCCTGAACCGCAGCTTGGCCAGCGCGTAGCCGGCCAGCGAGCTGAAGAACAGCACGGACGCGGTGGTGCAGGAGGCGACGAGGAGGCTGTTCAGCAGGGCTCTGCCTATCGGGATCTTCTTGAAGACGGCGGCGTAGTTCGCCAGCGTGAAATGGGAGGACCAAAGGCTCATGGACAGGGCCTCGGACCCCGGCTTCAGCGCGGCCGCGGCCATCCACAAGAACGGGTAGAGGAAGCTTGCGGCGGCGCAAACGAGCACGAGATGCAGCGCCAGCTTCTTCGTGGAGGGCATCTTAGTAATGCGCCTCCGTATCGAGATATCTCTTCTGCACCAGCACCACCACGAGCGCCAGGAGCGCGAGCGCGAACCCGACCGTCGAGGCATAGCCCATGTGCTGGAACATGAAGGCGTGCTTGTACATGTAGAGCACCACCGACAGAGTCGTGTCGAGCGGCCCGCCGCCGGTCATCACATAGGGCTCGATGAAAAGGCTGAACGCGCCCAGGGTGGAGAGCACCACGACCAGCAGCATGGTGGGCCTCAAGAGCGGCAGCGTGATAAAGCGGAAATCCTGCCAGCGGCTGGCCCCTTCGATCCTCGAGGCCTCGTAGAGATGCCCCGGGATGTTCAAGATGCCCGCCAGGAACAGTACGACGTAGAAGCCCATGTTCTTCCAGGTCGCCATGACGGCGATGGAGGCCATCGCCAGCTTGGTGCTGGTGAGCCATCGGACCGGCGGCAGCCCCAGGCAGGCCAGAAGCTGGTTGAAGACCCCGGTATCCGTGGCATAGAGCTTCTGCCAGAGGATCGTCACCACCGCGCCCGAGATGATGACCGGCAGGAAGAACACGGCCCGGAAGAACCCCCGGGCCGCGATCTTCTCGGCGAGCGCCATGGCGATCAGCATCGAGAAGACGATCTGCAGCGGCACATGGAGCGCGAGGAAGAGGGCGGTGTTCAGCAGCGCGCGCCAGAATTTCACGTCCCCGGCCAGATAGCTGAAATTGGCGAGGCCCACGTAGACCGGCGGGGATACGATGTCCCAACGGTGGAATACCAGGTAGAACGCGAACAGCAGCGGATAGGCGCTGAACACCGCGAGGAACAGCAGGTAAGGGGACACGAAAAGGAGGCCCGCCCTTTCGGCCGGCCTTCTACCAATGGTCATAGATGTACTGCACCTCTTTCGCCGCGGCCCTGATCGATTCTTCGGGCGGGATCTCGCCGTAGACCGCGCAGGCCTCGAACTGGCTGGAGAGGGAATCCAGGATCTGCACCAGATGCACGGACTCGTCCGTCGGCGCCACGCGGGCCGTCTGCTCCGCAGGCTTCCTAAGGGCCGGGTTCTTCCGGAAGAAATCCGCGAAATAAGGATCCGAAGTCAGGCCTTTTCGCATCGGCATCTGGTTCGTGATCTCCAGGAGCCTGCGGTCCGCCTGCTTGCTGATGAGGAATTTGACGAACTCCCACGCCTGCTTCGGATGCCGGGTGTTCGAGAAGATGACGATGTTCTTGGCGTCGCCGTAGGTGTAGACCGGCCCCGTGTGCCCGTCCGGCACCGGGATCGGGCTGAAGCCGAACTTGAAGCCCGGCCTTATCCGCTCGTAATACTTGACCGCCCAGGGCCCGGCCACGTCCATGGCGGCTTTGCCGTCCAGAAAAACGTCTCCCGCGGAACCGGAAAGCGGGAAATACTCGTTCTTGAACCCCTCCCTGAAGAACCGCATGACCGATACTGCCGCGGGGTTGTCGAAGGCGGCCTTTTCCTTTTCGAGCAGCGTCTTGCCGCCGGAAGCCGCCACGTAGAAGGTGTAGAAGTCGAAGAGCCTCTGCCACCAGAGGTTCTTGATGGACACTTTCATGGCCCAGCGGTCGATCCTGCCGTCCCCGTCCGAATCCCGGGTGAGGACCTTGGCCGCTTTCGCGAACTCGCCGTAGGTGCGCGGCGGCTTCAGTCCGAGGGAGTCGAAGATCTCCGCGTTGTAGACCAGCATGACCGGGTTGCTTTTCCAGGGCACTTGGTAGAGCTTCCCGTCCGCGGAACGGAACCGCTCCACCTGCCGCGCATCCGTCCTGCCGTAGAGGACCCGCTCGTGATCGTCGAAGCCGTCCAGCGGGACGATGGCCTTGGATCTCACGAACCTCCCCATCATCGCGGGGAGGATGTTGGAGCACACGTCCGGCGCTGTCTTGGACACCACGGCGGAGAGCAGCACCTCCTCGCTGGACTGGCCGGCCGGCAGCGGCTGCATCTTGACCGGGATATCCGGCCGGAGTCTGTTCCACTCCTCGACCAGGGTCCGGGCCAGCTGGATCTCCTCGGGGTTGGAGGAGGGCCAGTAGGAAAGCTCGGCGGCCCAGCCGAGCCCCGCAACGAGGATAAGGATCGCCGTCAATACGAAAGACATTCTGCAGTGGATCAGTGCGGAGAATCCGAAGTCTATAGTACAATAGAACAAATCAGGTTGCGCCCGTATTTTCACGAGAGAGAGAAAAAATGAAACGCTACCATGACGAGACCTTGTTCCGCCGGTATGCCGGCAACCCCATCCTCAGCCCCGAGGACTGGCCTAATCCCATCAACACGGTCTTCAATCCGGCGGCGGCGCTGGTCAAGGGCCGGACGCTCCTTCTGGCGCGGGTGGAGGACCGGTTCGGTCTCTCCTACCTTGCGACCGCCTGGAGCCGGGACGGACTGAAGAACTGGACGATCGACAAGACCCCCGCGCTCTTTCCCGAGCCCAAGACCCACCCGGAGGAGGTGCTGGGCGTCGAAGACCCCCGGATCACCCGGCTGGAGGAGCTGAACACCTGGGCGATCACCTACACCGCGTATTCGAAGGACGGCCCCATGGTCTCCCTCGCCACCAGCGAGGATTTCAAGAAGTTCAAGCGGCTGGGGCCCGTCCTGAGGCCGCCGGACAAGGATGCCGCGCTCTTCCCCCGGCGCATCAACGGGCGATGGGCCATGATCCACCGGCCCGTGATATCGCCGATCCAGATGTACATGTGGCTGTCCTTCTCGCCGGACCTGAAGCACTGGGGCGACTCCAGGGTCTTGATGCGGACCCGGGACGGCAACGCCTGGGACGGCGCGAAGCTGGGTCTATGCCCCCAGCCGCTGGAGACCCCGGAAGGCTGGCTCATCCTTTATCACGGGGTGCGGATGACCTGCTACGGCCAGATCTACCGCATCGGGCTGGCCCTGCTCGATCTCGAGGAGCCCTGGAAAGTTCTGCGCAGGAGCAAGGACTGGGTCCTGACCCCGGTCGCGCCTTACGAGCTGAGCGGGGACATCGGGAACGTCATCTTCCCCTGCGGCTGGATCCATGACAAGGCGAAAGACGAGCTCCGGATCTACTACGGCGCGGCGGACACCTGCGTGGCCGTCGCGAGCGCCTCCATGAAGGACGTGATGGCTTACATCAAGGCCTGCCCGGGCCCGGACAGGGAGCTGAGATGAAGAAGAAGGGAACGACCGTCGTGAAAAAACCCTGGGGCAGCGAGACCATCTTCGCGGATACCGGCCTCTACCTCGGCAAGATCCTGACCATCAACAAGGGCAGCCGCCTGAGCCTCCAGTACCATACCCGGAAGCACGAGACGCTCTACGTGCAGAAAGGCGTCTGTTTGATGATGATCTCCGGCAGAAGAAGAGTCTGCAGGCCCGGCGCGGCGGTCGTGATCCCGCCCAGGACACGGCACCGCTTCTGCGCGCCCTACGGCCGGGTCCAGCTGGTCGAGGTCTCCACCTACCATCCCAACGACACGGTCCGGCTCGAAGACGATTACGGCAGATAGCCCGGCGTCCCGCAGATCCCCGCGAACGCTCTTCGCCCTGCTCCTGGCCGCGGGCTTGGCCTGCGGCCGGAGGGCGGCGGCCCTCGAGCCGACGCCGGTCCCTGAGCCCAGCCTGGCCCAACTGCAGGCCCTGAGCGACGCCAGGGGGATCTTCGAGCACGCGGCCGGCACCGCCCCCAATAAGACGCACGGCTACGCCTCGGAGGACGTGGGCCGGGCCCTGGTCGCGGTCCTGATGTTCAACCGGATCCGTCCAGGCGATAAGACCGCCGAGGCCTTGGCCGGCACCTACCTGGACTATCTGGGCCGCGCACAGACCCGGGACGGGGATTTCCGCCACCGCTTGAGCGCGCAAGGCCGGTGGAGCGAGGAGAGGGCCACGGAAGACGCCTTCGGCCGGGTGCTTTGGGGCTTGGGCTACGCCTCGGCCCATCCCGTGGACGGACCCATGGCCGCGCGGGCCGAGAAGATGTTCCGCCGAGCCTTGCGGCGGGCCGGCAGCCTGCGATGGCCGCGGTCACTCGCCTACGCCATGCTGGGGCTGCACTACCGCCTGGAACGCCCGCCGGGACCGCCCGAGGCGCGGGAACTGCTGGTCGCTTCAGCGGATAAGCTTCTGCGAATGTACCAAGCCCACGCCGCGGGCGACTGGCAGTGGTTCGAGGACACGGCGACCTACGACAACGCGAAATTGCCCCAGGCCCTTTTCCTGGCGTACCGGCATACCGGGGACAAGAGATACCTCGAGGCCGCCGAGAAGACCCTGGAGTTCCTGATCAAGGCCAATTTCTCCGAAGACGGCATGCTGCGGGTCATCGGGAACAAGGGCTGGTACCCGCGCGGGGGGAAACCCGCGCTCTACGACCAGCAGCCCATCGACGCGGCCGCCATGGTGGAGGCCCTGGCCGAAGCCTATCGCAGCACCGGCCGCGAAGCCTACGCGGACAGGATGCGGGCGGCGTTCGCGTGGTTCTTGGGCAGGAACATCCTGGGCTTGCCCATCTACGACGCCGCGACCGGCGGCTCGCGGGACGGCTTGAACGAGGGCAAGGTCAACGAGAACCAGGGCGCCGAATCCAGCATCGAGTTCCTGATCGCCCAGTCGACCCTGCTCGAGGCCTCGGGCCGCCTCTCTCCCGAGCAGGCTCCGCGATAGGGCGCTCGTGGGTGCGTGAGACGCTGGAGGGGTGGGCTCTCAGGCTTGAACCTTGAAAAGCAGTGGGGTAAAGTATGGCCTATGGCACCCTGGATCCTCCTTTTGCTGGCCGTCTGGACGATGCCCTGCCGCGCCCAGGAGCTCTGGCCGGACCTGTCCGCCCCGGCCAAGGCGGTCGGCGGCGGCGGGAAGGACGCCGCCGTCATCGTCGGCGTGGAGAAGTACGCCTTCGTCGAGGGCGTGCCCGGGGCGCGGCAGAACGCCGGCGACTGGCAGGCGTACCTCACGGAGGCGCTGAAAGTCCCGTCCGATAAGGTCGCCTTGCTGCGCGACAACGAGGCGACGGTCGAGAAGATGCGCAAGTACGCCTCCAAGGCGGCCTCGGAGGTGAAGCCGGGCGGCCGCCTTTGGTTCGTATTCATCGGCCACGGCGCTCCGTCCCAGGACGGCAAGGATGGCGTCCTGGTGGGAGCCGACGCCCAGCAGGACGCGGACAGCCTTTACGCCCGCAGCCTTCCCAGGAACGAGCTCCTCGGCATCCTCGGCAAGGGGAAACAAGCCAAGACCGTGGTGCTGGTGGACGCCTGCTTCAGCGGCCGCTCGAGCTCGGGGCAGGCGCTGGTGAAGGGGCTCCAGCCGCTGGTGGTGATGGCGGCGGCGCCGGCCGGGATGGACTCCCGGACCATCCTGATGACCGCCGCTAAAGCGGATCAGTTCGCGGGGCCGCTGCCGAAGGCGGCGAAGCCGCGGCCGGCGTTCAGCTACCTGGCTTTGGGCGCGCTCAGGGGCTGGGCCGCCGACGCGGAGGGGAAGGTCACCGCCTCGGGCATCGTGGAGTATGCGAAGCGGGCCCTGAGCTTGGCCCGAGACCGGACACAGACGCCTGAGCTCGCGGCCGGGGCGGGGGAGACGTTGCTGGGGACGGGCAGGGAGCCGGCGCCGAATCTGGCGAAGATCGACCGGGAGAGCGCGCCGAAGGGGATGGACTTCCAGGTCACCAGCCTCCCGGACGTGCCCAAGGCCGTGGCGCCCAAGGCTCTGGACATGGGCGCCTCCGGCGTGGATCTCGGAAGCATCGACGTGGAGGCGCTGGGGAAGTATGACGAGGTCTTCAAGTTCGACAAGGGAGAGGCTTCGGCCGAGGATAAAGCCTCCAAGTGGAAGGGCCTGGCCCAGGCGGCACCCGCCTATGCGGGCGCGGCGCGAAAGCGCGCGGCGGAATGGGAGCGTTTCGCAGCCGATGAAAAGGCGGCGGAAGAGGCCCGACAGAAGCGCCTCGACGCCCGGGATGCGGACTGGGCCAAGTTGTCGCGGCTGCTCGCGTTCAGCGTGGTCCCGTCCGCGGACAAGCAGCGCTGGTCGGGGCAGTTCATCGCGGCCTATCTGAAGTCGCCCGGGATCGAGCCGGTGATGGCCAAGGAACTGGCCCTCCACGCGGAGGCGGGGCCGGTACGGACCCGGCTGCAGAAGCTGGCGATGTCCGGGATCGTCCGAGGCAAGGCGGGAATCGAGTGGGTGAGCATTCCGGGCGGCTCCTTCATGATGGGCTCCGAAAATGGCCGCCCCGACGAGAAGCCCGTGCACCGGGTCAGCGTGAAGGGCTTCTACATGGCCAGAACCGAGGTGACCTTCAAGCAGTACCAGGCGTGCGTCGAGGCCGGGGCCTGCGCCGCGGTTCACGCGTCCGATGGGACGTGCTACGTCTACCTTGACAGATCCACGGGGAAAGGCAGGCTGCCCGCCTCGTTACAGGGGGACGACCAGCCGGTCGTCTGCGTGGATTGGGAGCAGGCCAGGGCGTTCGCGAAATGGGCGGGCGGCCGCCTCCCGACCGAAGCCGAGTGGGAGTACGCGGCACGGAGCGCGGGCAAGGATTGGAAGCACCCTTGGGGAAACGAAGAGGCGGACTGCGACAGGGCCGTGGTTTTCGGCGCAGGGGCCGACGGCTGCGGCCGCAAGGCCACCTGGCCGGTGTGCTCGAAGCCGAAGGGGAACACGCTGCAGGGTTTGTGCGACATGGCAGGCAACGTCAGGGAGTGGGTGCAGGATGCCTATCATGTCGATTATCATGGAGCCCCGACTGATGGTAGCGCATGGGAAAGCCCGGAGGAATCCCTGCGCGTGGAGCGCGGAGGCGCGTGGAGCAGCGGTTCTTTCAACGAATACGCAGAGGTACGATCCCTCCAGACTGCGGACAGGAGCTACAACATGCTCGGGCTGCGCCCCGCGATGGACGCGGGCGCGCTCCCCGCGAAGGTGCGCTCGGCGCCGGAGGCCCCCGGCGGCCAGGCGAAGATCGACTGGGTGAGCCTCCCCGCGGGGACGCTGATCAAGGACTCCGATTCCAGCGGGGCCGAGCTGAAGCCTCCGCGGCAGATCCGCGTGAAGGCCTTCCAGATGGGGAAGACCGAGGTGACCTTCAAGCAGTACCGCGCCTGCGTGGAGGCCGGGGCCTGCACGCCGGATCACTCCTTGAACGGGAAATGCTGGAGCTGCGTCAAGTCGCCCTGCGGCGCGGGGACGCTGCCGCCCTCGTATCTGGGCGACGACCAGCCCGTGGTTTGCGTGGACTGGAGGCAGGCGAAAGCCTTCGCGGCCTGGGCGGGGGGGCGGCTGCCGACCGCGGCGGAATGGGAGTACGCGGCCCGGAGCGCGGACAAGGATCTCAACTATCCCTGGGGCGATCAGCCCCCGAGCTGCGAGAGGGCCGTGCTCTCCAATGGAGTCAACGGGTGCGGCCGCGGAAGCACCTGGCCCGTATGCTCAAAGCTCCGCGGGAATACGAAGCAGGGGCTCTGCGACATGTCGGGCAACGTGATGGAGTGGGTGGAGGATGTTTTTCCGGGGGATGACTCCGCTCGCATCCTCCAGGGCGACAGCCTGGACATGACGTTCGGGCGTCCGTCGCCCAGGATCATGACGGGGGCGGGGATGGGTCAAGAGATGTCCATGTCCAACGCGGGGTTCCGCGTCGCCAAGCCCGGCCGTTAAGAGCTCCCGCCTCTTGTGCTCGAGTCGGTGCCGGCGGCCGTGACTACGTCACTCCAGACTCAGATGCCGGGGATGAGGGGGATTCCACTGCAGGCGCCCAGGAGAGCGGCCGCGGCGGAGATGAGGAGGAGATGGAGGAGTTTCATGCGCATAGCATACCATCTATCCCACCCAAAACGCTGTCCTTGTCCCAGAGGATGAAGTTCGGGCGCGTGACGTTGGGGGGGACTAGGCGGAGGTCCCCGACCCGCGTCGAGCGCGTCACGTCGGGCCCCACCAGCCGGATCCCCACCGGGTGGACGTCCTTGATGAGGGCTTTAGCCCTTACCAGGGCCTCCTCCTCCGACGCCCCTTCGAAGAGGCCCGCCCCCAGGGTGCCTTTCCCGTCCACCAGGATGTCCCAGCCTCTCTTGCCCCGGGAGAGCAGGAAGCGCTTCCCGTTGTAGACGATCGGTTCCGCCGGAGCCAGGACCGCGCTCACTTGAGCCTCCGCAGCACGCTCACGCAGTTGCTCACCGCGGAGCCGCCCACGTTGAAGGCCACGCCGATCTCCGCCTTCTTCGCCTTCACGCCGATGGGCTCATCCACCAGCTGCTTATAGACCAGCGCGTGCATCGAGGCGCCCGTCGCCCCCACCGGGTGGCCCTTGGACTTGAGGCCGCCCGAGAGGTTCACCGCGACCTTGTTGTCCTCGCGCGTGAACCGGCCGTCGAGGTAGTCATAACCCGCCCGGCCGTCCTTCGAGAAGCCCAGCGCCTCGGTGGAGAGGAGCTGGTTGATGGTGAAGCAGTCGTGCACCTCGGCGAAGTCCACGTCCGAGGCCTGGATGCCGGCTTCCGCGTAGGCCTTGCGCGCCGCGTCCTTGCCGCCCATGAGCTCGTGCATGTTCGGCCGCACGCCGATGGGCAGGCGCTCGACCGAGTGCCCGATGCCGGCGATCTCCACCGCCTTCCTGCGGCTCCTGGCGGCCGCCGTGGAGGTCACGACCAGCGCCGCGGCGCCGTCCGAGACCAGCGAGCAGTCGTGCAGACGCAGGGGCTTGGCGATCATCGCGTTCTTCGAGCGGCCCCGCTCGTCGGGCTGGCAGAGGGCCTTGAGCTCCGCGACCGTGGTCGGCCCCTTGCGGGCGTGCGCCAGGGGGTTCTCCGCGCCGTTCTTGTAGCCGAGGGCGCCGACGGTGAAGAGCATGTCCTCGAACTCCCCGTCCTTGATCTGGTGCTGGGCCTGGTAGCCCTTGGCGTACTCGGCGAAGAGCATGGGGAAGGACATCCCCTTGGAGCCTTCGCTGGGCCAGTGAGAGCAGCAGGAGAGCACGTGCGTCATCTGCGGGGTCGGCAAAAGGTTCATCTTCTCGACGCCGACGACGAGGACGTTCTTATAGCGGCCGGCCTCGACCGCGTAGACCGCGTCGTAGAGCGCCACCGTCGAGGAGGCGCAGGCGCACTCGGTGCGGGTCATGGGCTTGAAGCGCAAAGACGGGTCGATCTCGGCGGCGAGGGGGGCGACGTGCTCCTGGTTGAGGAAGGAGGCCGGGGAGCAGGAGCCCACGTAGACGGCGTCGATGTCCTTGGCTTCCAGGCCCGCGTCCTGGATGGCGCCGCGGCCCGCCTCCACGAGCAGGTCGTAGTAGGTCTTGGTGTCGCTCAGGAGGCCCGTCGCCGGGTCCTTCCTGACGAAGACGCCGAACTCGGTGTTAAACGCCCCGATGATGCTGGCTTTGCTCATGATGGTGTCTCCTACTTCGCGATCCCTTTCGGGTAGCAGAGTCCGCCGGTGATCTCGACGGTGGTGGCGTTCATCGCCTCGTTCTCGACGCAGTGGCCGATGAGGGAGGCGATCTCCTCGGGTTCGATGAGGCGCCCGAGGTGCACGTCCGCGACGATGGCTTTCAGGGCGTCCTGGTTCATGCCCTTGAGGAGGGGGGTGGCGGTGTAGCCCGGGGCGATGGCCACGCAGCGGATGTTCTTGATGCCCCTGAGTTGGAACTCGCCCACCACGATCTTGGGCAGCAGGGCGTCGGCGACCTTGGTCGAGGAGTAGTTGAGCTGGCCCACCTGCCCGACCTTGTTGATCGACGAGATGGGGATGAGGACGCCCGGCCAGCCGCCGTTGACCATGGCCTCGGCCGCGTCGCGGACCGAGAGGAAGGTGCCGGTCAGGTTCACGTCGATGACCGCCTGCCACTTGTCGAGGGTGAGCTTGCGGCTCACCTTGCCGGTCTCCTTGTCGAGGTTGAGCATCGTGCCGTCGCGGATGATGCCGGCGCAGGTCACGAGGATGTTGATCTTCCCGAAGGCGTCGACGGCGGCCTTGATGAAGCGAGCGGTGTCGGCCTCGCTCGTCACGTTCGCCTGGATGCCCACGGCCTGCTTCCCCTGGGCCTTGAGGTCGCCCACCACGCGGTCGAGGTCCTTTTGGGACATGTCCACGACCGCCACCTTCGCCCCGGCGCCGGCCAGGTAGCGGACGACCGCCTCCCCGATGCCGTTGCCTCCGCCGGTCACGACCGCGACGCTGCCTTCGATCTTCATGGGGTCTCCTAGATGTAGCCGAGTTTGCGGGCCTCGGCCCGCAGGGTCTCGCGATGGTCCGGGTGCGCGACCGCGATGAGGTTGCGGGTGCGCTCCCGGACGGTGCGCCCGCGCATGTAGGCGATGCCGTGCTCCGTCACGATGTGGTCGCAGTTGGCGCGGTGCAAAGTCACGGCCGTCCCCTCCGGCAAAACCGGGACGATGGTGCTCAGCGTCCCCTTCTTGGCCGTCGAGGCGCAGGCGATGACCGACTTGCCGAGGCCGTCGTAGGCCTCCTGGGCGCCCACGGCGGTGTCCGTCTGGCCGCCGGTGCCGGAGTACTGGCTGGTGCCGATGGACTCGCTGGCCACCTGCCCGGTGAAATCCACCATGAGGCAGGTGTTGATGGACACCATGCGCGAGTTCTGCCGCAGGACGGCCGGGTCGTTGACCCAGGAGCCGCGGCGGAACTCGACGGCCATGTTGTCGTCGAGCCAGTCGTAGAGCTTGCGCGAGCCCATGGCGAAGGTCGCCACGAACTTGTCCTTCACGAGCGACTTCCTGCGGTTCGTGATGACGCCCTGCTCGTAGAGCTCCATCATGGAGTCCACCATCATCTCCGTGTGGACGCCGAGGTCCTTCTTGCCCTTCAAGGCCAGGGCCGCGGCGTTGGGGATGCCGCCGATGCCGAGCTGGAGGGTCGAGCCGTCGTCTACGAGCTCGGCGATGTGTGTCCCGATGGCGAGGTCGGTCTCATCGGGCTGGGGCGCCGGCAGGGTGGGGATATCCTGGGTGTGTTCGATGAACAAATCCACGCCGCTGACGTGCACGTGGGTGTCCCCGAAGGTGCGGGGGAGGTTCTCGTTGACCTCCAGGATGACGAGGTCGGCGGCCTCCAGCACGTCCTTCTCGTAGGTGATGCCGAGCGAGAGGGACACGAAGCCCTTGGAGTCCATCGGCGTGCAGGTGCCCACGAAAACGTTCGGCTTCCTGGCGTGGATGCGGTCGAGGCCCGCGCGGTGCAGCATGTTCGGCACGTAGGTGACCGTGCCCGTCTTCTCCTTGAGGGCCTGGCGCGAGCCTGGAGCATGGAACCAGGAGCAGAGCTCGAAGCGGCCCTGCATCTCGGGCTTCATGTAGAAGTCGTAGGGCTTGAGGGTCAGCACCGAGAACACGCGGACGTCTTCGACCCGCTCCGCGGCAAGGTGCAGCTTGGACATGAAGCCCTGGGGCTCCGAGGCGCACTGGGCGACGATGACGTCGTCGCCGGACTTCACCCGGGCTACCGCCTCTTCCAGGGAGACGCACTTGCGGCGATATTCCCCGCTCCAGCGGTTCGTCGGAGCCGTCGAGCGTTCCAGGGTCAGCGCCATCTCAGTACTCCAGCGCGATGCAGGCCATCGCGAAGCCGCCGCCCGAGGCGCAGAGCACGACCTTGTCGCCGCGGCGGATCTTCTTCTGCTCCACGGCGTCGTGGAGGGCCATGGGGATGCAGGCCGAGCCGGTGTAGCCCCACTTCTCCATGATGGTGTGGGCCTTCTCCATCGGCAGCCCGTACTTCTCCATGACGTCGACGATGGTGGTCTTGCGGATCTGGGTGAAGATGAACATGTCCACGTCCTGCACCCGGAGCTTGGCCTTCTCGAGGGTCTTCTCGATGAGCGGCGGCCAGAGGTCGAAGTTCAGGGTCGGGGGGAACTTCTTGAGCAGGCGCACGCACTGCTTCCCGTCCGCCAGCACCTCGGCGCTGGCCGGAGCGGCCGACCCGCCGCCATAGATGCCCATGTAGTCCCAGTACTGCCCGTCGGCCAGGAGGGTGGAGGCCAGGTAGGAGGAAGGGGTCTCCCCGCGCTTGAGCACCACCGCCCCGCCGCCGTCCCCGAAGAGGGGGAAGGCGTTCATGTCCTTCGGGTCGAGGAACTTGCTCATCGCGTAGGTGCCGACGACGAGGGCCGTCTGGTACTGGGCGTCCGGGGAGGAAAGGTACTTGCCCGCGATGTCCATGGCGGTCACGAAGCCCGCGCAGGCGCAGTTGACGTCGAAGGCCGCGGCGTTCTTCGCCCCGAGCTCATGCTGGACGAAGGCGGCGGTGGCGGGGGAGAGGAAGGCCGGCGTGTCGGTCGAGACGATGAGGAGGCTGACCTCCTCGGGCTTCACCTGGGCGGCCTCAAGGGCGCGGCGGGCCGCCTTCACGGCGTGGTCGCCGGCGTGCTCGGAGCCGGCGGAGTGGTAGCGCGCCCCGTGGCCGATGCGGCTGAAGACCTTCTCCAGCGGGTCGCGCCCGAAGCGGGCGTACATCTCCTCGTTGGTGACCAGCTTCTCCGGCAGGTGCATCCCCGTCCCGATGATCTTCGCCATGGTCTCTTCCTCTCTTATGGGTTCAGCGATCTTCCGGAAGGAGCCCCTTCCTGAAAACGGACGCGAACATGCGGATGGCGTCGGGGTCGCTCATGCCGTAGTGCCCCTTGGCCTTGAAGAGCTTCTCCATCATGAAGTAGTTGAAGAAATTCCAGACCACCATCATCATCGCCGCGGCCGGGTCGAGGCCCGAGCGCAGGCGCGGCGGGCCGCCGGGCCGGGAGGCCAGCAGCTTCGCGTAGCGGTCGCGCATGCCATGGAAGAGGCGCGCGATGTGCTTGGCGTCGAACTCCACCACGTCCACGTACATGAGGAGCATGTAGTCCCCGAACTTGTGGACCATCTTCCCGCTGGCCTCGCCGAGCGCCTCGATGTTCTCCGGGAACGAGGTGTCGGCGAACACCTTGTAGAGGGGCTGGTCGGGCCGGAAATACTCCTTTTCGTACTCCGCGAGGATGAAGACGAAGAGGTCTTCCTTGGTCTTGAAGTGGTTGTAGATGTTCCCCAGGGAGACGCCGGCTTTCTCGGCGATCTCGCGCGTCGAGGTGCCGTGGAAGCCCTGGCGGCGGAAGAGCGTGGTGGCGGCCTTGAGGATCCTTTCGCGGTTGCCCGCGCTGGCTCGGGGGGAGGGGGTCTTCGTGAGGGTCATGGGGGCCTCCATATGAACGATCGTTCGTTCATTATTGTACTCAGTCTCCGCCCCTCTGTCAAGGGTCTTCATGGGCTATTTGGACTTCTGCGCGAGGGCGCGCTGGATGGCGTCGTACTGGTCGGGGGCCGCATGGCCGCCCTCGACCCAGCGCAGCAGCAGCTCGAAGGCGTTGTGCGCGTGGGGCATGAGGGGTTCGAGGCCCGGGAAGAGCTCGGAGTCCTTGTCCACGTGGGTGGCTTTGTCGATCGGGTAGAGGCGGTGCAGCTCGGAAGCCCCCCGGGCCTTCACCGCGTCCCGGTAGGCTTCGGCGTGGCCCTTCAGGGTCACCAGGCAGTCCAGCTTGCCGGCCAGGGACAGCAAGGGCTTCTTCAGCTCGCCCGTGTTGGCGATGGCTTGGAGCCGCTCGACGACGTCTTTGGGCCGCTGGAAGAGGTCGTAGTCGGCGCAGGCGCCCGAGTAGGCGGGGTCGAGGTCGCCCAAACACAAGGCCAGGGTAGCCTCCCAGTACATGAAGCGATAGAGGCTCCGGATGGCGTCCTGCTCCGGGGCGGAGGGGAAGCCGGCGGCCTTCAGGGCGTCGCGGTCGGTCGGCTGGGCGTCGGCGGCCTTGAGGGCGGCGGGCAGCTGGCGCAGGAGATTGGAGTGGGGCGTCCAGTAGACGCCGGAGACCTCGACGCCGCCATCCACGAACCCCTCTTCGAGAGCTCGCCGGGCCATCCAGCCCCCGTTGGAGACGCCCACGGCGTAGGTCTTGGAGGGTTCGCGGCCGTAGCAGCGGCGGCACTCCTCGCGGGCGAGCTCAGCCAAGGCCTTGAGGCGGGGAACCCAGCGGGAGATGGAGTTCTCCGGGGCCTGCGGCACGAAGACGAAATCCCCGTCCACGGCGGCGCGCACGCCCTTGTCCGTGCAGGCGAAGGCGCAGCCGTTCTTGACCAGGGTGTCCGACCAGTAGAGGTCGAGGCCGCGCTCGCCGGTGAGGCCCGGGGAGCCCGCGACGGCCAGGCGTCCGTTCCAGGCTTTGGGGAGGCGCAGGAGGAAGCGCGCCCAGTTGTCGCCCGGGAGGGTGCCCTGCACCAGGCGTCCCGGCACGGGCCCGGCGAGCGGAGTCCAGTGGGCCTGGGGCGGGGCGACCATCACGGCGTCCGAGTGCACCTTCATGAGGAGGCGCTCGGTGAAGGTGCTCAGGTCGGAGGCCTCGCGCTCGATCCTTTCGGAGGAGAACTGCTCGCCGGCGCGAAGGCCGAAGGCGCGGAAGGGTTTCACTTGAGGTGGTCGTCCATCTCCGCCGGCTTCTTGAGCGGATAGTAGTGGTCGCCCTCCACGATGGTGACGCGGAAGAGGCCGTCCTTGCTCTGCAGGATCGTTCCGACCGGGGGGACGCTTTTGGGCGCCTTGATGCCGAGCAGGTCGAAGAGGAGCTTGGCGCTCACCCAGGGGATGAGCTGGTCGTCGTGGGAGTGCACGAGGTCGAGGCGGATGCCGAGCCGGCGCATGCGCTCGACGTCGGCCTTCGTGAAGTCCAGGCGGGAGGTGTCGTTGGCGCGCTTGAGCAGGGCTTCCTGCCAGCCGCTCTGGGCCGAGTTGCGCCCGACCCGCTCAAGCAGTTCCTGGCGGAGGTGGTCGATGGCGGGGTCCCAGGGCTCGGCGAGGTGCTTCTTGAGCTCGTCGACGGCACCCTTGGAGGCCAAGGCCAGGACGGCCTCTCGCTGCACCTTCCAGGCGGCCAGGCCCGCGTACACCTGCGGGGCGATCATCGGGTTGAGCCGGGCCGTCTGCTCCCAGAGCTCGGCCCAGGAGTCCATCGTGTCGAGCCAATCGATGAGGGCGCGGATGACCTTGGCCATCTGGGCGTACTGCTCGCCAGCGGCGGTCTCGCTGTCGCCGTAGTGGGTGGTGGACATGAGCAGGGTCACGCGGGCGCCCTTGAGATGCTCGAGGGCTCGGCGGACGTCGGCGTCCTTGCCCATCTGGACCATCTTCTGGAAGACGAGCACGGAGTAGGAGTGCAGGACGAGGTCGACCTTGGCGGAGTCTGAGCGCTCGGCGGCGAGGTTGATCATGCGGGCGAGGTCGCGGGCGTCCTGCTCGTAGACCGTCTTGCTGTGCTTCCATCCGGAGGGGGAGTGGCCTCTCAGCCAGAGGAAGTACTGGTCGGAGGAAGGCTGCGTTTGCCGCTCGAAGAGCGAGTCGTAGCTCTCAGCCAGGGCGAGCCCGCCGACGTAGACGGCCGGGGTCTTGCCGGGGGTCTCGGCCTTGCGGAGCTTGAAGCGCAGCGCGGCGCCATCAGAGCTCTGGAAGGAGCCGGCCGTCCAGCCGGCAGGCTGGGCTTTTGCCGCGATGCCCGCGGAGTAAGGAAGGACGGGAATCGCGGGGGCGGCTTTCCGGTCGAGGGCGCCGTCGAAGAGGATGGAGGCGTCCAGGTGCCCGAGTTCGGAGGATGTCTGCTGCGGCTCGGCCTGCGGGGCCTGGATCGAGTCGAGGATCTTCGCGGGGACCGTCTGCTGGATGAAGACGGGGGTCTGGGCCTGGATGGCGGTGCGCAGGCTGTTCTCCGCTCGCACCGTCCCCGCGACGCTAAGGCCCGGCGCGGGGGTCGGCGCTTGGATGGGCGCGAGCTGCGGGAGAGGCCGCAGGGCCGCCGGGGCCAGGTTCATCGGAGCCGCGGGAAGCAGCGAGAGCGGCGCGCTCAGCGGGGTCTGGAGCAAGACCGACGGCATCGTGGGGAGGGCGACGCCGGTCGGCGCGATGGCGACGGGCGCGGCCGCGCAGAAGGCGCGTGCGGGCAGGAGCAGGGCGAGAGCGATGTCGAGCATTCCTGATGCAATCATAAGGGAAAAGCACGGGGCACGGATGGGCCGGATGGGCCGGAGGGGGAAAGTATTCGCCCTAGGCGGGCTTGGGCCCCAGGGCCCAGGAAAATGAACGAACGTTCATTCCTTCAAGTCGAAGATCCGCCGCAATCCCATCTGCCACGGCAGGATCGACGTCCCCTCGACTTCTCTGGGCGAGCGCTCCTGGCACAACACGATGCGCTCGCTGCCTCGGATCGCCCGCCCGAAGTCGCGGAGGTTCCTGAGTCCGGTGGGGTCGACGTTGTCCGAGGACTTGATCTCGATCAGCAGGACGCTCTTCCCGGGCCGCTCGATGATGAGGTCGACCTCGGCGTCGTCCTTGGTCCGCAGATAGGAGAATCTGAAATCCCGCTCGAGAGCATCGTTGAGGCGGATGCACTCGAGTATCACATAGTGCTCGAACGCTTTCCCATAGGCATAGGTGCGGGGGATGAGCGGGAGTTCCAGGGCATTCGACGCCGCCCTGCACGCGCCGGGATCGAAGAAATAGAACTTGGGCTTGGAAAGCTGTCGTTTGCGGACGGAGGGATGGTACGCTTCGAGGAAAAAGCCCAGCAGGGTATCCGTCAGGATCTGAAAATACCGCTCGACGCTCTTCGCCTCGACCCCGGCTTCGCGGCCCAGCCGCGAATAGTTGAGGATCTCGCCGTTGGATTGCGCGGCGACCTCAAGGAACTTCCGGAACGGTTCGATCTTCCGGACGGCTTGCTCGATCTGGATTTCTTCTCTGAGATAGGTCTGGACATAGGCGCGGAGGAAGCGCTTGCGATCATCCGGTTCGCGAAGAGCGGCTGCCTTGGGGAGCGTTCCCCACTGCAGAGCCTCGATCAACGAGAAATCGGAGCCTAATTCGAACGAGCTCAGAGGATGAAGATGGAGGACGAAAGCGCGGCCCGCCAGCAGATTCGCTCCTCCCCGTTTGAGCTTGCGAGCGCTGGAACCGGTCAAGGCGAAGCGGATGGAGTGGCGTTCGATGGCTTGGTGGACGACATCCAGCAGTCTGGGCGCCTTCTGGACCTCGTCGATGACGACCCACTCCGGCCTGGGGTCGGCGGCTTGCCACCTCTCGAGCAATCGGCCGGGGTGCATCTGGAATTCGGACTCTTGCTCGGGGTCGAGAAGGTCGATCCAAAGAGGGTTGGAGAGAGAAAACTCCTTTTGCAGGAGGGTGGATTTGCCGCTTCCTCGTGGGCCGAACAAGAAAAAGCTGTTATTTTTAGGAAGTTTTAGATGTCTCTGGTACATGTGTCCAAATTGTCGTACATTTCAGACACATAGTCAACCCAATTCGGGGGACAGCGTCCTCCGTATCAGCCGAGGTGAGTGGGCGACTAATCAGGCTTCTTGCGGGGCTTGCGGCCGCCGTTGGGCTTGGGCGGCTTGGTTTGTTCCTGGAGGCGGCGGACCTCGTCTTCCGCCGTGCGGAAGTCGGTGATGTCCTGGATATAGCCGTGGAATCGGAGGAGCGTCCCGGCCTCGTCGCGCTTGACCACGGTGAAGTCCCGCACCCAGCGGTAGATCCCGTCGCTGTGGCGAAGGCGGTACTCCTGCTCGAAGTGGGGGACGCGGGCCTCGCAGTAGGCCTCGACTTCCTTGACGACCCGCGGGAGGTCGTCGGGGTGGACGATGTCGGTGTAGACGACCTTGCCGCAGAGGAAGTCCTCGACCGGGTAGCCGAACTGCTGGAGCACGTTCGGGGAGACGTACTCCACCGGCCAGCCCTCCTCGGCGCCCCAGGTGAAGACCACGGTCGGGCCGCCGACGAAGAGCTGGCGCTCTTCCAGCAGGGCCTCGGAGACCAGCTTGTGCACGGTGATGTCGCGAACGAGCGTGATGACGCCCTTGCGCTGGCCGTCGAGAGGGAAGGGGGACTTCTTGGTCTCCGTCCAGACGCGGCGCTCCCCGAAGCGGTTGAGCTCCTCGGTGACGACGGTCTCGCCGCCGAAGGCCCGGCGGTACTCGTCGAGCACGGCCTGGCCCAGGAACGGGAAGATCTCCTTGAGGGTCTTGCCCTCGATGCCGGCCGGCAAGCCCAGCTCGGCGTTGAGCTTCTTGAAGGCCTTGTTGGCCAGCAGGAGCCGGTGGTCCTGGTCCATGATGTGGAGGGGGTCCGGCAGCTCGTCGAGCAGGCGGAGGATCTGTTCGCGGTCCAGCTTGAGCTCATCCATAATGTCCTCTTGATCAGACGTCGACGGCCTCTTCGTGCCCGTGGCCGATGGCCCGCTTGAGCGGCTTGAGCAGGGCGAACATGGCCAGGCCCGCGCCGCAGGCGAGGGCCGTGAGCATGAGGAAGAAGCTCTCATGGGACATCTTCTCCCAGAAGCTGCCCATGAACCCGCAGAAATAGTTGCCGAAGAAGCTGGAGATGAACCACATCCCCATCAGCATGGAGACCATCCGCGGCGGGGCGAGCTTGGTCACGAGCGAGAGCCCCACGGGCGAGAGGTAGAGCTCGCCCACGGTGAGGATGGCGGTGCAGAGGGTCAAGGACCAGAGGGTCGCCTTGCCGCCCGCGGCCACGACCTTGGCGCCCGGCAGGAGCACCAGGAAGGAGAGGCCGAGGAGCAGACAGCCGATGCCCATCTTGGCCACGCTCGAGGGTTCCGAACCGCGCTTCTCCTGCCACTTCCAGAAGGCGAGGACGATGGGCGTGAAGCCCACGATCATGGCCGCGTTGAAGGACTGGTACCAGGTGGCCGGCATCTCCCAGGCGAGGAGGGCCTGCATCTGGGGATACCAGGAGTGGTTGATGTACATCGGGGCCAAGGTCGGGGTGAGCCACTCGAAGATGCGGCGGTTCGTGTTGGCGTCGACCCACAAAGCGAGGGTGTTGCCCTGCTGTTCGTAGACGCCCCAGAAGACGATGTTGAGCGTGCAGAGCACCACGAGCGCGCCGATCTTCTTCCAGTCCTCCGGGGCGAGGGGCTCGACCGCCTTCGGCTCCGCGGAGGCGGCCTGCTTCATGACGTTGTCCGCGGCGAGATGCTTCTGCCCGCTCAGGTAGAAGACAAGCCCGAGCAGCATGCCCACGCCGGCCGCGAAGAAGCCCCACTGGAAGCCGTACTTCTCGCCCAGGGTCCCGGCGATGAGGGGGGAGAGGGTCGCGCCCACGTTGATGCCGACGTAGAAGACGCTGAAGGCGCGGTCTCGGCGGTGGTCGCCGGGCGCGTAGAGGTTGCCCACCTGGGTGGAGATGTTCGGCTTGAAGAAGCCGTTGCCCAGGATGAGGAGGCACAAAGCGGGGAGGAAGAGGCTCTGGTTCATGAGCATGAACTCGCCGATGGCCATGAGCACGCCGCCCACGATGACCGCCTTGCGCTGGCCGAGCCAGCGGTCGGCGATGATGCCGCCGAAGAAGGGGGTGAGGTACACGAAGCCGGTGTAGAGCCCGTAGAGCTGGGAGGAGAGCGCCTGCACGCTCAGCTCGCCGAAGAAGCTCTCCAGGAGCCACTTGAGGGAGGCGTAGCCGAACACGGTCGTCTCGGGGGTGCCCAGGAAGAGCTGCTTCGTCATGTAGTACATGAGGAGCCCGCGCATGCCGTAGTAGGAGAAGCGCTCCCACATCTCGGTGCTGAAGAGCACGTAGAGGCCGAAGGGGTGCTTATTGGGGGGAACGCCGTCGGCCAGCGCTTTGGGTTTCTCGTCCATTGGGCTCAGGGCCTCCTCATCAAGGTGTAAGTTATATTAACGTCGCGCCCGGCGCAAGGGTTCCCAGGCCGACGGCGGGTCCCCTGCGCCGAGGGGCGTCGCGGAGGCCCGGCCTAGACATCGGGCCGGGCCGCAGCCGAGCGAGGGCGCCGGCCCGAGCGTCCCCGAGGCGCAGGGGACCCGCCGTCGGCCGTGCGTCAGGTGGAGGCCCGGATGTTGAGGATGTCGCCGTCCTCGACGATGTAGTCCTTGCCCTTGAGCGCGGCCTTGCCCGCCTCCTTGACCTTGGCCTCGGAGCCCAGGGCGATGAGGTCGTCGTACTTCATGACCTCGGCCCGGATGAAGCCCCGCTCGAGGTCGGTGTGGATGGCGCGGGCGGCCTGGGGCGCGGTGGAGCCCTTGCGGATGGTCCAGGCCCGGGCCTCGTCCTCGCCCGCGGTGTAGAAGGACATGAGGCCCAGGGCGTCGTAGACCGCGCGGGTCAGCTTCGCCACGGCAGGCTCCTCGATGCCGAGCCCCGAGAGGAACTCCTTGCGCTCGGCCGCGTCCGAGATCGCGGCGATCTCGGCCTCCAGCTTCGCGTCGAAGAAGGAGAGGGTCATGCGGGAGCCGAACTCGGCCTCGACCGCCGCCTTCAGGGCCGCGGTGTCGCGGTCCTGCGTCAGATTGACGACCCCGGCGACCGCCTTGGCGGTGAGGAACTGGGTGTTGGAGAGCACGGCCTTCTCGGGCGGGGTCAGCGGGATGGTCCGGTAGGGCTTGCCGGCCTCGAGCTCGGCCGAGACCTTCTCGACCGCCTGGAGCTCGCGCACCTTCTCCGGAGTGGACTTGGCCCGCATCTCGGAGGCGAGGGCGTCCTTGCGCCGCTCCATGAGGAGGATGTCGGCGAAGAGGAGCTCGGAGAAGAACAGGTCGAGGTCGCGCTTGGGGTCCACGGAGCCTGCGGGGTGGAAGACGGAGGGGTCCTCGAAGGCCCGCGCGACGCAGCAGATGCCGTCCACGTTGCGCACGTCCTCGAGCCAGGCGGCCTTGCCCTGGGTCTTCTCGACGTCGGGCAGCAGGACGACGTCGATGCGGGCGTAGATCGTCCTCTCCGGATGGTAGAGGGCGCTCAGGGCGTCCACCCGCGGGTCCTTCACCTCGAACATGCCCGGCACCCCTTTCGGAGGCACGGAGGTCACGGAGGTTCCGGTCGTGAGCTTGAAGAGGGTCTTCTTTCCGGCGCCCTGCAGTCCCAGCATCGCGATCTTCATCGTTCACCTTTCAGGTACGGGATCGACAGCTCAATGATACCAATTCGACCCCTGGATAACGCGGGGCAGGAGGACTATACTAAGCCTATGAGGAAGGCGTTCTTGTGGGCGGCGGCCCTCCTGCCGCTGGCGGCGCCGGCGCCGGCCCAGCAGCACGGCGGCGGCCATCATCAGTCCAACAGCTACAATAGCTACAACAGCTACAACACCTACAGCCCGCCGCCGGACCCGGTCAAGACCAAGGTCCAGGGCGCCAAGCAGAACTTCGACTACACCTTGTGGGCCGCCGAGAGCCGGCAGAACGAGATCAAGGCCGCGGAGAAGTCGGCGGGGGAAGCTCAGACGGCGAAGGACCAGGGGAAGTCCAAGATCTGGCGGCAGGACGGGTACTACTGGAAGGAGGTCGCGGTGGATGAGGCCATCGCGAGCGACCAGGAGAAGATCGACCAGAAGAAGCAGGAGCAGGAGGAGCTCAAGGCGAAGGCCGAGCAGGTCGCCACCGAGTACGTCGATTCGGAGGCGGCGCATAAGGACAAGTTCGGCAGCTACTACAGTCCGGATACCTTCAACACCGCCAACGAGATCGTTCAGCAGGCCGCCTCGATGCGCGAGCAGTCGCGCCGGGCCTCCGAGGAGGATGCCCGGCTCAGCCAGCTGGAGAAGGACGAGAAGCTCAAGGAGGCGCAGAAGGGCCGCAACGACGTCAAGATCCCGGTGGTGGGGAAGGGCAGGCAGGTCGACAACATCGAGATCGACCCCATGAAGATGAATCTGCGTCCGACGGAGAGCCCGGCCATGCTCGCCCAGGCGCCGAACACCGGGCTGAAGGGGACGACGCCCAAGGCTCTTCCGCACGACCTCAAGCCCGTCGGCGACCAGGGGACGGTCGCCCGCATCGAGGCGCCCCTCGGCGCCCGGAGGGGCGGGCCTCTCGTCGACCCCGCCGGCGCGGCCGGAGCGCCCATGCAGGAGGACGCCGGCCAGAGCGCCGACCCGGCAAGGGCGGCGCAGACCGTGGACGCCGCCAAGGACTCCTTAGTCAGCGGCGACTTCAAGAAGGCCGTCCAGCTGGCGGACGAGGCTCTGCGGCAGGAGCCCAGGAACAGCGAGGCGCAGGTCCTGAAGTCCAAAGCGCTCGCCCGCCTCAGGGATTTCTACGGCGCGGAGGACGCCGCGCGCAAGGCGCTCGAGCTCGCCCCGGACAGCCCCGAGGCCCTGCGGGCCCTGGCGTGGGCCCTCCTGCACAGCGGCAAGTACCGCGAGGCGTCCGAAGCCGCCTCCCGCGCCATCGCCCTCGACCCCAAGGACGCCGAGGCTTACGCGTTGCGCGCCTTCGCCTTCGAGAAGCTCGGGGACAAGGGACGGATGCTCGACGACCTCCGCCGGGCCTCCGAGCTCGACGAGGCCCGCTTCGGGAAGCTCGTTAAGAAAGCCGCCGCCGGCGAGACCGTCTTCGACCCGAGCGCCGAGGACAGCTATCTGCTCCTGGAGTCGGTCTCCGGCTCGGGCCGCGGCGCGCGCATCCCGCTCGCGGCGGCCGCCCTCTTCGCCGGCCTGACCATCCTGGGGATCGCCTGGACGAAGCTGCGCGTCCCGAAGGCCGCGCCCGTCCAGGAAGCGTCCGCGCCGGCGGCTTCGTCGAGCCTGCTGGGCGGGAAGTACCAGCTGAAGGAGGCCCTGGGCGAGGGGGTCTGGAAGGCGTGGGACCCGACTCTCGGGCGAGCCCTCTTCGCGCGCAGGACCTCGGCCCAGAAGATGAGCCTCCAATCGCTCGCGGCCCTCAACCACCCGAACATCGAGGAGATCTACGAGGTCGTGGAGCAAGACGACGGCCTCTATGTCCTCGGCGAGTGGCTCGAGGGGCAGACCTTGGAGAGCCGGCTCTGCGAAGGGCCGCTCGGGCCCGGGGCGGTGAAGGATCTGCTCGGGTCCGTCTGCGAGGCCCTGACGCAGGCGCACGCCAAGGGGGTCGCGCACGGCGCGCTCAGTTCGCGGCGCATCCTGCTGACGCGGCACGGCCAGGTGAAGGTGCTCGGGTTCGGCTCGAAAGGGAACGCCGACGTCTCCGTCGATCTGCCCGCCCTGGCGGCCTGCGCCAAGAGCCTGCTCCCGGCGGGTGGGTCCGGCGTCGCGGAGCTCCTCGCAAAAGCCGAGGATCCCGACCTGCTCAAGCGCCCGCGCGACGTGTCGGAGTTCTGGGGCGCGCTGAAGCCCCTGCTCTAGGCTGCTAACGCCTGCGGAAGAGGGCCTTGCGTAGATCGCCGGGGGAGGGCAGGCCGGACAGCACGAGGATGGCCGCGCCGACGACGGTGCCCGTGACGGGGAACGGCACGCCGGCGGCGAGGGCGCCCAGCAGGGCCTTCAGCCGGGCTTTCCCCGGCGAGTCCCCCTGCAGGCGGCGCTGGACGCTCCAGATCGAGTAGTAGGCGGCGCAGAACGCGGCGAGGCTCATGAAGGCGACCGCGAGGTGGCCCGTGACCAGGTCCGCCCCGAAGGCGAGCCAGTCGATGGCGAGGATGGCCAGGCCGCTGAGCGGATGGAAGAAGGTGTTGGGGGGAGGCGGGGGCGTCTCGACCAGCTCGGGCTCCACGACCTTGTCGTCCATGCCTTATTCTAGCACGGAGTCGGCGGGCTTGCCGCCCCAGTAGGGCCGGCCCTCCAGCGCGCGCAGCAGGCCCTTGCGGATGCGGGTCCCGAAGAGCGGGGCGTCCAGCCAATAAGGCTTCTCCAGCAGGTGCTCGGCGCCTGCGATGAGATGGAGGCTCTTGCCTTCGCGGTCGGCCTCCTTGAGCGCCGTTCTCAGGCTATCGTCGAGCACCCGGTTGCGCCCCCCGATGGCTTCCCGCCGGAGCCCCAGCCAGTTCTTGAAGGTCTCGCGGGCCTTGCGCGCGAGGGCCGCGTAGTAGCCCCAGCCTCGCTCGGGGCTGTAGAGGTGGTGGTTGATGTCCAGCAGGTTCATGTGGTGCTGAAGGGAGGGGTGGAGCGTCCGGTCGTAGATCTCCCTGTCGTCCCAGCCGCTCACTTCGATGGAGACGGCGTCCGGCAGGGAATCCGGATCGAGACCCTTGGCTTCCAGGTAGTCCAGGGCCTCCCGGCCGAACAGGCGCGGGCCGAAGTAGGCTTCATCCAGCACGAGCGCCCCCTTCCCCGGCTGGACGTTCTCGGCGAGGCGGCGCATGTTCTCGGCGATGAGCGCCTTGTCGGTGTGGCGCTCGCCGTAGAGGAACACGCCGGCGTCCTCCCGGCGGGAGCCCGGCAGTTCAAAGCCGTCCTTGAAGCTTGAGCTCTTGCGCGACAAGAACCAGCGGATGAGTCGGTCGAGGAGGGGGAAGCCGTGCCCCGGGGACTTTTCGACCGGCCTCCAATCGAAGACGCTGCCCGGCACCGTCTCGGCGCCGACCCCGCGATGGCCTGGGGCGGGCGCGGCCAGGCGCGGGGCCCAAGGCGCGGCCGGCAGCGCCAGGACCGGCGTCAGAGCGGGCGCGGCCTTCTTCACGGCTCCGTCCCAGAGGGCCTTAGGGTCGGCGGGTCTCGGGGAGGCGGCCTGGGTTTGCCACGCGGAGAGGCCGGCCAACACCGGCGCGGAGACCGAGGGCAGGGGCGCGACGGAGGCGAGGGAGGGGAGGAGGGAGAGGGCAGGGGAATAGGCCGGGGAGAGAGCGGGCATGACCGGGACGATGGGAACGCTGACCGTCGGAAGGACGGGAGAGGGCAGGGTCTTCACCTGGCCCCAGGCGGCGGTGCAGAGGAGCGCGAGGATCGGGATCATCTGCGTTCAGGATAGCCGCGATCGGGGCGCGGGTCGGGGGGATTCCGGCCCAGGTCCGCCGCTGTAATGGGCCCACGCGAAAGTAGGCCCATTCCCCCATGCGGGACAGGGTGAAAGCGGTTATCCTGGACTCGATGCCGATCCTCATTCTCCTCCTGCTGTGCTCTCCGGCCGCCGCCCAGGTGAGGCTGAGGCCCATGCCGGTCCTTCCTGTCCCGCTCCTGCCGGCCGTCCCTCTGCGCTCGCCGGCGTTCCAGCCCCTCGCCCCGCTCCTGCCGAGCATCCAGGCCGCGCCCAAGACCCTCTTCGTCCCCGTCCTCCCGTCCGCCGGCCCGGTCGTCCTCAAGGCCACCCCGGAAGAGCTGGCCTTCGCGGCCGGGGCCGCGGCCCAGCTCGCCCTGCTGGCCGACGACATCGGGGAAGAGCGCGGGTGGAAGTCCAGCCGCATGAGCGGGCAGGACTTCCTGGACATGCTCGAGGCCGGTCGGGAGCGCTGGATCGCCCAGCAGAAGGCCCCGAGCCCCGAGGCCGCCCGGGCCGCCGGGGCCGTGCAGGAGAGCCTCCTCCGCATCGTGAAGGCTCTCCTCAAGCCGGAGGAGCCGCTCCAAGGCCAGGTGCGCCGGGCGCTCTCCGTCTGGAACGTGTTCGATCAGGAGATGGCGGCGGCCTCCGAGAAGGGGACCTTGGAGGCCGTCGAAGCCGAAGCCCGCCTTTTCGCCAGCCAAGTCGAGCAGTCGGTCTAGCCGTCCGCCGGGAACCCCTTAGACTTGGTAAAGTATACCCCGCCTATTCAGGGAGGGCGGGGACTGCTTATGAAGAAACGCGTTCAAGAGATCATCGATGGGGTAGAAGCGATCTACGTGGGCAAACGCCCCGTGGTCGAGAAGCTGCTGACGGCCATCCTCGCGAACGGGCATGTCCTCCTGGAGGATGTCCCCGGGACGGGGAAGACCCTGCTGACGAAGCTCATCGCGCAGCTGTGCGGGATGGGCTACAAGAGGGTCCAGGGGACCGCGGAGCTGCTGCCCTCGGACATCCTGGGAGGGGAGGTCTGGGACATGTCCTCGCAGTCCTTCAGGCTGGTCAAGGGACCGGTCTTCACGAACATCTTCCTGTTCGATGAGATCAATCGCGTGCCGCCCAAGACTCTGAGCGCCCTCCTGGAAGTCAGCGAAGAGCGCCAGGTCACGATCGGCGGGGAGTCCCTGAAGATGGCCCGGCCGTTCTTCCTGATGGCGACCCAGAACCCGACCGAATTCGAGGGCACCTGGGTGCTTCCGGAAGCGCAGGTCGACAGGTTCCTCATGCGCATCTCCACGGGCTACCCGCGGACCATCGAGGATGAGAACGCCCTCCTGAAGCGGCGCATCCAGTGGCAGAGCGACGATCCGTCCAGCTTGTTGAAGCCGCTCCTCGATGCCGAGTCCCTCGCGGGCATGCAGGCGCACATCGAAAAGAACGTCCACGTGGGAAGCGAGATCATCCATTACATCTCGACGATCGTCCGGGCGACGCGGGAGCATCCGAAGATCGCGCTCGGCGCGAGCCCCCGCGGGTCCCTGGCCCTGCTCAAGGCCAGCCGGGCTTATGCGTTCATCCAGGGCCGGGATTTCGTGATCCCGGATGATGTGACGTACTGCGCCATCGACTGCCTCAATCACCGGGTCACGATCAAGATGGACTTCGAGGTCGAAGGCGTGAGATCGCATTCGATCATCGGGGAGATCCTCGGCAGCGTGCCGGTCCCGCGGGAGAGGACGACGCGCCCGGAGGCGCGTGATGGAGGCGTCTGAGGGGCCCGCGCTGCGCTCAGCGCCGGGCCTGGGGGCTTCGTTTCTGGCTTGCGCGCTGCTGGCCGCCGGGCTGTCGTTGGGCAATCCCTCCCTGGTCTACGCCGCGGCGGCTTTCGCGTTCGTCCTAGCCGCCGACGTCGCTTCGATCGCCTTCGCCTCCGTCCGGGCGGATATGCGCTTGTCGCATGCCTCGCTCTCGCGCGGGGAAGAGTTCCGGATCGTCGTCGACGTCGAATCGGGCGGGGGCCTCGGCCTGGTGTACGTCCAGATCCCCTTGCCGAAGGAATTCTCCCTGAAGGCCGGGAACAATTTCCGCGTGCGGTTCCTCCTGCCCTGGACGCGGAGGAGGTCGTATCGGCTGAGCGTGGCCGCCCTGAGCCGCGGCGAGTTCCTCGTCGGCCCTCCTGAAATCAGGATCGTAAGCCTGTGGGGCGAGTTCAGCCGGTCGCTGAACGGCATGGGCGATGCCGTCAAGGTCTCCGTCTGGCCCAGGCATCATCTCATCAAGCGGTTCAAGGAGCTCAGGGCCTTCGGCAGGACGCCGCTGCCGGACAACTCCATCGCCTTCCTGGGGATGCGCTCGAACTCCCTCAATGGACTGCGGGAGTATCATCCCGGAGACAGCGCCCGGATGGTCAATTGGCGCGCCAGCGCGAAGATGCTCTCGGGGGGCGCCTCGCGGTTGCCTTTGGTGAATGAGTACTCGGTCGAGGGCAAGAAGGCAGTCTGGCTCTTCATCGACAGCTCTCCGGCCACCGCCGTGGGGACCCGGGAGGAGAACCCCTTCGAATATTTCCTCGAATCCGCGCTTTCGATCACATCCTATTTCATCTCCCGCGGCTACAAAGTCGGAGCGAGCGTCTTCGCCAATGATGTCCTCGTCCGTTCGGACTCCGGGAGAGGCCAGATCGCCAAGGTCCTCAGGGAGTTCGTCAGGGTCAAGCCGGCCGCCTACCCGGAGAAACTGACCTATGCCGTTGAGTCCGTCCGGCCGTTCCTTGCCGCCGACCGTCCCTTATGCTTCATCCTGACCAGGCCTGAGGTCGACTGTGAGGGGACCTCGGACGCCATCCGTCGATTGCAGGCCATCCTGGGCCGGCGTTCGACGGTGTGCCTGGTGGCGGTGAAATGGACGGAGTGGCACCCCCGGCAGACCCTGTATGGGGGATTCGCGGCTAAAGCCATGGATGCGAAGATCGAAGCCGCGTTCAAACTGGTCAGGGGCGCCGGCGCCATCCCGATCCTCTGGGACCCGAGGACGCAGCGCTTCGGAGGATTGCTGGTGCGCGCCGCCGCGGGTCTGGGGAGGAGCCGATGAGGACGGAGTACCGGGAGATCCTCGCGGCCCTTCAGGACATCCTTCTCCGGCTCCTCGCGGCCCTTCGGGGCCTCTTCCTCCGGCTCCTCGAGACCCTTCGGAGTCTCCTCATCCGGATCATCTCGCCGGACTTCCTGGGGACTATGGCCGTCGGATCCCTGCTGTGTTGGGTCGTCGGAGTGCCGTTCGGGGATGCGCTCTCCGAGTATTTCCTCTTCGGCAGCATACGGCTCGTGCCGGCCGTTCCCGCCGCGGTCGAGATCGCGGCCGTATCCTCTCTGGCGCTCTGCATCGCTTTGGTCTCGGACACGGCCTTCATGGCCCTGGTCGCCGGCTTCGTCTCGACACGCCTGCTCTTCAGCGGCGTCTTCCTCAATCACAGCCGGCTGAAGTGGTGGGAACTGCTGGGCCTCTCCCCGCCCTGGCCGCGATTCAACGCGGACGGACCGGGGATGATCTTCCTCGTGGTCTTCGGCGCCTGGGCTCTGTTCGTGCTGCACCGCTTCCATGCCGTTCGTGAGGAACTGCGCCGGTCCGGCGCCGAGGAGCGGGACATCGAGGGGGTCTCCTGCTTCCTGGCCGTCTTCCAGACGGGCGGGCTTCTGCTCCTAGGCGGGGCGGCGGCCTGCTGCCTCGCGCTGCTGGCATGATGTGTCCCCTGAGAGCGCCATGAAATGCCCCGTCTGCGGCTGCGACCTGCTCGCCTCGACGGTCAACGGCGTCCGCATCGAAGGCTGCATGAGATGCTTCGGCTCGTTCAGCCCCGCCGCGTCCCTGCGCAAGCCGGTGAAACTGGCCTTGCCTTTGACGGGGCCGCTGCGGTGCCCCGTGTGCCGCAAGCGCATGGTGCGGGGCCGCCTGTTCAAGGGCCGCCTGACGCTGGACCGGTGCTCCACGTGCGCCGGAGTCTGGTTCGACGAATATGAGATCGACAAGCTCCGCGAACTCTCCGGAGACGAGCCCATCGGCGCCCCCGGCGAAAGCGCCTCGCCGGCGAAGGGGAACGGCGCGAAGCCGGCGATAGGAAGGCTGCTCCCGCTGATCGCTCTGGGCACGCTGGCCGGCGTCTGCGTCCTTTACGCGCTTCTCCTCCGTCTGGGGGGGGACGCCTTCCCGTCGTATCATCGGGCGTTGACGGGCCGCCTTCCGCTCGTGTCCTCGGCGTCGCCCGAACGTTCCCTCCAGCCCGACGCGATCCTGAGGACCGTTTTGGAGGCGGAGGCGATCGTCCTGTGGTCCGTCATCGCGATCCTGGCGGCCTACCTCCTGACCAGGCTTCTGGCCTGGGCGCTGCCGGTCGAAGAGCGCTCCCAGGGTGCGCCGCCGAACGGATGGGGCCGCCATCATCATGTCCCCGCCGAGTTCCATGCCGACGAGAAGTTCACGGCCTGCCTCCGGGCCGCGCGGGCCTTCGTGGAACTGGGGGAAAAAAACGCCCTGTCGATGGAGTTCTCGTCGCAGGGTCTTCCGACCCGCTGGCTCGAAGCCTACCACGATAGGACCATCCTCCCGGCCTGGGTCGCCCTGTCGACGACGACTCTCCTTCTCGGCTGTTATCTCGCTGCGGGAGGAGAGATGCCGACGGGGTTCGGCCTGATCCTGGTCGGAGCGGCGGGGGCCCTGCCGGGGCTCCTATTGTCCTATTTCATCATCGATCCGTACCTCGCCCGCTCGAACAAGAGGGCCAGGCTCAGGCTGATCGCTCGATGGGAGGGGCGCGTTGGGACGAGCTGAGATACGCCGGATCGCGCTGGCGCTGCTCGCGTTCGCCGGACTCTGCATCGGCGCGGGCCCGCTGCTGCGCTTTTCCCCCAAGGACACGGCTCTCCTCCAGGAAGCGCGTTTCGCCAGGAAGGAGGTTTCTCCCGCCCGGCAGGAAGCGGAGAAGCCGGGGCAGAGAGGGCTCTCCCATGGCGGCATGGGGCCGCCGCGCCTGGCGGGGCCGACCGTCCTGCCCGCCGCGCCCGTCCTCGAGATCGAGTCGGCCGAACCCCGCTATTGGCGCGCGGCCTCCTACGACACCTTCGACGGCCAAGGCTGGTCTCAAAGCTCTGGAGTCCCCCGGCGCGTGGACTGCCGCGACGCCTTGAGGGAGAGCGGCCCGGATGCCAGGCGCCTGGACATCTCCGCCAAGGTCCTGCCGGGGGGGAGCTTCACGCAGCTGCCGGTGCCGCTGTCCCCGTCGAAGGTCTGCGCGGGCGATGCCCCGGTGTCGTTCGACGAGAGCTCCCTGGGTCTCTCCGTGGGCTCTCCGCTCACGGCGGGGGCGCGCTACACGGCTTCCTCCTTGGTCAAACGCTATTCCGCGGAGACCCTGCGCGGCGCTTCCGAAGACTACTCGCCCGAGGTCCGGGAACACTACCTGCAATTGCCGCCCGGGACCCCGTCCCGCATCCGCGAGCTGGCGCTGAGCGTCACGGCCGGCGAATCCAACCAATTCGACCGGGCGAGGAGGATCGAAGCCTTCCTTGGACGCGGCGGGAAGTACCCCTACACGCTCGACCCTCCGGCCACTCCCAGGGGCAGGAACGGGGTGGACTTCTTCCTGTTCGACATCAAGAGAGGGTATTGCTCCTATTTCTCGTCGGCCATGGCCGTCCTCCTGCGGAGCATCGGGATCCCGTCCCGGGTCGTCAGCGGGTTCGCGCCGGGCCCCTGGAATGCCAGGACCCGGTCCGTCGCCTTGACCCTCCCTCATGCCTGGGTCGAGGTCTATTTTCCGGGGCAGGGGTGGGTCGAATTCGAGCCCACGCCTGGAGGGCCGGCGCGCCCGGACCTGGTTTCCGGGAACGCGCGTGAAGACTTCCCTGAGGGGCCTGGGGCCGCTCGAACCGATCCTGCCCTGCCCTGGGGCGCCGGCGAGGCCTCGGTCGTCGGGCCCGAAAGAGGAGGACCTCCGGGATGCATTGAAGAGCGCTCCGGCCGGGGCGCCGGTCCCGACGCAGATCAAGATATCGCGGTTCCCGGCGAGCCTCTACCGCAAGGAGTCCCCGACGATCGAGGGCAGCGTCCGCCGCGTCGACGGCCGCCCGGTGGGGAACGGCGCCGTCTCGATATTCCTGACCGGCGAGGAGGGCGGCGAGGATGTCCAGGTCGGGGAAGGCAGGACGGACTCCAAGGGCGTCTTCAAAATCGTCATCTCCGTCCCGGCCGGCGCCAAGCCGGGCCGATCCCGGCTCGAGGCCCGCTTCTCCGGAGACGGGGTCCACGCCGCCTCCGGCACCGAACCGCCCCGGGAGACCCGGCCGGAAGCGGAGAAGCCGGCGCAAAGGCGGTCATCCCATGGCGGCGCGGGGGGGCCGAGCCTTTCAGGGCCGACCGTCCTGCCCGATACGCCCGTCCTCGAGATCGAGTCGGCCGAGCCCCGCTACTGGCGCGCGGCCTCCTACGACACCTTCGACGGTCAAGGCTGGTCTCAGCGGCCCGGAGCCCTGCGGCGCGTGGACTGCCGCTCCGCCTTGCTGGAGGACGGTCCGGATTCCACGCGGCTGGACATCTCCGCCAAGGTCCTGCCGGGCGGGAGCTTCACGCAGCTGCCGGCGCCGCTGTTCCCGTCGAAGGTCTGCGCGGGCGATGCCCCGGTGTCGTTCGATGAGGCTTCCCTGGGGTTCTCCGTGGGCGCTCCGCTCATGGCGGGGGCGCGCTACACGGCTTCCTCCATGGTCAGGCAATACTCAGCGGAGGACATTCGCGGCGCTTCCGAAGACTACTCGAACGATATCCGGGAACGCTACCTGCAATTGCCGCCCGGGACACCGTCCCGCATCCGCGAGTTGGCGCTGAGCGTCACGGCCGGCGAATCCAACCACTTCGACCGGGCGAGGAAGATCGAAGCCTTCCTCGGAGGGAGCGGGGAGTACCGATACACGCTCGATCCTCCGGCCACTCCCAGGGGCAGGAACGGGGTGGATTTCTTCCTGTTCGACATCAAGAGAGGGTATTGCACCTATTTCTCGTCTGCCATGGCCGTCCTCCTGCGGAGCATCGGGATCCCGTCCCGGGTCGTCGGCGGGTTCGCGCCGGGCCCTTGGAGCGCTATGACCCGGTCCGTCGTCTTGACCATCCCTCACGCCTGGGTCGAGGTCTATTTTCCGGGGCAGGGGTGGGTCGAGTTCGAGCCCACGGCCGGAGGGCCTGCGCAGCCGTCCTGCACCTGCTCAGGCAAGGCATCGGGCCTGAAGAAGAAGATCCCCACGGAGACGCAGATCCTGGTCCACCCTTCCGACTTCCGGCGCGATGAGAAGCCCCTCGTCGCCGGGACGGTCCGGACGCTGGACGGCAAGCCGGCCGGCAAGGCCGAGGTCGTGCTCTACCTCACGGACAAGGACAAGAAGCAGGGGATCCGGATCGGGCAGGGCGTCATCGACGAAGCCGGCAACTATCGGATCACGGTTTCCGTGGGGCGGGGGTTCAAGCTCGGACGGTTCCAGCTGCTGGCGCGCTACAGCGGCGACAAAGACTATACCTGCTCGGACAGCGACCCGGAGATCGTCATCCGCGCCAGGGTCGCGCTGGCGCTGAGCGCTTCCCGCTCCGGCGAGGGGTTGAGGCTGAGCGGGCGGCTGGAAGATGACGCCGGCAAGCCGGTCGCGAATGGACGGGTGGCGCTCTCGATCGACGGGGGCAAGCCCTTCCGGATCTCGGCCGGCGGCGACGGCGCGTTCGAGGAACTTCTCCCCATCGACGGCGGGGGACACCGCATCGCCGCTGTCTTTTCCGCTACCCCGGTGTATGACGAGGCCAAAGCGGAGGCCGTGGTCGCCGCCGCCGGCGCCGGGAAACGCAGCGCTCCTGAAATGGGCCGCGATCAGGGACTCGGCCATGCCAAGGGGAAGGGTTGGCCCTACGGCCTCGCGGCGGCGCTCGCCGCCGCGCTGGCGGGCTGGGCCGCGCGGCGGCGATGGGGCTCCTCGGCACGCTCGATTGCGGACATGCCGGAGTCCCGGACCGTCGGCGGGCTCGCCGCGGAGCCGGCGGAAGGCCCATCGGGCCTCGATATCCGGTTCCCTCAGATCGAGCCGGACCTCCCGCTGTTCTGGGGCGCGGCGGACCCTCCTCTCGAGGTCGTGGTGGTGAAGCCGGAAGGGGCGGCGGCAGTCCTCACCGTGAACGGCGTGGAGCGGGCGGTGCCCCGCGAAAAAGGCGAATACCTCCTGGAGATCAAGCACGCGGGACGGCGCGTGGCGAAGGCCTTGAGCATCATCGACTACGGCTCGGAGATCGAACGGGAATTCCGCGAGTTCTCCGGAAGGCGCGGATTCGCCGCCGCGAACCTCACTGCCCGCCAGATCGTGGAGCGCATCCGCAAGGACGACCCGGGTGTCCAGCCGCCCGATAAGGCGCTCGCACTCTTCGAGAAGTCCGTCTACGGCCATCAGGCCATCGTCAGGGACGAATATGTCCGCTACTATCGCTCGGGCCGCTTCGGGCCTTGATCCCGGTTGATTTTTTCCAGCCAAGAGCTACAATGGCAGGAGCCCTTTGCGGAGGTACGCTGTATGCCTATCGACAAGGTCGTTTCCCATCGACACTTCTGCAGTTCCACTTGCGAGGACCTGCTCGCGCTGAGGCTCCACGACCACATCTGCCTGATCTACGAGACCCCGGAGGAGCAGTTCGACGCGATCCTGCCCTACATCCGGAAGGGGCTCGAGTCCCGCGAGAAGTGCGTCTACGTCGCCGACGACAACACCGCGGCCAAGGTGGAGCGGCGCATGCGCCAAGCCTGGCCGGACTTCGACGCCTGGGTGGCCAAGAAGGCCCTGGTCATCGTCGGCAAGGCCGACTCCTACCTGAGGAGCGGGCGCTTCGACCCGGACGAGATGTGCGCCTTCCTCAAGGAGGCGATCCGCCAGGCCAAGAGCGAGGGATTCACGGCCCTGCGCACGGCGGGCGAGATGACCTGGGCCCTGGGGAAGACGCCCGGGATCGAGCGCCTGATGGAATACGAGGCGATGCTCAACGGATTGGCCCAGGACCACGACTGCATCCTCGCCTGCCAGTTCAACAAGGGCCGCTTCCCGCCGGAGCTCTTGCGGGACGCGCTCAGGACGCACCCCTTCCACATCTGGCACGGGATGCTTTTGCGGAACTTCTACTACGCGGACTCGAGCAAGTTCATGGCCCGGGAGTACCGCGAGAACGAGACGTCCTGGGTGCTCGACAACCTGGCCGAGCACGAGCTGCTCATCCGCGCCCACTCGGAGATCGAGGGCCGCTACCGGACGCTCTGCGAGGCCGTGCCGATGGCGGTCTTCGTGCTGAGCGAAAGACTGCGGATCATCGACTGCAACCGGCGCTGCCAGGAGCTGCTGGGCTACCGGCGCGAGGACCTCATCGGCGAGCCTTTCGGCATCCTCGTCGAGGAGGAGTCGCGGGGGGCGCTGATGTCGCGCCTGCGGGGCCTCGACGTCGCGCGCTCGCGCGACGCCGCCGACGCCGTCCTCCTGCATAAGGATTCGCATCCGGTGCGCGCCCGCGTCCATGGCGCGAAGATCGACGTCCGCGGGGCCTCGCACGGCGACCTGCTCCTCTGCGTAGAGCTTTCGGCGTGAAGGCGCGCCTGCTCACGGCGCTCGCGGCCGCCCTGCTCTGCGGCTGCACGACCAGCATCAGGATGTCGTACAAGCCGGGATCCCCGGCGAGGCCCCTGCGCGCGGAGCGGCTGCCGAGGATCCATCTGTCCCCTCTCTACGACAAGACGCCCGGGTTCATCCAGCCCGGCCCCGTCCTCAAGGGGGTGTTCCGTCCGCCGCTGGTCACGGGCGTCCTGGACGCTCTGCGCACGGAGCTGGAGAGGCTGGGCCTGCCCCTCGTGGACCGCGGCCAAGCCGACGCGGTGCTCCAGGGGACGATCGTCAAGGCCTGGGGCGGCCCTTCCGGGATGGGCACGGGCTGCGAGATCGATCTGGCCCTCCGGCTGGACTCGCCCTCGGGACAGCCGCTCTGGAACGACACCCTTTTCGGGAACGGGACATCCATGGCCGTCGCGAGCTCCTTCGACGACAGCTGTACGCGGGCCCTGGCCGCCCTGATGGGCCAGATCGGCCCCGCGTTCGAGTCCCAGGGCGTCCTCGCGAAGGCCGTTGCCGGAGGTGCCGCGGCGGCTCGCGCGGAGAAGCCCGCCCCCGCGGCGGCTCCCGCCGTGCGCTCGGACGTCGACGAGCTCCCGGCGCGCTCGGCGCCCAAGAAGGACAAGGCCTACGCCGTGGTCATCGGCATCCGGAAGTACCGCCAGGGCGTGCCCGAGGCGGATTTCGCCGACACGGACGCCCGGCTCGTGTCGAGCTACCTGACCCGGACGCTCGGCTTCGAGGACGCCAACGTCGCGACGCTCATCAACGACGACGCCACGAAGAGCGGCTTCGAGAAGTACTTCGAGAGCTGGCTGCCCAACCGGGTGGAGGAGGACGCCGAGGTCTTCGTCTACTTCTCCGGCCACGGCTCCCCCAACCCGAAGACGGGGGACGCCTACCTCGTGCCTTACGACGGGGATCCGACCTACCTCGACAAGACCGGCTACCCCCTCAAGCGCCTCTACGCGGAGCTCGCCAAGCTGCCCGCCAAGAGGATCACGGTCGCGATGGACAGCTGCTTCTCCGGGGCGGGGGGCCGTTCCGTCATGGCCCGGGGCGCGCGGCCCCTGGTGAGCGCGGCCCTCGACGAGGGCCTTCCGGAGAAGCTCGCGGTCCTGGCCGCGGCCGCCGGCGACCAGATCAGCAACACCTACCAGGAGAAGGGGCACGGCCTCTTCACCTACTTCCTCCTCAAGGGCATCCGGGAGCAGGCGGGCCGCCGGGACGTCGACTTCAAGGCCGCCTTCGACTACGCGGCGCCGAAGGTGGCCAACACGGCGCGGCGGGAGTTCAACGCGGACCAGACCCCGCAGTGGAAGGGCCGGCCCTAGAGCCTACTCGTAGCGCAGAGCTTCGATCGGGGAGAGCAAAGACGCCTTGCGCGCGGGCCAGAACCCGAAGAGCACGCCGACCCCCGCCGAGAAGACGAAAGCGAGCAGGATCGACTGCGCGGTGACCACCGCGGCCCAGCCCGCGAACTTCGAGAGGACGAGCGAGACGCTCACCCCGAGCAGGATCCCGATCACCCCTCCCAGCGTGGAGAGCACCGCCGACTCGATGAGGAACTGCGAGAGGATGGCCCGCCGCGCGGCGCCCACCGCCTTGCGCAGGCCGATCTCGCGCGTGCGCTCGCT
>DMEZ01000018.1:35535-60114 GCA_003450735.1 Elusimicrobiota bacterium | reverse complement strand
CCGATCCCGCCGACCAGCATGGAGATGGCCGCCACGATGCCCAGCAGGAGGGTGAAGGTCTGGGCCGTGCCCGCCATCACGGCCTGGATCTCGGCCATGTTCCTCAAGGAGAAATCGTCCTCCTTGTAGGCCGGCAGGCGGTGGCGCCCGCGCATGAGGGCGGTGACCTCGTCGATCACCCCGGGGATGGCTTCGCCGGAGCCGCACTCGATGGTGATGTTGTTGAGGTAGAGCTTGCCCAGCACGCGCTTCATGGCCGTGTTGAGGGGGATGAGGACCGCGTCGTCCTGGTCGCGGGGGCCCATCGAGCCCTTGAGCGGCAAGACCCCGATGACCTTGAAGTTCACCCGGTTGATCTTCACGGTCTGTCCGACGGGGTCCTCCTGCCCGAAAAGGTTCGTGACGGTGGTCTGTCCGAGCAGGGCGACGCGCTCCATGCGCTCGTTCTCGCCCTCCGTGAAGAAGCGGCCGTAGTAGGGCTCCGAGGCGCGCATCCTCGCGTAGGCCGGTCCCGCGCCCGTGAGCTGGATGTTGGCGTTCTTGTCCTTGAAGACGATCTGGACGTTGCCGGAGACGTTCCCATCCACGCCGGTGATGTGGGGGCTGGCCTTCTGGATGGCCTTGACGTCGTCGACCGTGAGCCGGCTGGTGGAGCCGGCCTCGTGGCGGACGCCGTGGGAGGAGGGGGAGCCCGGCTGGAGCATGACGAGGTTCGAGCCCAGGCTGGCGAGGCGCGCCTCGATGGCCTTCTGCGCTCCGCGCCCGACCGCGAGCATGGCGATGACCGCGCTCACGCCGATGAGGATGCCGAGCATCGAGAGGCCGCTGCGGACCTTGTTGGCCGCGATGGCGCGCAGGGCGGAGGTGCTGAACTCCCGGAACTCGGCCAGGTTGAACTCCGGGGTCTCCGGCTTCACGGGGCCGCCCTCCGAAGAGGCGGCGGGCGGCGCCGGCGCGGTCGACTCGTCCGAGACGACCGCGCCGTCCTTGATGCGGATGACCCGCCGGGCGTGGGCCGCGATGTCGGGCTCGTGGGTGACCATGATGACCGCGATCCCGGTCTCGTTGAGCTTCCTGAGATAGGCCAGGATCTCCTCGGCCTGGTCGGAGGCCAGGTTGCCGGTGGGCTCGTCGGCGAAGATGATCTTCGGATGGTTGACGAGGGCCCTCGCGACGGCCACGCGCTGCTGCTGGCCGCCCGAGAGCTCGTTGGGCCGGTGGTCCATGCGGTCTTGAAGGCCGACCTCCGCGAGCAGCTCTCTCGCGCGCGTTTCCCGGTCTTTCACCCCGGCATAGATCATCGGCAACGCCACGTTGTCCAGGGCGCTGGTGCGGGGCAGGAGGTTGAACATCTGGAAGATGAAGCCGATGGTCTTCGAGCGCAGGGCCGCGCCCTCGTCGTCCGAGAGCTGGGACACGTCCAGGCCCAGGAGCCGGTAGGAGCCCGAGGTCGGACGGTCGAGCAAGCCCAGGATCTGCATCAGGGTGGACTTGCCCGAGCCGGAGGGGCCCATGATGGCGACGAACTCGCCCTCCTCGATGCGCAAAGAGATGTCCTTGAGGACCCTCAGCTCGCTGCCGCCCAGCCAGTAGGAGCGGGTGATGCCGTCGAGTTCGATGAGGGCCATGAGGTCAGGGAGGGGGCGGGCCTCCGCCTCCTCCGGTGCTGCGGCCTCCGCGGCTTTGGCGGCCGGGCATGGAGGGCAAAAGCGGGCTGGACTGCGCGGCCTGCTGGGGGCGGTAGCGGCCCTGCGAGAGGAGGATCTCGTCGCCTTCCGCGAGGCCCGAGACGATCTCGACCTTGTCGCCGCTCTCGACCCCCGTCTGCACCGGCAGCCGCTCCGGCTTGCCCTCCTCCCCTTTGACGAGGACGAACTTGCCGCCGTCGCGGGACTCCTGGACCGCGGCGCTCGGCACGAGGACGGCGTCTTCCTTGCGGTGGAGGATGAAGCTCACGTTCGCCGTCATCTGGGAGCGGAAGAAGGGCGGGACGGTCTCGGGCTTCACCTTGACGCCGTAGGTGATGACGTTGGAGACGTTCTTGCCCTCATGGAGGATGTCGAAGACCGTTCCCTGGACCGTCTTGTCGGGATAAGAGTCCAGCGTGATCCGACAGGGCAGCCCCTTGCGGATGCGCCCGATGGAGGACTCGTCCACCTGCGCCACGACGATGAGGGTGTCCGACATGGCGAAGAGGATGGTGCCCCCGTCCACGGCCTGCCCGACCACGGTGTTGCGCAGGATGATGACTCCGGAGAGGGGGGCGATGATGGGGGTCGGCTTGTAGGAGTCCTGCCATTTCTTCAGCTCGTCAGGGCCTTTCGCCCGGGCGGCGTCGAGGATGGCGGCCCGGTCGCTCGAGCTCATCCAGGCCAGGATCTGGCCGGCCTTCACCGTGGTGCCCTCCTCGACGAGCAGCTGCTCGATGCGGCCCGAGATGGGCGGCTTGATCTCCACGCGGTTGAGGGGCGCCACTCCTCCGGAGGCCTCCACCGCTTCCTCGATGGGGCCCAGGGAGGCCGTGACGACGCGGGCCGCCCTGCCGCGCTCGGTCTTGGTGAAGCGTCCGCGCAGCAGCCAGGCGCCGGCGGCGCAGACGGCGACCGCGGCCGAGACGATGAGGATCTTCTTGACGTTCATGTCACTCCCCCAATCCTTTGCCGAGGGCCTTCTTCCAGCCGGCTTCCGCGTTGACCGCCTCGAGCTGGGCCGAGAGGGCCTGCCGCTCCGAATTCACCCGCTCCGAGACGATGATCTCCCAGTTGTCGAAGGTCATCAGGCCGCTGGCGTAGCGTACGTCCGCCTCGTCGTTGCGCTGGCGGGCGGCCTCGAGCAAGGCCAGCTGGACCTTCACCCCGTCGAGGGCTCCCGCGAAGGACGACCAGGTCGTCTCCAGCTCCACGAGGGCCCCGTTGCGCACCGAGCGCAGGTCCTGTTCCGAGCGCTCCAAGCTCCTGCGGGCGCTCTTCTCGGCGAAATAGGTCGAGGTCGGCCCGCCCCCGAACAGGGCGTAGCCCAGCTGGCCGGAATAGCTCCAGGAGGTCCGGTCGTTGGGGAACTCGGTATCCCCCGTGCGGCTGCGGGAGTAGTTGATCGAGAAGGTGGGCCAGAGCGAACTGCGAGCCTGGCTCAGGCTCGCCTCGGCTCCTTTGAGAGCCGCCTCCTGGACGGCCACGTCGGGGCGCGCGGAGACGAACGGGCGCAGGTCCTTCGCCTGCTCCGGCAGCTCACCCGGGATCAGCTCCCCGGAGGCGGCCACTGCGTCGAAATCGTCGAGCCCCAGGTAGCGGTTGAGGCTCTTCTGGGCGGTCCTCAGGCTGCGCTGGGCCTGCGCGAGGTCGGCTTCCGCCTGGAGCATCTGGGCCTTGGCGCGGAGCATGTTCCCCTTGGACTCCCGGCCGGAGTCGTAGAGGAGCGAGACGGTCTGTCCGTCCCGCTCGCGGATGTCCCGGATGGTCTTGGAAACCTCCATCGTCCTCTGGGCGTAGAGCAGCTGGGAGAAGGCCCTCTTGAGGTTGAGGCGGAGGTTCGCCGAGGCCTGGCGCAGAGCCGCTTGGGCCTGCTGGTAGGAGGCGTAGGAGGAGCGGATGCCGGCCACCGAGCGCATGTCCAGGATGTCCAGGCCGACCGAGGCCTGGGCCGACCAGCTCATGGGCTGTCCGTACGAGTTCGCGTAGCCGTTGGAGAGGTTCAGCGAGGGGAGGAAGGCGTTATAGCTGCCGTAGTACGAGGCCCGGCTGGCTTCGAGCCCCCGAGCGGAGGAGGCGAGTTCGGGGTTGTTCTTCGAGGCGATGGCGACGCAGTCCTCCCAGCTCAGGGTGCGGGCGTGGGCCGCGGGAGCCAAGGCGAGGAGGAGCCCAAGGGCGAGCCTCATGGCTCGGGCGGGGGCGGCGGCGGGGGAGGCATCATGCCGCCGCCGGGGCCGCGACGCTGGCGCTTCTCCCAGCGCGCGGTGAAGGCCTCGAAGCGTTCCCTCTGCTCAGGCCTGAGGCTCTTCAGGATCTCGGTCTTGAAGGCCAGGCGCTGGGCCTCGAACTCCTGGGCGTTCCTCTGCTGGAGGGCCTGCATCTGGGCGCGCTGGCCGTCCATGACCGCTCGGATGGCCGTCCGCTGGCCCTCGTCGAGGGCCAGCTGGCGGCTCAGGCGCTCGAACATGCGTGCGTGGTTTGGCTTCGGCCCGCCGCCGCGGAACTTGCGCAGCGCGGCGCGGTGGGCCCAGGAGCCGAACGCGGCGCCGAGGAGGAGGCCAAGGAGGAAGAACGGGACGACCTGCTTCCAGTGGATCTTCATCGCTCGTCCCCCAGCCCCACCAACTCGTCGAGCGGATCCGCGCTCTGGGCGGCGCCGGCGTCCGCCAGGAGCAGGGTCTTGAGGGGGTCCGTCTGCTCCTGCTGGGAGGGGAGGAAGGAGAGGGCGAAGAGGGCGAAGGAGAAGCCCAGGGCGGGGACCAGCCAGCGCCAGGGCGCGGCTTCCTCCTCCGGCAGCCGGGCCATGACCTTCCGCACGAAGAGTTCCCGGTCGGCGGAAGAGAGGGCGGGCACCGGCCCGAAGAAGACCCGGCTCGTCTTCCTCCAGTCTTCGACCGCGCGCCGGCAGTCCGGGCAGGAGGCCAGGTGGGCTTGGAAGCGCTCGCGTTCCTCAGTGGTGAGCTCTCCGTCGAGGAACTCCGTGATCTTGTCGTGGTCCATGGCATTCTCCGGCATCATTTAGACGTCCTCCAGCTTCGAAAAGTGTCGCAGCTTCTCCAGGAAGCTCTGGCGCGCCCGGCGCAGGCGCGCCTTCACCGAGTCCATCGAGCAGTCCAGCGCCTCCATCAGTTCCTTATAATCGAGGCCCTGCACTTCCCGGAGGGTCAGGATGAGGCGGTACTCCGGCGGCAGGAGGGCCAGCACCCGGCCGACCAGGTCGCGCGCTTCCTCGCCCTGCGCTTTGTCGGGTTCGGCTAGAAGAGCTTGGATCCGGTCTCCCTCGGCCTCCAGCAGGGTGTCCAGGGAATCCTCCGCTTTGCGGGCGGCCCGGCGGGTCATGTCCAGGCACTGGTTGGAGGCGATGCGGTAGAGCCAGGTCGAGAAGGCTGCTTCTCCGTGGAATTCACTCAGGGAGCCGTAGGCCTTGAGGAAGACTTCCTGGGCCGCGTCCTCCGCCTGGGCCGGGCCGAGCATGGAGAGGCACAAGCCCATCACCTTGGCGTGATGGCGCCGCACGAGCTCGGCGTAGTCCTCCTGCCGGCCGGAGAGCACGCTTCGGATGAGGTCCTGGTCGCTCGCCTTGTCGTCCATGGCGCGGGCTAATCTATCATTTAGACCTCGGCAGCCGCCCGTTTGTGTCGCGACACATTCCGGGGTTGGACGGCGTCTAAGGGGATGAAGGCGCACACATCGTGCTGGAGGGTCTATGAAGCGAACAGTCTGCGGGTTGCTCATCGGGGCGTTGGCCGCCGTCGCCGCACTGCCGACGGCTTTTGCGGCCGAAAAGGACAAGGACGACAGGAAGCCGGCTATCGAGAAGCGCATCGGCAAGCATCTCGAGAAGATGGGGATCTCCGGGGAGCAGGCGGAGAAACTCAAAGAGGCTTTCAAAGCGCATAGGAAGGCGGCCAAGCCCCTTCAGCGCGAGCTGAGGGACGCGATGCTCAAGCTCAAGGATAAGGTCGACGACGAGGCCTCGGACAAGGACATCGAGGCCGCCATCGGCCGCGTCGAGGCGGCCCGCAAGGCCCTTCAGGCCGACCGGGAGAAGTTCCAGGCGAGCCTGTCCGCCCTCCTGCCGCCGGCGGCGCGCGCCAAGATGATCCTGCGCATCGGCGGCCGCATGGGGCAGGGCCATCCCGGCATGGGCCAGGGCCGCAGGGGCTTCGGGCCCCGGGGGCCCGGGTCCGGGCAGGGCATGGGGCAGGGCTTCGGACCGGGCATGAGCCAGGGGCGCATGGGTTGCGGCCAGCGCCTGGGCGGCCGGCGCGGCGGCGGGCGGAAAGGCCTGGGCTTCGGGCCGGGCGGGCCCGGCGGTGAGGAGGAAGAGGAAGAGGTCGAAGAGTTCGACGAGGACGACTAGTCTCTCCTTCGGCCCGCGGGAAGCCCTCCGGCCTTGGCCGGGGGGCTTTCTCGTGTCTGGAGCGGCCGAAATGATAGACTAGGATGGTCCTCGGGAGACCTCCATGGCCAAGACGAAAAAACTCGCCAACCCTCACATGAAGATCGTGGTCGGCTTGCCTGACATCCAGGACCAGCTGAGGCTGGTCAACCGATCCCGCGACAAGGCCGACGAGCACGAGGCTCCCCGCTGGGCCAGCCTCGGCCTGCTCCTCGAGGAGCTCTACGTCCAACTGGAGCATCAGAAGAAGGTCGTGGTCTACCGGCTGACCAACAAGAGCCGCTCCAAGTCCGACGTGGGACTGCGATGACGCTGGGCGAGCTTGGGGAGCGGCTGAAGGTCGCCGTGCAGGGAGCCCCGGGCTATGAGATCCAAGGCGTCCGGGACGTCGAGCGCCTCTCCCCCGAGCAGCCCCTGGAAGACCACTGGCTGTATTTCATCGAGAATCCGGCCGTCCTGAAGCGCCACCCCCGCGCGGCTGAGAGCGGAGCCGTCCTGACCGTCGAGAAGCTCAAGGCCGGCTTTCCCCTCGCCCTGGTCGCCCCCGACGCCGGCGCGCGCCTGGTCTTCATCTCGCTGCTCAAGCTCTTCGACAAGACGCCGTCCTTCGAGCCGGGCATCCAGCCGGGGGCGATCGTCCACCGAAGCGCGCGCGTAGACCCGAAGGCCGCCATCCTGCCGGGTGTCGTCGTGATGGAGGGCGCCTCGGTCGGGCCGGGCTGCATCCTCTATCCCGGAGCCGTGCTCGAGCCTTTCGCCGAGGTCGGGGAGGGCACGGTGCTCTACCCCGGCGTGGTCATCGGCCACCACTGCGTCATCGGGAAGGGGTGCATCCTCCACGGGGCCACGGTCATCGGGGCGGACGGCTTCGGCTTCTACGACGGGCAGGGCGGGCGGCACAAGATCCCGCAGATCGGCAACGTCGTGATCGGCGACCACGTCGAGATCGGCGCGAGCTGCACCGTCGACCGCGCCACGATCGAGAGCACGACCATCGGCGAGCACACCAAGATCGACGACCAGGTCCACATCGGCCACAACTGCCGCGTGGGCCGCTTCATCTACATCGTGGGGAACTCCGCGCTCGGCGGCTCCGTGGTCGTCGAGGACGGGGTCATGATCTCGGGGATGGTCATCGTGAAGGACCACGTGAGGATGGCCAAGGGCTCGGTGGTGATGGGGCTCTCGGGCGTGGCCCAGGACACCGAGCCCGGAGCGGCGTACTTCGGTTCGCCCGCGCGGCCGGCCCGGCAGATGCACAAGATGAACGCGGCCCTGGAGCGCCTGCCCGAACTGCTCGTCCGGGTCCGCGCGCTCGAAGCTAAGCCCGGCGCGCAGGGATAAGCTCTCCCAAGAGCCTGTCCGCCTGGCCGGGCGCGGCCGGGAAGGCCCGAGACTCCTGCAGTTTCCAGCGTTCCTTCACGGCGTCCACCAGGCTCGAGCGCACCACCCAGACCATGGGCTTGCGGCGCTGCGAGACGAGGACGTCGAGCTCCGAGGCCCAGCCTCCGCCCTGAAGCTCGAAAGGGCCCACTTCATCGATGAGCAGGACGTCCACCTCGTGCAGGCGGGCGTCGGCCAGGGCCCGGCGGCCGAACTCGAGCCCTTCGGGGGAGAAGCTGAATGCCCTCAGCGGCGTCCACCCTTCCACCGCGCCCCGCCGGCAGAGCGGCCGGGCCTGGCCGGTGAGCAGATCCACGGCGTCGAAGCCCTCTCGCCGCCCTTCCTTCCATAAGCCCTGCGCGAGGACGCCGCCCACGGAGAGCTTCGCCTCGCGCAGGCTCTGCGCGAGCTCCGCGATGAGCGTGGACTTCCCCGCCCCGCGCTCGCCCGTGACGAAGAAGACAGGGCATCCTTCCAGCTTGTCGAGGAGCTTTGGCGCGCGGGCGATGGCCGCGCTCAGCGAGGCCGCCGGGCTGCGCAGCAGCCGCGGGCCCGGGGGAAGGGCGGCGAAGACCAGGGGCAGGGTCTCGAAGGCCTGCTCGAGCGCCTCGAAGAAGACCCGGCCGCGGCCGCTCCCGAGCCAGTCGCGGATGCGGGGGTTGCGCAGTTCGGTGCCGACGCAGGAGAAGCCCATCGTGAGCAGGACGACCCTCAGGGCCATCATCACGCCCGACTCCCAGCGGCCCAGCAGCCAGCCGCTTAGGGCGCAGACGACGAGGAGGCCGGCCCAGATGCCGGCCTTCTTCAGGATGGATACGGCCCGGGGGTAGAAGCGCAGGCAAAGCGCCGCGTACGCCGCCGCCGCGCCGGCGTAGCCCCAGAGCGGCAGCTTGTGCCCGGCCGACATCATCCCGGCCACGAACGCGGCGTGCAAAAACAGGGCCGGGAGGGAGTGGCTGTGCTCCTCGCCGGGCTTGGGCCCGAAGGCCGGCAGGGAGGAGCCTCCCATCGGGCGAGCCTGCCCCCGGCCGACGCGGAGCCCGACCACGGCGGCGGCTCCGCCCCCCAGCATGTGCGCGCCCCAGACGACGAGGATGGGCGTCCAGGGGCTGATGCCCTCCGTCCCCAGCCAGGCTTGGAGCTTCTCCAAGCCTTTCGCGTAGAGCTCCCAGGCATCCGGGCCGTAGAGCAGGATGAAGCCGCCGAGCTTCTGGAAGAGGGTCCAGGACATCGCCAGGCCGCCGGCCAGCAGGTAGCCGAAGACGTTGGCGCCTCCAAGGAAGAGTCCGGCTTCGAGGAGGAAGCCCTCGACCGAGATGGCGAACATGGGGCCGAAGATGACCGCGCTCGGCGAGACCGACTTCATGGCGGCGCAGACGAGCCCGGCGCGCCAGAGCAGGCCCCGCTGGGGCCAGAGGCGGTGGCCGGCGATGAGGATGGCGATGCCGATGCCGGTGAGCAGGTGGCCGCGCAGGGGGATGCGGGTGTTGTGCAGGAAGCTGCCCAGGGCGATCTCGGAGGCGGCCCAGAGGCTGCCCAGGACTGCGGCCTTGCGCCAGAGGTCCTTCATCTTAGAAGGTTTATTTTCCTTGCGCAGCGGCCGTAGAGGTGGTGGGCGCGCCCTCCCTGGGAGAGCAGTTCCAGCGCCTCGTCAGGGTCGTCCAGGACGCAGCCGCCGGCCAAAGTCACGCCGCGGGAGAACAGGGCGTCGGGCAGGATGCTGCCGGAGGGGCCGACCAGGGCGACCTGCGCGTCCTTGCGGGCCAGACTCAGCAAGTCCTCCAGCGTCCCGTTGACGAGCGAGAGGCCGGTGATGACCAGGAGGTCGGAACTCGGGACGACTTCTCCGGCCCGCTCCGTCGGGACGAAGAAGGGCCGGTGGTCCTCGCTCAGAGCCGACTCGCGCAGTTCGAGCACCTTGAGTTGGACGCCCGGCACGGCCTTCAAGCGGTCGATGTACGAGCGGAAGGCTCCGACCACCGCGACGCTCATGCCCGGCCGGACTTCCAGGAGCTCGAGCGGGTCTTTGTCGTACACGGTCCGGCCGGCGGCCTTCTCAAGCCAGGGAGCGGAGAGCGCGCTCATGGATGCGGCGGCCAGCGCGGCGAGGAAGGGGTCCTCGGGCCAGGGCTCCAGCAAGGACAGCACCGGCCTGCCTTTGAGCGCGCCGGGGGGAGGGGCGTCCTTGTCCCTGGGGGGGAACAGGCTCTCGGGGCGCGGGGTCCCCGCCATGCCGCCGTGGCCGGTCGAGAGCTTCACGCCGGAGAACACGATCCCGACGACGGCCCTCTCGATGCGCACGCCCTCCAGGGCGGGGCCATGAAGGGCGCGCAGGCGGGCCAACGTCTCGGGGAAGATCCCCATCACGCCGGTATGATACTACGAAACGACGGTGCGGGACTGCTCGCGCATGAACTGCGCGACGTAGTAGGGCCCGAGGCCGCCCTTTCCGCCCGCGCCGGAGCCCTTCCAGCCCGTGAAGGGCTGGCAGCCCGGCCAGGCGCCCGTGGTGGCCCCGCCGCGCCGGTTGGCGTAGACGACGCCGAACTCGGCCTCGTCGAAGAACCTCTGGATCTCGTCCTGCTTCCGGCTGAAGATGCCGGCCGTGAGCCCGTACTCGGTCTTGTTGCTCTCCGCCAGAGCCTGGTCGAGGCTCTCCACCTCGGCCACCGCCAGGATGGGGACGAAGAACTCATCCTGGAACAGCCGGCTGGAGACGGGGGCCTTCACGATGGTCGGCTCGACAAACCAGCCTTTGGCGAGGTCTCCGTCCGTGAGGCGGTTCCCGCCGTGGAGGATGGCCCCCTCCTTCTTCGCCAGGTCCACGGCCTTCTGCCAGGTCTTGAATGCGTTCTCGTTGATGAGGGGGCCGTACACGATGTCCCGGCGCGTCGGATCGCCGGCTTTGAGGGCCCTGGTCAGGGCGATGAGCTTGTCGAGGAAGGGCTTGGCGACCTTCTTGTGCACGTACACGCGGGAGGCCGCGCTGCACTTCTGGTTCTGGAAGCCCCAGGCCGAACGGAAGACGCCCTCCGCGGCTGCGTCGAGGTCGGCGGAGTCCATGACCACGACGGGCGCCTTGCCGCCGAGCTCCAGGTGGCAGGGCTTGACCCAATTCGAGCTGAAGGAGCGGAACATGCGCATCCCGACCTCCTTGGAGCCCGTGAAGACCACGCCGTCCACCTTCGGATGCTTCCACAGGACGTCGCCCATGACCGAGCCCCGGCCGGGGACGAATTGGAAGGCGCCCGCGGGCACGCCGGCGTCCCGGTAGGCCTCATAGAGGCACAGGCCCGCCCAGGGGGCGTCCTGGGACGGCTTGAAGACGACGGTGTTGCCGGCGAGCAGGGCCCCCGAGGACATCCCCGCGGGCAGGGCCATGGGGAAGTTGAAGGGCCCGACGCAGACGAAGACCCCGTAGGGGCGCAGGACGCTCGTGTTGCTCTCGAGCGGGCTCAAGGAGTCCATCTTCCGCGCGAAGCCGCCGTGCTCCTCCATCTGCCTGGCGTAGTACTCCAGCAGGTCGGCCGACTCCTCGACGTCGCCCAGGGCCTCCAGCCGGCTCTTGCCGACCTCGAGGCTGAGGATGGCGGCGATGCGGAACTTGCGCTCACGGATGAGGGAGGCGGCCTTGCGGATGATGCGCACGCGCTCCTGCCACGAGGTGCGCGTTCCCCAGAGAGCCTTCGTTCGGGCGGCGGCCTCGACCGCCTCCGCGGCCTGCTCCGCCGTGGCCGCGGCGAAGCGGCCGAGCACCAGGGAGGAGTCCATGGGGCAGAGGTCGACGATGGGGGGTTCGGAGTTGGCGAAGAGCGGATAGGTCTTCCCCAGCTCGGAGCGGACCTCCGCCAAGGCGGAGTCGAAGCAGTCGTGGATCGCGGCCATGTCGGCCGACGCGGTCGTGTAGGTGATCTTGAGCTCTGTGCAGGTCTTCATGCCCATAGGATACCCCCTGGCCGAATATGATGGAAGTGATATGTATTCATCATATAAATGAATATAATTCATATATGCGCTTCGATCTGAACAAGCTGGAGATCCTGATGGAGGCCGTCCGGCGGGGCAACTACAGCGCCGCGGCCCGTCAGCTGCACCTCACGCCCTCGGCCGTCTCGCACGCCGTCGCGAAGCTCGAGGCGGGCCTCGGCTTCGACCTCGTGGAGTGGCGCGGGCGGGAGCTCGTCCTCACCGACGAAGGCCGCCTGCTCTATGAGACCTGCGAGCGGGTGTTCCCGGAGGTCTACGAGGCGGAGGCGCGCATCCTGGGCGGACGGGCGGAGAAGGCGCTCGTTCTGGGCGCGACGGTGGAGTTCGGGAGTTCCGTCCTGGTGCGAAAGCTGAGGCCCCTGCTCGAGGCGCACCCCGAGCTGAGGGTGGACTTCTACTTCTCGCACGAGCTGGCCCAGCCGCTTTTGCGCGACGAGATCGACCTGGCGGTGGACTGCCTGCCGCACACGGACCCCGGAGTCGAGTGCGCCCAGCTCTTCCGGGAGCGCTACGCCGTCGTCGCCTCGCCGGCCTTCCTCGCCCGGCACCGGGTGCGCTCGCCGCTCGACCTAGAGCGCGTCCCCGTGCTCTCCCTGGACAAGGGGGGGGAGTGGTGGCGCAACATGATGGGGGCGGTCGAGCCGGGGCGCCGGCCCGCCTTCCGCCGCGTGGTGGCGGTCAACCACGTGCGGGGGATGATCAACGCGGCTCTGGCGGGCTACGGGGCGGCCTTCCTGCCCAAGTACTGCGTGCTGGGGGAGCTTTCCCGAGGGCGGCTCAAGGCGCTCTTCCCCAGGCTCCGCCTGCTCGATGACCGCTTCTGCCTTTACCAGAAGCGCTCGCGGGCCTCGCGCGAGAAGAACCAACTCCTCACGCGCTTCCTTAAAGGGCTGAAGGTGGACGAGTTCGGGGACGCCTTAACCTGACTGGAACAGGCGCTTCGCGGCCCCGCAGCCGACGACGAGGAGCCCGAAGCAGCAGACCACCGCCGCCCCGGTCGGCAGGTCCCATCTCCCGGAAGCGTAGATGCCCGCCAGGCTGGTCAGGGCGCCGGCCGTCCAGGCGATGAACAGCCTGCGGCGGAAGCTCTTCGTGAAGAGGATGGCGCAGACGGCCGGGATGATGAGGAACGAGAAGACCAGCAGGACTCCGGCGATCTCCACCGAGCTCGTGACGACCAGGCCGAAGGTGGCGTAGAAGAGGAAGTCCCACAGGCGCACGGGGATCCCCTGCTCCGAGGCCTTCTCGGGGTCGCGGGAGACCAGGATGAACTTTTTCCGGCAGACATAGTGGAACAGCCCGACCGCGGCGTAGAGCGCCGCGATCTTGGCGACCTCCCGCCATCCCACGAAGAGGATGTTGCCGATCAGCATCTCCTTGATGTGCTCGGCCTCTCCGGGGATGCGGTCGAGCGCCAGGATGGCCGCCGCGGCCGCCACGACGTAGGCGATGCCGATGACGGCCTCCTGCGGGACTTCCGACCCCTTGAAGCGGGTCAGGGCGAACACCGCGGCGCCCGCGAAGGCGAAGCCGAGGGACGTGAAGTAGGCCTGCGGGCTGTGCAGGGGGAAGCCCGCGAGCGCCGCGCAGACGGCTCCCAGGGCCGCGATCTGAGCCAAAGCCAGGTCCACGAAGATCACGCCCCGCTCCACGACGTGGATGCCGAGATAGGCGTGGATGCCGACCAAAACCAGGCAGGCGAGGAACGGCAAAAGCATGAGGTCGATCATGGCTTCCCTCCGCGGGCATCCAGGAGCGCGTCGAGGACCTGGTCGAACACGTCGAAGTAGGTCCGGACCCCAGGCAGGCCGCCCGCGGAGCTTGGGACGACGACGAGCCTGGCCCCGGTCTTGTCGGCGACCATCCGGGCGCCCTTGAGAGGGAAATAGCTCTCGGCCATGATGATGCCCGCTCCTTTCTCCTTCATCATGGCGATGAGCTTGTTGACGTGCGAAGGGGAGGGCGGAAGGCCGGGCTTGGGCTCGATGTTGCCGAAGAGCTCCAGCCCGAAGCGCTTGGCGAAATACACCCAGGAGTTGTGGTAGGTCACGACCTTCACCCCTTTCAGCGGGGCGGCCTTCTTCTCCCACTCCTTGAGCTTCTCGGTGAGAGCGCGCAGGAGCTTCCAGTAGTTCTCCTTGAACGCGGCCTCCTTGGCGGGCTCGGCGCGGACGAGTCCCTCCAGGATGTTGTCGGCGATGATCGAGGCGTTGGAGGGATCGAGCCAGTAGTGCGGGTTCCCAAAGACGTGGAGGTCCCCCATGCCCGCGTCCACCTTGTCCGTGGGGATCTGCAGGCGCTCCACGCCCACGGAGGCGTCCACGTAGCCGGGGGCTCCGTAGACGACCTTCTTGTTGCGGGAGGCCGAGACCAGGCTGTCCGCCCACATGTCGAGGTCCAGGCCGATGCGGACGAGGACGTCGGCCCTCTTCACCTTCATGACCATGCTGGGGCGGGGCTCGACGAAGTGGAGGTCCTGGCCGCCGGAGGAGAGGCTTTCGACCTCGACGAGGTCCCCGCCCACCTGCTCGGCCAGCCATTTCAGGTCGGTCGTCGTGGTCACGACCTGGAGCTTGGCCCAGGCCGTGGAGGAGGCGAGAAGGCAGGCCAGCGCTAGGAATAGGCTTCTCATGGGGGCGCCCTCCTTATTCCAGCTCATGGCTGTGCGGCCCGAGGCCGAAGGCCAATTGCAGCCAGCCCTCGTTGACCGTGCCGCCGTTGATGCGGCGGTACTTGTACTGGACCAGGGCTCGCGTGGTTTCCGTGAAGTGATAGCCGACGAGGGCCGAGAGGGCGCGCTCGATGGACTGGGTCGGGAACGCGCCTTCCGCGTAGTCGAAGCGCGCGCCCGTGTCCCAATACTTGTTCCACCGGTAGTTCAGGAAGCTGTAGAGTCCGTCGCGCTGGAGCCGTCCGGCGGGGACCGTCCGGGTGAGGTGGAAGTACTCGTTCTGGAAGGCCCAGCGCTCGTAGGACGAGGGCCAGAGCTTGAAGGTCAAGTCCGCGCCGTAGACCTTCGCCTCGTCCTGGTGCTCCTCCCAGTGCGCGCCGTGGCCGGCGGCCAGGCTGCTCCCAAGCTCGAGCTCGGACTTGTCGGTAGGCGCGAAGGAGGCCTTGAGCCGCCCGGTGAAGACCTTGTCGGCCAGGGAGAACTCCGCCGACTCCTGGTAGATCGGGACTTCGACCGTGTTCCCCGCGGTGTCCACGACCGTCGTCTTGCCGGAGGCCTCATGTTCGTGACCTTCGCCCTGCCAGGCGCCGGCCTCGGCCTGGAGGTAGAAGGGCAAGGGCAAAAGGTAGCTCGCCGTCCCGCCCTGGCCCACCAGGCCGTGCTCGCCCAGGAAGTTCGTGAGGACGGGGGGCTGGTCGATCATGGGGCGGTGGTGGGTGTGCATCTTGTTGAGCTTGCCGAAGTTGACGTGGATCTTCCCGACCTCGGCCGCCAGGCCCTCGCTCAGGCGCAGGAAGCTGGCCTTGGCCTCGCAGAGCTCGGCTTCATACTTCGCGCCGTGCTTGTGGAGGGCCAGGAACACGTCGGCCCGCACCTCGGGGTAGATGAAGCCCTGGAAGGCGGTCTCCACCTCCTCGAACTCGAACTTGTCCTTGGCCGTGTCCGGCTTGTAATCGCTCAGGTGCCCGTCCATGACGCCGATGACGCTGATGTCGGGCAGGTTGATGGGGCGGCCGCGCATGCCCTGGGGCGGGGCGGCGGTCTCCATGGTGCCCGTGGTGAAGCTGGGGTCCTCGGCGGAAGCCGGCAAAGCCAGAAGAGCTGAAAGGATCAGAAGTGCGTTCATCATAGACCTCCACAGGCGCATCAGGACGGCAGGGCCGTTGTGTGATTGAGAGGCGCGTCTTACGGCGGGGTCAGGAGGCGGGAGGGCCGCGGCCGAGGCTGAGTGGATGCCCGGTGCGAAGGACGGGGCGGGGGGCTTCCGTGGGCGCGGCGCCGGCCTTGGAGTCGTCCCGGGTCACACTCGGCCCGGGGTCGCTCGGAGCCATGCCTTGGGAGACCATGGCGCAGACGGAGCAGTCGTCGCCGTGCGAGACGGCGTCGTCGAGGAAGGGGTGGGCGACGACCGCGAGGGTGAAGGCGGCGAGGAGGAGGGCGGCGAAGGCGCGGCAGGTGTGGGAGCGCATGCCCTAGTCCTTCCTCGGCGCGACTTGGAGTCCCGATGCGTCGTTGCCCGAGGGCAGGCCGGGGGCGTGGGGCCTCGAAAGCTCCAGGTTCTTGATGAGCTGGAAAGCCAGCTCCGCCACGATGTCCGGGCGCTTCTCGCTGAGGTCGCGCTCCTCCCTGGGATCGTTCTCCAGGTCGTAGAGCTCGTAGCGGTTCTTGTGCAGGTACCAGTGCAGCTTCCACTTTTCCGTGCGGACCGTCCGCTCATCCAGGATGAGATCGGTCGCGATGCGCCCGGCCGTCGTCTTCCCGTCCCCGTGGCGCTTGGAGCTGGCGAAGGCGTACTTTCTCCAGGGGCGCTCGGGGTTTCGCAGGAGGTCGAGCAGGCTGCGCCCCGGCAGGTTCAGGTCCTTGTAGGGCCGCCCGGCGACGTCGAGCAGGGTCGGCATGAGGTCCACCCGCTCGACTAAGCGGCCGATCCTCTTGCCCTTGAGCTCGGGGAAGCCGGGGTGACGCAGGATGAGCGGCACGTGCAGGATGGGCTCGTAGAGGCCCGTCATGTGCCCGACGAGGCCGTGCTCTCCCAGTTGGTCGCCGTGATCCCCGGCGATGATGACGAGGGTGTCGTCCCAACGGCCCAGCTCCTGGATCTTCTTCAGGAACTGGGAGACCGAGCGGTCCGTATAGGCCAGCGAGCGGTCGTACTGCTCCACCAGGTGCGGCTGTGGCGTCCAGCCCAGGCGCTTGTGGAGGGGGGGAGGGAGGACGCTCTTCTTGGGCTTTCCTTCCGGCGTCCTGAGCAGGGAGACGCGGGTCGCGTCGGGCGAGAGGGCGACATGCCCCTCCTCGTCGTCGGGAGGGATATTCCACACGATCTCCCCCGCCTCCGACTCGTCCTCCAGGTGCAGATCCTCGACGCTCACGTAGAGGAAGAAGGGGTTCCCGCGGGCGCGGACCCAGTCCAGCATCCTCGGCGCGCGCTCGTTCAGCGGGGTCAGGGCGTCCGGGTTCGACGTCGAAACGACGTCCACGTACTCGTCGAAGCCCCGGTCCATACCCCAGCCGGGCAGCAGCCAGGTCCCGCCCCCGCTGTAGGCGGCCGTGTCGTAGCCGGCCAGCTTGAGCTGTTCGGCGAGCGTCGGGAGCCCCTCGGGGAGCTTCCTGCGGGCCATGACGTAGAGCCCGTGGACCTCGGGGCCCTGGCCGGTGAACAGGCTCGCGTAGTTGCCCATGCACCAGGACGCCTGGGCCACGGCGCGTTCGAAGACCGTGGCGTCTTTGGCGATGGCGTCCATCCCCGGGGTCGTGGGCTTGGGGTAGCCGTAGGAGCCGAAGTGGTCCGCCCGCGCCGAGCAGATGTCGATGATGACGATGTTGAGGGGCTTCGTCGATGGGGAGATGCCCTGGGCCCGGACGGGGAGGGCCGCGAGGAGGACGGCGAAGGCGAATCGTCCCATGCTCATGTGTCTGCGGGGAGCATAGGTTTTCGCCGTGCCGGCCGGCAAGAGCGCAACGGAAAGAAGGCTATCGGTGGCAGTCCCCGTGGTGGTCCTGGCAGGGGGCGATCCCCTTCTCCAACGATGAGGCGAGCAGTTGAGCGACACCGTCACCCGCCTTGCCGGCGAAGCCGAAGACGGCCACGCCCGCCGCGGCGAACTTTCCCTGGGCGCCCATGCCCATCCCGCCTGCGATGACGTGGGTGACCTTGTGCTTGAGGATCTCCCCGACCGCCTGGCAGCCGCCTCCACCGTGCTGGGCTCCGTTGGGCACGACCCGGCTGCTTTTGATCCTCCCACCCTCCGCTTCCACGATGAGGAAGTGGCTGCACTGCCCGAAGTGCGCGCAGACCTCGCTCTCGAGGCCGCCCGCGTCGCCCAATACCACGCCGATCTTCATGGCCGGGCCTCCTGCTTGGCTTCGAGCTTCGCGAGCCGCTCTTGAAGGCGCTGGAGTTCTTCCGTCAGGCTCGATGTCGCCGCGGTCCCCTCGTTCATCCGCCCTCCTCCGCAACGCCCGCGCCCACGCCCGCTGCGCGGCCCGTTCCCCATCGGTCCCGTCCCATCTCTTCCTGGCATAGACTCCTCCTTGGCTTGGATATCACGTCCACCGGACTTCATCCGCGTCTCCAGCACCGGCTTCGGGCTCCGCCGGCCTTCATCTTATAGACCCCGCCCTCGACCTTGAGGGCTTTCCCACGGATGAGGGCCTCCGCGACCTTCGCGTGGGCCGCGTGGATGATGTTGCCGAAGGTCTGCCGGGACACCTTCATGCGCTGCGCGGCCTCCTCCTGATAGAGGCCCTCCAGGTCGGCCAGGCGGATGGCTTCCAGCTCGTCGACGCCCAGCGCGACTTCCTCGAGCTCCGTCATGGGGATGCCGCGGGGCTTGAAATAGGTCGCGTTGGGCTCGTGCGAGACGAAGCGGCACTTGAAGGGGCGGGGCATGGATTGAAAATAGCATATGCCAATAACAAGGTCAAGCCCCGCCTTGACTTGGGGGGCGCTCTTAGGCTTTCATTGACGCAGCCTCACCGGGGAGGGCACACATGAAAGGCTGGACCGGGAACATCCTTCGCATCAATCTCACCGACAAGACTTTCAAGATCGACCATTTCACCGAGGAGTTCGCCCAGAAGTGGATCGGCGGCCGCGGCTTCGCCCTGAAGATCCTCTGGGACGAGCTCAAGCCCGGCATCGACCCCCTCGGCCCGGACAACAAGCTCCTCGTCGTGCAGGGCCCCATCTCGGGCGTCCCCATGCCCAACAGCGGCAAGACCATCGTGGCGGCCAAGTCCCCGCTCACCGGCACCTACGGCGACGGGAACCTCGGCACCCACGTCACCATCCAGATGCGCAAGGCCGGCTACGACATCCTCATCTTCGAAGGGAAGCTGGCCTCGCCGGGCTACGTGTACATCCAGGACGACAAGGTCGAGTTCTTCCCCGCAAACGAGATCTGGGGGAAGGGCTCCTACGACGCGCAGGCCTGGCTTGAGACGAAGTACGGCAAGACCGCCGGCATCCTCAGCATCGGGCAGGGCGGCGAGAACCAGGTCCTCTACGCCATCATCCGCTCCATGGAGGGCCGGGCCGGCGGACGGCCGGGCATCGGCGCGGTCATGGGCTCCAAGAACCTCAAGGCCATCGTGGTCAAGGGCACCAAGGAGATCCCCCTGGCCGACCCGAAGGCCATGAAGGAGCGCGGCGTGGGCGACCTCAAGAAGGTCGGCGCGATGGACAAGAGCTCCAAGTGGTCGGTGCAGGGCACGAACGCGGTCCTCTCCTGGTGCAACGAGATGTGGGCCCTGCCCGTGCGCAACATGCGCTTCTCCCACCACGAGGAGGCCTGGAAGCTCGACGGCCAGCGCACCAGCGAGGCGCGCGTGGCCACCTACGGCTGCCCGCACTGCACCATGCGCTGCGGCATCGCCATCCGGGACAAGGAGGGCCACGAGAGCGAGATCGACTACGAGAACGTCGGCATGCTCGGTCCGAACCTCGAGATCTTCGACCTCAAGCAGATGGCCTCCCTCAACTACATGTGCGACGACTTCGGCGTGGACACCATCTCCGCCGGCTCGGCGCTCTCCTTCTACGCGGACGCCATCGACCAGGGCGCGACGAAGGGCGACTTCAAGTTCGGCGACGCGGAAAGAGCCAAGGAGCTTCTGCGCATGGCCGCCCTCCGGGAGGGGGTCGTCGGCAACCTCCTCGCCGACGGGAGCCTGCGCATGGCCAGGAAGTTCGGCCACGACTCCGAGGCCTACGCCATCCAGTGCAAGGGGCTCGACCTCTCGGCCTACAACTGCAAGTACGTGCCCGGTCAGGCGTTGGCCTTCGGCACGAGCGGCATCGGCGCCCATCACAAGGAGGCGTGGATCATCACCTACGAGCTCAAGCACTCCGAGCGCGGCGCCTACGGCCGGGACAAGGCCCAGAAGGTCGTCGACCTCCAGCGCATCCGCAGCAGCATCTTCGAGTCTTTGCCCATCTGCCGCTTCCCGTGGATCGAGCTGGGCTGGGACCTCAAGAACTACCCGGAGTACTTCAACCTCGCGACCGGCTCGAACTGGACGCTCGAGGACTTCACCAACACGGGCGACCGCATCTACTCTTTGCTGCGAGCCTTCTGGGTCCGGGAGAACCCGAAGACCGACCGGACGGCGGACTACCCGCCGCGCATCTACTTCGACCCGGCCAACGCCGAGAAGGAAGGGCCGACCGCGGGCAAGCACCTGGAGTACGACAAGTACGACGCGCTCCTCGACCACTACTACGACATCCGCGGCTGGGACAAGCGCGGCGTGCCCACCCGTAAGTCCATGGAGAAGCTGGGGCTGGCCGAGGAGGCCGAGCAGCTCTCGAAGCTCGCCGAGGTCGCGCCCGGTTGAGGATCCAGGTCAAGCTCATCGGGCAGTTCAGTTTGAAGTGCGGCTTCACCGAGAAGGACGTGGAGCTGCCCGACGCCTCGACGGTGGCGGACGCCCTGAAGAAGCTCGGGCTCAAGGACCTCCCGTACGTGGCCTCCATCGGGGGGCACGGCGTCAAGGACGAGGCGCCGCTCAAGGACGGCGAGCGCCTGGTCGTCTCGCCGGTGTTCTCGGGAGGCTAGGTGCCGCTCGACCTCGTTTTGCTCGCGGCGGTCGCGGTCTTCTCCGTGCACGGCTACCTGACGGGGGCCATCAGCCAGCTCTCGCATTGGGCGGGGCTGATCGCGGCGTACTTCGCCTCCCGGCCGCTCGCGGCGATCCTGGCGCCCAAGCTGGCCCCCTCGACCGGCCTTTCGCCGGGGGCCGTCCAGGTGCTGCTCTCGACCGTCGGCTTCACCGTCCTCTATGCCGGCGTGACCCTCGTCGTCCATGGGGTGCTGAAGACGCTGGCGGGCGGGCGGGAGAAGAACGCCCCCGACCGCTTCATCGGCCTGGCGCTCGGCGGGGGGAAGACGGCGGCCCTGCTCTTCGTCCTGCTCTCGGCCGTCCTCTTCTTCGAGAAGCCCCTGGTCAAGGCCCTGGGCAGGAAGCCCGAGGCGCTCAAGGATTCCCGGGCCGCGGAGTTCGTCCGCTCGCACAACCTCTTCAAGAATGTGAAGCTCCCCGCGCTCTCCCGGCTCGAGAAGCTGATGGCGGCGGCGCAGGACCCCTCGAAGCTCGACGATCCGGAGCTCAAGAAGCTCATGGCAGACCCCCGAATCAAGGCCGTGCTCGAGTCCGGTGACATGGCCGCCCTGCGCAAAGACCCGCGGCTCAAAGCCTTGCTCAAGGATATGGAGTCCCTAGGGGAGTGAGATCGACCTCTTGAAATGTACGCGAAAAGGTACTAATATATGTACATGTTAAGGGATGCTCTATGAACACTCATATTCTGCCTGCGTCCGAACTTAGAAGCAGGATGGCCGAGGTCCTGGCCACGCTGAAGAAAGACGGAAATCCCTGCTTCGTCACGAAGAGCGGGAGGGCGGTCGCCGCCCTGCTCCCCATCGAATTGTACGACCGGCTGATCAGCGCTTTGGAAGACCGGTTCGATGAGGAAGACCCGCAGTTGGCCGCCGAGGTGCGCGAGGCTCGGAAGGAATACAAGGCGGGTAGAACGGTTTCTCTCAACGACCTTAAGCGCCTCCTCCAGCATTAAGTGCATACGATCCGGTTCTCTGCCCGCTCCGCGAGGGATCTCCGGGATTGCCCTGCAGAGATGCGGGAGCGCATCATGGAAGCCGTCGAGGCCCTTGCGGCAGAACCGCGGCCTCCGGGAAGCCGCAAGCTTACCGGCGCCCTGGCTGGGTGCTGGCGCATCCGTGTCGGGTCGTATCGTGTGGTTTATGAAGCGTACGACAAGGAGCGGAGCATCCTCGTCGCGAAGGTCGGGCCGAGGCCGACGATATATCGATGAATGGGCCGGCTCCCCATCCGCAGACCCTGGAGGAGTGAGATGAGCACGGAACGGGTCCTCTGCCTGTTCGGTCTGCTCCTGATCGCACCCGCGGTCCACGCGAAGACCGTCGTCCGGAAGATCCAGGTCGGCGCGCTCGAGCGCAGCTACCGCCTGTTCGTCCCGGCCTCCGCGCCCAAGCCCGCGCCGCTCGTGCTGGCCTTGCATGGGGGCGGCAGCAACTCCAGGCAGATGGAGCGCTCCTGCCGCTTCAACGCCCTGGCCCGGAAGGAAGGCTTCATCGTCGTTTATCCGGAGTCGGGCTCGAAGCACTGGAACGACGGGCGCGGGGGGGACTTCGACAGCGCGCACCGCGAGAACCGCGACGACGTGGGCTTCCTCGAGGCCCTCTTGAAGGCGGTGGACAAGGAGCACCCGGTGGACCGCAACCGGGTCTACTTCACCGGCATCTCGAATGGGGGCTTCATGTCCCACGCCTTCGCGGCGGCCCATCCGGACAAGGTCGCCGCCATCGCGCCCGTGGTGGCGGGCATCGGGGTCCAACTGGCGAAGTCTTTCGCGCCGAAGGAGCCGGTCTCCGTGCTGGTCATCCAGGGCACCGAGGACCGCCTCGTGCCCTACAACGGGGGCCCCATCGCCCGGGGCCGCGGCGCGCTGGTCCCCACCGACGAGGCCCTGGCGCTCTGGCGCAAGGCGATCGGCTGTTCCGGGGAGCCCAAGGTGGACCGGCTCCCGGACAAGGACCCGAAGGACGGCTGTTCGGTGGTGCGCACCGTCTGGAGCGGCTGCCGGAACAAGACGGAGGTGGTCCTTCTCAAGCTGGTCGGAGGCGGCCACACCTGGCCGGACGGCAAGCAGTACCTGCCCAAGCGCATCATCGGCGGGGTCTGCCGGGACTTCGACGATTCGCTCATCTGGGAGTTCTTCAAGACCCACCCGAAGGCGGCGCCTTGAAGACCCCTGTCCTCCTTTTCGTCGGCCGCAGCGGCACGGGCAAGACCACCCTGCTGGTCAAAATCGTGGCCGCCCTGAAGCGCAAGGGCCGGCGCGTGGGGACGGTCAAGCACTTCAAGCACGACTTCGAGACCGACAAGCCCGGCAAGGACTCCTACCGCCACTTCCACGCCGGCGCCGCCCTCTCGGCCATCGTCTCGCCGCGCAAGCTGGCTTTGGTCCAGCGCCTGCGCAAGCCTCCCGTCCTCAAGGACATCGTCAAGGCTTTCTACGGCGAGGCGGACCTCGTGCTCGTCGAGGGCTTCAAGCGCCAGAAGGGACCGAAGATCGAGGTGCTCGACCGGAACAAGCCGGTCTGCCGCCCGCGAGGGGACGGCCTCATCGCCTTGGTGTCGGACTCGCCGGTGGAGGGCTATCTTCAGCCGCGGTTCAGGCGCGGGGAAGCCGCCAAGGTCGTGCAGTTCATCGAAGAGAGGTTCCTATGACCAAGATCAAATCGGCGCAAGTGACCGTGAACGGCAAGAAGGTCCCGATGAAGGGCTTCGTCCAGGACATCATCGGACAGGCCATCGTCGGCATGGTCTCGACCCTCAAGGGCGTCGCGAAGCCGAAGAAGGTCGAGGTGAAGATCCTGGTCGGCTAAGGGCACTGGACGATGCCCTGCGCCCACAGACAGCCGCCGCAGGTCGCAGGGTAGACGTTCCCGGTGCAGTCCGCCTTGTTGTCGTCGGTATAACTGCAGCCCCCGCAGGCGTGGCAGGGGGAGAAATCGAACGCCGCGACCTTCGCCCGGAAGGCGGCGTAGGCTTCCGACTCCCAGAGTTCCTTCAAGTTCCGCTCGGCGGCGTCGCCGAAGGCGTGGGCCTGCACCTTCCTCCGGTAGCCGTGAAAATGGATCTCGTGGGAGTGCAGCAAACCCATGCAGGGGGCGACCTTACCGTCCCAGCGGATGAAGAGGCAGCGCTCCCGGATGAAGCGGCACTCGTCGACGGGTGCGCCGAGGCGGTGTCCCATGATGGAGAGAGCCTCGCCTCCCGCCATCAGGCCCCAGATGGTGTCCCGGGTCGCGTCGTTCAAGTCGAGCCGGGGCAGATCGATGACGAGCTCGGCCGGCTTGGCCGAGTGTGTCCCCAGGTTGAGCGCCTGGTCGCAGAGCATCTCCCGCTCCATCTCCGGGCTGTAGGGGATGACGTTGCTCACCGAGACGCGGTCGGCGCCGAGGCGCCGGGCCAGGCCGCCGATCTTCTGGAGGTCTTTCAGGTTGCTCCGGGTGACCACGAAGGCCAGCCCGAGCGCGGTCTTGCCGGACCCTCGCAGGCGCTTGAGGTTCTCCACCACCGCCTGGAAGCTGGCTCCCTCCCGCACGTGCTCGAAGCCCGGGTCTTCAGCGCCGTCGAAAGAGGCCCAGAGCCGGTCGAGGCCGGCCTTCACGAGGCCGGCGGCCAGCTTCTCGTTGAGAAGGGTGGCGTTGGTCGTGAGCTCGACCCTCAAGCCGAACCCCTTGAGCGTCCTGACCATTTCAACGAGCCCCGGGTGGAGGGTGGGCTCGCCGAAGCCGCCGAGCATGGCGGATTCGAGGCTGGGGAAGAGGCGCAGGTCTTCGGCCGCCTTCCGGAAGAGCGCCATCTCCATGTCGCCCTGCGGCTCCTCCCAGGTGCGCCGGATGCAGGTGCGGCAGTTGAGGTTGCAGCGCGAGCTGGGCTCGATGTAGACCCGCTTCGGGCCGGAGTCAGGCACGGGGCTTCAGGGCGAGCAGGGTGACGCTCGCGGCGCCCGGAGCGTAGAAGTGGTCCGAGAGGAGTTCCAGCTTCTTGAAGCCCGCCTCACGCACCGCCTTCAGGTAGTCCTTCCTCAGGAGGGCTCCCGCGATGCAGGCGGCGTAGAGGCCCGGGTCGGCTTTGAGCTTCGGGGGCAGGGCCTTCTCCAGCACGATGTCGCTGACCACGAGGCGCCCGCCGGGCCTGAGCACGCGGAAGGCTTCCCGGAAGACCTTCGGCTTGTCGGGGGAGAGGTTGATGACGCAGTTGGAGATGACGATGTCGACGGAGCCGTCCTCGAGGGGCAGCTCCTCGATCGTCCCTTTGCGGAACTCCACGTTGCGCGCGCCGAGCTTCGCGGCGTTCTTCCTGGCGAGGGCGAGCATCTCCGGGGTCATGTCCAC
>DMEZ01000018.1:34569-35450 GCA_003450735.1 Elusimicrobiota bacterium | reverse complement strand
GGGTCATGTCCACCCCGATCACCCGGCCCAGGGGGCCGACTTTCCTGGCCGCGATGAAGACGTCCTTGCCCGCCCCCGAGCCCAGGTCCAGCACGAAGTCGCCCGCTTTGAGGCGCGAGAACGAGACGGGGTCCCCGCAGGAGAGGCCGAGGTCTCCCACGGAGGAGGGAGAGGAGCAGCACGAGGAGCCTCCGCAGCAGGAAGACCCTTTCTTGGCGACTTCACCGTAAGCTTTTCGGACGAGGCGATGAGTCTTGTCAGGCTTGGACATTTTTCCCCCAGGTCCAGCGACGCTGGAACCATAGCGCGACGTTCACGAGGCCGATGAGCACCGGCACTTCCACGAGCGGCCCGATGACCGCCGCGAAAGCCGCGCCGTGGCCGATGCCGAAGGTGGCGATGGCGACCGCGATGGCGAGCTCGAAGTTGTTGGATGCCGCCGTAAAGGAGAGCGTGCAGGTGACCGGGTAGCTTGCTCCCACGCGGCGGCTCATGAAGAACGAGACGAAGAACATGACCGCGAAGTAGATGAGCAAGGGGACGGCGATGCGCAGGACGTCCAGCGGGGACTCCACGATGCGGTGCCCCTGGATGGAGAACATCACCACGATGGTGAAGAGGAGCGCGATGAGGGTGATGGGGCTGATGGCCGGGATGAAGCGGCCGTGGTACCACTCCTTGCCGCGGGCCGAGACCAGCGCGAAGCGCGTCGCCATCCCCGCCAGGAAGGGGATGCCCAGGTAGATGAACACGCTCTTGGCGATCTCGCCCATGGTGATGTTCACGACGGCGCCCTCGAGGCCCAGCTTCGACGGAAGGACGGTGATGAAGAACCAGGCGAAGGCCGAGAAGAAGAGCACCTGGAAGATGGAGTTGAAGGC
>DMEZ01000018.1:14453-34453 GCA_003450735.1 Elusimicrobiota bacterium | reverse complement strand
AGGTCGTTCCAGACGATGACCATGGCGATGCAGCGGGCCAGGCCGATCAGAATCAGGCCGATCATGTACTCGGGGTACCCTCGCAGGAAGACCACCGCGAGGACGAACATGAGGGCCGGTCCGATGAGCCAGTTCTGGACCAGCGAGAGGGCCAGCACCTTCTTGTCCGCGAACACCCGGCCGAGCTCCTCGTAGCGGACCTTGGCCAGGGGGGGATACATCATGAGGATGAGCCCGATGGCGATGGGGATGGAGGTCGTGCCGACGCTCGAGGCCGCGTTGAACTCGGTCACGGCGGCGGGGAAGAGCCAGCCGAGGGCCACGCCCGCGACCATGGCCAAAAAGATCCAGAGGGTCAGCCAGCGGTCGAGGAAAGACAGCCTTGAGGCGATGGTCGGCTGGTCGGTCATGCAGGGTCTCCTGTGAGGGGCAGTTTCTCCACGAAATCCCGGATGCGGTCGCGCGAGCGGCGGAAGGCGGCGAGGACTTCGGACTCGCTGCCCCTGGCTGAGGCGGGGTCTTTGAACGAACGATGGAGGACGCGGGTCTTTCCGGGGAAGAGGGGGCAATGCTCCTGGGCGTGGTCGCAGACGGTCACGACGAGGTCGAAAGAGATCTCGTGGAGCGTACGGACGTGCTTGGAGTACTGCTTGGAGATGTCCACCCCGGCCTCGGCCATCACCTTGACGGCCAGCGGGTGCAGGCCCTTGGGGTCGATGCCGGCGGAATAGGCCTCGAAGTCGGCGCTCCGCAGGGCGCGGGCCCAGCCTTCGGCCATCTGACTGCGGCAGGCGTTGCCGGTGCAGAGGAAGAGGACCTTATAGGACATGGAAGATGTACCTCGATGTGAAATAGAAGCCCAGGGCGATCAGGACGACGGCCGTGGCGGAGCGCGTCCAGCGCTCGAACCGCTGGACCCTCTCGTAGTTCTTGGCCAGCCCCGCCGCGCCTCCGCCCAGGATGAGCGCGAAAGCGAGGACCGGCAGGCCCGTGGCGATGCCGTAGACGAAGGGCAGGAGCACGAAGGAGCCGCTCTTCAAAGCCAGCGGGATGAGGCCGCCGAAGAACAGGGCCGCGGATACCGGGCAGAACGCCAGGGCGAGCAGGAAGCCCATGCCCGCCGAGCCCAGGGCGCCGCCGCGGAGCAGGCGGGACGCCAGCTTCTCGCTCGGCTGCCAGCTTCCCAGGCTGAAAGGCAGCAGATCGAGAAGCACCGCGCCGGTGAGGATCAACAGCGGCCCGACCGCCTTGTTCATCCAGCGCTGCAGGAAGTCGGAGAGCGCCGGTATGGACATCCCCGCCGCGACGATCAAGCCGGCCAGCAGGCTGTAGGCGATGGCCCGCCCCACGGAATAGGCCGTGCCGTAGACGCCCGCCTTTTTGATCCCCGGGCCGCCCCGCAGGCAGAACGAGAGGGCGGCGATGTTCGATGCCAGGGGGCAAGGGCTGATGGAGGTCAGGATGCCGAGCCAGAAAGAGGCTGCCGCGTCGAGCATAGGCTATTTTAAGAAGTTCTCCGTCTCCGCCTTCACGTAGGCGATGAAGGCGTTTTTATCATCGAGGTGGTCCCAGACTCCGTTGAGGACCTTGTGGCGTCCTGTCTGGTCGACGAGGACCAGGGACTTCGTATAGAGGCCGTAGTCCTGGACGAAGTGCCGGTTGGCCGGCTCGTCGATGTTGACGGTCTCGAACCTGAGCCGTCCGGAGGCGAGCGCTTTTTCGAGGGCCTCCCGGGAGTACTCCTCGATCTTGATGCAGTTGGAGCAGCGGGCGTTGCCGTGGCAGTAGCGCGCGACCACGATGGGACTGTCGACGGCAGGCTTGGAGGGCTTCGGGGACGACGCGGGACGTCTTTCCTGGATGACCGCGTAGACGATGCTGAGCGCCGCGAAGGCCGCTAGGGCGTAGCCGAGGGTTCTCTTCATGCTACCTCAAAAGATCCTTGAGGGCTTCGGCCGAGGGGACCCGCCCCGAGACCTTGACCACCCCGTCCACGGCCAGCGCGGGAGTCATCATCACGCCCATGTCCGTGATCTTGTTGATGTCCGCGATCTTCTCCATCCGGTATTCGATGCCCAGCGCCTTGGCCGCCGCCTCGGCGTTCTCGTAGAGCTTATTGCACTTCGCACAGCCCATCCCCAGGATCTGGATCGTCTTCATCGGTTCCTCCTCATTCTTCAGAACAGCGCTCCATAGACCATGCCCGTGAGCGTGGATAAGGCGACGACGAGTGAGACGTAAGCCACGGTCTTCTTCGTCCCCATGACGCTGCGCAAAACGAGCATGCTGGGCAAGGATAGAGCCGGGCCGGCCAATAGCAACGCCAGTGCCGGCCCTTTGCCCATGCCGGAGCCCAGGAGCCCTTGCAGGATCGGCACCTCGGTCAAGGTGGCGAAATACATGAAAGCCGCCACGACCGAGGAGAAGAAATTCGCGGCGAAGGAATTGCCGCCGACCGCCCAGGCCACCCAAGCCGAGGGGATCACCCCTTCATGCCCCGGACGTCCCAGCAGGAAGCCGGAGGCCATCACCCCTCCGATCAGAAGGGGGAATATCTGTTTAGCCAGATCCCATGAAGCCGCGAACCAATCGCCAAGCTCCCCTTCCTCGCCGCTGATCGCCCAGGAGAGGCCGATGAAGCCGACGCTGAAGGGAACCACCGGCATCCCCCGGAAGAGGAAGCCCGCCGCGAGGGCCGCGGCGGCCGCCCAGGCGAGCTTGGAGGCCTTCGCGCCGAACCACAGCACCAGGATCACCGCGAAGGCCGCGGCGGATAGCGAGGTCAGGATCCATTTCACCGAGTAGATCGCGTAGAAGAAGCCGCTGGTTTCTTCGGACTTGCCCCAGTTGGCGAATATCAGAACGCCGCACATGGCCGCGAAATATAGGACGGTCTGCCAAAGCGGTCTCGGCGCCTCGGGCACCGGCAGATCGGCTTGGTCGTTCGCTTTTTTGGTCTCTTCCTTTAGGAAAAGGAAATGCATGGCCAGGCCGATGACCACGCTGAAGACCACCGCGCCGAGGGCCCTGGCCGAGCCCATCTCGAAGCCCAGGATCCTGGCGGTGAGCACGATGGCAAGCACGTTGATGGCGGGGCCGGAGAAGAGGAAGGCGATGGCCGGCCCCAGGCCCGCTCCCCGTTTGTAGATGCCGGAAAAAAGAGGGAGGACGGTGCAGGAGCAGACCGCCAGGATGGTCCCGGACACGGAGGCCACCCCATACGAGAGGACTTTATCCGCCTTGGCGCCGAAGTACTTCATGACCGAGGCCTGGCTCACGAACGCCGAGATGCCGCCCGCGATGAATAGCGCGGGCACCAAGCACAGGAGCACGTGCTCGCGCGTGTACCACTTCGCGAGTTCCAAGGCTTCGTTCAGCGCCCCGTCGAAGCGCGGCGTGCCGACCGGCAGGAAATAGAGGGCGAAGAAGACGGCCGCGAATCCTGCCAGCCATTTCCATTCTTCCTTCCAGCTCACGAGCGGGCTCCTGCGTTATTGAGGACGACCCCTTCCACGCATTTGAAGAAGCCCAGCACGCAGGTGCACTTGAGCCGGTAGAACACCTTGAGGCCCTCCTTGCGGTCCTGGAGGATGCCGGCGGTCTTGAGGAGGGAGAGATGCTTGGAGACCGTTGAGATGTCCGAGCCGACCCTGGCGGTCAGCTCGCAGACGCAGAGCTCGCCGCGCGAGAGGACGTCCACGAGGAAGAGACGGGTGGGGTGGGCCAGGGCCTTGAGGATCTCGGCACGGCCGGCGAAATCCGCGGGGGTGGGCTGGTTCATATTGGCTATTATGCCAAACAGCCAAATAAATGGCAAGACGCAATCCCTTCCCCGACTAGCTATAATCGGGGCATGGAGAACACCCTGAAGGTCCTCTTCATCGACGCGGGGACGGGCTACTACAAGATGAGGCGCTATCAGGTCGGCGACTTCTTCGGCCCCATCGACCTGGGCTACCACCTCGCGGCCAATCAGGGCACCTTCAACATCGGCACGGGCCTCCTGGCGGGCTCCATCCTCCCGGGCTCCAACCGCCTCTTCTTCGTCGCCTACTCCGCCTGCTGGCACGGGCTCTACGTCTCCTCCATGGGCGGCGCCGGGCTCGTCTTCGACAACCTCGGCCTCAACATGGTCGCCATCCGGGGGCGGGCGCCCTCGGCCTCCATCCTCTACCTCAACCGCAGCCACGGCGAGGAGATCGAGGTCGAGCTCTCCCCGGTGAACACGGCGCAGGTCTGGGAGAAGGGCCGGGGCGGGGTGTTCGCGATGCTCGAGCACGCCCTGGAACGCTATGGCGGCCGCTTCGAGAGGGACCCGCGCGTCCTGGCCGTGGGGCCCGCGGCCGAGAAGACCGACATGGGCGCCATCGCCTCGGCCCCCTGCAAGGGCGGCAAGCTCACCTTCGTGGACACCTGGGCGGGGCGCGGGGGCCTGGGCTCCCAGCTGCTCCAGGAGCACGGCATCGCGTCGGTGGTCTACGGCGGCACGGTCGTGGGCGAGGACTTCCGCGACCGGAAGGTGGCCGACGAGTGGTTCCAGAAGCGCTACCAGATGACGCTGGCCGCCAAGGACATCGCCGCGACCGCCAAGTACCGCTTCAAGGAGGACGTGAAGACGGGCGGCACCTTCGGTGTGAACTACTCGTCGCTCAAGGGCCGGATGATGTCCTTCAACTACCGCAGCATCTACTGGGACGAAGCCAAGCGCCTCGACCTCCACAAGCGCTTCGTCCTCGACCACTACCTCAAGCAGTTCAACGAGGAGACCATCGCGGGCAAGCAGCAGGCCACCTGCGGGGAGCCCTGCGTGGCCGTCTGCAAGAAGATGAACAAGGAATACAAGAAGGACTACGAGCCCTACCAGACGATGGGGCCCCTGAGCGGCATCTTCGACCAGCGCGCGGCCGAGAAGCTCAACGAGCGCTGCGCGAGGTACGGCTTCGACGCCATCTCGGGCGGCTGCACCGTCTCCTGGCTCATGGAGTGCCTGGCGGAAGGCTGGCTGACGCCGGCCGAGCTGGGGGTGAAGGGCAAGCCGAACTTCTCTCCCGAGGGCTTCAGCGTGGAGACGGACTCCATGCACAACGCGGAGCTGGGCTGCGAGCTCCTCGACTCCATCATCCAGAAACGCGGCCTGCTCGACCTCTCCCAAGGCCCCCGCAAGTTCGCGCGCGCGATGTCCCGGAGCAAGGACAAGCGCATCCACGACTCCTTCGTCTACAACGCCAACGCCCGCAACGGCTGGATGACCCCCAACCAGTACTGGGTGCCGGGCGTGCTGGCCCCGATGGCCATGATGGGGAAGTACTACATGTTCTACGAGGGGGAGTTCTTGCCGCCCAGGGCGCTGGGGGCCAAGTGCGCCGAGCGCATGACGAAGGAGATCTCCTTCGACAACATGGGCATGTGCCGCTTCCACCGCGGCTGGGCCGAGGAGATGATGCCCGACATCATCGGCTCCCTCTACGGCAAGAAGGACGAGTACGTCCAGCGCGTCAGCATGACCGCCACCCGCATCCACAGCCGCAACGCGGCCGTGTACTGGGAGGCCGAGCGCAACGTGGACTACGTGCACACCTGCCTCAAGCGTCTGCGCGACGTGGAGGGCAACAAGGACGCGGGGCTCGCGCGCTGGATCGACCGCTTCGAGGATGACAGGAAGGAGGCGGCCCTGTCCTACTGGTACGAGATGCTCCGCGGGGCGGACGAGTCCCTGCGGGAGTTCTGAGGGGTGCTCCTCTCGGCGCTGCTCGCGCTCCTCGCGGGCCCCGCGTGGGCCTGGCCCGTGCCGGTGGCCTCGAACCTCGAGCGCCTGCTCGCCCAGCAGGACACGGACAAGGACAAGAAGATCACCATCGACGACAGGGGCTCGGGCCGCTTCGAGCTGATGGATTCGAGCGGCGTCGCGCACCCCGTCGAGGGCGTCTACGCCCTCTCCGTGCTCCTGCAGGAGCTCTCCCAGGCCCGGACCTTCCTCGACCCATCGGCCCTTTCCGAGAACCCCGTGGACCGCACTTCCCGACTCATCCGGGAGGTCTACTGGGACTCCTTGACCCGCACCGTCGACGAGAGGGGCATCGGCCGCGTCGCGCGGGATGAGAAAGCCGTCAGCCTGGACGGGCGGCGGCATGTCTACGTGCCTTATTCGGACGAGCGGGCCTTCGAGTACTTCCGAGGCCTCGAGCGCTCCCGCCCGGAACTCCAGCTCAAGGTCGAACGCCTGCCCGAAACGGTCACGCCGGGCTTCGTGCGCTCGCTCGACGGCCGGCACGGCATCCTGACGCTCGCGCTGACGACGGGTCCTGAGCCCGAAGGCGTCCCCTTCGTCGTCCCGGGAGGGCGCTTCAACGAGATGTACGGCTGGGACAGCTACTTCATCGTCCAGGGCCTCCTCTCGGATGGGCGGGCCGATCTTGCGAAGGCGATGGTGGACAACCACGTCTACCAGATCCAACACTACGGGAAGATCCTCAACGCCAACCGCACCTACTACCTGACCCGTTCCCAGCCGCCCTTCCTGAGCTCCATGCTGCGTGAGACCTACGCGCGGCTCCCGAAGGATCCGGCCTGGCTCAAAACGGGGCTCGAGGCGGTTCTCCGGGAGTACCGTACCGTGTGGACCGCCCCGCCGCGCTTGAACGAGGAGCAGGGGCTGAGCCGCTACTACGACGACGGAACGGGCCCCTGCCCCGAAGTGGAGCCGGGGCACTACGACGAGGTGCTCGCGCCCTACGCGCGCAAAACCGGCGCAACGCCGGGGGAGTACCTAAAGGGCGTCCTTGCCGGGAAGTACGCCGACAAGGGGCTCGCGGAGTATTTCGTCCACGACCGGGCCGTACGGGAATCGGGGCACGACACCACCTATCGCTTCGACGGCCGGACGGTGGACTTCCTGAGCGTGGACTTGAATTCCCTGCTCTACAGGATCGAGACCGACGTCGCGGACCTCCTGGACTCCGAGTTCGGCGGAACCCTCCGCCTTTCCGATGGGACGCTGGAGAGAGCCTCCCTCTGGCGGGAGATGGCCCGCAAGCGAAAGGAGCGCGTCGACGCGTTCCTGTGGGACGAAAAGAGCGGGCTCTATTTCGACTTCGACGTGAAGAACCGCCGGCGCTCCGGCTACGTCAGCGCGACGACGTTCTACCCGCTCTGGGCGGGCCTCGCGTCGAAGGAGCAGGCGGAGGCGGTCGTCAGGAACGCCCTGCCCGAGCTCGAGCGCAGGGGCGGGCTCGCGGCCGGCGCCCTGCGCTCGCGCGGGGAGCTCTCGACCGAGCGGCCCGAGCGGCAGTGGGACTACCCCAACGGCTGGGCCCCGCACCAGATGCTGGCGTGGGCGGGGCTGGAACGCTACGGACTTCGGAAAGACGCGCAGCGCCTGACCTACCGGTGGCTGTGGGCCATCGCGAAGAACGCGCGGGACTACAACGGGACCGTGCCGGAGAAGCTCGACGTGGAGAAGGCTTCCCACAAGGTCTTCGCCGAGTACGGCAACGTCGGCACGGAGTTCGCCTACATCACGAAGGAGGGGTTCGGCTGGATGAACGCCTCCTTCCAGGTCGGGCTGAAGTCGCTCTCGCCCGAACTCGCCCGGGCGCTGCGGGATGGGACGGACCCCGAGCGCTTGTTCGGCGCCAAGACGGAATAGGAGGGAACCATGACGTTCATCGGCTTCGTCTTCCGTGTCCTGCTCTGGAGCACCGCGGCCAACTTCGCTCTACTCCTGCTCTGGGCCCTGCTGTTCATCTTCGCCGGGGACCTGATGTTCAAGCTGCACTCGCGCTGGTTCAAGCTCTCCCGCGAAACCTTCGACGCGATCCATTATTCGGGGATGGCGTTCTATAAACTGCTCATCCTCTTCTTCAACGCGATGCCCCTGCTGGCGCTTTGGCTGGCCGCGCACTGACGCTCCTGCCGGCCCTCGCCGCGCCCGCCCTCTTCGGGCTGGGCGTGGCGGCCTGCAAGCCGCTGCTGGCAGGCGTGGATCCGCTCGTGATGGCCGGAGGCCTTTACCTCTGCTCCGGCCTGGGGCTCGGGGCCTGGCGGCTCTTCAGCAGAGGCGCCGAAGCGCCCTTGGGGCGCAAGGACTGGCCCTGGCTGGCCGGCGCCGTCGTCCTGGGCGGCGTGGTCGGCCCGGCCCTGCTCATGAGCGGCCTGCGCCTCATCCCCGCCAACACGGCCTCCCTGCTGCTCAACCTGGAGACGGTCCTCACGGTGCTCGTCGCCTGGGCGCTCTTCCGCGAGCCGGTCGGCGCCCTGGGCGCCTGGGGCATGGGGCTCATCGTCCTGGGCGGGGCCGTCCTGTCCTGGAGCGGCGGAGCGCTCGGCTTCTCCTGGGGCGCCTTGGCCGTGGTCGGCGCCTGTCTGGCCTGGGCGCTCGACAACAACCTGTCCCAGCGCGTATCCGGGAAGGACCCGGTCCAGACGGCCGCGGTGAAGGGCGTCGTCGCCGGGGCCTTCAACCTCGCGCTGGGCTTGAGTTTGGGCGCGCCGCTGCCGGCCCCGCACGCCTGGGGGAGGATGGCCCTCATCGGCGTCCTGGGCTACGGCCTGAGTTTGGTCTTCTTCCTGCGCTCGCTGAGGGAGATCGGCGCGGCCCGGACGGGGACCTACTACGCCTTGGCTCCGTTCATCGGCGCGGCCGCGGGCCTGCTGTTCCTCGGGGAGCCGCTGAGCGCGAGGTTCTCGGCCGCCGCGCTCCTCATGGGGGCGGGGGTGTGGCTGACCTTGAGCCAGCGCCACGAGCACGCGCACTCCCACCGGGATGTCCACGAGCACGTCCACGAGCACGATGAGCACCATCGCCACGAGCACCCCGAAGGCGCTCCTGGGGGCGCGACGCACGCCCACTCCCATTCGCACGAGGGTCTTACGCACACCCACCCGCACGAGGCGGACATCCATCACCGCGACGGGCACTAGGCCTTAAAGTCCTTCCAGGATAGGGCTTTTTCCTGTCTGGATGCGGCCTCAACGGCCCATACGCCCATGCGTCGCGTCTGTTATCATCACGATATCGATATGATCCTCTCCCGATTGCTCATCGCCTCCCTTCTCCTGAACAGCGTTTCCCCGGCCTTCTCCCAGACCGTGACCGCACCGAGGGCCGGCGTGCAGCTGCCGGGGACCCCGGTCGTCCCGCTGACCCTCCAGCCGAATCTCCCCTCGGCGTCCGCGCTCAGGCTCGCGCCAGCGAGCCTGGCTCTCCCCGCCCTGCCCGTTGTGAAGGCCCCAGTCGCCGTCGCGGCGCCCCAGGCGAGCCCGCGCGCCGCGCTCCAGGCCGCCGTGGAGAGCGCCCCCGCGATGCTGAAGGGAGGGGAAGCCTCCGCCAAGACCGAGGCCGCGCGCCACTTCGACCTGAGCGCGAAGCCCTCCGCCTCCGACGCCGTCGAAGCTTCCATCCCGTCGGCTCCCGCCTCCTCAGGGCTCCTGCCTTCCGCCCCCAGCCTTGCCGTCAAGACGCCGGTCCCCGCGCCCCGCGCGAACGCCCCGCGCTCCGCGAAGCTGGGCGGCTGGCTTTTGGCCGGTTCGCCCCTGCTCGCCGCGCTTCTGCCCGCCGCATGGGCCCTTCCGGCGGCGCTCGGCCTGGCCGCGGCGGCCGGCGCCTACGCGCTCCTCCGCCGGCCCGAGGGCATCGAGGTCTCCCGCTCCTACCTGGCCCGCAAGCGCTGGGCCGCCCTGCTCGCCGCCGCCGGCGTCGCCGCCTTCGCCCCGCGCCTCTCCGAGGGCGACCGCTCGGCCCTGCTCGGCCGCTTCCGGAACCACCCGCCCAAGGCCGTCATCATGGACTACGACGACACCTTCATGGACAATTCCTCCGGCAAGGGCCTCGTCGTGACCCCCGAGCGCCTCGACCTGCTCCAGCGGCTCAAGGCGGCCGGCATCCGCCCCATCTTCGCCACCAACCGCCCGCTGGATGGCGGCCCGCACGGGATGTCCAACATGCTCATGGACCGGATGGATCCCGCTCTTCGCGAAGGCTTCATCATCTCCGTCGGCGGCGGCGCCGAGGTGTACCGCTACGGCGAAAAGGGGGAGAAGCCCGCCGCGCCGGCCTTCTCCGAGACGCCCATGAGCCTCGAGGAACGGGGCCGCATCCAGGAGATGATGCGGCAGGCCTCGGCGGCTTCCGGCTTCCCCTCGAGCGACTGGCGCGAAGACGGGAAGGACCACGAATTCACCTTCGTCCTGAAGAACGACCGCCCGGCGGCGCGCAAGCTCGCGGCGGAGTTCGAGAAGCTCTTCAAGGGCCGCTTCGGCCCCGAGTTCAACGTCACCTATAAGGAGCCCCCGAAGGAGTCGCTCGAGCCCTACATCCGCATCGCGAAAGCCACGAAGACCCGCGCCATCGAGGGCATCCTGAAGCTCCTGGCCGAGGAGGGGACGGCGCTCAAGCCCTCCGAGGTGGTGATCTTCGGAGACGACTTCACCCAGCCCGGCTACGACTCCGCGATGGCCCGCGCCCTGCCCGGGGCGGTGGTCTACGCCGTGGGCAAGGACGCCGACCCGCGCCTCGACAACGTCTACCTCTCGCCGGTTGTCGGCCCGGACTCCACCGCGGCGTTCCTGGAAGACCTCCTGCGCGCGCGTTCCGGCCGCTGACATGCGCGGGGCTCTCCTGGCGGGGGCGCTCCTTGCGGCTTGCGCTCACCTGCCGTCGCCGGACGCCGTCATCGCCGAAAGCCTGGTCTGGGAGGATGTCGGCGGGGCGAAGGCGTATCCTTCCTGGACCCCCGCGCAGAAAGAGGCGCTGGCCGCCGCTTCCCGGAGCGCTTCCATCACGCCCCTGCCGCTCTCCGAGGAGGAGACGCAGGACAACTCGGACCTGCGCATCTCGGCGGAAGACGCCTGGAGGGTCTACCTCGCCCATGCCGCCCACAGCCTTTGGCTGGAGCGCCATCATAAGGTCCCCTGGTCGCTGCTCGCCATGTCCCCTGAGCAGCGGGCCCTGCTCTTGGATTCGCGCACCCTCCTGCGCCGCCAGGAGGACGGCTCCTACCGGTTCATGCGCACCGTGATGGGGCACGCGGTCTCGCGCGACCCTGCGGCCGCCTACCGTTTCCTCGGCAAGAACGGGCTCCTCCGAAAGACGCCGGAGGAGACCGTCGTTGCCCTGACCGGCTGGGCCAACTTCAACCTGCGCCACGCGATCCACGGCGACGACCTCGCCAAGCGCTACGGCTGGAGCGGGCCGCCGCCGGTGGACCGCCTCCTCGTTCCCCTGAGGCCAGGCCCGAGGCGGGTCTGGGGCTGCTGGGGCGTGACCGGCTTCTACGCGGGCGTTTTGCGCGGGGCGAACATCCCGGTCGAAAGCTCCATCAACGGCTCCCACTCCCGGCCGTTCTTCCCCACGGCCAATCGCGCCCTCCATCACGGCGACGACGTCTACACCGCCCAGGTCGGGCCCTCCGGGAACGCCGTCCCGCCGGAGCGCATCCTGATGACGATGGAGGAGTTCGAGCGCCTGACCCTGAAGCCGGAGCTCGACTGCGTCGAGGGGCGCTGCAACACTCTCGACGAACAGGCGTGGTACAACATGGACCGCCGGCAGTGGGGGCTCGCCCGCGAGTTCATGACGGACTACCCGATGTCCCAGTACGCGAGGGAAGGGCCTGAGCACCTGGACGGCTCCCTGCAGGGCCCGCGGATCGGCGACAAGATCAAGCTCTACGCCAAGCCGCTCTTCTCCCCCGAGGAGCGCAAGGCCTACCTAGCCGAGGTGGAGACCGAGCTCCGCCGCGTCGGCGGCGGGGACCTCGAGAAGGGCAAGAAGCTCGTCCGAGAGCGCTCGCTCGCGTTCTACCGCTGAGCGCAGACGAAGATCTGTTTGGGCGACTCCGACCGGAAGGGCTTGAGGTCGAAGGAGCCGTACTTCCGCAGCACCGAGAAGCCGTTGTGCCTGAGCAGGGCGTCCAGCTCCAGCGGGTAGAAGCACCTCATGTCCAGCCGCGAGGCGAAGGTCTTCCCTCCCACGTGGTGCACCCAGGTCACCCGCGCCGTCTGCCGGGCCGCGTCGTAGCGGAAGCGCTCGTCGATGCTCACCTTCCTTCCGTCGGGCAGGCGGAAGCGGATCTTGGCCTTCTGGACTTTCCGTTCGGACTCCACGATATAGCGCACGCTCGGGTTGAACACGTCGAAGGCGAAGCGCCCGCCCGGGGAGAGGTGCCGGCGGACGTTCCGGAAGACCCGCTCGACGTCCTCGACGGAGTAGGTGTTCTGGAGCGAGTTGAAGGGGATGAAGACCAGGCGGAACTTCCGCCCCAGGCTCTTGGCTTTCATGTCGCCGCGCACGAAGCGGATGCGGAGTCTCGCCTCGCGGGCCTTCCTGCGGGCCCGCTCCAGCATCGAGGAAGTGAAGTCCAGGCCGGTGATGTCCACCCCGGCCCCCGCGAGGGGGAGGGTGAGTCGGCCCGTGCCGCAGCAGAGTTCCAGCACGGAACCCCTCGCGGCTCGTGCGAGGCAGAGGTAGAAGGGGAGGTCGTCCGTGAAGCGGTTGAAGCCGTCGTAGAGGTCGGCGTCGTAGATCCTCCGATCGACGCCGAGGGGCGAGCTATTCATATTATCAGCTCCTTGAAGGAGTCCCGGTCGAGCGGGGCCCGCATGCCCGCCACCAGGGCCGGGCGGCGGTTCACGTCGACCCGCGTCCCGGACTCGCACCAGGGCTCGCTGAGGTAGGCGAAGGCCAGGCAGGGCCCGACCGTCGGCTCGACTTCGAAGGTCGTGACGCGGCCCACTTCGCGGCCTTCCGACAGGACCTTGTCTCCCGGCATGGCGACGGCATCCAGCATGAGGCGGCAGAGGCGCGCGGAAGGCTTCGGGCCGGCGGCGCCTCCGCAAGCTTCTTGCAGGCCGGCCTCCTCCAGCGTGCAGCGCTCGTCCACGTCGAAGCCGTACCAGGGCAAGCCCTCCACGAGCCGGTGGGAATCGAAGGCGGAATACCCCAGGGGTCCGACGCCGGCGGATTGGAGGCCGTTCCAGAGGTCTTCGGCTTGCGCGAGAGCGGCGTAGAGCAGGAAGCCGGAGGGGAGGTCCTGGGTCTTCAGGGCGCGCACGGGGACAGACATGCCGGGCAGGCGGGCATCCCGGTGCTCGCCCTCCTTCAGGGGGGCGGCCGTCTCGAACATGCCGCGAAACTTGGGGCCGAGGAGCCCGAACGCCACCATCGAGCCGGGCTCGCGCGAGGGGGCGCCCCGGTCCAGGCCGAGCTGGCCGCAGAGCCCGGCCGCTGCCTCTCGGGAGCACTCGATGAGGATGTCCTCCTCCGCGGCCAGCAGATGCAGGAGGGCCCGCACCCGCCCCTCGTCGTCGAGCCAGGCGGAGCGGCGGCTCTGGCCGGGTCTCAGGCCGCGGGCGCCCTGGGTGAGGAGCCGGTCCAGGAGGCCGGCTCTGGCGCGAGGCAGGCTCAGGAGCTCCCAACGGGAGAGGTCGATGAGGGCGGATTCGTCGCGCGCCGCGTAGTATTCGTCGGCGACGCCGGAGCCTGCGATGCCGTCCGAGTCGCCGTGGAACTCGATGGGCAGTTCCCAGCCTCCCTTGTCGGCGCGGAGGATGCGCCGCTTCCTGAAGAGTCCGCCGAGGGCCAGCAGCAGGGGCTCAGGCATCGCTCAGCGAGGCCAGCGCGGCCTTGTAGCGCTCGAGCCGCGCCAAGTCGCGGGCGGTCGGGGAGGGGATGCGGGCGATGTCCAGATTGTCCGTCAGGTCGGCGACCTTCACCTTCCGCCCGATGGGGTCGCGGGCGGCGCGCGCGATGAAGGCCGGGTAGTCCTCGTCCGGCCGCTTCGTGAGCGAGTCGAGGGCTCGCATAACCTCGGGGGCGAAGCCCTCCGCCCTCAGTTTCTCGGCGCTCCAGTCAGGGCAATCCTCCAGCACGTCGTGCAGGACGCCGACGATGCGTTCCGCCTCGCCTTGGAGCGAGAGCATCACGCGCAAGGGATGCAGGATATAGGGCGCGCCCGCCTTGTCCTTCTGGCCGCGGTGGGCGTCGGCCGCGATGCGGATGGCGCGTTCGAGGTCCACGCTAGCGCCCCATCGCGTCGGCGAGGGCGATGTGGGCGCGCTCCTGCGCCTGGAGCCGCTCCTCGGGCACGGCCAGGCGGACCCGCGCGGTCCCGAAGGACAGCTCCACGGCGGGCAGAGCGGTCTTGACGACCGGGTTGAGCTTGAAGCCGTTCGCGAAGACGGGGATCGGGCAGGAAGGGAGGCGCTCAGCGATGCGGCGGGCGCAGCCCGACGGGAAAACAGCGGAGATCGCGATGATCGCCCCGGCGTTCTTCGCTGAGAGCGAGACGGCGCCCAGGCCCCGCGCGGAGACCAAGCCCTCGCCGAGGAAGCGCAGGCGGGGCTCGGGGGCGTCGAGCGCGAGAGCGGCCGGGTCGGCTTCGGGCAGCGGCATCCCGCCGAAGCGCACGGTCGTCTTCCCAGCGGTCTCGTCGGAGCGGAATTCGACGCGCTTGGCGCCGCTCAAGACGGCGCAGCGGATGAAGTCCAGCAGGCAGTCCCACGGCTCCGCGAGCCGGCGCTCCCTCGGCTTTCGGAGCGCCGCCTCCCGGTCGATCCGGAACGAGCCCGTCTCGACGAGCCTGCCTTTTCCCATCAGGCGCGGCTCTTTGGCCGCGGCAGCCTAGTCCCTACTTGAAGCAGGTCTTCTCGATCTTCCCGCACTTGGCATAGAGGGCGTCGAACTCCTTCATCTTCGACTTGACCTTGGAGGCGGCGCTCTTGCACTCGGGGGCCTTCGGCGTTCGGTTGCAGGCGACCATCATCTGCCCCTGGAGGTCGTTGACCTCGGCGGCCTGCTTTCTCAGCTTCTGCTTGCACTGGACCTGGAGCTTGATGCAGTCGCGGAGGTCGTCGCAGTTGAGGTAGTCCTTGAACGGGTCCTGCGTCGCCTTGTAGGTCAAGGCTTTGCACTGGGGATAGGGGTTGTCCTTGAAGTGGTCGATGATATAGGGCTGATTCTTGTTGCTGGTCGGCTTGAGGCAGTAGCAGCGGTTGGGCTTCACCGGACGCTGGTGCTGGGCGTAGAGGTCCGGACAGCTGAGGAAGCCGAGTCCCAGGGCGTTCTGGTCCAGCGGCTTGAACTCCATGCTCTTGCAGGCCGGCTCGAGCTCGACCCTCCAGACCTGGAAGGGCTGGTAGGCATTGCCCGTCGGCATGTTGCAGAAGCAGTCTTTCGCGGAGCGGGCGCCATCCTGGGCCGGGAACAGGGCGCTCCCCTTCTGAGAGGACGCGGAGGCCGCGCCGCTCTTGGCGCTGGAGCTCGTCTTCGAGCTGGAATCGCTGGCGGCCGAGCCGGTCTTGGCGCTGGAGCCGGAATAGGTATTGGCCGAGTTGGCGGGGGCGGCGCTGTTGAACTTGGGTTTGGCTCCGATCCCGTCCTGCTGCTCGGCCCCGGCGAAGAGCGATGAGGCGAGTCCTAAGGCGGCTGCGACCCAAAGCGCGTGGAATCTGGACATACCCTCTCCCCATGTCCTGAAAAACCGGACATGCATCACTTAAGGATAGCGGGACTTTCGGCCTGGAGCGAGGGCCAAAGGTCCTATATCCATTAGGACCTTCCCGGCGGGCGGCGCTTCCGTTCCGAAAGCCTCCGCGTAGAGCGCTCTCAGACGCTCTTCTTCCTGCGGCGTGAGGGGCGCGTCCCCGGCGTTCGGGCCGCGCCCACCGGAAAGGGCGAAGCGGCCGAGCCGGGCGCCCCAGGGCGCTCCGGTCGGGGCGGGGGGAGCCGGCTTCCCCTGGGCGGGCCCATTTATCATCGAGAAACCTCATGGAGAGATTCTACCTATTTCAACCCGCCTCCGAAGGATCCCGGGGATGTGAAATATGTTAGATTCGCTCCTATGCCGAGCAAGCCCGGCTTCGACCCGGACTTCTCGAGCAAGTGCCTGTTCGCGGCTTAGCCGTCGAAAGATGACCCGCTGTCCCAAGTGCGGCAACGAGAACCCGGAGGGCTCGCTCTTCTGCGGCGTGTGCTACGAGCCCTTCCGCAAGGCCGCCCCCGCGGCCGCGAGGGCCGAGCCTCCACCTGCCGAGACCCCGCTGTGGACCCCGGTCCACATCGCGGCCGCGGCGGCCCTCTTCCTCGTCCTGGCCTGGTTCCGGGAGCCGGTTGCGCGGGCCCTGTGGCTGCTCGACATGGTCGATCTGGCCTTCCACGAGGCGGGGCACCTCTTCTTCGGGCTCCCGCGCATCGAGACCCTCATGATCCTTGGAGGGACGCTGATGCAGTTGGCTATGCCCCTGGCCGCGGTCTTCTACTTCCGCAGGCGTGGGGACCTGAAGTCCGCCGATCTCACCCTGGCCTGGGTGGGGCAGAACTTCTTCGGCATCGGCCGCTACATGGCGGACGCCCGCGCGCAGGAGCTTCCCCTGGTCGGGGGCGGCGGGCACGACTGGACGCTGCTCTTCGAAAGGTGGGGCCTGCTGGTCCACGACGTGGGCATCGGCCGGGGCACGCAGGTGTTCGGCTGCGCGGTGATCGCCTTCGCCCTCGTCCTGCTCTTCGCCCGCTGGCGCCGCGAGCGGGCCGCTCTCAGGTAGGCTCGCCCGCCTTGCGGGTCAGGGTCGGCGAGGATTGCCGTAGGGACGTTTGCTACACTAAGTCCGCATGGTCACGATCATCTGTGCCGTAGCCCTCGGGGCCTCGCTTTTGACCTTCTTCTCCGGCTTCGGCCTCGGGACCCTGCTCCTCCCGGCGTTCGCGGCCTTCTTCCCGGTCGACGCCGCCGTCGCCATGACGGCGGTGGTGCATTTCGCCAACAACGTGTTCAAGCTGGCCCTGGTGGGCCGCAGGGCCGATGTGAAGGTGGTCGCGCGCTTCGGCCTGCCTGCGATAGCCGCCTCGTTCATCGGGGCCAAGGTCCTGTTGTCGCTCACGGCCCTTCCCGTGTTGTCCAGCTACGAGGCCTGGGGCCGGACCTTCCATGTCACATGGATCAACCTGGTCATCGCGATGCTGATGCTGGCTTTCGCCGCGCTGGAGGCGTTCCCATCGGCGGCCGGGAAGTCCTTCGACCCGAAGTACCTGCCGCTCGGCGGCGCGCTGAGCGGATTTTTCGGAGGGCTCTCGGGGCACCAGGGAGCGTTCCGCAGCGCTTTCCTCGTGCGCTGCGGGCTCGACCAGCAGGCTTTCATCGCCACGGGCATCGTCGTGGCCTGTCTGGTCGATGCGACCCGACTGACGGTCTATGCGTCCCGGGCCTCGTCCGCGGCGGTCGCGGGGAACCTCCCCCTGCTTGCCGCCGCGATGGCGTCCGCCTTCCTCGGCGCGTGGCTTGGAGCCCGGCTGATCAAGAAAGTGACGATCCTCACGATACAGCGGCTCATCGCTTGCCTGTTGGTCCTGTTCGCCCTTTCTCTCGCCGCCGGCCTTGTCTGAAGCGGATATCCCGGGAGACCCGGAACGGAAAAGCCCTCCGCGAGGAGGGCTCTGTTCGGCCGGCGCGTAACTGCTCGGCCTGGGCGACCGTGTCGTATTTCTCCGCATTGGCCTTGACAAAAGTCGGGATGCGGGATAGAATGGTATATAGAGATGGGCATATAGGCGATATTATCCATGTCTGATTCATCGGCTTTCAAACACGAAGAAGCGATCTTCCGGGCTCACAGGGGCCTGCTGAGGACTTCCCAGGCCATAAAGCTGGGTATCCATCCCCGCGACCTTTACGGCATGCGCGAAGCGAAGCTCATCGAGCCGCTTGGTCGCGGTCTCTATCGCTTGGCCGGCCTGCCGCCGCTCCCCATGCCGGACTTGGCCACGGTGGCGCTGAAAGTCCCCCATGGGGTGGTCTGCCTTATCTCGGCCCTAGCCTTCCATGGGCTTACGACGCAGATTCCCCGCGAAGTCTATGTGGCTCTTCGCAAGGGGTCCAGAAAGCCCCGGCTGTCCTATCCGCCTGTCCGGTTCTTCTGGCTTTCGGAGGCGGATTTCGAGGCCGGCATAGGGGTTCACGACGCGGACGGGACGAAGGTCCGGGTCTACTGTCCGGAGAAGACCGTGGCCGACTGCTTTAAGTTCCGCAACCGCATCGGGCTGGATGCGGCCTTGGAGGCGCTCAGGCTTTGGCGGGAGAATAAGCGCAATCCGGCGGCCCTGCTCAAGTACGCCAGGCTGTGCCGGGTGGAGAAGGTGATAAAGCATCACCTGAAGCTCCCGCAGGAACGTCCGGCGCTTGGCGGGGCGTCCGTCGTGCGCGACGCCATGCCGGTGCGCATTGTCCCGAGGGGGGACGAGACCGCTGACCTGAGATACTGGCTGGGGAGATCTCCGGAGGAGCGCGTGTCCGCGGTGGAGTTCTTGAGGGAGCAGTATTACGCGATGATGGGATATAAGAGCCTTCCCCGGCTGGCACATGACATCCAGATAAGGAGGCGAGCGTGAGGATCCACCCGGACTTCGCGGACTTCATCGCGGCGCTCAACCGGAACCAGATCGAGTACGTGATCGTGGGAGCGTATGCGCTGGCCTTCTTCGGGGCCCCGAGGTTTACCGGCGATGTGGATATCTGGATCAGGCCGACGCATGCCAACGTCAGGGCGCTGCTGCGCGCGGTCTCGGAGTTCGGGTTTAAGTCGCTGTCGCTGACCGAGGAGGATATCCTTTCTGGGAACATCATCCAGATGGGTTACCCGCCCATGCGCATCGACCTGATCACTATTCTGGACGGCGTCACGGCGGATGAGATATGGGCCGGTCGTAAGGAGGGGCTGTTCGGGGAGCAGAAGGTCTTCTATATCGGCAAGGATGTTTTTATCAAGAACAAGCGGGCGACGGGGCGGCCGAAGGATGTCGCGGATATCACGGCGCTGGGGGAGCATCCCGGGCTGGACCTGTAAGGTCAGGTTCGAGTCAAATCTGGCTGGTCGGTTAGTCCCATAGCGGTACCGGGGCATCGACGCCTCAAAGAAATTGCCTATTTGCATGTAAAATCATCAAATAAAAGCGTTGGTTTTTAGTTATAATTCATTTAGAGAAACTCCTGTTTCACTAACGGACAACCAATGGAACCTATATCTGAGGCTGAAATCCGGCGACGAATCGAAAGAGACAATCCGTGATGGGCACCCAAGGCGCCAAAGATTCCTGAGGCTGACCATCCGAGGAGAGTCTATTTCAATCCTTTCAAATCGCTTGCCCTGAATTTCGAGATTCGCCGTGCGACCATTCTCTTGGGGCCACGGCGCGTTGGCAAGACCTACATGATCAAGCAGTTGATTCATGAGGCCATAGAAGGCGGGATCGACCCGAGGGCTATTCTCTATGCGAGCATCGATGCTCCGGTCTATTCGCGGATTTCTCTAGAGAAGTTCCTCGATTTTTTCCCGGAGGGCATTGGACCTCGTCGTGTCGTTATCTTTGATGAAATCCAGTACTTGAGGGATTGGGAGATTCATCTGAAGGACTTGGTCGATAACTTCCCTGAGACAAAATTCATCGCCAGTGGATCCGCTGCGGCGGCCCTGCGCCTAAAGAGCAAGGAATCCGGGGCTGGCCGCTTTTCTGATTTCATGCTGCCACCGCTCACCTTCTATGAGTTTCTGTCGTTTCTCGGCGAAGACGAGCGGCTGATTTCAGTAGCAGCCCCGAATACCTATGCTGCTCGCGACCTCGATAAGCTCAATGAGCGCTTCGTCGATTACCTGAACTTCGGCGGTTATCCGGAGGCTGTACTCAATGCGCAGGTGCGCGCAAATGCCGATCAGTTCATCAAGAACGACATCATCGACAAGGTGCTGCTGAAGGATCTCCCCAGTCTGTATGGGATTACCGAGATTCAAGAGTTGAACAAGCTCTTTTCTTTCCTCGCCTACAACGCCGGCAAAGAGGCGAGTCTCGAGAATATCTCCCAGGAATCCGGATTGGCGAAGCAGACGATCAAGAAGTACATCGAGTATCTGGAGAGCGCTTTCTTGATCATCAAGCTGAGCACGGTCGATGACCATTGCAAGACGATGAAGAGGGAGCGCAACTTCAAGGTCTATCTGAACAATCCGTCGATGCGTGC